>NZ_SAUH01000001.1:2792500-3490000 GCF_004193175.1 Streptomyces sp. RFCAC02 | reverse complement strand
CCGCGAGCTGGTGCAGGGCGTCACGTTCGTGGTGCCGCTGGCGTTCGTGAACTGGGTGCCGGCGCTGCGGCTGCTGGGCAAGGATGACCCGCTGGGGCTGCCCGGCTGGGTGGACTTCATGTCGCCCGCGGTGGCCGGGGTGTTGTGCGCGGCGGCGGCGCTGGTGTGGCGTGCCGCGCTGCGGTCGTACCGGAGTACGGGGAGCTGAGGCTGATGAGCGCGCTGATCGAAGTGGTGGACCTGGAGAAGGTGTTCGCGGTCCGGCGGCGGGCCGGCCGGGGGCTGCGGCGGGTGCGGGAGGAGGTGCGGGCGGTCGACGGCATCTCGTTCACGGTGGCGCCGGGCGAGATGGTGGGGTACCTCGGGCCGAACGGGGCGGGGAAGTCGACCACCGTCAAGATGCTGACGGGCATCCTCACGCCGAGCGGCGGCCGGCTGCGGGTGGCGGGGATCGACCCGGCCCGGGACCGGGTGAAGCTGGCCCGGCGCATCGGGGTCGTCTTCGGGCAGCGGACGACCCTGTGGTGGGACCTGCCCCTGCGGGACTCGTACGGTCTCGTGCGGCGGCTGTACCGGATCGGGGAGCGGCGGTTCCGGGAGAACCTGGAGCGGTGCGTGGAGATGCTGGACCTCGGGGTCCTGCTGCGGGTGCCGGTGCGGGAGCTCTCGCTGGGGCAGCGGATGCGCGGTGACATCGCGGCGGCGCTGCTGCACGACCCGGACGTGCTGTACCTGGACGAGCCGACGATCGGGCTCGATGTGATCAGCAAGGCCAAGGTCCGTCGTTTCCTGCGCGATCTGAACGGGGAACAGGGCACGACGGTGCTGCTGACGACGCACGATCTGAACGATGTCGAGCAGCTCTGCTCGCGGGTCATGCTGATCGACCACGGGCGGCTCGTGCACGACGGCGCTCCGTCGGCGCTGCACGAGATCGGCGGGAGCGAGCGGACGCTCGTCGTGGACCTGGCGCGGGAACTGCCGCCGGTCGAGGTGCCGGGCGCGCGGACCGTGCGGGTCGAGGGGCCGCGGCAGTGGCTGGCGTTCCCCGCGTCGGCGAGCGCGGCGCCGCTCGTGGCCGCCGTGACGGCCGCGTACCCGGTCGCCGACCTGTCGCTGCGGGAGCCGGACATCGAGGAGGTGATCGCGCGCATGTACTCCCTGGGGTCCTCCGGAGGGAAGAAGGTGGGGTAGACCCCACCGGAAAGACGGCCGTGTGCACCATCGTGCCGCTCCCTCCCCGAACGGCACCGTTGATCCCGCAATGGCCGGGACGCGGCCCGTGGCCCGCGGGCGACGGCCTGTTCGACGAGGGGAAGCAACGTGAGGACCGCAGAGACCAGGACGCCCGCGGGGGACGTGGCGGCGCCGCGGGAGGCGGTGGCCGCCCGGGCGCGGGATGTCGTGAAGGCCTACGGGACGGGCGAGACCCGGGTGCTCGCCCTCGACCACGTGAGCGTGGACCTGGAGCGCGGGGCGTTCACCGCGATCATGGGTCCATCGGGGTCGGGGAAGTCGACGCTGATGCACTGCCTGGCCGGTCTCGACACCGTGAGCGAGGGGCGGATCCAGATCGGCGGCACGGAGCTGACCGGGCTGCGGGACAAGCGGCTCACCAGGCTGCGGCGGGACCGGATCGGATTCGTCTTCCAGGCGTTCAACCTGCTGCCGACGCTCACCGCCCTGGAGAACATCACCCTGCCGATGGACATCGCGGGGCGGCGGGTCGACACCGAGTGGCTGGACCGTGTCGTGGCGACCGTGGGGCTCGCCGGGCGGCTGAAGCACCGTCCGGCGCAGCTCTCGGGCGGGCAGCAGCAGCGGGTCGCGGTGGCGCGGGCGCTCGCCTCGCGGCCGGAGATCGTCTTCGGGGACGAGCCCACGGGCAACCTGGACTCGCGGGCCGGCGGTGAGGTGCTGGCGTTCCTGCGGCGCTCGGTGGACGAGCTGGGGCAGACCGTCGTCATGGTCACGCACGACCCGGTGGCCGCGGCGTACGCGGACCGCATCGTCTTCCTGGCCGACGGCCGGATCGTGGACGAGATGCACCGGCCGACGGCCGACCGGGTCCTCGACCGCATGCGGCGCTTCGACGGCCGGGGGCGGACGGCATGACGGTGCTGCGGACCTCCCTGCGGAACGTCCTCGCGCACAAGGGCCGGATGGCGCTGTCGGGGATCGCGATCGTGCTGTCGGTCGCCTTCGTGTCCGGGACGCTGGTGTTCAGCGACACGCTGGAGTCGACGTTCGACCGGTTCTTCGCCTCCACGACGGCCGATGTGACGGTGGGGCCGGCCGAGGAGGAGAACGCCCAGGAGACCGGGCGCGACCGGACGCTGCCGGGTGCGGTCGTCGACGACGTCCGCGCGGTCGACGGGGTGGCGCAGGCGGAGGGTGCCGTCTCCACGTCGTCCGTCACCGTGACCGACGCCGAGGGGGACGATGTCGCGACGGGCAACGGGGCGCCCACCATGGGCGGGGACTGGGGGCCGTCGACGCGGGGGGCGATGGAGCTGGCCGAAGGGCGCGCGCCCGGGGGACCGGGAGAGGCCGTGCTCGACGCGGACACCGCCGAGCGGGCAGGTGTCGCGATCGGTGACACGCTGACGGTCGTCGCCGTCCCGGGGACGTTCGAGGTGGAGGTGACCGGTCTCGCCGCGTTCACCACGGCCAATCCGGGCCTGTCGACGGTGCTGCTCGAACCGGCCGCCGCGCGGGAGGCGCTGCTCGGGTCGGCCGGTGTGATCAGCGAGGTGCGGGTCACGGCCGCCGACGGCGTGTCGGACGCGGAGCTGGCGGCGCGGATCACCGAGGCGCTCGGGGCGGACACCGTCGAGGCGCGGACGGCCGCGCAGGTGGAGGCCGACCTCGGGGATGACGTGGGCTTCCTCGACTACCTGCGGTACGCGATGCTCGGGTTCGCCGCGCTCGCCGTGCTGGTGGGGATCTTCCTGATCGTCAACACGTTCTCCATGCTCGTCGCCCAGCGCACGCGGGAGCTGGGGCTGCTGCGGGCGGTGGGCGCGTCGCGCCGGCAGGTGAACCGCTCGGTGCTCGTCGAGGCGCTGCTGCTGGGTGTCGCCGGGTCCGTGGTCGGTGTCGGGGCCGGGATCGGGCTGGCGGCCGGGCTGCTGAAGCTCATGTCGGCGGCCGGGGTCGAGGTGGATCTCGCGCGGCTGACGGTCTCGCCGGCGACACCGGTGGCCGGGCTCGTGGTGGGCGTCGTGACGACGGTGGTGTCGGCCTGGCTGCCGGCGCGGCGCGGCGGCCGGGTGTCGCCGATGGCGGCGCTGCGGGAGGCCGGGCTGCCGGGCGACGCCAGGACGGGGCGGGTGCGCGCGGTGCTCGGTGTGGTGCTGTGCGGCGCGGGCGCGGCGGCGCTCGTGGTCGCGGCGGGCGCGGAGGAGAGCGCGGACGGGGCGCCGTTCCTCGGGGCCGGCGTGCTGCTGACGCTGGTGGGCGCGGTGGTGGTCGCGCCGCTGCTCGCGGGCGTGGTGGTGCGGGCCGTGGGGGCCGTGGTGCTGCGGCTGTTCGGCACGGTGGGGCGCATGGCCGGGCGGAACGCGGTCCGCGACCCGCGCCGTACGGGGGCGACGGCGGGCGCGCTGATGATCGGCCTGGCCCTCGTCGGGTCGCTGTCGGTGGTGGGCTCCTCGGTGGTGGCGTCGGCGTCGGACCAGCTCGACCGCACGGTGGGCGCGGATTTCATCGTCGACACGGTGTCCGAGCAGCGGATCACGCCGGAGGCGGCCGACGCGGTGCGGGCGGTGCCCGGGATCGCCCATGTGACGGACCTGACGTCGGTGAACGCCGAGATCACGGTTCCGGGCGGGGCCGTGGCGGATGAGGAACTGGTCGCCGCCGATCCCACCTACGCGCGGGATCTGCGGGCGGAGGCGGTGTCCGGCGAGCCGGCGGACGCGTTCGGCGACGACGCGCTGTCCGTCGGGGAGTCGTTCGCCGAGGAGCACGGACTGGCGGTGGGCGACGAGCTGACCGTCCGGTTCGTGGGCGGGGAGACGGTGCCGCTGCGGCTGGCGGCGATCACGTCGGAGGACACGCTGCTCGACCAGGGCGCGATGTACGTGTCGCTCGCCACGGTGCGGGCGCACCTGCCGGCGGACCTGGTGCCGCTGCCCTCGACCCTGTTCGTCACGGCCGACGAGGGGCGGGCGGAGGCCGTCCACGCGGCGCTGCGGGACGCCCTGGCCCCGTACCCGCAGTTCGAGATGCGGAACCAGGCGGAGTACAAGCAGCTCATGGAGGACCAGATGGGCCAGCTCCTGAACATCGTCTACGCGCTGCTGGCGCTCGCCATCATCGTGGCGATCCTCGGTGTCGTGAACACGCTGACGCTGTCGGTGGTGGAGCGGACCCGGGAGATCGGGCTCATGCGGGCGATCGGCCTGTCGCGGCGGCAGCTCCGGCGGATGGTGCGGCTGGAGTCGGTGGTGATCGCGCTGTTCGGCGCGCTCCTCGGCCTCGGCATCGGGCTGGCGTGGGGCACGGCGGCGCAGCGGGTGATGGCGCCGAGCGGCTTCCACGTGCTGGACATACCGTGGGCGACGATCGGCGGGGTGTTCGCCGGGTCCGCTGTGGTCGGGCTGGTGGCGGCGCTGCTGCCGGCGTTCCGCGCGGGCCGGATGAACGTGCTGCGGGCCATCGCGACGGACTGACGTCCGGGCCGCGCGGCCGGTCCGTCCGCCGTACCGGAGGGGTACGGCGGACGGGCCGGCCGTCCGTGTGCGCGGTGCCGCTACGCGGTGCCGCCGCCGAGGGCGCGGCTGCGGTCGCGGGCCGCCTCGATGGCGGCGATGACGGCGGCGCGGACGCCGTGGTTCTCCAGCTCGCGCAGGGCGCTGGCGGTCGTGCCGGCCGGCGAGGTGACGGCCGCGCGGAGGGCGACGGGGTGCTCGCCGCTGTCGCGGAGCATGACGGCGGCGCCCACGGCGGCCTGGACGATCAGGTCGTGCGCCTTGTCGCGGGGCAGGCCGAGCAGGATGCCGGCGTCCGTCATGGCCTCGACGAGGTAGTAGAAGTACGCGGGTCCCGAGCCCGACAGGGCGGTGGCGGCGTCCTGCTGATACTCGGGGAGCCGCAGCGTCGAGCCGACGGCGCCGAAGATCTCCTCGGTCCACGTCAGGTGCGTCTCGGTGGCGAGGCTGCCGCCCGAGATGACGGACATGCCCTCGTCCACGAGCGCCGGGGTGTTCGGCATGACCCGGACGACGGCCGTGCCCTCCGGGAGGCGTGCCTCGATGAACGCGGTGGTGACACCGGCGGCGGCCGAGACGACCAGGCGGTCCGGCGGCAGGTGCGGGGCCAGCTCGCGCAGCAGGGCGTCCATGTCCTGGGGCTTGACGGCGAGGATCAGGATGCCGGCGGTCTTGGCGGCCTCGGCGGTGCTCACGGCCTCGACGCCGTGCCGTTCGCGCAGGGCGGCGGCGTGCTCGGGGCGGCGCACGGTGACCCGTACGTCGGCGGGCGCGCGGCCCGACCGCAGCAGGCCGCCGAGCAGGGCCTCGCCGATCTTCCCGGCGCCGAGGACCGCGATCTGGTGGGTCAGGGAACTGCTCATGCCGTTCATCCTCGCACCCGGGGCCGCGGCCCCGGGTGCGGAGTCCCTCGGGCGGGACGGCCGGTGCCGCCGTCGGGGAGGAGGACGGTGAGGCGGACGACGTAGCGCTCGGTGACGCGTCCGTCGGGGAACGCCCGTGCCGCCGCGGCGCGTTCGGCGGCGAGGACGGGGGCGTTCACCCCGGCGGCCCTGATGGCGAAGTGGGAGTGGCTCGCGAGGTTCGTGAGGTGGGTGTCCACGCCGACGGTCCGCTGCCACGGGATCGCGCGGGAGTGGACGGTGACGGGGAGGCCGAGGGCGCGCACGCGGTCGCCGGCCAGGACGCTCATGTCCTCGCGGTCGAGTTCCGGGAAGTGGGGGCGCAGCCGTTCCTCCTGGTCGCGGTTCCAGGGGTCGGCGGGGTCGGACCGGTTCCACCACAGGGCGACGGCGCCTGCCGGGCGGAGGACCCGCAGCGCCTCGGGGACCGAGCGGGCGGGGTCGGTCCAGTGCCACGCCTGGGCGTAGGTGACGAGGTCGAAGACGCCCGGCGCGAACGGCAGCGCGTTGCCGTTCGCGCGCAGCAGCGGTACGCCGGGGAGCGCGGCGCGGAACTGCGCGGCCATGCCCGCGCCGGGCTCGGCGGCCGTGACGCGGGCGCCGCGCTCGTGCAGCGGGCGGGTGCCGAGGCCGGTGCCGGCACCGATGTCGAGGACGCGGGACCCGGCGATGGCCCGGCCGGTCAGCTCCTCGATCGCGTCGTAGAGGGCGGGCGGGTAGGAGGGGCGGGCGGCGGCGTAGTCGGCGGCGACGGCGTTGAAAGAGGAGGCGAGGTGCGCCGTCCGGGACTCGGGGGGCGTCATGGGATCCAGGATGCCGGTCGGCCGGGCGCGGCGGCCCGTTCGGTGCGGGGCCTTCCGTGCCCGGAAATCTTTCGGCCGCCCGTCTTCTTGACGCTTTTTACGGCCCTGTCTAGGTTCACCACGGCGAAAGCGGCGTTCAGTAATTCCTTCTCCAGGTCCCCGGTCACGGCCGGGCATTCCCCCGGAGTGCGCCGTGCTGCCCTCGAAAGGTCTGTACGGCGACAACGGCACGGACGGAAAAAGGAATGAGGTGGGTCGTGAAAAGCTTCCGGTCGATCATGGCACCGGCAGCCGTGGGGCTCCTGGCCGCGGCGCTGGTCACGGTGGGCTCGGCGGTGGGTGCCGACCGCGCGCCCGCGGGGGCGGAGCCGTCCGCCGCGGCGCAGACGGCGACCGCCCATTCCGGGACCGGCGGCCGGCATTGGGTCAACATCTGGACGGCGATGCCGCAATTGACCGAGCCGGGGAATATGCCGCCCGCGCCTTTCACGCAGGAGAATCTCGTTCTCGACGACACGACCCTGCGCCAGACCGTGCGGGTGGCCACGGGCGGGGACGACGGGATACGCCTGCGTTTCTCCAACGCGTTCGGCGGGGCGGCGCTGCCGATCACCGCCGTCTCGGTGGCACGGCCGCTGGGCGGGCGCGCGGGGACGGACGCCGTCGAGCCGGGCAGCACGGTGCCGGTGACGTTCAGCGGCCGGGAGTCGATCAGTGTCCCGGTCGGTGCCCAGGTCGTCTCGGACCCCATCGACCTGCGGGTGGCGGCCGGGACCGACCTGTCGGTCTCGGTGTACCTGCGCGACGGGCAGGCGTCCGGGGCGATCACGTCGCATCCCGGCTCGCGCACCACCTCGTACCTCCTGGCGGGCGATCACACGGGCGACGAGGCGCTGCCCGGCGCGACGCCCGTCGACCACTGGTACTTCCTCAGCGGTGTCGAGGCCCTGTCGGGCCGGGGCACCAGCGCCACGGCGGTCCTCGGTGACTCCCTGACCGACGGCCGGGGTTCGACGACCAACGGCAACGACCGCTGGCCCGACCAGCTCCAGGACCGCCTGCTGTCCGGGCGCGCCACCCGCGACGTCGCCGTCCTGAACCAGGCGGCCGGCGGCAACCGCGTCCTCGACGACGGCCTGGGACCGAACGCGCTCGCCCGCCTGGACCGCGACGTGCTGGCGACCAGCGGCGTGACCCGGCTCATCGTCTTCGAGGGCGTGAACGACATCGGCACCGCGGCGGCCACCGAGGAGGCCCAGCGGCGCGTCACCGACGACCTGATCACGGCGTACGACCAGATCGTGGAACGCGCCCACGCCCAGGGCATCGAGGTCTACGGCGCGACACTGCTGCCGTTCGGGAACAACGCGGGGTACGACGATCCGGCCGGCCTGCGCGAGGAGGCCCGGCTGGCGGTCAACGACTGGATACGCCACAGCGGCCGGTTCGACGCGGTGATCGACTTCGACCGCGCGGTCCGCGACCCGGCGCACCCGGAGCGGCTGCTGCCGGACGTCCACGACGGGGACTGGCTGCATCTGACGCCCGAGGGCTACGGCCTGCTGGCGGCCGCGGTGCCGGACCGGCTGTTCCGCTGAGGCGGGGCGCCACGGGCGCGGCCGGCCCCGGGCCACCGGCCGGCGCGCCCGTGCGGGGCGGGGGGTTCAGTCGATCTCGCGCATCATCCGTTCCATCGAGGCCACGGACTTGCGGGTCTCGGTGAGGTCGTCGGTCCAGCGGCGGAGGATCTCGGTCTGGTCCTCCAGCAGTTCGGCGTACTTGGCGGCGAGGCGCCGGTACTCCTCCTCCCGGCGGGCCAGCATCCGGGCGCGCCAGGTCGCGGCTATCTGCCACACGACGACGATGAGCAGGAGGAAGAAACCCCCGAGGCTCATGACCGCGGGCCACACCCAGGACGTGTCCTCGGCGTAGGACGTTGCGAGGTTCACTGCGCTTCCTCTTCTCCCCGCACCGGGGACGCCGGGGACTCCGGGGACAGGCTCCCGGCGGCGTCCGCGACCGTGCGCGGGGACAGTTCGTAGACGAATGGGGTGACCTCGAAGAACTTCATCGCCCGGCCCTCGTCCGACAGTTCGAGGGAGCCGGTGATGAGGCCGGCCTCCTCCAGGCGCCGCAGGTGCATGTGCGTGAGGGGCCGGCTGAGGCCGACGACGCGGGCGAGGCGGCTGACGTAGGTCCGCTCGGCGGCGAGGGCGGCGATGATGCGCATGCGGTGCGGGTTGCTGAGGGCGGCCAGGACGGCGAGGAGGCGGTCGCCGGTGGGGGGCGTGTCGTCGTCCGGTGCGGTGCCCCCGGCGCTGCCGGCAGCGGCACGATCGGGTCCGGTCTGCATGCTCCCCCTCCTTCCCGTCCTGCGGCGCCGGCGCACGCGCGGCGTTCTTCCAGGTACGCGCAGGAGCCTCGCAAGGACGCCCCACGGGTGTCAATTTTTTCTGACACCCGTCAGGGAAAGATAGGGGTTACCCCGGAGGGCGGTTCAGCGTTTCCCCCGACGCGACGGGTTGCGGGAGCGCTTGCGCGTACGGCGGCGGTACTGGTCGAGCGCGGCCTCGTGGTCGAGGCGGAGCAGCTTCTCCCCCGGCGCCTCGACCAGGCTGCGCAGCGCGTACGCGAGCAGCACGCCGACGAAGCCGACGATCCTGATGCTGCGGAACGCCGACTCGTCCGCCGCGTCGGCGGGCCGCGGCCGCGTGTAGCCGGCCCACGCGCGCGTGAACGAGATCGCGGTGCACAGCACCAGCGCGAGGACGACCAGGGACCGCAGCCATGACGCCGTGTCCGTGCCCACCAGGCTGACGTAGCAGAGCCACAGCACGACGGCGCCCACGAGTGTCAGCACCGTGGAACCGAGCGCCAGGAGCACGCGCCGCACGCGGTAGCCGCCGGAGTGGTCGACCCAGGTGGTGCCGTAGAACCTGATGGAGTCGGGCCGCGGTTCCGCGTCGGGTGCAGGTTCTGGGGTGCGTGCGGAGGGGGACATGTGGTCGATTATGGCCGTACCGCTCCGCGGCGCGGCACCCCAGTACGCTGTCCACCGGCACTGCGGCCCACCGGGGGGATGGCATGACGGACGACCGGGACACCGCGCCGCGGCGGCTGGGCGAGTACGTCCTGGAACGCCGGCTCGGCGGCGGCGGCATGGGCGTCGTGCACCTGGCGCGGACGGCGGGGGGCCGGCTGCTCGCGGTGAAGGTGATCCGCCCCGAGTACGCGGGCGACGCGGGGTTCAGGGCGCGGTTCCGGCGCGAGGTGGCCGCGGCGCGGCGGGTGAGCGGCGCGTTCACGGCGCCGGTCGTGGACGCCGACCCGGACGGCGACCCGCCGTGGCTCGCGACGCTGTACGTGCCGGGCGGCTCGCTGACGGACCGGGTGGAGGACGGCGGTCCCCTCGGCACGGGCGAGGCCGCCCGCCTCGGGGCGCAGCTCGCCGAGGCGCTGCGGGACATCCACCGGTGCGGGCTCGTCCACCGCGACCTGAAACCGGGCAACGTCCTGCTCGCCGACGACGGGGTGCGGCTGATCGACTTCGGGATCTCCCGGGCGCTGGCCGACAGCCGGCGGCTCACCGAGCAGGGCGCGGTGCTGGGGTCGCCGCCGTTCATGGCGCCGGAGCAGCTCACCGGCGGCGGGGAGGTCACGGCGGCGGCGGACGTGTTCGCGCTGGGCGCCGTGGTGGCGTACGCGGTGACGGGGCGCAGTCCGTTCGACGCGGACGGGGACCCGTTCGCCGTGGCCTACCGGGTGGTGCACGAGGAGCCCGATCTCGACGCGGTGCCCGGCGTGCTGCGGGACACGGTGGCGCGGTGCCTCGCGAAGGACCCGGAGCGGCGGCCGCCGGTGGCCGATCTTCTGCGTCTCGGCACGGTGGCCCGCGGCGGGGGCGGCGCGGTGGCGCCGCACTGGCCGGATGCGGCGGGTCCGGCGGCGGAGGAACGGCGGTCCGTGCCGCTGCCCGACACATCCCCCGACGGGCGGACGCGCCGGCGCAGGCGGTGGACCGCTGGGGTGACGGCGCTGGTGGCCCTTGCCGTGGCGGGCGGCGGGGTGTGGGTCGTGGCGCCCTGGGACGACGGGGGGACCGCAGCGCGGGAGACGCAGGACGCGGAGACTCGTGACGAGGCCGCGGAGTTCCGGCCATGGGAGCTGGACCTCCGTGACCTCGGTGTCCTGGACGCGGCGACGGGCGGCTTCTCCTGCGCACCGGCCGACGACGGGCTGCTGTGCTCGGCCGGCGGGCAGCTCACGGTCCTGCTCGGCCCCGACGGCACGGAGCGCTTCCGCCACGAGGGGCCGCGCGACGCGTACGGCGGGCCGACCGCCGTCACGGACGGCGGCGCGGTGTACGCGAGGTCGGACAAGGGCGTCGTCGTCCTCGGCCCGGACGGGGCGGAGCGCGGCGAGATCGACGCGCCCGAGGCGGCCGGCTCCCTGCACCTGCTCGCCGGCGGCACCCTGGCCCTGCGGAACGGGGACAGCACGCTGCGGTTCTACCGCACGGACGGCCTCGCGCCCGCCGGGGTGTGGGAGGCGCCGGGCCGCTATGTCACGGCGACGGCGGCGCACGGCGACCGGCTGCTGGTCGAGACACGGGACACCGCGTCCGGCGGCGCGCCCGAGCTCATGCTCCTCGACCCGGCGGGCCGCCCCCTGTGGCCGGTGCCGGTCACCCCGCCGCCGGAGACCGCGGGCGCGCTGGAGCTGATCGGGATGGACGGCGGCGCGGCGTACTTCCAGGAGCTGGACCCGGAGGTGCCCGTCACCACCGCCGTGCTGCGGCTCGCCCTCGACGGCGGCGGCGCGGACGCGTGGACCCGCACCCCGCTGCCGGTGCCCGCCGAACCGCGCGGCGTCGTGGCCGACGGCACGGTGTACGCCTCGTCGCTGAACGGCCGCGTCACCGCGGTCGACGCGGCGGCGGGGAAGGTGCTGTGGGACCGCGACACGGGCGTACGGGTCATGTCGCGGCCGGCCGCGCGGGACGGGGCGCTGTACGTGTCGGACGGCGAGGGGCGGCTCCACCGTCTTCCCGCGGACGGCGGTACGGCGGACCGGCGCGGCGCCGCGCACCCCGGCACGCCGGGCCTCGGCAGCGACGGCTCCGCCCCGGCACCCGTCGTGACGGACACGGGCGTGGCGTACGTCGTGACCCTGGGGAACACGCTGTACGCCACGCCCGTGGACGCGCTCGCCGAAGAGGACGCGGGCGGGAGCTGAGCCCTCAGCCCTCCAGCTTGCTGATGTCGCGGACGGCGCCGCGGTCGGCGCTGGTCGCCATGGCCGCGTAGGCGCGCAGCGCGAGGGACACCTTGCGGTCGCGCGCCGCCGGCGCGTACCGGCCGCCGAGCGCCTCCCGGCGCGCGGCCAGCTCCTCGTCCGGCACCAGCAGCTCCATGCGGCGGTTCGGGATGTCGATGCGGATGCGGTCGCCCTCCCGGACCAGCGCGATCGTGCCGCCCGCCGCCGCCTCGGGGGAGGCGTGGCCGATGGACAGGCCGGACGTGCCGCCGGAGAAGCGGCCGTCGGTGATCAGCGCGCACTTCTTGCCGAGGCCGCGGCCCTTCAGGAACGACGTGGGGTGCAGCATCTCCTGCATGCCGGGCCCGCCGCGCGGCCCCTCGTACCGGACGACGACGACGTCGCCCTCCTTGACGCGCTTGGTGAGGATCGCGTCGACGGCCTCCTCCTGCGAGTCCACCACGACGGCGGGACCCTCGAAGACCCAGATCGACTCGTCCACGCCCGCCGTCTTCACGACCGCGCCGTCCTCGGCGAGGTTGCCGTACAGGACGGCGAGGCCGCCCTCGCGCGAGTAGGCGTGCGCGACATCGCGGATGCAGCCCCGCTCGGCGTCGGTGTCGAGCGTGTCCCAGCGCTCGGACTGGGAGAAGGCGCTGGAGGAGCGGACGCAGCCGGGTGCCGCGTGGAACAGCTCGACGGCCTCCGGCGACGGCGAGCCGCCGCGGATGTCCCAGGTCTTCAGCCAGTCGGCGAGCGAGGGGCTGTGGACGCTGTGGACGTCCTCGTTGAGCAGGCCGGCGCGGTGCAGCTCGCCGAGGAGCGCGGGGATGCCGCCGGCGCGGTGGACGTCCTCCATGTAGTACGAGCCGTTGGGCGCGACCTTGGCGATGCACGGCATGTGGCGCGAGAGGGCGTCGATCTCCTTGAGGCCGAAGTCGAGGCCGGCCTCCTGGGCCGCGGCGAGGAGGTGGAGGATCGTGTTGGTCGAGCCGCCCATGGCGATGTCGAGGGCCATGGCGTTCTCGAAGGCGGCGCGGGAGCCGATCGCCCGGGGCAGGACGGTGGCGTCGTCGTCGTCGTAGAAGCGGCGGGCGAGGTCCACGACGGCGCGGCCGGCGTCCTCGTACAGGGCGCGGCGCGCGGTGTGGGTGGCGAGGACGGAGCCGTTGCCGGGGAGGGCGAGGCCCATCGCCTCGACGAGGCAGTTCATCGAGTTGGCGGTGAACATGCCGGAACAGGAGCCGCAGGTGGGGCAGGCGTTGTTCTCGATGCGGAGGACGTCCTCGTCGGACACCGACTCGTTGGCCGCCTCGGAGATCGCCGAGATCAGGTCGAGCTTGCGGACGGTGCCGTCCACCAGGGTCGCGGTGCCGGACTCCATGGGGCCGCCGGACACGAAGACCGTCGGGATGTTCATGCGCATCGCGGCCATCAGCATGCCCGGTGTGATCTTGTCGCAGTTGGAGATGCACACGAGCGCGTCGGCGCAGTGGGCCTCGACCATGTACTCGACCGAGTCGGCGATCAGATCGCGGGACGGCAGGGAGTACAGCATGCCGCCGTGGCCCATGGCGATGCCGTCGTCGACGGCGATCGTGTTGAACTCGCGCGCGATACCGCCCGCCGCGCGGATCGCGTCGGACACGATCCGGCCCACCGGCTGGAGGTGCGTGTGGCCGGGGACGAACTCGGTGAAGCTGTTCGCCACCGCGATGATCGGCTTCCCGAAGTCCTCCCGCGCTACGCCGGCGGCCTGGAGGAGGGCACGGGCGCCCGCCGCGTTACGGCCGTGGGTGACGGTACGGGACCTCAGTGTCGCCATGGTGGTGATCCGATCTCCTCACGAGGCTGAACGAGTGCACCGTCGAGGCTACGCCTCCGGCCCGCGTTCCGGGACCGGGATACCGGGATGCGAGACATCCGGACGACGGCTAGCGCGGCGCCGGGGCGGCGGGCGCGGGGACGGTGGGCACCGGGTCGGCCGGGTGCGGGGCCAGCAGCGGGAGGAGGCGTACCCCGGGCGGCAGCGCGGACTGGGCGGCGAGCCGCTGCTCGCACAGCCCGGCGAGCACGTCGTACCCCTCCTTGCCCATCAGCTCGATCAGCTCGGGCCGGTACGTGCGGAACAGCGGCTCGGCGGCCGTGTGCGCGGCCGGCGCGCCGGTGCACCACCAGTGCAGGTCGTGGCCGCCGCCGCCCCAGCCGCGCCGGTCGTACTCGCCGATGCCGACGTACAGGACCTCCTCGCCGTCGGGGCGCTCCACCCAGTCGTAGGTGCGGCGGACGGGGAGCTGCCAGCACACGTCGGGCTTGGTCTCCAGGGGTTCGCGGTCCTCGGCGAGCGCCAGGGTGTGCAGGGCGCAGCCCTCGCCGCCGGGGAAGCCGGGGCGGTTCAGGAAGATGCAGGCGCCCTCGTGGCGGCGGGTGCGGCGGTCGCCGTCCTCGTCGAGTTCGGTGAAGCCGGCCGGGGAGGTGCCCTCGGCGTGGAACTGCCAGGTGTCGGGCGTGAGTCGGGCGGCGTGGCCGGCGACGCGGCGCTCGTCGTCCTCGTCGGAGAAGTGGGCGCCGAGCGAGCAGCAGCCGTCGCTCGCGCGGCCGGCCTGGATGCCCTGGCAGCCGCGGCCGAAGACACAGTTCCAGCGTGATGTGAGCCACGTCAGGTCGCAGCGGAACACCTGTTCGGAGTCGGCCGGGTCGGGGAACTCGACCCATGCACGGGCGTGGTCGAGCGGCACCTCCTCCCCCGCCGCGCGCCGTCGCGCACCGTCGAGCTGCTTGTGCGCCTTGCCCGGCTTCGCCCTCTTCGTCTTCGCCACACAGTCAGAGTAAGGGGCGGGTAGCGTTGACCGTCATGAGACTCGGGGTCCTCGACGTGGGTTCGAACACGGTTCACCTGCTGGTGGTGGATGCGCATCCAGGGGCGCGTCCGCTGCCCGCGTATTCCCACAAGACGGAGCTGCGCCTCGCCGAACTGCTGGACGAGCGGGGGGCGATCGGCGCCGACGGCGTGGACCGCCTGGTGGCCACGGTGCGCGAGGCGCTGGAGGTGGCCGAGGACCGGGGCGTCGCCGAGCTGCTGCCGTTTGCCACCTCGGCGGTGCGCGAGGCCACGAACGCGGACGAGGTGCTGCGGCGCGTGGCGAACGGCACGGGCGTCGAACTCCGGGTGCTCTCCGGCGAGGACGAGGCGCGCCTCACGTTCCTCGCGGCGCGGCGGTGGACGGGGTGGTCGTCGGGGCGGCTGCTGCTGTTCGACATCGGCGGCGGGTCGCTGGAGATCGCGGTCGGGGTGGACGAGGAGCCGGACGCGGCGGTGTCGCTGCCGCTGGGCGCGGGCCGGCTGACGGCGGCCCGGCTGCCGGGCGACCCGCCCTCGGCGGCGGACGTGCGGTCGCTGCGGCGGTACGTGCGCTCGTGCGTCGCCGACGCCGTGCGGGACGTCACGCGGCTCGGGGCGCCGGACCGGGTCGTCGGCACGTCGAAGACGTTCAAGCAGCTCGCGCGGATGGCGGGCGCGGCGCGGTCGGCGGACGGCCTGTACGTGCGGCGCGAGCTGAGCCGCGACGACCTGCGGACGTGGGGGCAGAAGCTCGCCGGGATGCCGGTGCGGGAGCGGCAGGAGCTTCCCGGCGTCTCGGAGGGCCGCGCGCGGCAGTTGCTCGCGGGCGCGCTGGTCGCCGAGGCGGCGATGGACCTCTTCGGCGTGGAGGTGCTCGACGTGTGCCCGTGGGCGCTGCGGGAGGGCGTGATCCTGCGGCGGCTCGACGGGATGCGGACGGCGGAGGGCTGACGCCGGCGCCGCCCGCGGCGCGGTCAGGCGGTGCGGCGGCGCAGCGTCGCGGCACCGAGCGCGAGGAGCCCGGCGGCGAAGGCGGCGACGACGAGGGCGTCACGCACCCAGTCGCCGGTGAGGTCGGTGTGGCGCAGGACCTGCTCCATGCCGTCGACCGAGTACGACATCGGCAGCACGTCGGAGGCGTACTCCAGGACCGGCTGCATGGAGTCGCGCGGCGCGAACAGCCCGCACAGCAGGATCTGCGGGAAGAGCACGGCGGGCATGAACTGCACGGCCTGGAACTCCGATGCCGCGAACGCGGAGACGAACAGCCCGAGCGCGGTGCCCAGCAGGGCGTTCAGCAGCGCGACGACGAGCAGCAGCCACGGCGAGCCGGCGACGTCCAGGTCGAGGAACCACAGCGCGACCCCCGTGGCGACACCGGCCTGGACGGCGGCGAGCGCGCCGAACGCGAGGGCGTAGCCGAGGATCAGGTCGCCCTTGCCCAGCGGCATGGCGAGGAGCCGTTCCAGCGTGCCGGAGGTGCGCTCCCGCAGTGTGGCGATGGAGGTGACGAGGAACATCGTCACCATCGGGAAGATGCCCAGCAGGGATGATCCGATGCGGTCGAAGGCACCGGGGTCGGAGTCGAAGACGTAGTACAGGAGCACCAGCAGCAGCACCGGGATGAGGAGCAGCAGCGCGATGGTGCGGGGGTCGTGGCGGAGCTGGCGCAGTACGCGCTGCGCGGTGGCGAGGGTACGGGTGGCGTTCACCGGTGGTCTCCGTCCTTGGCCCTGTCCTGGTCCACGAGGTGCAGGAACGCGTCCTCGATGGTGTCGGCGCGGGTGCGTTCCCGCAGGTCGTCGGGTGTCCCCTCGGCGAGGAGGCGTCCGTCGCGCAGGAGCAGGAGGCGTCCGCAGCGGTCGGCCTCGTCCATGACGTGCGACGAGACGAGGAGGGTGGCGCCCCGCTCGTCGGCGAGGCGGTGGAAGAGGTTCCACAGGTCGCGGCGCAGCACCGGGTCGAGACCGACGGTCGGCTCGTCCAGGACGAGCAGGTCCGGCGTGCCGAGCAGCGCGACGGCCAGGGAGACGCGCGAGCGCTGGCCGCCGGAGAGCGCGGTGGTGAGGGCGTCGCCGTGCCGGGTGAGGTCCACGTCGGCGAGGGCGCGCTCGACCCTGTCGCGGCGGGCGGCGCGGTGCACCCCGAGGACGGCGGCGAAGTAGTCGAGGTTCTGCCGGACGGTCAGGTCGAGGTAGACGGACGGCGCCTGGGTGACGTACCCGATCCGGACGCGCAGCCCGGCGCTGCCCGCCGGGGCGCCCAGCACGTCGAGGGTGCCGGTGACCCGCGCCTGGGCGCCGACGATCGCGCGCATGAGGGTCGTCTTGCCGCAGCCGGACGGGCCGAGCAGCCCGGTGACACTGCCGGCCGGGACGGTGAAGTCGAGCCCCTTCAGGACGGACACGACACCGCGCCGTACCGCGAGACCGCGCGCGACGACGGCGCCGGGCGGCGCGCCCGATGATTTATTAATCATGCGTTTAATTAAGCACCGGCCGGACCGCGCGTCAAGCCGCGCTGCGCACGCGGAGCCGTAGGCTTGGCGCCGTGGCACATCAGGTACGCGTCCCGGAGGCGAAGGTGGCGCTCTCGACCGCCTCCGTGTATCCGGAGAACACGGCGGCGGCCTTCGAGATAGCCGGCCGGCTCGGCTACGACGGCGTCGAGGTGATGGTCTGGACCGACCCGGTGAGCCAGGACCTCGACGCGCTGCGGCGCCTGTCCGACGAGCACGGCGTCCCCGTGCTGGCCGTGCACGCGCCCTGCCTGCTGGTGACGCAGCGGGTGTGGTCGACCGACCCCTGGCGCAAGCTGACCTTGGCCCGTGCCGCCGCCGAACGGCTCGGCGCCTCCACCGTGGTGGTGCACCCGCCGTTCCGCTGGCAGCGCTCCTACGTCCGGGACTTCGTCACGGGCATCCACCGGCTCGCCGAGGAGACGGACGTCCGCTTCGCCGTGGAGAACATGTACCCCTGGCGCTACCGGGACCGCGAGATGCAGGCGTACGCCCCCGGCTGGGACCCGACCGACGAGGACTTCCCCCACTACACCCTCGACCTCTCCCACACGGCGACCGCGCGGACCGACACCCTCGCCATGGCCCGCCGCATGGGCGACCGCCTCGGCCATGTGCACATCGCGGACGGCAGCGGCTCGGGGAAGGACGAGCACCTCGTGCCGGGGCGCGGGTCGCAGCCGTGCGCCGAACTGCTGGAGGGGCTCGCCGCCGCCGGCTACACCGGGCACGTCGTCGCCGAGATCAACACGCGCCGCGCCACCTCGTCGGCGCAGCGCGAGGCGGACCTCGCCGAGGCCCTGGCGTTCACCCGGCTGCACCTGGCCACGCCGGCGGGCACGCCGCGCGGGGACAGCCGGCCGTGACGGCCGCCCCCGGGCACGGCGGGCGCCCGCGGCGCGGCCCCGGCCGCCCGCCGCGCGCCGCGGCGGCGGACGGCACGCCGGACACGCGGCAGCGCATCCTGGCCTCGGCGCGCGCCGCGTTCGGGGAGCACGGGTACGACAAGGCGTCGATCCGCGCCATCGCGCGCGGCGCCGACGTCAACCCGGCGCTCGTCCACCACTACTTCGGCACCAAGGAGGGCGTCTTCGCCGCGGCGGTCGCGGCGGCCGCCGAGCCGGCGGTCCGGCGGCTGCCGGAGGAGGCGCGGTTCCCGGTGGCGGAGTTCGGACTGCGGTTCACGCGGCTGTTCTTCCGCGTGTGGGAGGACCCGGTGACCCGCAGTCCGCTGCTCGCGGTGGTCCGCTCGGCGGTGGTGAACGAGACGGCGGCGCGCATCTTCCGCGCCTACGTCGGCACGGAGCTGCTGGGCCGGATCGCCGGCGGCCTCGACGCCCCGGACGCCCGGCTGCGCGCCGAGCTGGCGGCCGGGCAGCTCGTGGGCGTCGTCCTGCTGCGCTACGTGCTCCAGGTGGAGCCCCTGGCCGGCGCCGACGTGGAGGACCTGATCCGCCGCCTGGCCCCGGTCGTCCAGCAGCACCTCACCGGCACGCCCTGACACGGCGGACGGACCGGACGGCGGCTGCCGTTCCGGCCTCCCGGACCCGCACACCGGCGGCACGGTGGCCGGCTTCCCGGCCGACAGCGCCGCCGGAGCGCCGGACGACGGTCCTCGTGTTCGCGCCCGACCGCCTCGGCCTGCCGGGCGACGCGCACGGCCGCCTTGCCGAGCCGCCGGGCGACCGGGTGCGGCAGCCGGGGCACCCGCCCGCGTCCCGGGGTGGCCGCGGTTGTGCGGGCCTCGGCCGGCCGGTCGGACGGCCCGAACGATCGGGTACTCCGTGTGCCCGGGGCCGGCAGGCGGTACGCGGAGCGGCGCACCGGATGCCTGCCGTGTCGCGCGCGGCCCGATGCCGAGGTTCCGGGGGCCACCGGCCAGGGCGTGATGGTCGCGCGGCGGTGCCTTTGGGAAGCGGTCCCGGGAACACGGTGTCGCGGACGCGCGCCGGGCGCTGACCGGGCCGAACCGCCGGTGACTGCGGAGCCGACAGGCCGGCAGAGCCGCAGCGACGGGACGCGCACGAGCACGGGCGGCAGGCACCCGTACAACCGGCCCGCCGCCCCGAGCGGCGGACCACGGCGCCCCCGAGGCGGAAACGGCCTGCGCCTGACGGGGACGCGCGGGGAGCAGCGGGCTCCCCGCGCGTCCGGTCCGACGCCCCTGTCGGCCTCGGCACCGGCACGACCCGGCCGCCGGGGAACCGGGCGGCCGGTCCCGGTCAGGACTCGGGCGGTGCCTCCTCCGTGGCCGGGTCGTCGGTCGGCGCCGGCGGGTCCGGCGTCTCCTCCGGCGGGGCCGGCGGATCCGTCGGTTCCGGGTCCGTGCCGGCCGGCTCGCCCGAGCCCTCGACGGTGATGACGGCCGCCGCCGGCTGCACCGAGATCCGGCCCTGCCACGGCCCCTCCGGCTCCCGGGACGCGTCGACCGTGACCGTGATGACCTCGCTCTCGCCCGGCGCGAGCGTGCCCGAGGTGCTGCTGAGCAGGAGCCAGTCGGCGTCGGACACGGCGCTCCAGGTCACCGGCCCGCCGCCCGACGCGGTGAGCGTGACGGTCGTCCCCGCGTCCGTGACGACGGCGTCCGCGGTGAGCGACCCGGGTCCCGCGTCGGCGCCGCCGTCCGCTCCCCCGTCGGCCCCCTCCGTGCCGTCCGCCGCCTCGCCGGTCTCCTCGTCGGAGGACGGGTCCGACCGCTCATCGGTGCCAGGACCCGCGTCGGCGCCGGTACGGTCCCCCGGCCCGGCGGTGCCATCCTGCGGCTCGGTGCCCGCGCCGCCGTCCGTCGTGTACGCGACGCCGCCGTCCGCCGCGCCGGCGCCGTCGAGCGACCTGTCCTGGGCCGTCGCGGCCGTGTCCTCGGTACGGCCGGCGTCGCCGGTGTCGGGCGCGCCCTCGTACGCCGCCCACAGCGCGAGGACCGGCGCCGCGACCACGGCGGCCACGGCCGACGCCGTCAGCGCACGGCCGCGCAGCCGCTCCCGGCGCGCGGCCCGGTCCCCGTCCGCCAGCGGGAACCCGGCCCGGTCGAACCGCGGCGCCTGCCGCCCCCCGGCCCGCCGGGCCGCCAGCCGCGCCGCCGCCACGGCCGTCCGGGGCGCGGGCAGCACCGTCAGCCGCGTCCCCACGGCCGGGCCGCCGTCCGGCCGCGGCACCGCGGCCAGCGCCCGCTGCGCCACGAGGCGGCAGGACGCGCACGCGTCGACGTGGCGGAGGAGTTCGCGGCGCAGCCCGGGACCGAGGAGCAGCCCCGGGTCGTCCCCGGCGAGCGCGGCCGTGGCCGGACAGCCGGCCGACTCGACGGCGGCCAGGGCGGCACGGGTCCGCTCGACCTCGCGGGCGCCCGTCGTCACGAGGGTGTGGGCGGCGCTCTCCGTCAGCCGCAGGACCCGCGCCGTCTCGCGCACGCCGAGCTGGTGGCGGACGGCGAGTTCGAGTGCCTCGCGCTGCGCGCGCGACGCGCCCGCCGCCTCGGGCCACGACAGGGCGGCCAGGTCGCGGCGGCGCCGCCGGTCCTCGGTCTCGTCGCCGGTCGGACGGGGCGCGGTCGCCGGGCCGGCCGCGCCGCCGTCGGCCGCGAGCCGCCGCGCGCACGCCCAGCGGGCGAGGGCGTAGAACCAGGACCGGAGCTGCGCGGGGTCCCCCGGGGCGCGACCGCGCTCCGTGCGCCGCTCGGCGAGGGCGAGCGCCTCGCCGAGCGCGGCCGTCGCGCCGTCGTGCTCGCAGACGAGGGACAGGCAGTACGTGAACAGGCCGTCGAGGTGCGCCTCGCCGTCCGCGCCTGAGCCGGCGTCGGGCACCGGTCCGCCGGGGAGGGTGCGGGGGATGGTGTGCGCCGTTCGGTCACGACTGCTGGTGCTCACCCGCCGACCGTAGGCACCCGGCGGAGCAGCGGCGTGCCCGCTGCCGGGAGGTTCCCTCGAACGGGTGAGGCCAGGGGGAAACGGGGGAAGCGCGCCGTGTACGGTACGCGCGCCGGCGGGTCCCGAAGGGCGCGAACGGCCGCGCCGGAGGGGATGTCAGTGGCCGGCGGTAGCGTTCCCGTCATGGCCTCCCGCAAAGCAGATCGACCCGCGTACCGGTGCACGGAGTGCGGCTGGTCCACGGCCAAGTGGCTCGGCCGCTGTCCCGAGTGCCACGCGTGGGGCACCGTCGAGGAGGTCGGCGGCGCGCCCGCCGTCCGCACGGCGGCCGTCACCCGTGTTGCGTCGCCCGCCGTGCCGATCGCCCAGGTGGACGGCCTGTCCGTGAGCGCCAGGGGCACGGGAGTGCCGGAGCTCGACCGGGTGCTCGGCGGCGGCCTGGTGCCGGGCGCCGTCGTGCTGCTCGCGGGCGAGCCGGGCGTCGGGAAGTCCACGCTCCTCCTCGACGTGGCGGCCAAGGCGGCGTCCGCCGAGCGGCCGACGCTGTACGTCACCGGCGAGGAGTCGGCGGGTCAGGTCCGGATGCGGGCGGACCGCATCGGCGCCCTCCACGACCACCTGTACCTGGCCGCGGAGACGGATCTCGGCTCGGTCCTCGGCCAGCTCGACGCGGTGAAGCCGGCGCTCCTCGTCCTGGACTCGGTGCAGACCGTCGCGTCCGCGGAGATCGACGGGGCGCCGGGCGGGATGGCGCAGGTCAGGGAGGTCGCGGGGGCGCTGATCCGGGCGTCCAAGGAGCGCGGCATGTCGACGATCCTCGTCGGCCACGTCACGAAGGACGGCGCGATCGCGGGCCCGCGCCTGCTGGAGCACCTCGTCGACGTCGTCCTCCACTTCGAGGGCGACCGGCACGCGCGCCTGCGCATGGTCCGCGGCGTCAAGAACCGGTACGGCGCCACCGACGAGGTGGGCTGCTTCGAGCTGCACGACGAGGGCATCACGGGTTTGGCCGACCCGTCCGGCCTGTTCCTGACGCGGCGCGACGAGCCGGTGCCCGGCACCTGCCTCACGGTCACGCTGGAGGGGCGGCGCCCGCTGGTCGCCGAGGTGCAGTCGCTGACGGTGGCCAGCCAGATCCCGTCGCCGCGCCGCACCACCTCGGGCCTGGAGACGTCCCGGGTGTCGATGATGCTGGCCGTCCTGGAGCAGCGCGGCCGCATCTCCGCGCTCGGGAAGAACGACATCTACACCGCGACGGTCGGCGGCGTCCGCCTGTCGGAGCCGGCGGCCGACCTGGCCGTGGCCCTCGCCCTCGCGAGCGCGGCGAGCGACACCCCGCTGCCGAAGAACCTCGTGGCCATCGGCGAGGTCGGGCTCGCGGGCGAGGTGCGGCGCGTCACCGGTGTGCAGCGGCGGCTCGCGGAGGCGTCACGGCTCGGTTTCACGCACGCCCTGGTGCCGTCCGACCCGGGGCGGACGCCGGCGGGGATGCGGGTGCTGGAGGTCGGCGACATCGGGGAGGCCCTGCGCGTCCTGCCCGCGCGGGCGTCCGGGCGGGGCGCCGACGACAGCGGGCGCCAGGAGGCGCGCCGGTAGACTCGTGCGCGACGTAAGCGCCGATCCGTCCTCCGGAGGGTTCCCATGGCAGCCAGCGACCGGCCGGCGGGCCCCGGCAGGCCGGGGGGCGAGGGCCTGGTGCGGGCGGCGCTCAGCGCGGTCGCGCCCGGCACCGCGCTGCGCGACGGCCTGGAGCGCATCCTCCGCGGCAACACGGGCGGCCTCATCGTCCTCGGCGTGGACCGCACCGTGGAGTCGCTGTGCACGGGCGGTTTCGTGCTGGACGTCGAGTTCACGGCCACCCGGCTGCGGGAGCTGTGCAAGCTGGACGGCGCGGTCGTCGTCGACCGGGACATCTCCCGCATCGTGCGCGCGGGCGTGCAACTGGTGCCCGACCCGAGCATCCCGACCGAGGAGACGGGCACCCGCCACCGCACGGCGCAGCGCGTGTCCATCCAGACGGGGTTTCCCGTGGTGTCGGTCAGCCAGTCGATGCGCCTGGTGGCGCTCTACCTGGACGGGCAGCGGCGCGTCGTGGAGGACTCCGGCGCGATCCTGTCGCGGGCCAACCAGGCGCTGGCCACCCTGGAGCGGTACAAGCTGCGGCTCGACGAGGTCACCGGCACGCTGTCCGCGCTGGAGATCGAGGACCTCGTCACGGTCAGGGACGTCGCGGCCGTCGCACAGCGCCTGGAGATGGTGCGCAGGATCGCCGCCGAGATCGCCGAGTACGTGGTGGAGCTCGGCACGGACGGGCGGCTGCTGTCGCTCCAGCTCGACGAGCTGATCGCCGGCGTCGAGCCGGAGCGGCACCTCGTCGTCCGCGACTACCTGCCCGAGGCGGCCGGCAAGCGGTCCCGGAAGGTCGGCACGGCCCTGGCCGAGCTGGACGGCCTCGGCCACACCGATCTGCTGGAGCTGCCGGCCGTCGCCCGCGCCCTCGGGTACGGCGCGGCGCCCGAGGCCCTGGACACGACGGTCTCGCCGCGCGGCTTCCGCCTGCTGGCGAAGGTGCCGCGGCTGCCCGGCCTGGTCATCGACCGGCTGGTGGACCACTTCGGCGGGCTGCAGAAGCTGCTCGCGGCGAGCGTGGACGACCTCCAGCAGGTCGACGGCGTCGGCGAGACGCGTGCCCGCTCGGTGCGGGAGGGCCTGTCGCGGCTCGCGGAGTCCTCGATCCTCGAACGGTACGTCTGACCCGGCGCGGCACCGGGCCGCGCGCGGCCGTCAGTCGTCGTCGAGGCGGAACGACGTCTGCACCACCGGGTAGTCCCCGAGAGTGGCCTCGGCGAGGTACGTCCCGGCCGGGGCGAGCGGTCCTGGTTCCGCGTCGCAGTCGTCGGCCGAGCGGTGCCGGTCCCAGGTCAGCGAGTGGATGACGGTGCCCCCCGGCGCGATGCCGACCGGGGCGCTCGCCGGATCCGTCGAGCACTCGTCCGTCCAGACCCGGTCGTCGGCGGCGTCGGCGAGGGTGACGGCCAGGGCGTCGGTGCCGAAGTCGACGGCGCACGCGGCGCCCGACTCGTTCCGCACGCTGAGGCGGAGTTCGGGTTCCTCGTCGGCAGCGTAGTCGTTGGCGTCGCTGCGCAGGGACAGGGTGACGGCCTGGGGGAGGCAGACGGGCAGCCCCGACGCGTCCACGGCGCCGTCGCTGCCGCCGTCCGTGCCGGCGGCACCGCTGTCCGCGCCGATCTCCCCGGCGCCACCGCCGCCGGCCCCGGACGTGCCGCCGGACGTGCCGCCGCTCCCGGCGCTCCCCCCGCCACCGGTGTCAGCGCTGTCGTCCGCGCCGCCGTCACCGGCCTCGTCACCGGCCTCGTCGCCGGCTTCGTCGTCGGACGACTCCTCGCGCCCGCCGGGGCGTTCGTCGATCAGCGACTCCGATGGGGTGGGGCCCGGCGTGATCTCCTCGGCCGGTCCCTCGGTGTCCTGGCCGTGGCCGGCCGTGTCCGACCCGCCGCCCCCGCCGCCGGACCGCACGGCCCACAGCACGAGCAGCGCGACGATCGCGAGCAGCAGGAACACAACTGCCCTGCGCCGCCAGTAAATGGCGGACGGCAGCGGCCCGACCGGAGTGCGCAGAGATCCCACGCGGAAACCTTACGAGACTTCCGTCACGTGCCCGCGCCCCACCCTTCGCTTCGGTCCTCCCCAACACGCGCGGCGCGGACCGCTTTGTGCCGTGCTTCCGACATGCCAGGATCGCCTTTGCCATGACTGCGACGACTGCGACGACAGCCACCACGCCGGCGACGACCGTGCCGGCCACGACATCCGAGGGGCCCGCCCCCGATCACACGGCCCTGCACCTGCCGGTCATCGACTGGTTCGACAAGCACGCCCGCGACCTTCCGTGGCGCCGCCCGGAGGCGGGCGCCTGGGGGGTCATGGTCAGCGAGTTCATGCTCCAGCAGACCCCTGTCAGCCGTGTGCTGCCGGTCTACGAGGAATGGCTGAAACGCTGGCCCCGCCCCGCCGACCTCGCGGCCGAGGCGCCCGGTGAGGCGGTCAGGGCCTGGGGCCGGCTGGGCTACCCGCGCCGTGCCCTCCGTCTCCACAATGCCGCCGCCGCCATAGCGGAACGGCACGGCGGCGAGGTCCCGACCGACCACCACCAGCTCCTCGCGCTGCCCGGGGTCGGCGAGTACACGGCGGCGGCGGTGGCGTCGTTCGCCTACGGGCAGCGGCACGCCGTCCTCGACACGAACGTGCGGCGCGTCTTCGCCCGCGCCGTCACCGGTACGCAGTACCCGCCGAACGCCACGACCGCGGCCGAGC
This sequence comes from Streptomyces sp. RFCAC02, assembly GCF_004193175.1. Classification (NCBI taxonomy): domain Bacteria; kingdom Bacillati; phylum Actinomycetota; class Actinomycetes; order Kitasatosporales; family Streptomycetaceae; genus Streptomyces; species Streptomyces sp. RFCAC02. Next base: position 3,464,766 of record NZ_SAUH01000001.1, on the reverse strand, counting down.
GCAAGCTCGCCCGGATGCTGCTGCCCGCCGAGGCCGCGACGGCCGCGCGCTGGGCCGCCGCCACGATGGAGCTGGGCGCACTGCTGTGCACGGCGCGCGCGCCGGAGTGCGCCCGGTGCCCGATCGCCGAACTGTGCGCCTGGCGGGGCGCCGGCTCCCCCGCGCACGAGGGTCCGCCCCGGCGCGGGCAGACGTATGCGGGGACGGACCGGCAGGTGCGCGGGAAGCTGCTCGCCGTGCTGCGGGAGGCAGTCGGGCCGGTGCCGAGGCCGGTCCTCGACCGCGTGTGGCACGAGCCCGAGCAGCGCGCCCGCGCGCTGAACGGGCTGGTCGCCGACGGCCTCGCCGAGCGCCTCCCGGACGGCCGCTACCGGCTGCCCGGCGCCGACTGAGCCGGCCGGCGGCCGAGCGTGGGCCGCGCCGCGCCCGTCCCCGCGGTGCGCGGCAGGGCCGTACGGGCGTCGGCGCCGGTCGCCCACAGCCCGATCAGGAACGCGGCGGTCGCCTCGGCGAGGCCGGCCCGCTCCAGGCCGCCGGCGGGCAGCGGGACGGCCCCGAGGTCGGTGACGAGGCGCCCGGCCGTCGCGAGGGCCGCCGGGTCGTCACCGCACAGGGGGACGCCCAGCGGGTCGCCGTCGAAGACCGGCGTATCGAGGGTCCACACGTCGGCCGGGGCGAACGTGAACGCCTTGACGACCCCGGCGCCCGGCGCGGCGGCGGCGATCCGCTCCGCCATGGAGGGGCCGCCGGCCGTGGAGAGGGTCACCGTGCCGGGGACGAGCGGGACGGTGCAGTCGATGACGGCCCGGCCGCGCAGCGCGCCGTCCCCGGCGCCCGCCTCGGCGAGAACGGCGAGGGCCGCGTGGTCGGGGACGGCGACGACCACGGCGTCGGTGCCGTGGGCCGCGGCGGCGGCGAACCCGTGGCCGGTCCGCGCGGGGGTGCGTCCGCCGGCGACGACATCGTGCCCGGCCGTCCGCCACCGTGCGGCGAGGGCGGTGGACAGGGAGCCGGCGCCGAGTATGCCGATGCGCATGGGGTGGGATCCTCTCGTGTCGCGGAGCCGCGCCCGGGGCGCGGGGGCCGTGCGGCAGGCCCGTGGCGACGGTAGAGAATCCGTTGCACACCGGACGGTGCCCTTCGGACCGTTCCGGGGGGGGACGACGAGCGGAGGGGGTGCGGCGGATGCCGGAGTTCCTGGCCGACTGCCGCGCGCGGCTGGCGTTCGACCTGCTCGCGCACACCTGGGACGGCGTGGTGCTGTGGGCGCTGCGCGACGGGCCGTGCCGCCCGCGGGAACTGCGCCGCCGCGTCGGCGGCATCAGCCCCAAGGTTTTGACCGGGACGCTGCACCGGCTGCGCGACAGCGGCCTCGTGTCGAGCCGCCGCCACCGCGAGGCGCCGCCCCGCGTCGAGTACGCCCTGACGCCGCTCGGGCGCTCGCTCCTCGGCCCCCTGGAGGCGCTCGGCGCGTGGGCGGCTGAGCACGGCGACGAGGTGGCGCGTGCCAGGGAGGACGCGTGCGCCGCCCGGCTCAGAGCTGGAACGACACCCGCTTCCCCGGCCCCGGGGCGTGCCGGCAGACCTCCCAGCGGCGGGCGCAGCGGGTGAGCAGCAGCAGGCCGCGGCCGTGCTCGGCCTCCGTGGCGGGGGCACGCTCCGGTGGCTGCGGGGTGCCGGGGGCGCGGTCCTGGACGACGACCTGGAGCGCGCCCTCGGGCGACCAGCACGCGTGGACGTCGACGGGCGGCGGGGTGGGGCAGTGCAGCGAGGCCGTCACCGCGTTGCTCACGATCTCCGAGGTGAGGAGGACGGCGGTGTCGATGAGTTCGCCGTTGCGCGGAACCGTTCCTCCGAGGGCGGTGCGCATCGCCTGCCGGACGTTGCGCACCCATGCGGGGTCGGCCGGGAAATGCAGCGCGAAATCGGCGCTGCCGGATCGCTCGGGCACCAGACACATGGCCCTGCTCCTCCCGTGGTGGGTGATGTCGGGCTCTCCTTACGGGTTCCTTCTCCCGGGCCGCCTCAATCGGGCCCGGGGCGGTCCCGTGCGGAATTTCCGGGGTTCTTGGCGGAGTTCACGCACCACAAAGGCCCCATGCGCCACAAAGGCACCGCAACACACCGTCCCCCGGGCCTCCTTCTGACGGCCGGCACGAAAGGGGGAGTTCACAGGAAGAGGGAGATGTGCCGCTGCGCCCAGCGCTCGAAGTTCTGGGGCGGGGCACCGGTGACCGTCTCGACCGCCGGCAGGACGGCGGACGCGTCGCCGTCCGCGGGATGGGCCTCCCCCGGTTCCAGCGGCGGGTGCGGTTCGGGCAGCGGCTCGCAGCGCAGCTCGCGCCCGAGGACGGTGCCGAGCGTCGCCACCAGGTCGCGGGGGAAGAGGGCTTCCGGCCCCGTGATCTCGTACGTCCTGCCGGCGTGGCCGTCCACGAGGAGGGTGCGGGCGGCGACGGCGGCCACGTCGGACGGATCGACCACGGCGGCCGCGACGTCCGGGAACGGGACGCGCACCACGTCGCCCCGGCGGAGCTGCGGGAGCCAGCGCAGGGTGTTCGTCATGAGCGGGCGTGCCCGCAGGAGCGTCCAGGGCAGGCCACAGGCGCGCACGGCCCGTTCGGCGCCGGCCACCCGGCGTGCGAACTCCGAGGCCGGCCGGGGCGCCGCCGCGGCATGACTGGACAGCAGGACGACGTGCCGTACGCCGACCGCACGCGCGCGGGCGAGGAGCCCGGGCACCTCGGCGAACCACGGCAGCAGGAACACGCCGTCGACCCCGTCGAGCGCCGCTGCGAGGGTCGCGGGACGGGTCGGATCACCGGTGACGGCCTCGGCGGTCGCGGGCAGGCGCGTGAGCGCGCCCGGCCGGCGGCTCAGGGCGTGCACGCCCTCGCATGCCTCGGTCAGCTCGCCGATCAGGTCGGACCCCACACTGCCGGTGGCACCGGTGACCAGGATCATCGAGTACCCTCCTCGGACGACGGCCCCCAGGGGGCATCGTGCCGCACGGGAGGGGACGCGCCGCGCCGGGCGGGCCGCTACAGCGGCAGTTCGTCCGCCGAACGGGCGATCGCCTCGGTGTACCGCGGCAGGTGCGGCGAAAGGGTCTTCAGCAGCAGCGAGACGGCCTCGCGCTCCTGCCCCGCCTCGGTCAGGGAGAGGGCGAGGAACGCGACCAGGGCGTCGTCCAGGTCGTCGGAGACGAGGGCGCGCTCGGCCCGCAGCAGCCCGACGCTCTCCTCGGCCCGGCCGAGCCGCCGCAGCGTCCCGGCGAGCTGGAGCACGGCGCGCCGCCGCCGGACGCCCGCCAGGCCGGCGGCGAGCGCCCGCCGGTACAGGTGGGCCGCCTCCGAGTCGCACGCGGTCGCGTCCAGCGCGGACGCCAGCTCGAACAGCGCGGCCGGATCGTCCGGGGGCCGCAGCGCCACCAGGTCCTTCATCGCGGCACGGAACGCCGGCCCGTCCAGGGACCCGGACGCCTCCCACAGCCGCCGGACCCGCCGCTCCCAGTCCTCCTCGCTCGTGATCACCGCAGCATCCTCGCAGTTTCCTGACCGGCCGTCACCGGACGGGAGCGCGGAAGCGGCAATCGGCGAGGTGGTCGTTGACGAGACCGCAGGCCTGCATCAGCGCGTGCGCCGTGGTCGGGCCGACGAACCGGAACCCGCGCCGCCGCAGCTCACGGGACAGGGCGGTCGACTCGGGGGTGGTCGCCAGGACGTCGCCGACGCCGCGGGGCGCCGGCCTGGTGGCCGGATCGGGCGCGTACGACCAGATGAGGTCCGTCAGCTCCCCGTCGGCCAGATCCGCGGCGACCCGCGCGTTCGCCACGGTGGCCTCGATCTTCTGCCGGTTCCTGATGATGCCGGGGTCCCGCAGCAGGCGCGCCACGTCCTCCTCGGTGAAGGCGGCGATCCGCGCGGTGTCGAAGCCGGCGAACGCCGCCCGGAAGCCCGGCCTGCGGCGCAGGATCGTCAGCCACGACAGGCCCGACTGGAACGCTTCGAGCGTCAGCCGCTCGAACAGCGCCCGGTCACCGCGGACCGGGCGCCCCCACTCCTCGTCGTGGTAGGCGCGGTAGTCGTCCGGCGCGACGCCCCACGGGCAGCGGAGCAGCCCGTCGGGTCCCGCCACGGCCAGTGTCTCTCCCATGGGATGCAGTGTGCCCGACGGCACTGACATCAGGCCCGGGAGCCGGTGGACGGCCGCCCGTCAGGACGACTCCCGCAGGTACAGCGCGCCGCATGTGTGGCACATCGGCTCGTCCGTCGTCCCCCAGCGGTCCTCGGACAGCGCGGCGGCCTCGGCGCGCAGCCGCTTCCCGCACAGGGCCGCCGTGTCGCCGCCCTCGCCCCGCACCATGTGCCACGTCTTCACGTCGGGCGTGTGCCCGCCGCCGGTGTCCTCCGCGTACTCCGCGCGCAACGTGTGCCGCACCGCCGTCACCTCCGGTCCCTCGGCTCCTCTCCCATCCTGAGCCCGTTCACCGGTATCGGCGACCGAACGGCCCCCGGGCATGCGCGTGCCCCCGGGACCGCACGGGTCCCGGGGGCACGGCTCGGGGGCCTGCTGCCGTCACTCCTTGGTCAGGTTCGGGCCGCCGCCGGCCGCCTGCTCGACCGGGGGGGCGTCCGGCAGGGCGGACTTCTCCTCACCGCGGAAGGTGAAGGTCTTGTCCGGCCCGTCGCCCTCGGTGTCCACGACCACGATGTGGCCGGGGCGCAGCTCGCCGAACAGGATCTTCTCCGACAGGACGTCCTCGATGTCCCGCTGGATCGTCCGGCGCAGCGGCCGGGCGCCGAGCACCGGGTCGTAGCCGCGCTTGGCGAGCAGCAGCTTGGCCTCGCGGCTCAGCTCGATCGCCATGTCGCGGTCCTTCAGCCGGTCGTCCACCTGGGCGACCATCAGGTCGACGATCTTGATGATGTCGTCCTGGGTGAGCTGGTGGAAGACGACGGTGTCGTCGACACGGTTCAGGAACTCGGGGCGGAAGTGCTGCTTCAGCTCGTCGTTCACCTTGGCCTTCATGCGGTCGTAGCCGCTGGCGACATCGCCGGCGACGGCGAAGCCCATGTTGAAGCCCTTGGAGATGTCACGGGTGCCGAGGTTCGTCGTCATGATGATGACGGTGTTCTTGAAGTCCACGACACGGCCCTGGGAGTCGGTCAGGCGACCGTCCTCCAGGATCTGGAGCAGCGAGTTGAAGATGTCCGGGTGGGCCTTCTCCACCTCGTCGAACAGGACGACGGAGAACGGCTTGCGGCGCACCTTCTCGGTGAGCTGGCCGCCCTCCTCGTACCCGACGTAGCCGGGCGGGGAGCCGAACAGCCGCGACACGGTGTGCTTCTCGCCGAACTCCGACATGTCGAGGGAGATCAGCGCGTCCTCGTCGCCGAAGAGGAACTCGGCCAGCGTCTTGGACAGCTCCGTCTTACCGACGCCCGAGGGGCCGGCGAAGATGAACGAGCCACCGGGCCGCTTCGGGTCCTTCAGGCCCGCGCGGGTGCGCCGGATGGCCTGCGAGAGCGCCTTGATGGCGTCCTCCTGGCCGATGACGCGCTTGTGCAGCTCGTCCTCCATGCGGAGCAGGCGCGAGGACTCCTCCTCGGTCAGCTTGAAGACCGGGATGCCCGTGGAGGCGGCGAGGACCTCGGCGATGAGCTCCTCGTCCACCTCGGCGACGACGTCCATGTCGCCGGACTTCCACTCCTTCTCCCGCTGGGCCTTCGCCGACAGGAGCTGCTTCTCGTTGTCCCGGAGGGAGGCGGCCTTCTCGAAGTCCTGCGAGTCGATCGCGGACTCCTTCTCCCGGCGCACGCTCGCGATCTTCTCGTCGAACTCGCGCAGGTCCGGCGGCGCGGTCATCCGGCGGATGCGCATCCGGGAGCCGGCCTCGTCGATCAGGTCGATCGCCTTGTCGGGCAGGAAGCGGTCCGAGATGTACCGGTCGGCGAGCTGGGCGGCGGCGACCAGGGCGGCGTCCGTGATGGAGACGCGGTGGTGCGCCTCGTACCGGTCGCGCAGGCCCTTCAGGATCTCGATCGTGTGGGGCAGGGACGGCTCGGCGACCTGGATCGGCTGGAAGCGGCGCTCCAGGGCGGCGTCCTTCTCCAGGTACTTGCGGTACTCGTCGAGCGTCGTGGCGCCGATGGTCTGCAGTTCACCGCGGGCCAGCATCGGCTTCAGGATGCTGGCGGCGTCGATCGCGCCCTCGGCGGCGCCGGCACCCACGAGGGTGTGCAGCTCGTCGATGAACAGGATGATGTCGCCGCGGGTGCGGATCTCCTTGAGGACCTTCTTCAGGCGCTCCTCGAAGTCACCGCGGTAGCGGGAGCCGGCGACCAGCGCGCCCAGGTCGAGGGTGTAGAGGTGCTTGTCCTTCAGGGTCTCGGGCACCTCGCCCTTGACGATGGCCTGCGCCAGGCCCTCGACGACGGCCGTCTTGCCGACGCCGGGCTCACCGATCAGCACCGGGTTGTTCTTGGTGCGGCGGGAGAGGACCTGCATGACGCGCTCGATCTCCTTCTCGCGCCCGATGACCGGGTCGAGCTTGGATTCGCGCGCGGCCTGCGTGAGGTTGCGGCCGAACTGGTCGAGCACCAGCGAGGTGGACGGCGTCCCCTCGGACGGCGCGCCCGCCGTCGCGGTCTCCTTGCCGGAGTAGCCCGACAGGAGCTGGATGACCTGCTGGCGGACCCTGTTCAGGTCGGCACCCAGCTTGACCAGGACCTGGGCGGCGACGCCCTCGCCCTCGCGGATCAGGCCGAGCAGGATGTGCTCGGTGCCGATGTAGTTGTGGCCGAGCTGCAGCGCCTCGCGGAGCGAAAGCTCCAGGACCTTCTTGGCCCGGGGCGTGAAGGGGATGTGGCCGGACGGCGCCTGCTGGCCCTGCCCGATGATCTCCTCCACCTGCTGGCGGACCGCCTCAAGCGAGATCCCGAGGCTCTCCAGGGCCTTAGCGGCGACACCCTCACCCTCGTGGATCAGGCCAAGAAGGATGTGCTCGGTGCCGATGTAGTTGTGGTTGAGCATCCGGGCTTCTTCCTGAGCCAGGACGACAACCCGCCGCGCGCGGTCGGTGAACCTCTCGAACATCGTTAATCGCTCCTCAGAGCGGTCAGGCAGTAAAGGGGTCGGTCCCCTCCCTGTCCTTCCGCAGCTTAGTCCCGCAACGGGGGACCGCTCATTCCAACTGTCTGCTCCTGTCCCCGGCGCCTTGCCCCGAACAGGCGACATCAGTTCCAACCCGATGGTGCGAGACGATGTTCCCGCAGGCCAGGTATCGGCCCCCGGAACGGCTACGCCGTCGGCGAACGCCCCGGGGGGACAGCACCGGACCCACTCGCACCGCCCCCTCGTCCATTGGGGTCCATCGTCCTCAAGGAACTGCCTACCCTTCAAGGCTGACACTCCATGCCGGACCCGCGGCGAACATCCGCTACAGGCGAACGCGGGAACCCGCCGCGACCGGGCCGGGACCGGGCGTAACTCTTCCGCATGGGACACCGCGCGCCGCGCCGGGACACTCGGTCACGGCGATACGACCCCGGGGGGTCGCCCGTGCGGGCGACCCCCCGGACTGGGGCGCGGTGCGGCCGGGGCGCGGGGACACCCGGCAGGACGGCGGCGCGCTCAGGCGCCGGCCTTCTTGTAGGCCTCGAGCACGTCGGCGGGGATGCGGCCCCGGTCGTTGACCTTGTGGCCGTTCTCGCGCGCCCAGGCGCGGATCGCGGCGGTGTCCTGGTTCGACCCGCCGCCGGACGAGGCGGCACGGCCCCGGGCGCGGGAGGCGCGGCCGCCGGCACGGCGCCCGGCCTTCACATACGGGTCGAGGGCGTTGCGGAGCTTGTCAGCGTTTTCCGCGTTGAGGTCGATCTCGTACGTCCTGCCGTCGAGGGCGAACGTGACGGTCTCGTCCGCCTCGCCGCCGCTGAGGTCATCGAGGAGAAGGACCTGAACCTTCTGTGCCACCGGGCTGCTCCTCATCCTTTTGTCGCTGAAAAACGTGAGTGCGTACTGCGCTGGTCATCAAACCGCCATTCCGGGAAAAACTCAAACCCCGATCCTCCGGATTACCGCGCACTCGATAAGACAGGGAGGGACGATTCGGACATAAGCACCTCCGGGCTTCTTCTATCGGAGATGCAGCAGCATCCGAGTGTTACCCAATGTGTTGGGCTTCACTCGCTCCAGTCCCAAGAACTCGGCGACGCCCTCGTCATAGGAACGCAGCAGCTCGCTGTACACATCACCGTCGACCGGCGCTTCGCCGATCTCGGTGAAGCCGTGGCGGCCGAAGAAGTCCACTTCGAAGGTGAGGCAGAAAATACGCTGTACGCCGAGCCAGCGCGCCGTCTGGAGCAGCTTCTCCAGCACCCTGTGCCCCACCCCTGGCCACGCGCCCGGGAATCCACGGCCAGGGTCCGGACCTCGGCGAGGTCGTCCCACATGACGTGCAGCGCACCGCAGCCGACCACCTCGGCGTCGTGATCGCGTTCGGCCACCCAGAACTCCTGAATGTCCTCGTAAAGCGTCACGGTGGCCTTGTCGAGGAGGATGCCGTCACGGGCGTAGGAGTCGATGAGCCGCCGCACCGACGGCACATCCGTAGTCCTGGCGCGGCGCACAGTGACTTCTGCTGGGGTTTTGGACACAAGGCGAGGCTAACCCGCTGTCTGTTCACCGCCGCCATGGGGGGCACCGCTCACATCGACGACCCGCAACGCGTCGCGCAAAGCGGCGGTCTGCTCCGGTGACATCATTCCGAAGAAAGCGACGAGGGCCGCAGCCGCGTTGTCACTCTCGGCCCATGCGTCATTCATCAAAGCGGCCGAGTACGCGGCCCGCGTGGAGATCGCCTCATAGCGATAGGCACGGCCCTCCTGATCGCGGCGGACCCAGCCCTTCTGATGCAGGTTGTCGAGGACGGTCATCACCGTCGTATAGGCGATCGAGCGCTCCCGCCGCAGATCCTCCAGGACCTCCCGCACGGTGACCGGGCGGTTCCACTCCCATACGCGGGTCATCACCGCGTCTTCCAGCTCTCCCAGTGGTCGAGGCACAGGGGAAGAATAACCGCACGGCGGCACTGGCGCGACAAAACGGACGAAGAGCGCACCTTCGGCGAAACGGCCCGGCCGTCACGGCGGCCGGGCCCGGCGGGGGCCGGGCCGGTCAGGGGCGCGGCGCCGCCGGCCCGTCCGCGTGCTCGGCACGGGCGGCCAGGGCCGCGTCCACGGCGGCGTCCTCCTTGAACTTGTTCGCGCCCCCCTGGGACCGGACGATCGTCACGATCAGCCAGGTGAACGCCACGGCCATCACCGCGGGCGGGAAGAGTGCGGCGATGTAGTCCACAACGATCGGCCTCCTTGGACGCGCCCGCCGCGGTCTGTCCGGCGGGCCGTCCCCCACCTTACCGACCGCTCTGCGGCGGGTTCTCCCCACTCCTCCCGTCGGCGGCGCCGTCGCCGCCGTCCGCCGGGCCACCGCCGGACGTGTCCCGGGGCGGCCGGGCGGGGCGGCGCCCGCCGCGCGGCGGGAAGACGTCCGCCGGCGTCGGCACCGGGCGCGGCGCCCGCTGCCCGCGCTGCTGCTGCTCACCGTTCTCGTCCCCGTCACCACGCGGGGCGGGGGAACCCTGGGGCGTAACCATAAACCGACATTAAGTGGTAAACAGACAATGCGCAGCGATTGCAGGGCAACCGGGCGTGTTCACCGGGCGCGGCGGACGGGGCCGACGCGGTCAGGACCGCGAGACGTTCCGCTCGTACACGAGGCGCAGGCCGATCAGGGTGAGCCACGGCTCGTGCTCGTCGATCACCGTCGACTCGCGCAGCACCATCGGCGCGAGACCGCCGGTCGCGATCACCGTCACGTCCTCCGGGTCGTCCGCCAGCTCGCGGGACATGCGCTCCACCATGCCGTCCACCTGGCCCGCGAACCCGTACAGGATGCCGGACTGCATGGACTCGACCGTGTTCTTGCCGATGACGTGGCGCGGCCTCGCCAGCTCCACCTTCCGGAGCTGCGCCCCCCGCATGCCGAGCGCCTCGACGGAGATCTCGATGCCCGGCGCGATGGCCCCGCCCGCGTACTCGCCGCGCGCCGACACCGCGTCGTACGTCGTGGCTGTGCCGAAGTCGACGACGATGCAGGGGCCGCCGTACAGCTCGACGGCGGCGACCGCGTTGATGATGCGGTCGGCGCCGACCTCCTTCGGGTTGTCCGTGAGGATCGGGACGCCCGTCTTGACGCCCGGCTCCACCAGGACGGCGGGGATGTCGCCGTAGTACCGCCGGGTGACCTCCCGCAGCTCGTGCAGGACGGACGGGACGGTCGAGCAGATCGCGATGCCGTCGATGCCGTCGCCCAGCTCGTCGCCGAGCAGCGGGTGCATGCCCATCAGCCCCTGCAGCAGCACGGCCAGCTCGTCGGCGGTGCGGCGGGCGTCCGTCGAGATGCGCCAGTGCTCGACGATCTCCTCGCCGTCGAAGAGGCCGAGGACGGTGTGGGTGTTGCCGACGTCGATGGTGAGCAGCATGGTCAGCCGTGCCTTCCCCGGTCGCCCGTCCCGGAGCCGGCGGGGCGCAGGTCGAGGCCGATGTCGAGGACCGGGGCCGAGTGGGTGAGCGCGCCGACCGCGAGGTAGTCGACACCGGTCGCGGCGTAGGCGGGCGCGGTCTCCAGGGTGAGGCTGCCGGACGCCTCCAGGGTGGCGCGGCCGGCGACGAGGCGGACGGCCTCGGCGGCCTGCTCCGGGGTGAAGTTGTCCAGGAGGATCAGGTCGGCGCCCTCGGCGATGACCGGCTCGATCTGGTCGACGCGGTCGACCTCCACCTCGATCGGCACACCGGGGAACTCCGCCCGCACCGCGCGGAACGCCTCGGCGACCCCGCCGGCGGCGATCACGTGGTTGTCCTTGACGAGGGCGGCGTCGGACAGGGACATGCGGTGGTTGACGCCCCCGCCGCAGCGCACGGCGTACTTCTCCAGCGCGCGCAGCCCCGGCGTCGTCTTGCGGGTGTCCCGGACGCGGGCCGCGGTGCCCGCGAGGGCGTCGGCCCAGGCGCGGGTCAGGGTCGCGATGCCGGAGAGGCGGCACAGGAGGTTGAGGGCGCTGCGCTCCGCCGTGAGGAGGTCGCGGGTGCGGCTGGTCACGGACAGCAGGACCTGGCCGGGCCGTACCGTGTCGCCGTCCTCGACGTGCCGCTCGACCTCGAACTCGGCGGTGCAGACGACCGACAGGACGGCCTCGGCGATGTGCAGGCCGGCGACCGTGCCGGCGGTGCGCGCGGTGAAGTCGCCGGTGGCGACGGCGTCCTCGGGGACGGTCGCGACGGTCGTGACGTCCACGCCGTTGTCGAGGTCCTCCTCGACGGCCAGGTGCGCGATGTCCTCGACCTGCACCGGGTCGAGCCCGGCGGCGGCGAGCAGCTCGGCGAGGTCGGGGTCGAGCCCGCACTCCATCGGGTCGAACGCGTCGTCGTGCGCGTCGCCGCAGCCGCAGCCCGCGCCGCAGCCGCCGGCGGCGTCGTCGGCGCCCGGGCGCGCGCCGATCGGCAGCAGGGTCAGCTCGACGCGCTGCGACGGTGGGGTCGGGGGGGTGGTCACGGGATCTCCTCGGTAGCTTCGGATGCCGCCGCGCGGGAACGGGCGGGCCGGGGGGCGGCCGTACGCGTGCCGCTCACCGGAAGGCGGTGGTCCGGGTGGCCCGGATCGTCAGGTCGACGCCGTCGCCGGCCGGGCTCAGGGTGCCGACCAGGTGGCGCCGCCACCGGTCGTCGTCCCGCTCGGGGTGGTCCTCACGCCAGTGGCTGCCGCGGGTCTCCGTGCGGTGGAGCGCGGACACCACGAGCACCCGGGCGACGAGATGCAGATTAGCCGTCTCCCACGCCTCCGTGCCGGGCTCGGCCGGTTTCCCGCCGTCGTCGGCGGTGAGGGCGTCCAGGGCGCGGGCCGCCTCGGCGAGGCCGTCGGCGGACCGCAGGACGCCGGCGCCGAGCGTCATGACGCGCTGGATGGCGGCCCTGGCCCCGGACGGCAGCACGGGGGCGCCCGCGGGGGCGCGGCCGGCGGCCGGGCGCGCGCCGGTGCCCGCCGTCCGGTCGGCGAGGACGGCGGCGGCGATCCGCTCGGCGAAGACGAGCCCTTCGAGGAGGGAGTTGGACGCGAGCCGGTTCGCGCCGTGGACGCCCGTGCACGCGGTCTCGCCGCACGCGTACAGGCCCGGCACGGTGGTCCGGCCGGACAGGTCGGTGCGGACCCCGCCGGACGCGAAGTGCGGCCCGGGGGCGATGGGGATCGGGGCCGTGACCGGGTCGATGCCGTTCGCGCGGCAGCCGGCGAGGATCGTGGGGAACCTGCGCTCCCACATCGCGGCGCCGAAGTGCCGGCCGTCGAGGAACATGTGGTCGGCGCCCTGCTCCCGCATGCGGTGGGTGATGGCCTTGGCGACGACGTCGCGGGGCGCCAACTCGGCCAGCTCGTGCAGGCCCCGCATGAAGCGCGTGCCGGCGGCGTCCACGAGGTGCGCGCCCTCGCCGCGCACGGCCTCGGATATGAGCGGCTGCTGACCCTCCGCGTCCGGCCCGAGCCACAGCACCGTGGGGTGGAACTGCACGAACTCCAGGTCGGCCACCTCGGCGCCGGCCCGCAGCGCGAGGGCGACACCGTCGCCGGTGGAGACGGGCGGGTTGGTGGTGATGGAGAAGACCTGGCCCATGCCGCCGGTGGCGAGGACGACGGCCGGCGCGCGGACGGCGCCCACGCCGTCGTGCACGCCCTGGCCCATCACGTGCAGGGTGACGCCGGCTGCGCGGCCCGCGGCGTCCTTCAGCAGGTCGAGCGCCAGGGCGTCCTCGATCGTCTCGATGCCGGCGGCCCGGACGGCGGCGACCAGGGCGCGGGAGATCTCGGCGCCCGACGCGTCACCCCCCGCGTGGACGATACGGCGGCGGTGGTGGCCGCCCTCGCGGGTCAGGGAGAACCGGCCGTCGGCCTCCGTGTCGAAGCGGGCGCCGTCGGCGACGAGGCGGCGCACCGCGTCGGCCCCCTCGGTGACGAGGACACGGACGGCCTCCTCGTCGCACAGCCCCGCGCCCGCGACGAGGGTGTCGGCCAGGTGCTGCTCGGGTGTGTCGCCCTCGCCGAGCGCGGCGGCCACACCGCCCTGCGCCCAGCGGGTCGAGCCGTCGTCGAGGCGGGCCTTCGTGACGATGACCGTGCGCAGGCCGGCCGCGGCGCAGCGCAGGGCCGCGGTCAGCCCGGCGACACCGGAGCCGACGACGACGGCGTCCGCGTCGATCGCCCAGCCCGGCTCCGGGGCGGGCAGGGCCGCGGACTGGGCCAGGTGGACGGTCGCGAGCGGGGCGGCGGCGGTCACGCGGCACCCCCGAGGGCGATGCGGACGTTGTCGATGAGACGGGTGGTGCCGACCCGGGCGGCGACGGCCATGACCGCCTCGCCCGTGAACCCCGCGCCGGCCTCGGTGAAGCCGGCCGGGTCGACCAGCGCCAGGTAGTCGAGCGCGAGCGGTGGATCGGCCGCCGCCGCGGCGTCGAGCACGGTCCGCGCGGCGGCGCGCCGCTCGTCCGGGCCGCCGGGGGTGTCCCGGGCGGCGAACAGGGCGCGCGAGAGGGCCAGCGCGGTCGTGCGCTCGGCCGGGGAGAGGTAGCGGTTGCGGCTGGAGCGGGCGAGGCCGTCCTCGTCGCGCAGCGTCGGCACCGGGACGATCTCGACGGGAAAGTCCAGGTCGCGGACCATGCGCCGGACGAGCGCGAGCTGCTGCGCGTCCTTCTCCCCGAACGTCGCGTAGTCGGGGCGCGTGAGGTGCAGCAGCTTGGCGACGACGGTCAGCATGCCGTCGAAGTGCCCCGGCCGGGAGGCGCCCTCGTACCCCGCGCCCATCGGGCCGGCCGTCACCGTGACGCGGGGCCGGCCGTCCGGGTACATCTCGGCGTCGGACGGCGCGAAGACGATGTCGGCACCGGCCCGGCCGGCGAGCGCGAGGTCCGCCTCCAGGGTGCGCGGGTACCGGTCGAAGTCCTCGCCGGGGCCGAACTGCAGCGGGTTGACGTAGACGGTGACCACGAGCTGGCCGAGCGGCGACAGGCGGGCGCGGGCCGCCCGTATGTTGGCGGCGTGCCCCTCGTGGAGAGCGCCCATCGTCATGACGACGGCCCGGTCGGCGCCGGGCGCGTACAGGTTCCGCAGCTCGTCGGCGGTGCGGGCCAGGGAAGTCGTCATCGTTCTCCTTCGTCGGCGGCGCCGTCCGCGAGGACGTCGAGCAGCGCCTCGGCCTGCTCGGGACGGAGCAGGCCGTGGTCCAGCGCCCGGTCGGCGGTGACACGGGCCATGGCGAGGTACCCGGCGAGCGCGCCGGCGTCGTGGGCGCGCAGCTCGGCGAGGTGGGCGGCCACCGTGCCGGCGTCACCGCGGGCGACGGGGCCGGTCAGGGCGGCGTCGCCGGAGCGCAGGGCGTTGTCCAGGGCGGCGCCCAGCAGCGGGCCGAGCATGCGGTCCGGGGCGGCGACACCGGCGCGGCGCAGCAGTTCGAGGGACTGCGCGACGAGGGTGACCAGGTGGTTCGCGCCCAGGGCGAGGGCCGCGTGGTACAGCGGGCGGTCGCGCTCGTCGATCCACTCCGGCTCACCGCCCATCTCGATGACGAGCGCCTCGGCGGCCATCCGCAGCTCCGGCGGCGCCGTCACGCCGAACGAGCAGCCCGCGAGCCGCTGCACGTCCACCGGGGTGCCGGTGAACGTCATCACCGGGTGCAGGGCGAGCGGCAGCGCGCCGGCCCGCAGCGCCGGATCGAGGACGGCCGTGCCGAAGCGGCCCGAGCAGTGCGCCAGCAACTGGCCGGGGCGGACCGCGCCCGTCTCGGCGAGGCCGCGCACGAGGCCGGGGAGCGTGTCGTCGGGGACGGTGAGCAGGACCAGCTCGCAGCGCGCCAGGACCTCGTCGGGGGTCACGAGGGGAACGCCGGGCAGCAGCGCCTCGGCGCGGCGGCGCGACGCGTCGGAGACGCCGGAGGCGGCGACCGGGCGGTGGCCGGCCAGGGCGAGGGCGGCGGCGAGCGCGGGGCCGACCCGGCCCGCGCCGACGACGCCGACCGTCAGGCGTGCCGGGCGGTCGGGCGCCCCGGCGGCCCGGGGTGGGGGCGCGTCGGCGTTCACGGCGGGGATGCCTCTTTCGTTCCGCGTTCCGGTCCGTGCGGTACCGGACGTCCCGCCAATGCTAGGCCCTGTCCGCCCGAACCGGTCGTGCCCGCGCGCCTCCGGTCAGCGCCCGCCCGCGCGGACGAGACCCGTCTCGTACGCGAGGACCACCGCCTGCACCCGGTCCCGCAGGCCGAGCTTGCCGAGGATGCGGCCGACGTGCGTCTTCACGGTCGCCTCGGAGACGAAGAGCTGGGCGGCGATCTCCCCGTTCGACAGGCCCTGCGCGATGAGCAGCAGGACCTCGCGCTCCCGGTCCGTGAGGAGGTCGAGCTCGGGCCTCGGGGCGCCTGGCGCCGACGGCAGCAGGTCGACGAAACGGTCCAGCAGCCGCCGCGTGGTGGACGGCGCGACGACGGCGTCGCCGCTGTGGACGGCGCGGATGGCGCCGAGCAGCTCGTCCGGCGGCACGTCCTTCAGCATGAACCCGGCGGCGCCCGCCTTCAGGGCGGAGAACGCGTACTCGTCGAGGTCGAACGTCGTCAGGATCAGCACCTTCGGGTCGCCGGGACCGCCGCCGCCCTCCTGGCATATCCGCCGCGTCGCCTCCACGCCGTCGAGCCGGGGCATGCGGACGTCCATCAGGACGACGTCGACGGCCGTGGAGCGCAGGACGTCCAGGGCCTCGGCGCCGTCGCCCGCCTCCGCCGTCACCTCCATGTCGGGCTGGGCCGACAGGACCATCTTGAAGCCGGTCCGCAGGAGGGCCTGGTCGTCCACCAGCATCACTCGGATCGCCATTGCGTCGTCAACCTCTCGGGGCCTGTCGGGGGGCGTGCGGGGCGTGGGCAGGGGCACGTGCGGGTCACTCGCCGCCGGTGAGGGGGAGGGTGGCGCTGATGCGGAAGCCGCCGCCGGGCCGGGGACCCGCCACCAGGACGCCACCGACCATACCGACCCGCTCGCGCATGCCGATGAGCCCGTGCCCCAGGCCGTCGGCACCGCGCTCCGCGTACGAGCCGTCGTCGGCGCCCCTGCCGTCGTCGTCGGCGAGCACAGTGAGGGTGTCGCGCCGGTAGCACAGCCGTACGGTGGCGCCGACGTGCGGGCCGCCGTGCTTGCGGCTGTTGGTCAGGGCCTCCTGCACGATGCGGTACGCGGTCAGCGCGACGCCGCTCGGCAGCGGCTGCGGGGTGCCCTCGACGCGGAAGTCCACCGGCAGCCCGGCGTCCCTGACCTGGTCCACCAGGTCGCCCAGCTCGTCCACGCCGGGCTGCGGCACGTAGTCACCGGCCGCGGCGCCGCCGTCCTCGCCGCGCAGGACGCCGAGGAGCCGCCGCATCTCGGTGAGGGCCTGGCGGCCGGTGGAGGAGATGGTGCGCAGGGCGGTCCGCGTCTGGTCGGGCGCGGAGTCCAGGACGTACGCGGCGCCGTCCGCCTGGACGACCATGACCGACACGTTGTGGGCGACGACGTCGTGCAGTTCGCGGGCGATGCGGGCGCGCTCCGCGGCGACGGCCATGGCCGTGCGGGTCTCCCGCTCGCGCTCCAGGCGTTCCGCGCGGCGCTCCAGCTCCGCGTAGTACGCGCGGCGGGTGCGCAGCGAGTCGCCGAGGACCCAGGCGAGGCAGAACAGGACGGTGAGCAGGCCGGTGCCGAACACGACCGCGAACGTGCTCTCCGCCGCCCGGTCCGGCCAGCGGAGCTGGGAGAGGGCAGGGGCGGTCAGGCAGCCGCCGAGGGCGAGGCGCGACCAGCGCCGGTCGGGGCGCGAGGCGATGGTGAACACGACGACGAGGAACGTCCCGTTCCCGACCAGCGGGGGCACGCCGAGCACGAGCTGCGCGGCGCCGATGACGAAGCAGGCGACCAGCACGCGCTCCGGCCGGCGGCGGCGCAGCGTCCCGGCGACGGCGAGCGCGAGGGCGACGACGCCGGTGGCCGCCTCCGAGGCGCCTTCGAGGTACTGGGAGGGAGATGCGAGGGTGACCAGCGAGAGGACCAGCAGGACGGCCGACCAGCTCCCGTCCACCCCGGTGGGGTGGCGGCGCAGGAGGTCGTAGAGCCGGTTCACGTCACCCAGCGTAGGCATGGTGTGCGGCTGGGGAGTCAACCGGACGGCCGATACGTGAAGCTCTCAACTACTCCTCTGGGTGGACGGTGCGTCGGAAGGCGGTGGGACGGTGACCCCGAAGCGGCCGGTGGGCTGGCGGGTGGCGATGGAGCGTGCCCTGTACGGGCCTGGCGGTTTCTTCGTACGGGAGGCGCCCGGGGCGCACTTCCGCACGTCGGTGCACGCGTCGGGGCTGTTCGCGCGGGCGGTCGCCGAGCTGCTCGCGCGGGTCGACACGGCGCTCGGGCACCCGGCGGAGCTGGCGTTCACCGACCTGGGGGCGGGGCGCGGCGAGCTGGTGACGGGCGTCCTGGCCGCGCTGCCCCCGGCGGTACGGCGGCGGGTGCGCGCGTACGCGGTGGAGCGCGCCGCCCGGCCGGACGGCCTCGGCCCGGACATCGAGTGGTGCGCCCGGCCCCCGGCGGGGGCGACCGGGCTGCTGTTCGCGAACGAGTGGCTGGACAACGTGCCGCTCGACGTCGTGGAGGCGGACGCGGCGGGCGTCGTCCGGCGCGTGCTGGTCGCCCCCGACGGGCGGGAGGAGCTCGCCGGGCCGGTGGACGGCGCGGACGCCGCGTGGCTGCGGCGCTGGTGGTGGCCGCTGCCGCCGGGCGCGCGGGCGGAGATCGGCAGGACGCGCGACGCCGCGTGGGAGGCGGCGGCGGGCTCGCTGCGCCGGGGGGTCGCGGTGGCCGTCGACTACGGGCACACGCGGGCCGGCCGGCCGCCGTACGGCACCCTGACGGGGTACCGGGAGGGCCGGCAGGTGCCGCCGGTGCCGGACGGCCGCGGCGACCTGACGGCGCACGTGGCGCTCGACGCGTGCGCCGCCGGGGGCGGGGAGCTGCGCACGCAGCGGGCGGCGCTGCGTGCCCTCGGCGTGACCGGCACACGCCCGCCGCTCGCCCTGGCGACGGCGGACCCGGCGGCGTACGTGCGCGCCCTCGCGGCGGCGGGCGAGGCGGCGGAGCTGACGGACCCCGGCGGGCTCGGTGCGTTCACCTGGCTCCTGCGCCCGGTGGGCGTGCCGTGCCCGCTGCCGTGACCCCGCGCGGCGCTACTTGTCGATGTCGCCGACGACGAAGAAGAACGACCCGAGGACGGCGACCATGTCGGCGACCAGGGTGCCCGGGAGCAGGGCGCCGAGTGCCTGGATGTTGTTGAACGACGCGGAGCGCAGCTTGAGGCGGTAGGGGGTCTTCTCGCCCTTCGAGACGAGGTAGTAGCCGTTGAGGCCGAGGGGGTTCTCGGTCCAGGCGTAGGTGGCTCCCTCGGGGGCCTTGAGGACCTTGGGGAGGCGCTGGTTCACCGGCCCGGGGGGCAGTTCGGCGAGGCGGTCGAGGCAGGCGTCGGCGAGGTCGAGGGCGTTGCGTGTCTGGTCGAGCAGCACCTCGAAGCGGGCCAGGCAGTCGCCGGCCGTCCTGGTCGGGACGCGCAGGACGCCGGCGAGGTCCCCGTAGGCGAGGTACGGCTCGTCGCGGCGCAGGTCGAAGTCGACGCCGCTGGCGCGCGCGATCGGCCCGGACACCCCGTACGCGTGGACCGCCTCCGGGGTGAGGACGCCGACGCCGCGGGTGCGGGCGCGGAAGACCTCGTTGCCGAGGACGAGGTCGTCCAGGCGCGGCAGGCCGGCCCGTACGGCGGCGACGGCGCCGCGCGCGCGGCCCGTCCAGCCGGCGGGCAGCTCGTCCTTGAGGCCGCCGACGCGGTTGAACATGTAGTGCATCCGGCCGCCGGAGACCTCCTCCATGACGGTCTGGAAGGTCTCGCGCTCGGTGAAGGCGTAGAAGATCGGGGTCAGGCCGCCCAGTTCGAGGGGGTAGGAGCCGAGGAACATCAGGTGGTTCAGCACGCGGTTCAGCTCGGCGAGGAGCGTCCTCAGCCAGACGGCGCGCTCCGGGACCTCCATGCCGAGCATGCGTTCGACGGCGAGGACGACGCCCAGCTCGTTGGAGAACGCCGACAGCCAGTCGTGCCGGTTGGCCAGCACGATGATCTGACGGTAGTCACGGGCTTCGAACAGTTTCTCCGCGCCCCGGTGCATGTACCCGACGACCGGTTCGGCGCGGGTGATGCGCTCGCCGTCCAGCACGAGCCGCAGGCGCAGCACGCCATGGGTGGACGGATGCTGCGGCCCGATGTTCAGCACCATGTCGGTGCCCCCGTCGAACCCCGCTGTCGCCCCGCCGACCCCGACCACGGTCTCCGTCATGGGCGCCAGTCTGTCACCCCGCCCGCCCGGCGGCCCACCGCGTCGGGTCCGGTCCGGGCCCCCTGCCTCTAAGCTCGTCCGCATGGACAGGGAGACCTGGCACGCGGTCAGGCCCGGACTGCTGACGATGCGGCGTCTCGTCCTGCTCTGCTCGCTCCTGCCGCCCGCCGCCGCGGCCGCCGTTCTGCCGCCGCTCCTGGGCGGCGCGGTGTGGTCCGTCCTCCTCCTGCCCGTCCTCGGGGTGGCCGGCTGGGGCTGGTGGGCGCTGGGGCGCAACTGGCGCTCCTGGCGCTACCGCGAGCGCGACGACGACCTCCTCATCCAGCGGGGCGTGCTGTGGCGGCAGCTCACGGTCGTGCCGTACGGCCGCATGCAGCTCGTCGAGGTCACCTCGGGGCCGCTGGAGCGGTGGTTCGGACTCGCCCGCCTCCAGCTCCACACCGCGGCGGCGGCCACCGACGCGGCCATCCCCGGCCTGTCCCCCGACGAGGCGGAACGACTCCGCGACCGCCTCACCGAGCTGGGCGAGGCCCGCTCGGCGGGGCTGTGAGACGGCGGTGAGCGGCGGCACGGAGGACACACCCGCCCCGGCAGGACGGGGCCGGCGCCTCCACCCGCTCACCCCTTGGCGCCGCGCCTGGGCACCGCTGGCCGGCGCCTTCGCCGTCGTCGTGCAGAACCCGGACGAGGCCGGCCGCTGGCTCGGCGGCATCGCCGTCGGCTGGCTGCTGCTCGCCACCGCCGCCGGACTGCTGCTGGCCGGCCTGTACGGATACCTCTCGTGGCGGGCCACGCGCTACCTCGTCACCGACACCGAGCTGCGCATCAGGACGGGGCTGCTGTTCCGGCGTTCGGCGCACCTGCGTCTTGACCGCATCCAGGCCGTCGACGTCAGCCGCCCGCTGCTCGCGCGCGCCCTGGGCGTCGCGAAACTGCGGATGGACGTGGTGGGCTCCCGGTCCGCCGACGAGCTGGCGTACCTCGGCGAGACGGAGGCCCGCGCGCTGCGCGCCGAACTCCTCGCCCGCGCCGCAGGCATCGCCCCCGAGGCCGCGCCGACCGCCGGTGAGGCCCCGGCGCACGTCCTGCACCAGGTCGATCCGGGGACGCTCGCGTGGTCCCTCGTCCTGCGCGGCCGCACCTGGGCGGCGCTGCTGCCGGCCGCCGCCCTGACCCCGGTGGTGTGGCTGACGACGGAAAGCCCCGTCGCCGGCCTCCTCGTCCTGCTGCCGCTCCTGGCCGCGGGCTGGCGCGCCGGCGTCGGCAGCTACCTGACCCTGTACGGCTGGACGGTGAGCGAGTCGCCCGACGGGCTGCGCCTGGACCACGGGCTGCTCCAGCGGGACCACGCCACGGTCCCGCCAGGCCGCGTGCAGTGCGTGCGCGTCATCGAACCGCTGCTGTGGCGCCCGCGCGCGTGGACACGGGTGGAACTCGAGGTCGCCGGCACCGGGGCGGAGGGCGGCGGCCACGGCGGGCTGCTGCTGCCGGTCGCGACGCGGGACGCGGCGGTGGCGCTGCTCGCCCGGATCCTGCCGGAGGTGGACATCGCGGCGACGCTGGCCGCGGTCGAACCGGTCCCGCGCCGGGCGCGGTGGGCCGCACCGGTGTGGCGCACGGGCTACGGGTACGCGGCCACCGGAGCCGTCTTCGTGACGCGGCGGGGCAGGCTGCGGCGGGTCCACGAACTGGTGCCGCACGCCAAGGTGCAGAGCGTCCGCCTCACGCAGGGGCCGCGCGCCCGCCTGCTGCGGCTCGCGGACGTCCGGGTGGACCACGGCGCGAACGGGACGGTGTCCGCGCGCCTCCTGGACGCGGAACGGGCGGCCCACGAGGTGGCCGCCCAGGCGGAACGTTCCCGCATCGGCCGCCGCACGGCACCTCCGGAACGCTGGCTGACCGGCACCTGAATCACCGGGGCACCGAGGACCGCCGCCGCGCCGTGCCAGTATCGTGCTTCCCGGTCCGGACAGGGGAGGCAGCCAGATGATCGACACCGAGACGGCCGGGATCCTGGTCGCCGGCGCCGTGCTTCTCGCCGCAGGCGGCACCCAGCGGTCCCGCGCACGGGCGCACCGGCGGCGGTTCGCGAGTTTCGCGGCCTTCAGCGCCGCGGTGGACGGCGACGCGATCCGCGCCGTCCGTGACCGCGAGGGCGAGATCCGGGCCGTCAAGGCGGTGCGCGACGCCCACCCGGGCGCGCCACTGGCGGACTCCGTCCGATACGTCAGGAGCCTGCGCACCCGCTAGGGTCTGTCCGCACGCGCGGTCGGGCGCCGTACGCGGTCAGGCCGGGCCGGGGTCCTCCCGGGGGCCGGGCTCGCCGGGTTCCGGACGTTCGCCCTCCACGGCGCCCGCCTCCGGCGCCGCCGCGGCCTCCTCGTCGTCCCGGTCCACCAGCACCGGCGAACCGTGGTGCGACCACAGGCGCCAGCCGCCGCCCGGGGCGCGGCGGAAGACGTTCGTCGCGACCACGAGGCCGCCGACCAGCGGCCCCATGGCACCGCCGTCCTCCGCCGGACCGCCGCTCAGGATGTTCTCGGTGCACGTGGCGACGGCGGTGCCACCGCGCACGGACACCTCGACGTCCGTCAGGAAGAACTGGATGTACTCGGTGTTCGCCATGATCAGCGCGTAGCTGCGCAGCACCTCGCCGCGCCCCCGGATCACCGGCCAGCCGGGGTGGACGACGGAGATCTCCTCGTCGTCCAGCCACAGCGCGTCAAGCAGGTCGATGTCGGCCCGCTCGACGGCCTCGTAGAACGCCGTGTTGGCGGCCGCGACGGCCGCGGCGTCGGACTCCGCGCCGCCCCCGGGCGTCACGCGGCGGCCCCGACGGCGCGGACGACCCGTACCGCGTCGGCGCTGGCCCGCACCTCGTGCACCCGGACCGCCCAGGCGCCGGCGGCCGCGGCCAGCGCGGTGACGGCCGCCGTGGCCGCGTCCCGCTCCCTGGCGCGCGGCGGCTCGCCGTCCGGGCCGGCCAGGACGCGGCCGAGGAACCGTTTCCGCGACGCCGCGACCAGCAGCGGCCTGCCGAGCCCGGCGCGCAGGCGGGCCGTCGCCGCGACGAGCGCCAGGTCGTGGTCCGCCCGCTTCGCGAAGCCGAGCCCGGGATCGGCGATCAGCCGGTCGGCCGCGATGCCCCCGGCGACGGCCGCGTCCAGGGCGCGCCGCAGCTCGTCCGTCACCTCGGCGACGACGTCCGTGTAGCGGGCGCGGTCGTTCATGTCGATGCTCTGGCCGCGCCAGTGCATGACGACGAACGGGACGCCCGCCGCGGCGACGGCCGGCACCATCGCCGGGTCGGCGCGCCCGCCGCTCACGTCGTTGACCAGGCGCGCGCCGGCCGCCACCGACCGCTCGGCGACGGAGGCGCGCATGGTGTCCACGCTGACCACGAGGCCCTCGGCGGCCAGCGCCCGCACGACCGGGACGACGCGCCGCAGCTCCTCGTCCTCGTCCACCCGGCTGGCGCCCGGCCGCGTGGACTCGCCGCCGACGTCGATGAGGTCGGCGCCCTCGCCGGCGAGGTCGAGCCCGTGCTTGACCGCCCGCCCGGTGTCGAACCAGCGGCCGCCGTCGGAGAACGAGTCGGGGGTGACGTTGACCACCCCCATCACCGCGCAGCGGTCCCACGCGGGAAGTCCTGTCACCTGGCCGTGCGCGCTGCTCATGCGACCAGGGTAGGGGCTTCGGTCCGCACCGCCGCGCGGCCGGGCGGGAACATCGCGCGGCCGGGCGGCGCTGACGGAGGGCGTCGGCCCCTCGCAGGTAGATTCGAATGCCGTGGGGGCCGCACCGGCCGCCGGGACCGACGGCCGGGAGGCCGGTGAGCGGAGTGAGAGGAAGTGAGCGCCGTGGACCGTATCGCCCTGCGCGGACTGCGAGGCAGAGGCTTTCACGGGGTCCTTCCGAGGGAACGTGAGGAAGGACAGACGTTCGTCGTCGATGTCGTCCTCGGCCTCGACACCCGCCCGGCCGCCGCGTCCGACGACCTCGCGCGGACCGTGGACTACGGCGTGCTGGCCGAACAGGTCACCGCCGTCGTCACCGGCGAACCCTGTGACCTGCTGGAAACGCTGGCCCAGCGGGTGGCCGACCGGTGCCTCGCCCACGAGGCGGTCATCGAGGCCGAGGTCACGGTGCACAAGCCAGAGGCGCCGATCACCGTTCCCTTCGACGACGTGACCATCACCATCAAGCGGAGCCGAGCATGACCCCCCAGAATGCCGCCTCATCCCCCGACCCGACCGTCCAGCCGGTGCCCGCGTCCGTCGTCCGGCAGGTGGATGCCGCCGACGCGACCCTGCACAACCCGAAACGCGCCGTCCTCTCCCTCGGGAGCAACCTCGGCAACCGCCTGGACACCCTCCAGGGAGCCCTGGACGCCCTGGAGGAGACGCCCGGCGTACGGGTCAAGGCCGTCTCACCGGTCTACGAGACCGAGCCGTGGGGCGTGGACCCGGGCAGCCAGCCCACCTACTTCAACGCCGTGGTCCTCGTGAAGACGACCCTGCCGCCCGCCTCGCTGCTGGAGCGCGCCCACGCGATCGAGGAGGCGTTCAAGCGGATCCGCGACACCCGGTGGGGGCCGCGGACGCTGGACGTCGACATCGTCGCGTACCAGGGCGTGACGTCGGGCGACCCGGCGCTCACGCTGCCCCATCCCCGCGCGCACGAGCGGGCGTTCGTTCTCGTACCCTGGCTTGACGTCGATCCGGACGCGGAGGTGCCGGGGCACGGTGCGGCGGCGGCGCTGCTCGCGGCGCTCGGCGCCGAGGGCGTACGGCCGCGTCCCGACCTGACGCTGGTCGTCCCCGACTGAACCGGCCGGACGACGCATCCCCGACGCGACGACCGAGGCAGGCACGGAACGCTGTGAACCAACTGCGGATCAGGACGCTCGCCGGCCTGTTCGCCGGCGCCCTCGTCCTGGCCTGGGCCGTCGCGGGGCTGTGGGACTCGCTGGACCGGACGCTGCCGGCGGTGCCGCTGCTCGCGCCGGTGGTGCTCGGGATGGTCGCGGTCGTGCTGCTGATCACGGCGCTGTCGCTGCGGTCCCGGCTGCGGGCGCAGCGCGAGCGGCGGCCGGACGCGCGGCCCGTCGACCGTCTGATGGCGGCGCGTGCGGTGCTGTTCGGGCAGGCGAGCGCGCTGGTGTCGGCGCTCGCGGGCGGCGTGTACGGGGGGTTCGGGCTGTTCCTGCTGATCCACCGGCTGGATGTCGCGAACCGCCGCGACCAGGCGGTGTACGCCGGGCTCGCGGTGCTCGCGGCGGCCGGTGTCGTGGCCGCCGCGCTGCTGCTGGAGCGGGTGTGCCGCCTGCCGGACGGTGACGACGACGAGGACGGCGGGCACGGCCCGATGCGGTCGCCCGTGTGAGGCGCCGGGTGGTCAGCGGAGCGACGCCACGGTGTCGAGGGTGACGTCGGCGCGGTCCACCGCGCGGGCGTCGGCGCCGACGGACCTGCGGAGCGCCTCGTGCAGCCCGGTCGGTGTGAGGACGCCGACGAAGCGGTCGCCGTCGTCCGGGTCGAGCACGGCGATCCAGCCGGCGTCGTACTGGAGCATCGTGGCGAACGCCTGCTTCAGGGACGCGCCGAGCGGCAGCCACGCCTCCATGCGGCGTGCGTGGGCCGACACCGGCCCGTCGGGCGCCTTCCCGGCGCCGTCGGGCAGGGGCACCCAGCCGTGCAGCCCGTCGTCGGTGTCGAGGACGACGGCCCAGCGCGCGCCGGCCTCGCGCATCCCGGCGGCGGCAGCGGCCATGGTGTCGGTGAGGCGGACGACGGGCGGCACCTCGATGTCGCCGGGTTCGACGGGGGTGACGGACAGCCGCTTCAGCCCGCGGTCGCTGCCGACGAACGACGCCACGTAGTCACTGGCGGGCGCGCCGAGCACGGCGGCCGGCGTGTCGAACTGTTCGACCCGGCCCTGCCCGAACACCGCCATGCGGTCGCCGAGCCGTACGGCCTCCTCGATGTCGTGCGTGACGAACAGGACGGTCTTGCGCATCTCCGACTGGAGCCGCAGGAACTCGTTCTGCAGCCGCTCGCGCACCACCGGGTCGACGGCGCCGAACGGCTCGTCCATCAGCAGGACCGGCGGGTCGGCGGCCAGGGCGCGGGCGACGCCGACGCGCTGCCGCTGGCCGCCGGAGAGCTGGTCGGGGTAGCGGCCGCCGTACGTCGTGGGGTCGAGGCCGACGAGGTCGAGGAGTTCGGCGGCGCGGCGCCGGGCGGCGGCGCGGCGTTCGCCCAGCAGCACCAGGACCGTGGCGGTGTTGTCGAGGACCGTGCGGTGCGGGAAGAGGCCGACCTGCTGGATGACGTAGCCGATGCGGCGGCGCAGCCGCACCGGATCGAGGCCCGCGATGTCCTCGCCGTTCAGGAGGATGCGCCCGGAGGTGGGTTCCTCCAGGCGGTTCACCATGCGCATCGTGGTGGTCTTGCCACAGCCCGAGGGGCCGACGAGGGTCACGATCTCGCCCTCGGCGACCGTCAGGTCCAGGTCGTCGACGGCGAGGGTGCCGTCCGGGTAGCGCTTGGAGACGTGCTCGAACTGCAGCATGTTCATCATCCTGTCAGATTTACGGGCTAGGGTCGTTTCCCATGAGTACGGCGAGCGGGGCGGACTGCCTGCGGGCGAACGCGTGGATCTGCGGCGAGTACGTCCGCGACCGCGCGGACGAGTTGACCGACGCCACCCTCGAACACATCGTCATCGCGGCCACCGCCGTCGGCATCGCGCTCGTCGTCTCGTTCCCCCTCGCGCTGCTGGCGCGCCGGGGACGCCTGGCCGCCGGCGGCATCCTCGGTCTCACCACCGTCCTCTACACCGTGCCGTCGCTCGCCATGTACGCCCTGCTGCTGCCCTTCTTCGGGATCTCGGCGTCCGTCGTCGTGTGCGGCCTCGTCCTCTACTCGCTCACCGTCCTCGTGCGCAACACGCTGGAGGGCCTGCGCGCCGTCCCCGAGGAGGCGAGGGAGGCCGCCCGGGGCCTCGGCTACGGGCGGACACGGCTCCTGCTCACCGTCGAACTGCCCCTCGCCCTGCCGGCCATCGTCGCCGGCGTGCGGATCGCCGCCGTCTCGGCCGTCTCCCTCACCACCGTCGGCGCCATCGTCGGCCACGGCGGGCTCGGCGACCTCATCTACAGCGGCATGGACAGCTACTTCAAGGCCCAGGTCCTCACCGCGTCCGTCCTGTGCGTGCTGCTCGCGGTCGCCGCCGACCTCCTGCTGCTGCTCGTGCAGCGCCTCCTCACGCCCTGGACCAGGGCCGGACGGCGGCGCGGACGACGCGGACCCGCCGCGCCCGACACACCCACCGCCACCGCCACGACCGCGGGGACGGTGTGACATGGGAGCGATCAACGACGCCTGGAACTGGCTGACCGACGGCGCCAACTGGTCGGGACCCGCCGGCATCACCCACCGCCTCGCCGAGCACCTCCAGCTCACCGTCCTCTGCCTCGCCGTCTCGTGCGCCATCGCCCTGCCCCTCGCCCTGTGGCTCGGCCACGGCGGCGGCCGGAGGTTCGGCGGCGCGCTCGCCGTCAACCTCTCCAACGCCGGACGCGCGGTCCCCACCTTCGCCGTCCTCGTCGTGCTCACCATCGGCCCGCTCGGACGCCACGGGGACCTGCCGACCGTCATCGCGCTCGTCCTGTTCGCCGTGCCCCCGCTGCTGACCAACGCGTACGTCGGCGTCTCGACGGCCGACCGGGACGTCGTGCAGGCCGCCCGCGGCATGGGGATGACGCGCGGTCAGCTCCTCGCCCGCGTCGAGGTCCCCCTCGCGTTCCCGATGATCATGACGGGTGTCCGTACGGCCGCCGTCCAGATCGTCGCGACGGCCACCCTCGCCGCACTGCCCGGCGGCGGCGGCCTCGGCCGCATCATCACCGCGGGCTTCGCCACCTACCGCACCGGACAGGTGGTCGCCGGGGCCGTCCTCGTCGCCCTGCTCGCCCTCGCCGTCGAGGGCGTCCTCGTCCTCGCGCAGCGCCTCCTGGCGCCGCGCCGCAGCACTCCCACGCCCGAACCCACCGGACGGAGATAACACGTGATCCCGACACCCGGACGCCGCAGCCGCGCCGCCCTCACGGCCATCGGAGCCGTCACCGCGCTCACCCTGGGCCTCGCGGGCTGCGGCAGCGAGAGCCTGGAGGAACAGGGCGGTGGCGACGGCGGGACATCCGGCGGCGACACGTCACGCGGCTCGCTGACCATCGGCGGCGCCAACTTCACCGAGGCGGCCCTCATGGCCGAGCTGTACGCCCAGATCCTCGCGGACGCCGGCTACGACACCGAGGTGACCACGGTCGAGGCCCGCGAGCTGTACGAGCCCGAGCTGGAGAGCGGCGGCATCGACATCGTGCCCGAGTACGCCGCGACATTCACCGAGTTCCTGAACGCCAAGGTCAACGGCCCCGACGCCGAGCCCGTCGCCACCTCCGACGCGGACGCGACGGTGGCGGCGCTGCGCGAGCTGGCGGAGCCCCGCGGCCTCACCGTCCTGGACGCGGGCGAGGCCGTCGACCAGAACGCGTTCGCCGTCACGGAGGAGTTCGCGGCCGAGCACGACCTCGAAACCCTCACCGATCTGGGTGAAACCGGCCTGCCCATCCGGCTCGCCGCCGGCGACGAGTGCGCGGAGCGGCCGTTCTGCGAGCCGGGTCTTGAGGAGGTCTACGGCATCGACATCACCGAGATCGACCCGCGCGGCGTCGGCACCGTCCAGTCGAAGCAGGCCGTCGCGGACGGCGAGGACGACATGGCCCTCGTCACCACGACCGACGCGACGCTGGAGGACTTCGGCCTCGTCCTGCTGGAGGACGACCAGCGGCTCCAGCTCGCCGACAACCTCCTGCCCGTCCTCAACACGGAGTCCGCCGGCGACCCGGAGATCGCCGAGGCGCTCGGCCGCCTCACCGGGACGCTCACCACCGAGGACCTCATCGGCCTCAACCGCCAGGTCGACGCCGAACGCCGCCAGGTCGAGGACGTCGCCCGCGACTACCTGACCGAGCAGGGGCTGGTGAACGGCTGAGCCGCCGCCGCACCGGGCGCCCCGGCCGGCCCGTTGATAACCACCAGGGAACAACCGGCCGGGGCCACTCCCCCGGCCCGTTCCGATCCGGGTAGGTTTCGACCATGGCCCGTGGACGTCACCGTCATTCAGCGCTGCACCGTGTGCTGATCCCGGCCGCGCTCGGCGGCGGGGCATTGCTGTGCGCCGCCGCCACATGGCTGGTCGGCGACATCCTGGCCGCGCGCGTCCTGGCGGCGGTGGCCGCGTTCGCCGCCGTCTCCGGCGCGGCCCTGCTGCGCCGCTGGGACGTGGAGGCGAGCCGCCGGGTCGCCCGCGAGAAGGCGTCCGCCGCGTCCCTGAGCTGGCAGCTGGAGGAGCGGCAGGCCGAGGTCGAGGAGTCCCGCGAGCTGGTCGCGGCCATGGAGGAGAAGGTCGGCGCCAAGCGCGCGGAGCTGGGGAGGCTGCGCACCGAGCACGCCGACCTGCTGCGCCGCTACGCCACGGCCGAGAGCGAACGCGCCCGCGCCCTGGAGGGCCGCCGCCGCCTCGCCCTGGAGGCCGCGGAACCGGCCCGCGCCCTCACCACGGGCGCGGCCGACCACCGCACCCGGGCCGGCGCGCCCACGCCGCTCACCTACCTCCAGGCCCACGAGGCGCTCCGCCGCCTCGGCCGGCCGGCGCCCGCCCCCGAGCCGGTTCCGGCCCCTGCTGCCGGGGAACGCCGCCAGCTCCCCCCGTCCCCCCGCGTCACCACGCCGATCCAGCGCACCGGCGGAGGCTTCGACTTCTTCGGCACGGGCGGCGGTGCCGGCCCCCGCAAGAACGCCGGCGCCACCGCGCGCGACCACCACTGACCGGCCGCCCCTCCTCCTCGGGCGAGCCCCCTTCCCGGCAGGCGGGTTCAGCGGCCCGGATCAGCGGGCGAGGATGAGGCTCATGGCCTCCGCCCGCGTCGCCGGGTCGCGAAGCTGCCCCCGCACGGCGGACGTGGTCGTCTTCGCGCCGGGCTTGCGCACCCCGCGCATCGTCATGCACATGTGCTCGCACTCGACCACGACGATCACGCCGCGCGGCTCCAGGATGCGCATCAGCGAGTCGGCGATCTGCGTCGTAAGCCGCTCCTGCACCTGCGGGCGGCGCGCGAAGACGTCCACCAGGCGGGCCAGCTTCGAAAGACCCGTGATCTTGCCGTTGGTGGACGGGATGTACCCGATGTGCGCCTGACCGACGAACGGCACCAGGTGGTGCTCGCACGACGACATCACCTCGATGTCCTTGACCAGCACCATCTCGTCGTGGCCCAGGTCGAACGTCGTCGTCAGCACGTCCTCGGGGCGCTGCCACAGACCGGCGAATATCTCCCGGTACGCGCGCGCCACCCGCGCCGGGGTGTCGCGCAGCCCCTCGCGGTCGGGGTCCTCCCCGACCGCGATCAGCAGCTCGCGGACGGCGCTCTCGGCACGCTTCTCGTCGAACTCGCCGACGGCGCTGCCCAGGGACTCCCCCTCCGCGGCGGGCACCGGGCCGGTCACCTGGTCGGTCACCTGGTCGGTCATCGCGTTCCTCGCTCATTGTCGTGCGGCGTACGGGGGCGGTGACCCGCCGTACGCGGGTTGTGGACGGTCCGCACCGGAATACGGCCGCGCCCCCCACGGTAGAACGTGGGGGGCGCGGCAGGCATTCCGGACGGGTCAGTCCTCGGGACGGCGGTCCTCCACCGCCGGCGCCGGGGGCGTGCCCTTGTCGAGGCTGCCGTTGGCCAGGTTGATCTCCTTGGTGGGGAAGGTCACCGGCGGCCGGGTGGACGGCGTACGGCGGGCGGACCCCGTCCACGCCGGGCGCGGCGGGCGCCGGACGACCGGCGCGAAGATCTCCGCCAGCTCCTCCTTGTTCAGGGTCTCCTTCTCCAGGAGGGCGAGGACGAGGTTGTCCAGGACGTCGCGGTTCTCCACCAGGATCTCCCACGCCTCGTTGTGCGCGCCCTCGATGAGCTTCTTGACCTCCTCGTCCACCAGGCCGGCGACCTCCTCGGAGTAGTCGCGCTGGTGGGCCATCTCCTTGCCGAGGAACGGCTCGGAGTTGTCCTGGCCGAACTTGATCGCGCCGAGCCGCTCCGTCATGCCGTACTGGGTGACCATCGAGCGGGCCGTGGAGGTGGCCTTCTCGATGTCGTCGCCGGCACCCGTGGTCGGGTCGTGGAAGACCAGTTCCTCGGCGGCGCGGCCGCCCATCATGTACGCCAGGCGGTCGAGCATCTCGTTCCGCGTGGTGGAGTACTTGTCCTCCTCGGGCAGCACCATCGTGTAGCCGAGGGCGCGGCCGCGCGAGAGGATCGTCACCTTGTGGACCGGGTCGCTGTTCGGAGAGGCCGCCGCGACCAGGGCGTGTCCGCCCTCGTGGTACGCGGTGATCATCTTCTCCTTCTGGCTCATGATCCGGGTGCGCTTCTGCGGCCCCGCGACGACGCGGTCGATCGCCTCGTCGAGGAACTTGTTGTCGATGAGCTTGGCGTTGCCGCGGGCGGCGAGGAGGGCCGCCTCGTTCAGCACGTTGTTGAGGTCGGCGCCGGTGAAGCCCGGGGTACGGCGGGCGACGGCCGTCAGGTCCACGTCCGGCGCGACGGGCTTGCCGCGCTGGTGCACCTTGAGGATCTCCAGGCGGCCCTGCATGTCCGGACGGTCCACGGCGATCTGCCGGTCGAAGCGGCCGGGGCGCAGCAGCGCCGGGTCGAGGATGTCGGGCCGGTTCGTGGCGGCGATGAGGATGACGCCGCCCTTCACGTCGAAGCCGTCCATCTCGACGAGGAGCTGGTTCAGCGTCTGCTCGCGCTCGTCGTGGCCGCCGCCCATGCCGGCGCCGCGGTGCCGGCCCACGGCGTCGATCTCGTCCACGAAGACGATGGCCGGGGCATTCGCCTTGGCCTGCTCGAACAGGTCACGGACGCGGGAGGCGCCGACACCGACGAACATCTCGACGAAGTCGGAGCCGGAGATCGAGTAGAAGGGGACCCCGGCCTCGCCGGCGACCGCGCGGGCCAGCAGCGTCTTGCCGGTGCCGGGCGGGCCGTACAGCAGCACGCCCTTCGGGATCTTCGCGCCGACCGCCTGGAACTTCGCGGGCTCCTGCAGGAACTCCTTGATCTCCTGGAGCTCCTCCACCGCCTCGTCCGAGCCGGCGACGTCGGCGAACGTCGTCTTCGGGGTGTCCTTGGTGATCAGCTTGGCCTTGGACTTGCCGAAGTTCATCACACGGGAGCCGCCGCCCTGCATCTGGTTCATCAGGAACAGGAAGATGATGACGATGAGCAGGATCGGCAGGATCGACAGCAGCATGCCGACGAGCGGGTTCTGCGACTTCGGCGAGACGGTGTACCCGTCCTCGATCTGCCCGTCCTGGAACTTCGACTGCAGCGACTTGGCCAGCTCCTCGCCCTGGCCGTCGATGTAGTTGGCCTGGACCCTGCTGCTGCCCTCGATCTCCTGCCCGTCGGCGAGCTCGACCCGGATGGTCTGCTCGTCGCCCGTGGTCAGCTCGGCGGACCGCACGTGGTTCTGGCTGATCGCCGCGACCACCTTGGCGGTGTCCACCTTCTTGTAGCCCTCGGACGAGCTGAACACCTGCATCAGCAGAATCACGGCGAGGACGGCCAGCACGATCCACATCACTGGCCCGCGGAAATAGCGCTTCACGTCTATCCATACGGGGCTGCGAGGCCCCGTCCCTCCTGCCACATCTAGGCACAGCCCCCGGTCGGGATCTGCTGTGCGGGCGGTGTCCTTGTCATCTCCAACGGTAGGGGATGGGTCCCGGTTCCCGGCTATCCGCTGTAGACGTGCTGCGCGAGCGTACCGACAAAGGGCAGATTGCGGTACTTCTCCGCGTAGTCGAGACCGTAGCCGACGACGAACTCGTTCGGGATGTCGAAACCGACCCATTCCACGTCGAGGTCGACCTTCGCGGCGTCCGGCTTGCGCAGCAGGGTGCAGATCCGCAGCGACGCCGGCTCGCGGGAGCCCAGGTTCGACAGCAGCCAGGACAGCGTGAGCCCGGAGTCGATGATGTCCTCGACGATCAGGACATGCCGCCCCTTGATGTCGGTGTCGAGGTCCTTCAGGATGCGCACCACGCCGGAGGACTGGGTGCCGGCGCCGTACGACGACACCGCCATCCAGTCCATCGTGACCGGGGATGACAGGGCGCGTGCCAGGTCGGCCATGACCATGACCGCGCCCTTGAGTACCCCCACGAGGAGGAGGTCCTTGCCCGCGTACTCGGCGTCGATGGCACCGGCCAGCTCACGGAGCCTGGCATCGATCTCTTCCTTGGTGATGAGCACCGACTCCAGGTCGGCCCCCAGGTCCGTCTCGTGCACCCGTTCGACTGCTTCCTGCTGGCGTGGTGGCGGTCCGCCGCCCGGCCTCCTCGGCCGTGGCTCAGCGGTCGGCCTGTTGCAGCACCAGTCTGCCACCCTGCCTGCTGGCCTCGACGCGGCCGGGCAGGTTCAGCGGGCGCTGGCCGTGCCAGGCGGTGATCAGGCGGTCCGTCTCCTCGATGTGCCGGGCGAACAGCGACCCGGCCGGCGCGCCCGCGGCGATGGCGGCGCTGCGCAGCACACGGCGGCGGACGGCGGGGGGCAGGGCGTGGAGCGCGGCGACGTCCAGCGTGCCGTCGGGCCGGGTCACGGAACGCTCGGCCTCGCGCGCCCAGGTGTCGAGCGCGTCGGCGTCGTCGCGGGAGAGCTGGGCGGTGCGGGCGAGGGCCTCGACGACGCCCCGGCCGAGCGCCTTCTCCAGCACCGGGAGCGCCTCGTGGCGGACGCGGGAGCGGGTGAAGGAGGGATCGGAGTTGTGGGGGTCGTCCCAGACGGGGATGGCCTGGACGAGGCACGCCTTGCGGGTCGTCTGGCGGTCGATGGCGAGGAACGGCCTGCGGTAGCGGCCGATGGCGGACGCGGCGCCCGACAGGCCGCCGGAGACGGCCGCCATGCCGGCGAGCGAGCGGGTGCCGGAACCGCGGGCGAGGCCGAGGAGCACCGTCTCGGCCTGGTCGTCGCGGGTGTGGCCGAGGAGGACGGCGGCGGCGCCGTGGCGTTCAGCGGCGGCGTCGAGTGCGCCGTACCGGGCGGAGCGGGCCGCCGCCTCGGGGCCGCCGTCCCGGCCGACGGCGACGGCGGTGGTCTCGACCGGGGAGAGTCCGAGATCGGCCAGCCGCTCGGCGACCTCGCGTGCCCGCTCGGTCGAGCCGTCCTGCAGTCCGTGGTCGACGGTGACGGCGCCCGCGCGGACGCCGATGCGGGGGGCCTCGAAGGCGAGAGCGGAGGCGAGGGCCATGGAGTCGGCGCCGCCGGAGCAGGCGACGAGGACGAGGGGGGGCGGGGCGGCGGCCGGGGACCGGGGGACGCCGACTGCGGCGGGCGCACGGGGGATGTCGCCGTCGACGGCGGCGAGGACATCGTGCAGAACGCGGCGGACCGCCAGGCGTATTGCGGCGACCGCGGGGTGGGGACCCATATCCGAATCACTTCTTTCTGCAGGAAGCGCTGTCACGCAGGGTGCGTAAATGGTGACAGAGAAGGTCTGTTACCCGAGCATCGCACGCCAAGCATGCGGTGAAGGTCCCTCGTACGAGTGATTTTGGGGGCGTTTCGCCCCCCGCGCCGCCCGGTCGGGGTCACCCCGCGGTGGGGTGCACCCGGGCCACCCAGCGCTCCGGGCGGGAGATCTCCTCGGCGGTCGGCAGGGTGTTCGGCGAGGTCCAGACGCGGTTGAAGCCGTCCATCCCGACCCGCTCGACGGCGGTGCGGACGAAACGTTCGCCGTCCCGGTACTGACGCAGCTTGGCGTCCATGCCGAGGAGCCGGCGCAGCACCCGGTCGGCGCGGCCCGCGCCGGTCTGCCGGCGGCGGGTGAACTTCTCCCTGATCTCCGCGACCGACGGCACGACCGCGGGGCCGACACCGTCCATCACGTAGTCCGCGTGGCCCTCGAGCAGCGACATGACGGCGGTGACACGGCTCAGGATCTCGCGCTGGCGCGGGCTCCCGACGAGGTCGACGACGCCGTTCCCCCGGCCGCCGTCCTCGTCGCCGTCGCCGCGCCCCGCCATCGCCTGCGCGGCCTGCCGCACCCGCTCCACGAGGGTCGCCGGATCGACGTCCGCCTCGGTGACGAAGGACTGGATCTCGCTCTCCAGGTGGTCGCGCAGCCACGGCACGGCCGTGAACTGGGTGCGGTGCGTCTCCTCGTGGAGGCAGACCCAGAGGCGGAAGTCGTGCGGGTGGACGTCGAGTTCGCGCTCGACGGAGACGATGTTCGGGGCGACCAGGAGGAGCCGTCCCGGCCGGCCCGCCGCGTCGCCGCCGGGGAGCCGGCCGTCCGGCGGGGCGAACGTCTCGTACTGCCCGAGCACACGGGAGGAGAGGAACGCGAGCAGCAGCCCCACCTCGACACCGGTCACCTTGCCGCCGACGGCCGCGAGGGCGGCCGCGCCGCCCGAGGCCGCGCGGCGCTCGCGCATCCGGGCCATCAGCGGGCGCAGGACCTCGCGGAAGCCGGCGACGTTGGCCCGGGCCCAGCCTGGCCGGTCCACGACCAGCACGGGCGTGTCGTCCGTGCCGGGGTCGAGGCGGGTGAAGCCCCGCACGTGCCCCTCGGCCGCGGTGGCGTGCCGCCGCAGCTCGGCGACCACGGCGCGGGCCTCCGCGCGGCTGACCTCGGGGCCCGGCCGGGCGACGCGGGTCGCCGTGGCGACCGCGAGGTTCCAGTCGACCAGGTCCGTCTCGCCGTGACTCGTCATGCCGTCCACCGTACGGCGCGGGAGCCGGAAGCGGATACCGGGCGGAGCGGCCCGGGTCAGCCGCAGCCGCAGCCGGCGAGCGCGCTCGCCGCCCGGTCGAGGGCGGCCTCGGCGGCGTCGGCGTCGGTCGTGCCCGAGGCGAGGAAGGCGAACGCGAGGACGTGCCCGTCCGGGGTGGCCGCGGTGCCGGCGAGGGTGTTGACGCCGGTGAGGGTGCCCGTCTTGGCGCGGACGACGCCGGCGCCCGCCGCGTCGCCCGGGTCCGCGTAGCGGTCGGTGAGGGTGCCGCTGAAGCCGGCGACGGGCAGGCCGGTGAGGGCACTGCGCAGTTCGGGGTGGTCCGGGTCCGCGGCGGCGACCAGCGTCCGGGTGAGGACGTCGGCGGTGAGCCGTCCGTCGCGGTCGAGGCCGCTCGCGTCGGCGAACCTGACGCCGTCGTGCGGGATGCCGAGGGCGTCGAGCCCGGCGGTCATGGCGCGGCCGAGGCCGGCGGCGTCGGCCGCCTCGCCGGCGGCCAGCGCCGTGTGGCGGGCCAGGGCCTCGGCGAGGTCGTTGTCGCTGTTGGTGAGCATGCGCTCGACCAGGGCCGACAGCGGCGCGGAGCGGGCGGCGGCGAGCTGCTCGGCGTCGTCGGGCGCGGTGTGTTCCCGCGGGTCGCCCGCCACGTCGGCACCGGCGTCCGCCAGGGCGTCGGCGAAGGCGCGGGCCGCATCGGCGGCGGGCTCGTCCGAGCGGGGGGTGGGGCCGTGCGTGCTGCCGTCGAGACGGCCCTCGTTGATCTGGAGCGGGGTGATGTACGCGATGTTGTCGTTGACGCCGATCGGGTGACGCTCCCCGCCGTTGCGGTAGAGCGACACGTCGTAGGCCACGCCGACGGTCCCCGCGTCCCGGTCGGCGAGCGCGCCGGCGGTGCGCTCGGCGAGGTCGCGGAGGGCGTCCTCGGTGAGGGTGGGGTCGCCGCCGCCGACGAGGACGACGCGCTCGTGCTCGGCGTCCCAGCGGACGGTGGTGGTGAGCCGGTGGTCGGGGCCGAGGGCGTCGAGCGCCGTGACGGCGGTGACGATCTTGACGGTGGACGCGGGCGCGCGGCCGGTGCCGGCGTGGTCGGTCCACAGCGCCTCGCCGGTCGCGAGGTCCACGACGGCGGCCGCCGCGCCCTCGCCGAGCGCTCCGTCCTCCAGCGCCGGGTCGAGGGCGCGGGCCAGGCCGTCGGCCGTGTACCGGGGACCCGTGCCGTCCACGGGATCGAGGACCGCGACGCCGCCCGTGCCGCCCGCGACGGCGGCGGAACGTTCCCGCTGGGCGTCCGCGGCGGCGGCCTGCTCGCGCTCCGCCGCGCGGCGGCCGGCGTCCCACGGGCCGGTGAGCGCGACCGCGACGGCGGCGGCCACGAGCCCCACGGCGGCCGCGCCGACGACGAGGCGCCAGGTGGAGCGGTGCCGGCGCAGGGCCTCCAGCACTTGCGCAGCTCTTCGCACGGTACGGACCAGCCCCTTTCGCGAGCGGACACCTGCGTGAGAGACACTTAACCACCACACGCGCGCATTGATCGGTTAAGGAGTGCCTCCGTGGAGTTCGACGTCACCATCGAGATCCCGAAGGGTTCGCGGAACAAGTACGAGGTGGACCACGCCACCGGACGCGTCCGGCTGGACCGGCACCTGTTCACCTCGATGGCCTACCCCGCGGACTACGGCTTCGTCGAAGGCACGCTGGGCGAGGACGGCGACCCGCTGGACGCGCTGGTGCTGCTGGACGCCCCCACGTTCCCCGGCTGCCTGATCGAGTGCCGCGCGGTCGGCATGTTCCGGATGACGGACGAGGCCGGCGGCGACGACAAGCTGCTGTGCGTGCCGGCCGGCGACCCGCGCTTCGACCACCTCCAGGACGTCGGCGACGTCAGCGAGTTCGTCCGCGGCGAGATCAAGCACTTCTTCGAGCGCTACAAGGACCTGGAGCCGAACAAGCACGTGCAGGGCGCCGACTGGGTCGGGCGTGCCGAGGCCGAGGCGGAGATCGAGAAGTCGATCAAGCGCGCCGCGGAGGCCGGCGAGGGCCACTGAGCCGTGCCGCGCCGGCTGTGAGACCCTGGCCGGCAGAGCCCCACCCGCTCCTGGACGAGGCGCGCCGTACCCAGTCATGACAAGACGGCGCGGAGGAGTGAGTCCGCGATGGCATGGATCGTTCTGGTGGTCTCCGGTGTGCTGGAGGCCGTGTGGGCGACGGCCCTCGGCAAGTCGGCCGGATTCAGCCGGCCCTGGCCGACCGTCGTCTTCGGGGCCGGTCTGCTGCTGAGCATGGCCGGCCTGGCGTACGCCCTGCGGAGTGTGCCCGTCGGCACCGGTTACGCCGTGTGGGTCGGCATCGGCGCGGTCGGCACGACGGCGTACGCGATGGCGTCCGGCGGGGAGCCGGTGAGCGGCCTCAAGATCGCGCTGCTGGCCGGCATCATCGGCTGCGTGGTCGGCCTGAAGCTGGCCCACTGAGGTCCGGCGGACGGTTCAGAAGCCCCTGGTGCGCTTGGCGCCGCGGCGGCCCCCCGTGGGCGCCGCGGCGCCCGGCGTCGGGATGAACAGGCGGGCCATCTCGCCGCCGAGGTTCACGCCGATCGCGATGGCGAGGGCGAGGGTCGCCGCGGTCAGGAGGTTCTGCCCGCCGGTGGCCACGTTCCCCTGGGCGAAGCCGAGCAGGCCGAGGTAGACGGCGCTGCCCGGCAGCAGCGGGCCGATCGCGGCCGTGACGTACGGCAGCGAGGACGTGTACCGGTAGCGGGACATGAGCTGCCCGAAGAGGCCGACCATGCCCGCCGCGACCGCCGTCGCCGCGAACGGGGACAGTGCCGCCACGTCGTGCATCGCCCCGTAGACCAGCCAGGCGACGCCGCCGTTGAGCGTGGCGGGGATGACGGTGCTCCTGGCCTGCTGCAGCAGCACGCAGAACGTGATCGACAGCAGCAGCGCCGCCGCGAGCTGGATGCCGGGGCGTGTGGCGCGGTCCAGCACGTCCGGGTCGAGGCTGACGCCGGACACCTCGCCGAAGTACAGCACCGCAAGCACCCCGCAGACGATGCCGACGCTGAGGTAGACGACCTCCAGCAGGCGCGCGGACGCCGTCAGGTAGTAGCCGGTGAGGCCGTCCTGCACGCCGGCGACGAGCGCGCGCCCCGGGATCAGGGCGAACAGACCGCCGGTGATCATCGCCGCGGCCTGCCGCTCGCCCACCCCGGACGCGTGGCTCGCCGACCAGGCGACGCCCACCAGCGCCGGCGCCATCGCCGCCGCCACGAACTGGTAGAACTCCGGCAGCCCGCGGCCCGCCGCCAGCCAGGCCAGCCGGTCGCCCAGCATCGCGCCGAGCGCCGCCAGCAGGAACACCTGCCAGCCGCCGCCCACGAGGGTGCTCGCCGCCGACGCCAGCAGGCCGCTGGCGACCGTGAGCTGCCACTTGCTGAACGGGTGCCGGTTGCGCCGGATGGTGGCCAGCCGGCCGTACGCCTCCTCCAGCGTGACCTCGCCCGCCGAGATGTCGTCCACGAGCTGGAAGACGGCGACGAGCCGCGTGTAGTCCGTGCCGCGCCGCCTGACCGTGCGGTCCAGGGAGACCGGCGCGTCCACCAGCGACGGCTGGTGCGAGACGGACAGCAGCGTGAACGTGACGGTGACCTCGCACCGGTCGAGCCCGTACGCATGGGTGACGCCGAACATCGCCGCCTCCACGTCCTCCGCGCCCT
Source organism: Streptomyces sp. RFCAC02 (assembly GCF_004193175.1). Lineage (NCBI taxonomy): Bacteria > Bacillati > Actinomycetota > Actinomycetes > Kitasatosporales > Streptomycetaceae > Streptomyces > Streptomyces sp. RFCAC02. Next base: position 3,425,716 of record NZ_SAUH01000001.1, on the reverse strand, counting down.
CGCCGCCCGCGAGCAGCAGCTCGCCGATGCGCAGCGTCAGGTCGAGGACGCGCGGGACCGGCGGCGGGGACTCGTCCTCGCCGCGCGGCACGTACTCGGGCGCGGGGCGTTCCGCCAGGGGGAGGCGGACCATGGAGCGCATGCGGTCCTGCCAGGGCGCGCCCCGGGTGAGCTGGAGGGCCGGTATCCCCTCGGCGGGCGTGAACTCGCTGTGCGGCAGCGGCCTGGCCGGCACCGACAGGCCCTCCGGCACGGAGAAGCCGGACGCGGTCTGCTCGCCCTCCGGCGCGGGCGGCGGTTCGAGCCCCTCGGGGACGGCGAAGCCGGAGGTGGTCTCCGGGTCCCACGGCTCCTCGCCGCCCGGCCGTCCGCTGTCCCCGGTCACGTCCTGATCCCGCTCCTTCGGCTCCGCGCGTCCCACCCGTGTACCCGGGCAGCATAGGGTCATTCGGGACGAGTCGGCCGGTCGGGGCACGGCCGTGGCGGGGTGGGAAACTGGGCGGCCCGAGATGAGGAAGAGGGGGACGGACGGTGTCGGTGATCCGGCTGCTGGTCCTGGGCGCGATCCGGCAGCACGGCCGGGCGCACGGCTACCAGGTGCGGGCCGACCTGGACTTCTGGGGAGCCCACGAGTGGTCGGGCACGAAGCCGGGGTCGATCTACCACGCGCTGCGGCAGATGACGAAGGAGGGGCTCCTGCTCGCGCACGGGGTGGAGCCGAGCACCGCGGGCGGCCCGCCGCGGAGTGTGTACGAGCTGACGGCGGCCGGCGAGGCGGCGTACCTGGCGCTGCTGCGGGCGTCGCTGCGCGCCCACGACCAGCGGATCGAGGTGCTGACGGCGGCGGTCGGCTTCCTGGTGGACCTGCCGCGGGGGGAGGCCGTCGCGCTGCTGCGGGAGCGTGTCGCGGCGCTGGAGGCGTGGCGGGACGAGGTCGTCCGGCAGTGGACGCCGGACGGCGGGACCCACATCACCGAGATCATGCGCCTGTGGGTGCACCGCGCCGAGAGCGACGCCGCGTGGACCCGTGACCTGATCGGGCGGCTGGAGGGCGGTGCCCACGTGATGGCCGGGGAGGGCCCCCGGACGTCCGAGGTGCTGCCCGCCGAAGCGTGCGACGACGGCCGGCGCTGATCGCACGGGGCGATCGGCGCCGGTCGGCGTACCCGGGCCGCGCGTGTCAGTGGCATATGCCACGGCCGCGTGAACGGCCCGTGCGTCACAGCCGGTCGCGCAGCCACATGAGGTGGTCGCGGGTGGCCTTCTCGCTCATCGCGGAGCGGCTCAGCCTGCCGAGGACGCCCTGGTACGCGGCGACGTCCTCCTGCTTGTCGAGGTACAGGGCGCCGGTGAGCTGCTCCAGGTAGACCAGGTCGGACAGCTCCTCCTCCGCGAACCGCAGCAGCGTGAACGCGCCGGACTCCGCCACGTGCCCGCCCTGCGCGAACGCCACGACCTGGAGGGTGACGTTCGGGTACTCGGAGAACTCCAGGAGCGTCCGAAGCTGCTCGTCCATGACGTCGAGCCCGCCGTAGGGCCGGCGCAGGGCCGCCTCGTCGAGGATGCAGTGGAGATGCGGAGCGCTCTCCGAGACGAGGAGCTTCTGGCGGGCGAGCCGCAGCGCGATGCGCCGGTCGACCTCGCCGGCCGGGAGTCTGCCCTTGTGGCCGTTGAGCATGACGGCCTGGGCGTACGACTCGGTCTGGAGCAGTCCGTGGACGAACTGCAGCTCGTAGGTCGAGATCCGCTCGGCCGCCGCTTCGAGACCGATGTAGGTCTGGAACCAGCTCGGCAGCACGTCGTTGAAGCTGTGCCACCAGCCCGAGCGCCCCGAGGACCGGGCGAGGCTCATCAGCGGCTCCCGCTCGGTCGGGTCGGTGACGCCGTACAGCGTCAACAGGTCCGCCACGTCACGCTGCTTCACGCTGACGCGGCCCAACTCCATTCTGCTGATCTTGGATTCCGAGGCTCGGATCGAGTAGCCGGCCTCCTCGCGGGTCACCCCGCACGCCTCGCGCAGCCGCCTGAGCTGCGAGCCGAGCAGGATTCGGCGGACCATGGAACCGCCGGCCGCGTCCGGGGCCGTCCCGGGCACGCCCGTGACCCCGGTGATGTCGGTATCGGCCGCTATCCCCTGAGTACTCATGCGCGTCACTGCCCTCCACTTCGCACCGTGGGGAAGTCTGCCATCTCCGCGTGTCTTTGGGTGCCCGCATGATTACAGTGCTCGAAAAAATTTCGTGCACGTGCATCTGCCCTTGCATTTGCCGGGGTCGCCCGGAAGCATGGACGCGTGCGCCGTCACCGGTGCGCCAGCACGGTCCTGCCCGCGTGCGTCCGCGGGGCCGGGCACCCGGGGGACGGGGCCTCGCCGCCGTACGGATCCCCACGTCAGCAGTGCCGCAGCTACGCCAGGAGAACCGCGTCATGGGGAACGACGGTCCGCCCGCGTCCGACACGTTGCGGCGCGTGCCCGTCCCGCGTCACGCGCCCCCCGCGGACCTCGGCACACTGTCCGGCACCGCCTCCGTCACGCTGGCCGCACGCCCCGAGTCCGTGCGGCGCGCCCGTGACTTCACCCGGGACACGCTGAACGGCTGGCGCATGACCGACCGGTTCGACGCCGTCGCCCTCGTGGTCTCCGAACTCGTCACCAACGCCCTGCGGCACGGGCTCGGCGTGCTGCCGCCCGTCCCCGTGGCCGCCGCGCCCGGCACCGGCGGCGCGGCCGTCGAACTGGAGCTCATGCGGTGCGCGCGGCGGCTCGTGTGCGCCGTCCAGGACCCGGACGGCCGCCCGCCGCGCGTGGGCGAGCTCGACGGCGTCACCGAGTGCGGGCGGGGCCTGCACCTGGTGGACTGCTTCAGCGACGGGTGGGGCTGGCGCCCGCTGTCGGGGAGCCGCACCGGCAAGGTCGTGTGGGCGGTCTTCCGCACCGCCTGAACGGTGCCGCGGGCGCCGCGGCCGCTCAGCGCACGAGGTGGTCGAACTCGCCGTCCTTCACGCCCGCGAGCAGCGCGCGGATCTCGGCCGGGGTGTAGACGAGTGCGGGCCCGTCGGGGAAGCGGGAGTTGCGCAGGGCCACGTCGCCGCTGGGCAGGAGGGCGAACTCCGCACAGGTGCCCTGCGAGTTGCTGTGGCTGCTCTTGAGCCATTCCACGTTCCGGAGTTCGTGTGCGGCAATGCCGTTGTAAGCGTCGGCCACCGTTCTCTCCCGGGTCGTGCGATGTGGGGGCGATGCGTGGGCGCACGGCGGGATGCCGGGAACCCAACTGGCAGAGATCATAACGTCGTTCACGTGCATCTGCACGGGACTATGCACGTGCACGACACCGCGTCGCCCCCCTGTGTGCGGAACGTGACGACCGGCGGGAACGCCGCAGGCCCGGCGCGCGTCCCCGAGTGGGACGCGCGCCGGGCCTGATCGGTTCCCGTCCGGCGGGACGGTTCTCAGCGCGGGACGGGGTCGAGGAGGGCGTCGAAGGCCGAGGCGAGGCGCCGCCAGGCCGGGCGTCCCGCCGCGTACTCGGCGTCCGTGAGCAGACAGCCCGCGAGCCGGTCACGCAGGGCGACGACGTCGAGCCCGGGTCCGGTGAAGACCAGGTGCTGCGTACGGTCGCCCAGCGCGTCGTCCCAGTCGAGCGCCGCGGCGACGCGCCGCTCGGCCGGCACCAGGTCCCAGGCCGCCGCGGGGAGCGCGGCGAGCCAGGGACCCGCGTTGTCCACGGACAGGGCGCCTCCTGCCGCGTCCCACCCCAGCAGGGTGTCGGGGCGGTCGGCGAGCCAGAAGCGGCCCCTGCTGCGCGGCGCGGCGCAGGTGAGGTCCTCCAGGGCCGCGTACAGCCGCTCCGGGTGGAACGGCCGCCGGTGCCGCCAGACGGTCGTCGCCACGCCGTGGGCGGCGGCATCCTGGGGCAGCAGGGCCGTCGCCGGGTGCTGGCGGGCCGTCGCGGCCGCGGGGTCGAACGCGCCGCCCGTCACGGCCGCCGCGAAGCCGGGGTCGGTCACCCCGATCCGGCGGGCGGTCGGGTGGAGCTGGTCGAGCAGCTCGGCGTCGGCGGCGTCGGCCGGCTCGGGACCCGGCGCCAGCGCGAGCACCGGGGCGTACTCGATCTGGCGCGCCCAGGTGTCCGCGACCGTGCGCTGGTCGGACGCGGCGGCGGCGAGGCCCGCCTCTGCCAGGTCGTCGCCGCACGCCAGGTACCGCAGGGCCAGGGCCGGGTCGACCGCCGTGACGACCTGGGTGAGCCGCAGCCGGCCTGCGCCGTGGGCCGTCAGCACCTCGGCCATGGACCGGGGCTCGACGGAGTCCCACAGCTCGACGACGGCGAGCCGGCAGCGGGCGTCGTCGGCCAGCCGCAGCAGCTCGGGCACGAGGTCGGCGCGCAGGGCGCAGCAGGCGCAGTCGTTCACGAGGCCGGTCTCGCCGCCGCGCAGGACGCCGCCGGCGTGGCGGACCGTGCGGACGACGCGGCCGTGGGCGGCCGCGCCCGTCAGGTCGTGGTGCAGGGCGACGCTGCCCGGCACCCCGTGCAGCAGTCGTCGGACGGCGCTGCGGCGTGCGTCCGCGTGCAGCCCGCCGACGAGGGCGACGGGCAGCATCAGCGCTCCGCGCGCTTCCCGTAGCGGCGCTCGAAGCGCTCCACGCGGCCCGCCGTGTCGAGGACGCGGGCGGTGCCGGTGTAGAACGGGTGGCTGGCCGACGACGTCTCGACGTCGATGACCGGGTAGGTGTTGCCGTCCTCCCACTCGATGGTCCGGTCGCTGGTCGCGGTGGACCGTGTGAGGAAGGCGTAGCCGGCGGCGCGGTCGCGGAAGACGACGGGACGGTAGGCGGGGTGGATTCCGGACTTCATGGTGGTGCTCCTCGCTCCTTCCGCCGTGGGGCACGGCGCCAGGCGGTCGGGATCGTTCCTTCGGCCCCAGCGGGCCGGGGACGAGTACCCGGTCACGGGCGACTGTCCCAGCCGGGGCCGGACACGCCAGTCTACGGAATCGGTAATCATTTTCAAAAGACCGGCCGGAGCGACCACGGCCGGTCACGATCACGGGTCAAGGGTTCACGCTGCGCGGAGACCTGACGCCCCGTCTCCTCCGGTCGGCCCTCCCCGACGGGCGCTCCGACGCGCGCCTCCACAGCATGATCGTATGACCATCAGCCATGATCATCTGCGGCGCTGCTCGGTGGCCGCGGATCTCGGTGCCGCCCGTACCCGCATCTACCTGAAGAACTCCGGCCTGGTCGTCGACGAGCCCTCCGTCGCCGCCGTCAACATCAAGACCGGCGCCCTGATCGCCGTCGGCACCCCCGCCGAGCGGATGGCGGGCCGCACCCCCGACACGATCCGCGTGATCAAGCCGATCATCGGCGGCACCGTCGTGGACATCGACATGGCGCAGCGCATGCTGCGGGCCATGGTCGGCACCAGGCTCCGCCGCGCCTGGCGCCGCAACCCGCTGCTGCGCGCCGCCGTCTGCGTCCCCCACGACGCCGACCCGCTGGCCCGCCGCGCCGCCCTGGAGACGCTCGTCGGCGTCGGCGCGCGGCGCGTCGAACTGGTGGACAGCCTCGTCACCGCCGGGATCGGCTGCGGCCTGCCGGTGGAGGAGCCGGAAGCCACGATGATCGTGCAGGTCGGCGCCGCGACCACCGAGATCGCCGTCCTGTCCCTCGGCTCCGTCGTGGCCGCCGACAAGGTGCCCATGGGCGGCGAGACGATCGACCGCGCGCTGCTCCAGCACCTGCGCAACGAGCACGAGGTCATGCTGCCGTCCCTCGCCGTCCGCCCGCTGCACGACGCCCTGGCCGACCCGGGCCGCGGCCTCGCCGAGGTCGTCGGGCGGGACGTCGCCACCGGGCTCGCCCGGACCGTCTCCGTCGACCCGCGCAGCCTGCGCGCCGCCGTCATGCCGCCGCTGACGGCGCTGCTCGACACCATCCGCGCCGTCCTCCACCGCTGCCCGCCCGATCTCGTCGCCGACCTCGCCGACCGGGGCGTCATGCTCACCGGCGGCGCGGCCGGGCTGCCGGGCCTCGACGCGATCGTCCACGAGAGCACCGGCATGCCCGTGCGGGTCGCCGACGAGCCCGGGCTGTGCGCCGTCCAGGGCCTCGGCGCCCTGCTGGAGGGCCGGGCGCGCCCGCGGCGCATCGTGCACCCCGAGCCGTCGTCGCCGCGCCGCAGGGGCCGCAGGGGCGGCCGGGTGCCGGCGGCCGCGCGCCGCGGCCCGGTCGCCGTCGACCTCGACACGGACGGCGCCGTCGACGGGCAGGACGCGGACGGCGCGGCGGACACGGACGCGCGCTCGCAGGAACCGAAGGTCACCGCCTGAGCGCCCCTCCGACCAGCCCCGCCCGGCCACGCGGGCGGGGCACCCCATGACCTACGCTCCTGAACCATGAACGCCCCGTCCCAGTGGCCGGTGGTGGCCGCCGTCTCCGTCGGGGGCGCCATCGGTGCCTGCGGCCGCTACGGGGCCGGCCTCCTGTGGTCCACGCCCGCCCCCGGGTTCCCGTGGACCACCCTGCTGGTCAACATCACCGGCTGCGCGGCCATGGGCGTCCTCATGGTGCTGATCACGGACCTGCGGTCGCCGCACCGGCTGGTCCGGCCGTTCCTCGGCACGGGGATTCTCGGCGGCTGGACCACCTTCTCGACCTGGTCGCAGGACCTCGAACGGCAGCTCGACGACGGCCGGGCGGCCGCCGCCCTGGCGTACGCGGGCCTCACCCTCGCCGGCGCGCTGCTCGCCGTCACCCTCGCGGCGACGGGGACGCGCGCCCTGATCCGCCACCGGGAGACCCCGTGACGACACCGCCGCCGGCGGGCGCGGCCCTGCGCCTGACCGTCCTGCTCGGCCAGGACGACACCGCGCACCACCACCCGCTGCACACCGAGGTGGTGCGCCGGGCGCACGCCGCGGGACTCGCCGGGGCGAGCGTGTTCCAGGGCGTCGAGGGCTACGGCCGGACGTCCGTCGTGCACACGGCCAGGATGCTGTCGATGAGCGAGGCCCTGCCGGTCATGGTCGTGCTGGTCGACACGGCGGACCGGATCAGGGCGTTCATCCCGGACCTCACGGGGCTCCTCGACGGCCGGGGGCTCGCCACCGTCGAGCCCGTCGAGGTGGTCCGGTGAACTGGCTGCTCGTCGCCGTCGGCGGCATGGTCGGCGCGCCGCTGCGCTACCTGACCGACCGGGCCGTGCAGGCGCGGACCGGCGGCACGTTCCCCCTCGGCACCCTCACCGCCAACGTCGCGGGCTGCCTCGTGCTCGGCCTGCTGACCGGCGCGGCCGTCGGCGCCCGCACGCAACTCCTGCTGGGCACGGGGCTGTGCGGGGCGCTGACGACGTACTCGACCTTCTCCTACGAGACGCTGCGGCTCGCGGAGCAGGGATCGCGGCTGCTCGCGTCAGCGAACGTCGCCGCGAGCGTGCTGGCCGGCCTCGGCGCGACGTTCGCCGGTGTCGCGCTGGGCGGGGCGCCGGCCGGGTAGACCGGCGGGCGCCCCCGTCCCGCCCCCGCGCGGGAGACGGCGACGACCAGCACGGCCATGACCAGGGCGGCGATGCCCGCCACCAGATAGACGCGGCCGAGACCCGTCGCGAACGCCTCGCGCACCAGGGCCTCGTCCCGGATCGGCGCGCCGCCGCTGACGGCGCGGGCCGCCGCGTCCGTGAGCCCGGCGCCGGTCACCACGTCCCGGACGGCGCCGCTGAACAGCGTGCCGAGGACGGCCACCCCGAGGGCGAACCCGAGCTGCCGGAACGTGTTGACCGCCCCGCTCGCCATCCCGGCGCGCTGCGGCGGCGCGGCGGCCAGCGCCGCCGACACCAGCACCGGCAGCGCCGTGCCGACGCCCATGCCGCTGATGACGAGGCCCGGCTGCAGGACCGTCCACGACGACTCGGGGCCGATCGCCGTCTGCGTCAGGAGCCCGGCGCCGATCAGCGCGCAGCCCGCGCCCACCGCGATCCACGGCGGGAGCCGGTGCAGCAGCCGCCCGGCCGCCCCGGCCGTGACGAACGCGGCCGCCGCCATCGGCACCACGGCGAGCCCGGCCCGCACCGGGCTCAGGTCCAGCACGGACTGGAGCCACAGCATCGTGTACGTGTAGTGGGCGAACGCCGCCGCCGACAGGACGGCGGCCGCCCCCATCAGCGCCGCGAACGACGGCGTGCGCATCAGCCCCAGGTCGAGCAGCGGCGCCGCCGAACGGCGCTCCACCAGCAGGAACAGGACGAGCGCGACGGCCGCGGCGGCGAGCGAGACCAGCGTGAGGCCGTCGTCCCAGCTCTCCTCGCCGCCCCGGATCAGGCCGTAGGTGAGCGCCCCCGCGCAGGCGGTGAACGCGACCGTGCCCGGCCAGTCGATCCGCGCCGCCGTACCGCGCGACTCGGCGACCGTGCGCCAGGTGATGAGGACGGCGAGCGCGCACACCGGGAGGTTGACGAGGAAGATCCAGCGCCAGTCGAGCCAGTCGGTCAGGACACCGCCGAGCAGGATGCCGATCGCGCTCGCCGCGCCGCTGACCGCGCCCCAGACGCCGAAGGCGACGCCGCGGTCCCGGCCGGAGTAGGCGGCGGCGAGCAGCGGTGCGTTGGTGGCGAACATCGCGGCGGCCGCGACGCCCTGGACGCAGCGCGCGGCCACGAGGACACCGATCGTCGGCGCCAGACCGCTGACCAGGGACGCGGCGGCGAACCCGGCGAGACCGACGACGTACACGCGGCGGCGCCCCAGCAGGTCACCGGCCGCGCCGGCCGCCATCAGCAGCGCGGCGAGGGCGAGCGCGTAGATGTCCATGACCCACTGCAGGCCGGTGAACCCCGCGTCCAGGTCGCGGGCCATGGAGGGGAGCGCGGTGACGACGATGGTGACGTCGATGAGCAGCATGAGGTTGCCGAGGCAGACGGCGGCCAGCGGCCACCACTTCCCGCGGACGCGCGGGCCGGGTACGGAGTTGTCGTGTACGGACATGGGACAAGCCTCCGGGCCGCGGCACGGCACCTGCCAGCCAGGCACCCGTCCCCGGCGGGATCCGACGTGCCAGGCTGGTCATGTGGCGGAATTCGATGACATCGACCGGCAGCTCGTGCACGCCCTCCATGTCGACGGACGCGCGCCGTTCAGCCGTATCGCGTCGGTCCTCGGCGTCTCCGACCAGACGGTGGCGCGCCGGTACACCCGGCTGCGGACGGCGGGCCGGCTGCGCGTGGTGGGCCTGTGGCAGATCGGGGCGCGCGGGGACACCGGCTGGACGGTGCGCCTGCAGTGCGTGCCGGGCGCGGTGGACGACCTCGGGCGGGCGCTGGCCCGCCGGCCCGACACCATGTGGGTGCACGCCCTGTCGGGCGGCGCGGCGATGACGTTCGCCGCACGCATCCCGGAGGACCCGGACGGCACGGGCGAACCGTCGCTGCTGGAGCAGTTGCCGCGCACCCGCCAGGTGACCGGGGTGACCGTGCACAGCACCCTGCACATGTTCTTCGGCGGCTCGCAGAGCCCGGTCGGCAAGTCGGGGGCGCTGTCCGCCGAGCAGGTCGCGGCGCTGGGCGACACGCCGCGCGACGTGCGTCCCGTACCGCCGCCGCTCCGCAGGACCGAGGGCGACGAACGGCTCATGGCGTGCCTCGCGGAGGACGGGCGCGCGCCGGTCGCCGACCTCGCGGCGGCCACCGGCTGGTCGCAGACCACCGTCCGGCGGCGCCTCGCCGAACTGCTGGAGCACGGGGCGGTGTACTTCGACGTCGAGTGCGACCGCCGCGTCTTCGGGAAGCGGACGCGGGCGGTGCTGTGGCTCTCGGTGCGGCCCCGGCTGCTGGAGGAGGCCGGGCGGGCGCTGGCCCGGCACCCCGAGGTGGCGTTCGCGGCGGCGACCACCGGGCCGACGAACCTCTTCGCGTCCGTGCAGTGCGGGGACACGGCCGAGCTGTACCGCTATCTGACGACACGGGTCGCCGCCCTCGACGGTGTCGAACGGATCGACACCGAGCCCCTGACCCGGACGTTCAAGGGTGTCACCCCGCGCGGCGGCGGCCCCGCGGCACGCCCCTGACCGCCTGCGCGCACGGCCCGCGTGGTGTCATGGGGGTGGGCAGGAACCTACCGGGAACGGTGGCCGAGCCACGTCCACCCACGAGTGTGAAAGAAGGCGTGAGGGTTTCATGAGCACGCACTACGACGTCGTCGTCCTGGGCGCGGGCCCGGGCGGCTACACCGCGGCGGTCCGTGCCTCCCAGCTGGGGCTGCGGGCCGCGGTCGTCGAGGAGAAGTACTGGGGCGGTGTGTGCCTGAACGTCGGCTGCATCCCGTCCAAGGCGCTGCTGCGCAACGCCGAGCTGGCGCACGTCTTCCAGCACGAGGCGAAGACGTTCGGCATCCGGGTGGACGGCACCGTCAGCTTCGACTACGGCGAGGCGTTCAGCCGCAGCCGGAAGGTGGCCGAGGGCCGCGTCGCCGGTGTGCACTACCTGATGAAGAAGAACGGCATCACGGAGTACAACGGGCGCGGCACGTTCACCGACGCGCACACGCTCCAGGTCGCGCTGTCGGACGGCGGCAGCGAGACGGTGACGTTCGACCACTGCATCATCGCCGCGGGCGCCACGACCCGACTCCTGCCCGGGACGTCCCTGAGCGACCGCGTGGTGACCTACGAGGAGCAGATCCTCACCCAGGACCTGCCGGGCAGCATCATCATCGCGGGCGCGGGTGCGATCGGCGTCGAGTTCGCGTACGTGCTGCACAACTACGGCGTGAAGGTCACGATCGTCGAGTTCCTGGACCGGATGGTGCCGCTGGAGGACGCCGAGGTCTCCAAGGAGCTGGCCCGCCAGTACCGGAAGCTCGGCATCGAGGTCCTCACCTCGACCCGCGTGGACGGCATCGACGACTCCGACCCGAACCGGCCGGTCCGCGTCACCGTCACGACGGGCAAGGGCGAGCAGAAGGTGCTGGAGGCCGACAAGGTGCTCCAGGCGATCGGTTTCGTGCCCCGGGTGACCGGTTACGGCCTGGAGGCGACCGGTGTCGCCCTCACCGAGCGCGGCGCGATCGCGGTGGACGAGCGGATGCGCACCAGCGTCCCGCACATCTACGCGATCGGCGACGTGACGGCGAAGCTCATGCTGGCGCACGCGGCCGAGTCGATGGCCGTCGTCGCCGCCGAGACGATCGCGGGCGCCGAGACCATGGAGCTGAACTTCCCCATGATCCCGCGCGCCACCTACTGCCAGCCGCAGATCGCGAGCTTCGGTTTCACCGAGGAGCAGGCGCGGGAGCGCGGCTACGACGTGCAGGTGGTCAAGTTCCCGTTCACGGCGAACGGCAAGGCGCACGGCCTCGGGCAGCCGTCCGGCTTCGTGAAGATCATCAGCGACGGCCGCCACGGCGAACTGCTCGGCGCGCATCTCATCGGCCCCGAGGTGACGGAGCTGCTGCCGGAGCTGACGCTGGCGCAGCAGTGGGACCTCACCGTCCACGAGGTCGCGCGCAACGTCCACGCGCACCCGACGCTGGGCGAGGCCGTGAAGGAGGCCATCCACGGCCTGGCCGGCCACATGATCAACATGTAGCCCGGTCCCCCGGTTGCGTCTGTGCGGCCCGTCCCCGTGCGCGGGGGCGGGCCGCACAGGGTTGCGGTGCCCGATTCTGGATGTCTAGGCTCCCGGATATGCGGATGAGCGAGGGTGTCGAGTGGGCACTGCACAGCTGCCTGAACCTCACCTGGGTCGAGCCGGGCGAGGCGCGGACCGCGGCGCGGCTCGCCGCGTTCTACGACCTGCCCGCCGCGTACCTGAACAAGCAGCTCCAGGCGCTGGCGCGCGCGGGCATCGTCACCTCGACGCCCGGGCCGCGCGGCGGGTTCCGGCTCGCGCGGCCGCCGGAGCGGATCACCGTCCTCGACGTGGTGACGGCGATCGAGGGGCCGGGGGACGCGTTCCGCTGCTCCGGGCTGCTCCGCAACGGGCCCGAGGGTCGGGACGACGTGGACTACGCCCGGTCCTGCCACGTCTCGCAGACGATGCGGCGGGCCGAGCTTGCCTGGCGCAGGGAGCTGGCGGGGCAGACGCTCGCCGACCTCAGGGACGACGTGGAGCGGTCGCACCCGGGGACGCCGGCGCGGACGCGGGAGTGGTTCGCGCGGCAGCGGCCGTAGCGCCCGGGCCGCCGGATCAGGCCGCGGTGTCGGCCTCGATCTCGTCGTGCAGCCGGGCGCAGATGCGGGTGAGGAGCCGGGAGACGTGCATCTGCGAGATGCCGAGCCGGTCCGCTATCTCGCTCTGGGTCCGCTCCTCGAAGAACCGCAGGTAGAGGATCTGCTGGTCGCGTTCGGGCAGGTCGCTCAGCCGGGGGCGCACGACCTCGCGGTAGAGCACCTGCTCGAAGCCGGGGTCGGCGTCGCCGAGCGTGTCGCCGAGGGCGTAGCCCTGTCCCTCGCGGGTGATGTCGGCGTCGAGGGACAGCGGGCTGAAGCCGCCGAGGGCGGCGAGGCCGTCGCGCACCTCGTCCTGGGTGAGGCCGCAGTGTTCGGCCAGGGCGCGGACGGGCGGCGCGTGGTCGTCCACCCGGACGTCGAGCTCCTGGCGGGCGGCGCGGACCCGGTTGCGGATCTCCTGCGTGCGGCGGGGCACGTGCACGCCCCAGAGGTGGTCGCGGAAGTGACGTTTCACCTCGCCCACGATGGTCGGGACGGCGTAGCTCTCGAAGGCCTTGCCGCGCTCCGGGTCGTACCGGTCGACGGCCTTGACCAGGCCGAGGGCCGCGACCTGTTCCAGATCCTCCAGACTCTCGCCCCGGTCCCGGAACCGGCGTGCGAGCCGGTCCGCCATCGGCATCCAGGCGCACACCACCTCCTGCCGGAGGCGGCGGCGCTCGGCGCCGTCGGGGAGGGCGGCGATGCGGGCGAGGCTGTCCGATGTGTCCGGGGCGTCATCGTGCGGGTGACGTCGCGTCCGGGTCGGCGGGTGGGCCGTTGTTCCCATGACTGTGCTCCGCTGTGACTGGGCTGAATGGACTGTGCTGGTGACACTGCTCGGTGTACTGGTGACCTGGTGGTGACCTGTGTGGTGACTGGCGCGGTGACACTGCTGTGTGGCCCGCCCGAGTGAACAAATGGGACCGATTTGACCGGTCTCGTCCACCCTTGTCCTCCGCTTGCCCGTCCTGTGCATGCGTAAACACGTTCGACGGGGGGTCCGCCGCGGTTGCCCCGGTCCGGGCGGCGGAAGGAGACTCGGGGCACGGACCGGGCACGTCGTTCGGCTGGGTGCGCGGGTACCGATCACCTGAACGAGGGACATCGGTCCGGGAACGCGGCCGGCCGGGCCTCCCGTTCCACCGTCGGAAGGTTTGCGCAGAGCGCGGAGGAAGGGGGGTCGTATCGGTGAACGTGCTGGACGTCCTGCTGATCGCGGCGGCCGTGGCGGCCGGCGTCGCGGGCTACCGTCGGGGGCTGCTCGCCGGGGTGGTCTCGCTGGCCGGCTTCGTCGGCGGCGCGGTGCTCGGCGTATGGCTGCTGCCGTTCGCGATCGACCCGATGACGCCGGGCGCGGCGAGCACCACGACGGTCGCCCTCCTCGTCGTGCTGGTGCCCGCGGCCGTCGGGCAGGGGATCGCCTGGCCGCTGGCCCTGCGGCTGCGGAAGGCGGTGCGCTGGGCGCCGGCCCGCTGGCTGGACGGCGTCGGCGGCGCCGCGTTCAACGCCGTCGCGGCCCTGCTGGTGGCCTGGATCGCGGCGAGCGCCCTGCTGCCCACCCCCTCGGCCGGGCTCAACCGCGAGGTGCAGGGCTCGTGGGTGCTCGGATCCGTGCAGGAGCGGATGCCCGACCAGGCACCCACCTGGTTCAGCCGCGCCACGCACGCGCTGACGGACGCCGGCTTCCCGCAGGTCTTCGACCCCTTCGCGAACGCCCCGACCGCCGAGGTGCCCGAGCCGTCGGGGGACAACGTCACCGAGGCCGCCGTGGCCGCCGCAACCGGGTCCACCGTCAAGATCACCGCCACCTCGGGGCTCGGCTCGGGCCAGGAGGGCAGCGGGTTCGTCTTCGACGACGGGCTCGTCATGACCAACGCGCACGTCGTCGACGGCGCGTCCGCCGTGTCGGTGCAGGTCGGCGGCGTCGGGCCGAGCATGGACGCCACCGTCGTCCGGGCGGACGAGCAGGTCGATGTCGCGGTTCTCGAGGTGTCGGGTCTCGACGCGCCGGTGCTCACCGTCGCCGGGGACGCGGAGCGCGGTGATCCGGCCGTCGTCGCCGGCTACCCGGAGAACGGCGGGCTCGACCTGCGCGCCGCCACCGTCGCCGGCCGCACCGAGGCGCGCGGCCAGGACATCCACGGCGAGAGCATGGTCACCCGCGACATCTACACGATCCGCTCCCTGGTCCGGCCGGGGAACTCGGGCGGCCCCCTCCTCACCACCGACGGCGAGGTGTCGGGGATGGTCTTCGCCCGCTCGGTCACCGACGCGGAGACCGGCTACGTCCTCACGGCCGACCAGATACGCGGCTTCATGTGACAGCGGAGCCCCCGCGGGTACCCGTACGGGCCGTACGCACGGTCCCCCGGGGCCGCGAAGCCGCGGGGAGAAGGAGCGCCCATGAAACTGCCAGCCGCGCGCGGGGACCTGTCGGCGGCACTGATCGGGACGCTGGAGCGCGACCCCGACCCTTCGCCCGGCGCGGTGGACCTGCCGTCGGGGACCGGGGGCGCCGATCCGTTCGGCGACGACGTCCAGCTCGCGCTGTTCCTCGCCTACGAGCTGCACTACCGCGGCTTCGACGGGGTGGACGACGGCTGGGAGTGGCACCCGGAGGTGCTGCGGCTGCGGGGAGCGCTGGAGCGCGCCTTCCTCGCCGCGCTGCGCACCGAGGTGCCCGTCCATCCCGACGTGGAGTCCGCCCTGGACGGCCTGCTCGTGGAGCCGGTCGAGGCCGGCGGGATCACCGGTTTCCTGCGCGAGGAGGGCGAGCTGCGGCACCTGCGCGAGTACGCCGCGCTGCGTTCGCTGTACCACCTGAAGGAGGGCGACCCCCACGCCTACGCCATCCCGCACCTGCTCGGGCGCGCGAAGGCCGGCTTCGTCGCGGTCGAGTACGACGAGTACGGCTCGGGGCGGGCGGACCGCATGCACCAGCGGCTGTTCGCCGACCTCATGGCCGACCTGGGTCTCGACCCGGCCTACGGCCGGTACCTGGAGGAGGGCACGCCCGAGATGCTCGCCACCGTGAACCTGATGTCGCTGTTCGGCCTGCACCGGGCGCTGCGCGGCGCCATGGTCGGCCACTACGCCTCCGTGGAGATCACCTCGTCGCCCGCCTCGCGCCGGATGACGCAGGCGATGGAGCGGCTCGGCGCGGGGCCGGCGGCGATCCACTTCTACGCCGAGCACGTCGAGGCGGACGCGGTGCACGAGCAGGTGATGCGGCGCGAGGTCGTCGGCGGGCTGCTGGCCGACGAGCCGGAGCTGGCCGGCGACGTGGTCTTCGGCATCGACGCCACGGAGTGGCTGGAGGACCGGCTCGCGCGCTCGATGATCACGCCGTGGCGTGAGGGCCGCTCCGCGCTGCGGGCGCCGTGACGGGGGCGGTCCGGCGGTGCGCGGCGCGTACCGGGTCCCCGTTCGCCCGCGGGTGACACGGCCGCGCGGCGGCGCTCAGGCGTCGTCGTCCGGGCCGCGGCGCGGCCGGCGGACGGTCCCGTTCCTGCTGCGGCGGCGGTGGCTCGTGTCGCAGAAGGGGAACAGCTTGCTCCTGCGGCAGGTGCACAGCGCCACCACCGGCCGGTCCGACCGGGTCACCGTGCCGTCCTCGCCGACGTACTCGACCGGTCCTTCCACCAGCACCGGGCCGCCCGGTTCCATGGACACACGGCGGGCCGGCCTCGGCGGTTCGACCGCTTCCCCGGTCTCCCCCGTGCCCGGCTGCTCAGATGACGCGTTCGCCGCGGACAACGGCCAGCTCCTCCCTCTCCTCGCCCGGACGCAGCAGGCCCTGCGCCCGCAGCCAGGCTGCACGTTCCCTCATGACCGGCCCGAACGGCACGTGCCGCCGGGCGGTGATCCCCGCGTTCAGTCCCGACGACTCCAGGACCCGCGCGGTGCGTTCCGGGTCGCACAGCCCCGAGTGCACGATCAGCACCACGCCGCCCGGGCGCAGCAGTTGCGGCACGGTGTGGCAGATCCGGTCGAGCACGGCGCGCCCGTCCCGGCCCGCGTCCCAGGCGAGCGCGGGGCCGCGGCGGGGCAGGTGGCGGTGCGGCGAGGGGACGTACGGCGGGTTCGCCAGCACGAGGTCGAACGTCCGGCCGGTCACGGGGGCGAACAGGTCACCCCGGTGCACGCGGACGCGGCGGCGGGCCAGCAAGGCGTTGATCCTGGCGGTGAGCACGGCGCGGCGCGACGCGTCCACCGCGGTGACGCGCGCGGAACCGAGCCGCGCGGCGGCCAGGGCGAGCGCGCCCGATCCCGTGCCCACGTCGAGGACGCGGGCGCCGGTCGCCAGCCGCTCGCGCACGAGCGCTTCGAGCAGCAGGGACGTGTCGTCCTGCGGCCGGTACACGCCTGGGGGGCTCAGAAGGAACACGCCGACCCGGGTACCCGCCCGCCGCGATCCGAAGCGCGGGCCGCGGGACAGCGAACAGACGGGGAAGCGGCCAGAAACAGACATGAACCAGGCGACGACCGTTCACTGCCGCGTAGATAGTGTCAGTTCATGACCGAACGATTCACTCTTCCGGACGGTATCGAGCTGGCCTACGAGTCGACGGGTGAGGGACCGCTCCTCGTCCACGCCCACGGCATGCTGCTGGGCCGCGCGGCCGAGGACGCGATGGACCTCTACAGCTGGGACCCGGTGCGCGCGCTGCCCGGCCGCCGTTTCGTCCGGTACGACGCGCGCGGTCACGGGGAGTCCACCGGCCGGGCGGAGAACTCCGACTTCACCTACCCGGCCGTCGCCCAGGACCTCCTCGACCTCATCGACCGGCTGAGCCCCGGCGCCCCCGTGACCGGCATGGGCGCCTCGCTCGGCGCGGCGACCGTGCTGACGGCCGCCGCGCTCGCCCCGGAGCGCTTCGACCGGCTGGTGCTGCTCATACCGCCGACCGCGTGGGCCACGCGTCCCGCGCAGGCCGACCGCTACCGCGCGGACGCCGACCTGCTGGACGAGCGGGGCATCGAGGCGCTCGCCGAGGCGTGGGCCGGCGCCCCCGTCCCGTCGTCCCTGGCGGACGCGCCCGGCTACCCGCCGCGCTCGCCCGGCGTGCACCCCGAGGTGCTGTCCGCGCTGCTGCGCGGAGCCGCCCGCTCGAACCTGCCGGCACACGAGGCACTGGCCGCCCTCCCGCAGCCCACGCTGATCCTGGCCTGGGCCGACGACCCGGGGCACCCCGTGTCCACGGCCGAGGAGCTCGCCGAGGTCATGCCCGGCGCGCGGCTGCACATCTCCACCGACGCCGCCGGCGTCAGGACCTGGGGCGAGCGGATCGCGGCGTTCCTCGGCGGCTGACCGCGCCCGCCCGGCGGGGGAACCGCGGATGACGGCCGGGCGAACGTTCCCCCGGCCCCCTCCCGTACGCCCGGTGCACGCCCCGATACTCACGGACGGCCCGCTCGTCCGCTCCCTTCCTCGGAGGCACGCACCGTGGCACATTCCTTTCCCCGGCGTACGTTCGGCCTCGCCGCCGCCGGCCTGACCGGTCTGCTCGCCGCCGGTCCCCTCGCGGGGGCCGCGGCGGCCACCGCCCCGCGCGGACGCGCGCACGAGGCGCCCGCGCCTCTCCCGCGCGCCCACGCGCACAACGACTACGAGCACGCACGCCCCTGTTCGACGCGCTCGACCAGGGGTTCGGCAGCGTCGAGGCGGACATCTGGCTGGTGGACGGGCACCTGCTGGTCGCGCACGACGCCGAGGACCTCGACCCGGCCCGCACGCTGGAGGCCCTGTACCTGGAACCGCTGGCCGCCCGGGTGCGCGCGAACCGGGGCGCCGTCCACCGGGGGTACGGCCCCGGGTTCCAGCTCCTCATCGACATCAAGACGGCCGGCGGACCCACCTACCGGGAGCTGGCGCGGCGGCTCGGTCCGTACCGCTCGCTGCTGACCCGGTGCGTGGACGGGCGGGTGCGGCCCGGAGCCGTGACGGCCGTGGTCTCCGGCGACCGGGCGGCGCGGGAGCCGATGGCGGCGCAGCGGGTGCGGTACGCGTTCTACGACGGCCGGCCGGAGGACCTGGGCAGCGGGGTCCCCGCGTCGTTCATCCCGCTGATCAGCGCGTCCTGGAGCGCGGTCTTCACCTGGCAGGGCGAGGGAGCGATGCCGGCGGCCGAACGCGCCCTGCTGCGCGACAGCACCGCGCGGGCACACGCGGCCGGGCAGCGGGTCCGTTTCTGGGCCACGCCGGACATCCCGGGGCCGGCGCGGACCGCCGTCTGGCGGGAGCTGCTGGCGGCCGGGGTCGACCACCTCAACACCGACGACCTGGCCGGTCTCGCGGCGTTCCTGCGCAACGCCCGGGCCGCGGCCTGACGCCCGGCCGGCCGCCGGTCCCCGGGGTCACGCTCCGGGGGCCGGCGGCCCGGGCCGGACGGGGAGGTCGTCGATCCAGGCGTAACGGGTGCCGCCGCCCCGGGTGTTGCGCAGCTCGTAGAGGCCGGTGGCGGGCGGCTCGCCCCGCTCGGGGCGTGCGGCGAGCATCAGCGGCAGCGGCGCGCGGTCGGTGATGACCAGGTCGATCGTGCGGCCGTCGCGCGGGCCGCCCTCGAAACGGACTCGGATCACGGGAAGCGTCGCCATGCGCGCCAACCTACTGGCGCGCCGCCCGCCCGAAGTGCCCGGGAATCTTCCCCTCTCGCCTGTTTCCACGGGCGCCCGGACACCTCGTATCACCCGGACGAGCGACAAGAGTCGAAGGGATCAGGGCGCGGGCCGCAGGGCCGAGCGCTGGCGTCCGATCCCCTCGATCTCCAGTTCCACGACATCGCCGGCCGCGAGGTAGGGGAAGCGGCCGGACAGGGCCACGCCCTCGGGCGTTCCCGTGTTCACGATGTCGCCCGGTTCCAGGACGAGGTACTGGGACAGTTCGTGGACGAGCTGGGCGACGCCGAAGATCATGTCGGACGTCGACGAGTCCTGGCGGGGCTCCCCGTTCACCCAGGAACGCAGGCGCAGGGCCTGGGGGTCGGGGATCTCGTCGGCGGTCACGAGCACCGGGCCGAGGGGGTTGAACGTCTCGCAGCACTTGCCCTTCGACCACTGGCCGCCGGACTCCTCCAGTTGGAAGGCGCGTTCGGAGACGTCGTTGCTGATCGTGTAGCCCGCGATGTGGGCGAGGGCGTCGGCGGGGGTCGCGAGGTAGCGGGCGCGGCGGCCGATGACGACGGCGAGTTCGACCTCCCAGTCGGTCTTCAGCGCGCCGCGGGGGATCAGGATGTCGTCGTCCGGGCCGACGACCGTGTTGGGCGTCTTGTGGAACAGGATGGGGCGTTCGGGGGGCTCGGCGCCCGACTCGCGGGCGTGGGCGATGTAGTTCTGCCCGATGCACAGGACGGCGGAGGGGCGGGCGACGGGCGGGCCGGTGCGTTCGCCGGCCAGGTCGGTCACGGGCAGCGCGGCCGGATCGCCGGGCACGAGGTCCGGGTCGTCGGCGAGGGCGGCGAGGAACCGCCCGTCGATGTCGTCGGTGACGGGCCGCAGGTCGCGGGCGGTGCCGTCCGGGGCGACGAGGACGGGGCGTTCGTGCCCCGGCTCGCCGACGCGCATCAGGCGCATACGGGTCTCCAGCTCGGTGGTTCGGGCAGTGCGGTTCCGGTCTGTGTACTTCCGGTCTGTGTGCTTCCGGTGTGTGCGGTGGGGCGTGCGGGGATGTGTGGTGTCCGGGTGACGATCCCGGAAGCACTCTTCCGCAACCAGGCGTGCGGGCTCAAGCGTGCGCCCCTCAACTCACCGCGTACGCCCGTACGATCGGGCGAGGTGAAGAGAAGGTGACAGACGGAACGGAGTGCGTCGTGCGGCAGGATGACGGCCCGTCGCGGGCCCGCAGGCAGAAACCGACAGTCCGTGTCCGCGCCATGGGCGCCGCTCTCGGGACGGCCGTCGCGCTGGCCCTGCCGGTCTGGGCCGGATTGCCCGCGGCCCCGGCGTACGCGGCGGACGCCGTCGCGCACGACGACTTCGACGGCGACGGCTACCACGACCTGGCCGTCTCCCATCCCCTCGCGACGGTGAACGGCCACGCGGGCGCCGGTGTGGTCGTCGTCCTCTACGGGTCGGCGAACGGCCTCTCGACGGCCCGGTCGACGGTCGTCTCGCAGGCGTCCCCGGGGGTTCCGGGCGCGGCCGAGGAGGGTGACCGGTTCGGCACGGCGACGGCGAGCGCGGACCTCGACCGCGACGGGTACGCCGATCTGATCGTCGGATCGCCGGCTGAGGCCGCCGGCGGTGTCGCGGAGCGCGGCAGCGCGACCGTCGTGTGGGGCGGCCCCGGCGGGCTGTCCGGCGGCGCCGAACTGGGCGCCGGGACGATCGCCGCGGACGACTGCGGTTACGGCGGCACGGTCGCGGCCGGCGACCACGACGGTGACGGCGCACCGGACGTAACGGTGGGCTCGCGCTGCGCCACGCACCGCTACGAAGGACCGTTCACGCGGGCGGGCGCGGCCGCGGCGCACGCGGTGGACGCCGAGGAGCCGCCGGCCGGGCGTCCGGTGCTCACGCTGTTCGGCGACGTGGACGGCGACGGCGCGGCGGAGCGCGTCTCGCTGCCCGGTCCGGCGGCGGACGACCCGGGTGGCGCGGTGTGGGTGGACGACTGGCGCGCGAACGGCACCGTGCGGACCGCGCTGACCGCGGCCGAGGGGCTGACCGGCGCCATCGGGGACGTGGACGGCGACGGTTACGGCGATCTCGTCATCGGCGACCCGCAGGACCCGCTCGGCACCCGCCCCACCGGCCGTTCGGGCGGCGAGATCACCGTCTGGTACGGCGGCCCCGGCGGCATCGACCCGGCGCAGAGCCCCACGCGCCTGTGGCAGGGGTCGAACGGTCTGCCCGGCACGAGCGAGGCGGACGACGCGTTCGGCACGTCGGTCGGCGTGGGCGACGCGGACGGCGACGGCTACGCCGACGTGGCGGTCGGCCTGCCGGGCGAGGATCTCGGGACCGTCCAGGAGGCGGGGAGCGTCATCGTGCTGAGCGGCACGGCGGACGGCCTCACCGGGCGGGGTGCCCGGTCCTTCAACCAGGGCGTGGCCGGCGTGTCGGGGGCGCCGGAGTACTGGGACCTGTTCGGGGAGCGCGTGCGGCTGGCGGACCACGACGGGGACGGGCGGGCCGACCTCACGGTCGGCGTGCCGGGGGAGAACGCGGAGGGCTGCCTGTGGCTCGCCCCGGGCGGCGCGTCGGGACCCGCGGTGGACGGGTCGTCCGGGATCTGCTCGGGGTCCCTCCCCGGGTACACGGCGGACGGGCCGGGGTTCGGCGAGGTCATCGCGCCCTGACGGGTCCCGGCCGGCTCAGCCCTCGGGAACCTCGGCGGTGGTGGTGGCCAGGTCGATGACCATGAAGTTCGCGCCCTGGGAGTCGGCGACGGCGGCGTAGCGGCCGTACGGGCTGTCCATCGGCCCGTCGATCAGCCGGCCGCCGAGGCCCCGGACGGTCGCGACGGCCGCGTCGCAGTCGCCGACCGCGAAGTACACCTCGATGTGCGGCACGACACCGGACGGCGCGTCGCGCGGGACGCGGAAGCGCCCGACGCTCGGCGCGCCGTCGAGCTGCCAGACGGCGTAGTCGATGGCGGCGGCGCCCTGGGCCTCCACGCGGCTCACGGCGAACGGGAAGACGCCGGCGAAGAACGCGTCGGTCGCCTCGGCGTCCCGCGTGTACACCTCGGCCCAGGCGTACGCCCCCGGCGTGCCCCTCAGGCCGAAGCCCCGGTGCGTTCCGGCCTGCCAGACCCCGAAGACCACGCCGCCGGGGTCGCGGCCGACGAGCATCGCGCCGAAGTCCCCGACCTGCATGGGCTCGACGAGCACGTCGCCGCCGTGGTCCCGGACGCGCTCGGCGGTGGCGGGGACGTCGTCGGAGGCGAGGTAGAGGTTCCAGGCGGCGGGAGCGATGTCGCCCTGGCCCGGCATCTGGGGGGCGAGCGCGGCGACCTGTGTGCCGCCCCGGCCGTGTACGCCTGGGTGTATCCGCCGAAGGAGGCCGCGCCGGGATCGAAGTCCCAGCCGAAGAGCTGGCCGTAGAACCGTTTGCCCTCGTCCACGTCGGGCAGCGTCACGTCGGCCCAGCAGGGGGTGCCTTCGGGGAAGTCAGCGATGCCGGCCATGTCCGCGCCTCCGCGTCCTGTGTGGCGTGCCGGTGTGCACCGTCTTCCCGGTGCGCACCGTCTTCCACGCTAATCACACCTTTCGCGGCCCGCATGTCACGGCGGTGGCGGCGGGCGGTCAGCCGGAGCGGGTGCGGCCGCCGAGGAAGCAGCCGTGGGAGCAGACCCACAGGACGAAGGCGTGCCCCCACCGGTCGCGGACGGTGCCGACGCGGCGCCCGGACGCGCCGAGCCGCCGGCCGCAGCGCGCGCAGGCGATGCCCATCTGCTGGACGGGCGATAACCGGGTGAGGTCGGGCACGTCGTACGCGCCACCGCCATTCGCAAGCACCGCAACTGCCCCTTAGGCCGACCGCGGCCGCCGCCGGACCTCCCCGGTGGGACATGCCGCGGTCACAGGACAGATACCCCGTCGCACGGTCCCTCTCACCGTGTCCCCCGGGCGTCCGCGATGCGCCCCGTGCGCGACCGGCAACACTGGTACGACGTTCATCGAAGTTTGACAACGCTCGTACTTCACTGGTTGGCTTGCGCCCGACGGACGGACCCACCCGAAGAGAGGCCGGCGCACATGGCGATGACCGTGCGGTTCCACGAGTACGGCGACCCGGAGGTACTGCGGATCGAGGAGGTCCCGGCGCCGGAGCCGGGGATCGGCGAGGTCCGCATCCGAGTGGACGCCATCGGCCTGAACCGGGCCGACGCGCTGTTCCGGCGGGGGCAGTACGGGCGGCCGGTGCGGGCGTTCCCCGCGGGCCTCGGGTACGAGGCGGCGGGCGTCGTCGAGGCGGCCGGGCCGGGCGTCACCACCCTGCCCGTCGGCAGCCCGGTGAGCACCATCCCGGCGTTCAGCATGACCGACTACGGGGTCTACGGCGACACGGCCGTCGTCCCCGCCGCCGCCGTCGTGCGCCGCCCGGACGGCGTGGACGCCGTGACGGGCGCGGCCACCTGGATGACGTACCTCACCGCCTTCGGCGGGCTGCTCGAAGGCGACGACCTCCGCCCCGGCGGCACCGTCGTCGTGACGGCCGCCTCCAGCGGCGTCGGCATCGCGGCGCTGCGCACGGCCCGCCGCGTCGGCGCCCGCGCCATCGCCACGACACGCACGGCGGCCAAGCGGGACCAGCTCCTCGCCGCGGGCGCCGACGCGGTCGTCGTCACCGGCGAGGAGGACCTGGCCGAGGGCGTCCTGCGCGCGACGGACGGGCGCGGCGCCGACGTCGTGTTCGACGCGGTGGGCGGCCCGGAAGCCGCGGCGCTGCCGGGGGCGCTCGCGCCGTCCGGACGGATCGTGCTGTACGGGGCGCTCGGCGGCGCGACCGTCGAACTGCCGGCGCTCGCGACGCTCAGGTCCGGGCTCACGCTGCGGGCGTACAGCATCTCGGCGGGCACGACGACATCGGGCGACACACTGCGCCGGGCCACCGCCTTCATCACCTCCGGACTCGCCGACGGATCGTTCCGGCCCGTGGTGGACCGGGTGTTCGACCTGTCGGAGATCGTGGCGGCGCACCGCCACCTGGAGTCGGGGACGCAGGTCGGCAAGGTGGTCGTGACGGTCCGCCACTGAGGCGCGCCGGGCGCCCGTACGGCCCCGCATGGCCGGCGGGAAGCCGGGTACGCGGGGCGGAATGGGTGCGCTGCTCGCTCTTGCCTCCGCGGTCGTGTACGGCGTCGTCGACTTCTTCGGCGGACTGCTGTCGCGCCGAGCGCACTACGCGACGGTGACGGTCGTCGGGCAGGTCGGCGGGCTCGTGCTCGCCGTCGCGGTCGCGGCGTGGGCCGGCGCGGACCATGTGGGCGGGGCCGACCTGCTGTGGGGCGCGCTGTCGGGTGTCGGCAGCGGGACCGCGATGCTGTTCCTCAACCGCGGGATGAGCCGGGGCGCCGTCAGCGTGGTGGTGCCGGTGAGCGCCGTGACGGGCGTCGCGCTGTCCGTCGTCGCCGGGGTGTGCTTCCTGGGCGACCGGCCGGGGTTCGCGGCGTGGCTCGGGATCGTCGTCACGCTCGCCGCGCTGTGGCTCGTGTCGCGCGGCGACGGGAGTCCGGCGGCCCGGGAGGAACGGCCGGCGGTCGCGGACGGTCTCGTCGCGAGTCTCGGCGTGGCGGTCCAG
The DNA here is from genome assembly GCF_004193175.1 of Streptomyces sp. RFCAC02. NCBI lineage: Bacteria > Bacillati > Actinomycetota > Actinomycetes > Kitasatosporales > Streptomycetaceae > Streptomyces > Streptomyces sp. RFCAC02. The sequence continues at coordinate 3,401,268 of NZ_SAUH01000001.1, read as the reverse complement.
TACGTGGGGCTGGCGCAGGCCGACCCGGCGAGCGGCCTGTGGGCGGTGGCGGCGGGACGGCTCGGGGCCGTCCTCGTGCTGCTGCCGACCGCCGTGCGGCACGCGTCCCGGCTGCGGGAGACGCCGGGACGGCTCGGCGCGGCGGCCCTGATCGGCGCGGGGGCGGCGGTGGGGCTGATGCTGTACCTGGACGCCGCGCACCGGGAGATGCTGGCGGTGGCGGTCGTCCTGGCGTCGTTCTACCCGGCGATCCCGGTGCTGCTCGGGATCGCCGTACTGCGGGAGCGCCTCTCCCCCGGGCGGACCGTCGGCCTGGTGGCCGCGGCCGCGGCGATCGCGCTGCTCACGGTGGCGTGAGCCCGGGATTCACTCCTGCGGGGGATGGCGAGATTCATCACTCTCCGTATAGCTTGTCGCCATGAATGTTTACGGAGAGCAGTCGAAGCGGGCGGGGCACCACCCGGACGGGCCGACGCGCCGGAGGTGCCTGCCCGTCCCGTCCGGCGGTTCCGCCCTTCCTCCCACCGGACGGGCCGCCGCGGCCGGACACCGATCCTCCCCGGCGGTGGGACCGCTCCGGTGTTCCCGCCCCCTGCCGCGGGGTTCCTGCGGGGAGGAACGCCCCCCGGTGGACGGTTCGGCGGTGCGGCGCGGTCCGCGCCCGGCACCCGTCCCCTGTCCCGCACCGGCACACAGCAGGCGGGCCGCCCGGTCCGCCCCGTGGCTCGGGGGGAAGCCGGGCGGCCCACCGTGCGGGTCAGCCGGCGGTCCGGAGGGAGAACCGTCCCGGCAGGCTGGTCGCGATCAGGGCCAGGGCGGTCACACCTGCCGCGACCAGGAGGTACGGCACGGCTGCCGGCGCCGGGGCCGCCTCGCCGGTCATCCCGGCACTGAAGCCCGTCAGCACGGCCAGGGATATGGCGCTGCCGATCAGTACCGCCGTGATGGCCACGGTGAGGGATTCGAGGCGCAGCATCCGCAGGACCTGCCGGCGCGTGGTGCCGACCTTCCGCAGCAGCGCGAACTCACGGCGCCGGTCGGCCGTCGCCATCGCGAGCGTGTTGACGGCGGCGATGGTGGTGAAGGCCAGCACGAGTCCCATCGCGAGGAACGCGACCTGTGCCCCGTTCTGCCGCTGTTCGGCGAGGGCGTCGGCGACGTGGCCGCTGCCCTTGACCGACAGGCCGGGGTGACCGGCGAGTGCGGCGGTGAGTTCGCCGTCGGACAGGGTGGTGGCGACGAGCACCGTGTCGGCGAGCGGGTTGTCGACGTGCGCGGACAGCAGGTCGTAGGGCAGTGTCAGGTCGCCGAAGCCGAGCGCGCGGTCGTAGACGGCGGCCACGGTCGTCTCCACGGGGGTGCCGTCGCCGAGGACGAGGGCCAGCGTGTCGCCGGGGTGCAGGTCCTTGCTGTCGGAGATTACGTCGCTCACGGCCACGCCGCCCTCGCCGAGGTCGGCGAGCGACCCCTCGGTCACCCCGAGGTCGAGTGTCGCGTCGAGCCCGGGACCGGTGGTGACCCCTGGACCGAGTACTTGTCGAGCCCGGGCGTGCGGACGGTGGAGTGCGTCACCTCGGTCACGGCGGTCACGCCGTCGGTGTCCCGCAGGGTCTCGACGGCGGCGTGGGGCACGCCGGGGCCGGCGGCGGCCACGACCCGGTCGGCCACCACGCCGTCACGCGCCTGCCGCTCCGCCGCGGCGGTGAGCGTGGTCTGGGTGAACAGGACGGTGCAGGCCATGGCGACGAGCAGGGTCAGCGGCGTGATGACGGAGGCCAGCCTGCGGGCCCCGGCCCGGGCGTTGTGCGCGGCCAGGTGTCCGGGGACGCCGCACCAGCGCAGGGGTGCCCCGATCAGGGTGAAGGCGACGCGGCACAGCGTCGGACCGAGCAGCGCGACCGCGATCGACAGCAGCAGCACGGTCAGGTAGGTGACGGGGGTCGAGGCCGGTTCGATGTGCAGGACCGTCAGGACGAACAGGAGGACCACTCCCCCGGCCAGGGCGGCGAATCCGGCGATCAGGCGCGGCAGGGGCGTGCGGCGGGGTTCCGCCGCGGCCTCGGTGAGCGCCTGCGCGGGCCGGACGCGGGCGGGGCGGCGTGCGGAGATGCGTGCGGCGAGCCAGGCGGTCGGCAGGGTGGCGAGCACGGCGGCGGCCATCGGGAAGAGGCTGTGGACCTGTCCGACGGTCTCGGGGACGGTGCCGAGGCCGGTCAGCCGGTCGTACAGCCATCCGGAGAGCGGCAGTCCGGCGAGCGCGCCGAGCGGTCCGGCCGCCAGGGCGACGAGCAGGGCCTCGCGGCCGATGAGCCGCCGGATCTGGCGCGGGGTGGCCGCGACGGCCCGCAGCAGCGCGAACTCGCGTGCCCGGGCGTGGGCGGTGAGCCCGAAGGTGCCGACGACCACCAGGACGGCGACGATCAGCCCGGTGCCGCCGACGGCGCCGCCCATGCTGACGAGCTGCACGCGGGCCTGCTCGGCGCCGGGGAACTCGGACTGTCCCCGGTCGTCCCCGGTGCGGACGACGGCGCTGGTGCCGTCGAGGGCGGCGCGGGCGCGGTCGGCGAGTTCGGCGGTCGTGGTGCCGTCGGCGGGGAAGAGGCCGGCCATGGTGATCCGGCCGTCGTGGCCGGCGAGGCCGCGGGCCTCCTCGTCGGAGAAGAAGACGGCGGCCTGTTCGGTGAGGGCGCCGTCCGCGATGCCGGTGACGGTGTGGGCGGCGGGGTCGCCGGTGGACTGGACGGTGACCGTGTCACCGACCGAAAGGCCGGCGCGGTCGGCCAGGGCGCGGTCGAGGACGATCTCGCCGGGCTGCCCGGGGGCGGTGCCGTCGGTGAGGGTGAACGGGGTCAGCGGTGCGGAGGACCAGGCGTGGCCGAGGGCTTCCGGGCCGCCGAAGGGGTGGCCGCGCTCGTCGAGCGGGGTGGCGGGGAAGGTCAGTTCGGTGATCACGGCGTCCGCGCCGGGCAGGTCCGTGAGGCGTTCGGCGGTGTCGGCGGGCAGCCACACCCGCTCGTACACCGGCTTGGCCTTGTGCTTGGTCTTGTCGTTCTTCCGGGTTTCGTGGTGGACGTTCTGGTCGGCGGTGACCACGATGGGCGTGGCCGCGTAGCGCTCGGTCAGGATCGGGCCGCGCAGGCCGGTCTCCAGCAGCGAGCCGCAGGCGGTGACGAGCGCGGCCGCGCAGAAGAGGGCGAGGAAGGCTCCGACGAAGCCGGAGGTGCGGGCGCGGAGGGTGGCAAGGGCGTAGCGCAGCATCAGGCCCACGCCCCCAGGTGCGTCATGCGGTCGGCCACACGGTCGGCGGTGGGGGCGTCCATCGTGTCGACGATCCGGCCGTCGGCGAGGAAGAGGACGGTGTCGGCGTGGGCGGCGGCCACCGGGTCGTGGGTGACCATGACGACGGTCTGCCCGCCGGTGTCGACGCAGGTGCGCAGCAGGCCGAGGATCTCCTTGGCGGTGACGGTGTCCAGGGCGCCGGTCGGTTCGTCACCGAACACGACGTCGGGGCCGGTGATCAGGGCGCGGGCGACGGCGACGCGCTGCTGCTGGCCGCCCGACAGTTCGGCGGGCCGGGCGTTCGCCTTCCCGGCGAGTCCGACCCGTTCGAGGATCTCGGTGACGGCTCTGCGGTCGGGTCTGCGGCCGGCGAGCCGCAGCGGCAGGCCGATGTTGTGGCGGACGGTCAGCGCGGGGACCAGGTTGAACGCCTGGAACACGAAACCGACGCGTTCGCGGCGCAGCCGGGTGAGGGCGGTCTCGTTCATGCCTTCCAGGCCGGTGCCGCCGATCGCCGCGGTGCCGGTGGTGACCCGGTCGAGGCCGGCGGCGCAGTGCAGGAAGGTGCTCTTGCCCGAGCCGGACGGCCCCATGACGGCGGTGAACGAGCCGGTGGGGATCGTCACGGACACGTCGTCCAGGGCGCGGACGGCCGAGGCGCCGCGGCCGTAGACCTTGGTCACGGAGTCGAGCCGTACGGCCGGGACCCCGGTGCGGGCGGGGGCGGTGGAGGCGTGGGTGGTCATGGGTGGCGCTCCGGTGAGTCCGATGTGGTGAGGGGAGTGGTGGCGGGAGGGGTGGTGAGCGGGGCCGGGAAGGCGAGGAAGCGGGTGAGGACGGTGCGGGCGCCCGGTGGTGTGGCGTCGTCGGGGCGCTTGTAGCGGTTGAGGAGGGCGATGTACTCCTCGAAGAACTCGCGCAGTTCGGGGAGGGTGAGGCGGATGGTGCCGCGCGAGTAGGGGTAGGCGTCCTGCCACTCGTCCGGGTCGCCCGCCGTTCGCTGGATCTGGTCGAAGAGCCGCAGGTCGGCCGCCCAGGCGAGGCGATTCATCTCGTCCACGACGGCGCGGGTGCCCTCGTCCTGGGCGCTGCGGGGCGGGAGCCTGAGGTCCTGGGCGACCGCCCGCCACCAGCGGCGCCGTCCGCCGCCGGGGTCGTCGCCGGGCGGCCCCGTCTCCTCCACGAAGCCGTGGCGGGCGAGTTCCCGCAGGTGGTAGCTGGTGGCGCCGGTGTTGAGGCCGAGGGCGCGCGCGAGTGTCGCCGAGGTGGCGGGGCCGTGGAGGGTGAGGTGCTCCAGCATGCGCAGGCGCCGGGGCTGGGCGAGTGCCTTGAGGGCTTCGAGGGAGGGCGTGAAGGGCATGTGCACAGCCTCTTGTGCACAGTCCGCTGTGCACATCCGGCGGCCCTCCGTCTTCGGGGTGGGGTTTTCCCCACCCTCGGGACGGAGTGACGACGCCCGCCTGATGGTGACGCGGCATGCCGGAGGTGAGGACAGCCCCGTGCCCCGGCGCGGTGGTGCTGCGCCGGGGCACGGGACGGAGGGTGGAGGCGGAGGTGGGACGGGGGGTGGGGGGGCGGGCCCCCGGAGGCGCGGGGAGTTACCGGGCTTCGGCGCCGACCGCTTCCGGGGTCCCGGTCGGTTCCCCGGTGGGTGCGGGGGCTTCGGCGGTCGGGGCGGTGGGGCTGTCGTCGGCTGCGGGGGTGGCCTGGCGTGCTCTCCGGGGCAGGAGGAACGCGAGGGCGAACGCGAGGACCGTCATCCCGAGGGCGAGCAGCACCACCTGACGTTCCGCCGACACGAAGTCACCGACGGACGCGGGGCCGTCCGTGCTCCCGGTGACGCCGGAGAAGAAGACGGTCCCGAGGACCGCAACGCCGAGACTCGACCCGGTCTGCTGGAACGACTCCAGGAGCCCGGAGGCGGAGCCCAGTTCGTGGTTCCTCACGTCGCCCAGCACGATGTCGAACAGCGGCACGAAGATCTGCCCCATGCCGAAGCCGTAGATCAGCAGCGGTACGACCAGGTCGGAGCCGTCCACCCCGGTGCCCGCCGAGCCGATGACGAGGTGCGCCAGCACCTGGCCGACCGCCATCACGGCGAGACCGATGTGCAGGATGTGCCGGCCGAGCCGCCCCATCAGCGCCCCGCCGAACGCCGACCCGAAGAACGCGCCGATCGCCCACGGCGCCATCACGATGCTCGCGTCCATCGGCCCGTACCCCCTGCCGAGCTGCAGGAACAGCCCCAGCGTCAGGGAGAAGCCGACGATGGCGCCGAAGAAGACGACCGTGAAGCCGAGGCCGGAGGAGTAGGAGCGCAGCCGCAGGACGCCGAGTTCCACCAGCGGTGCGCGGCCCGCCCGGAGCCGCCGCGTCTGGCGGACACCGAAGAGGACGAACGCCGCCACGGCCCCGGCCGTCATCGTCCACAGCCAGGCGGGCCAGCCGAGTTCGCGCCCCTGGACCAGCGGGAAGACCAGCAGGAACATGCCGGCGCCGCCGAGCAGCGCACCCACGCCGTCGAGCCGCAGCCCGTCCTGCCGCCCGCCGCGCGGCAGGGACCTCACCCCGGCGGCCAGCGCGAAGGCGCCGAGCGGCAGGTTGATGAGGAAGACCATCCGCCATCCCGTGCCCCACACGTCGGCGTCCACCAGCGTGCCCGCGACCAGCGGCCCCAGGATCGTGGCGAGCCCGATCACCGGCCCGAGCGCGCCGAACGCCTTGCCGACCTGCTGCGGCGGGAACAGCGCCTTGATCAGTCCGAACGACTGCGGGAGCATCAGCGCCGCGCACAGCCCCTGCGCCGCGCGCGCCACGATCAGCGAGCCGGGCGACCAGGCCAGCGCGCACGCGGCCGAGGTGACGAGGAACCCGGTGACGCCCCACAGCAGCATCCGCCGCCGCCCGAACATGTCGCCGAGCCGTCCGCCCGTCAGCAGCCCCACCGCCATGGCCAGTGTGTAGGCGGTGGCGACCCACTGGAGGTCGGCCGTCGTGCCGCCGAGGTCGGCGCGGATGGCCGGTCCCGCGACATTGGCGACGGTGGAGTCGAGGAGGTTCATGATCATCGCTGCCAGCACGGCGAAGAGGCCGAGCCAGCGGCGGTCGTGGCCGGACGCGGCGTGTGCGGCCGGGGAGGAGTCGGCGTTCGTGTTCATGGAACGACGATCTCCCGTATACAGGCACGGTCCTTTCCGCTTTCCCGCATGAGAATGGTCGGCGTGCTGGAAACCTCCGCCCGCCTCCTCCGTCTCCTGTCCCTTCTCCAGTCCCCGCGCGAGTGGACCGGTCCCGAACTCGCCGACCGGCTCGGCGTCACACCGAGGACCGTCCGCAACGACGTGGACCGCCTCCGCCGCCTCGGCTACCCGGTGAACGCCACACGCGGCCCGGTCGGCGGCTACCGCCTCGGCGCCGGTTCGTCCCTGCCGCCGCTGCTGCTCGACGACGACGAGGCGATCGCGGTCGCGGTCGGCCTGCGCACGGCGGCCGGCGCGTCCGTCGCCGGCATCGAGGAGTCGTCCCTCAGCGCCCTCACGAAACTCGAACAGGTCCTGCCGCCCCGGCTCCGCCGCCGCGTCGCCGCGCTCGGCGCGTACACGGTGAGCAGCGCGCCGCCCGGCGACCGGGACCGCGTCGCCCCCGACGTGCTGACCGTCCTCGCCGCGGCGTGCCGGGACCGCGAGCGCCTGCGGTTCGACTACCGGACGCACGAGGGCTCGGTCGGCCGCCGCGACACCGAGCCGTACCGGCTGGTCAACCGGGGCCGCCGCTGGTACCTGATCGCGTGGGACACGGGACGCGAGGACTGGCGGACGTTCCGGGTGGACCGGATCACGCCACGCGTGCCCACAGGGCCGCGCTTCGCGCCGAGGGAGCTGCCCGAGGAGGACCTCGCGGGCTACGTGCAGCGCGGCGTGCACCGCGCGTACGCGCGTTTCGAGGCGCGCGTCATCGTGCACGCGCCGACCGCCGTCGTGGCCGAGCGCCTGCCGCCCGGCAGCATCGCCCTGGAGACGCTGGAATCCCTGGACGAGAACTCCTGCGCCGTGACGCTCGGCGCCGACTCCGCGCGCACGATGGCGCAGTGGCTGCCGCACTTCGACGCCGATTTCGACACCTCGGCCAGTCCGGAACTCACGGCGGCCTGCCAGGAACTCGCCGCCCGCTGCAACCGCGCGGCGCGCCCGCCGGGGACCGGGGCCTGACCGGCGGCCACCGGGCGTGACGTCGTTCCCGCCGGCGAGGTGTCCCCGGCCGGAAGGGAAGATCGACACTGTCCTACGCTGACGGGACGGCGTTCGGGCCGTCACGGCACTGGAGGGACGTTCCGGAGATGCGTGTCTTCCTCGCGGGCGCGGGCGGCGCCGTCGGCCGCCCCCTCGTCCGTCTCCTGCTGGCCGCCGGACACCACGTCACCGGCACATCCCGCACCGACTCCGGCGCGGCCCGCGTCCGCGGCCTCGGCGCCGACGCCGTCCGCGTCGACGCGCTCGACCCCGCCGCGCTGCGCGAGGCCGTCACCGCCGCCGCGCCCGACGCCGTGCTCCACATGCTGACGGACCTCACCGCCGCCGACGGCGCGGCCAACAGCCGGCTGCGGCACGAGGGCACCCGCAACCTCATCGACGCCGCCCGCGCCGCCGGCGTCACGCGCATCGTCGCCCAGTCCATCTCCTGGGCCTACGCGCCCGGCGACGGCCCGGCCGGCGAATCCGTGCCCCTCGACCTCGGCGCCGACGAACCGCGCCGCTCCATGGTGGCCGCCGTCGACGCGCTGGAACGCACCTCCGCCGAACTGCCGCACGCCGTCGTCCTCCGCTACGGCCTGCTCTACGGACCCGGCACCTGGTACGCCCCGGACGGCGCCGCGTCCGCCGCGCTGCGCGGCGAGCCGGGCGACGCCTTCCTCGGCAGCGTCGCGCCGGACGGCTCGGTGGCGTCGTTCGTGCACGTGGCCGACGCCGCGTCGGCGGCCGTCGCGGCCCTCGACTGGCCCGCGGGGCCGGTCAACGTCGTGGACGACGAACCGGCGCCCGGCCGCGCCTGGGTCCCGGCGCTCGCCTCGGCCGTGGGCGCGCCCACGCCCGTCCCCGACCCGCACGCCCCCGGCGCGCCCTGGGCACGCGGGGCGCGCAACGACCTCGCGCGCGCCCGTGGCTGGCGTCCGGCCCGGCCGAGCTGGCGGACCGGCTTCGCCCACCAGTCGGACAATTGATTGGCGGCTACACGTACCTCGTCTAGGGTGGGCGCATGTCGCACCGCGCCCCCACCCCGCCCCCGGCAGCCCGCGCCGCCTCCGCGAGGCGGTCCCCGGTACGCGACCTGCTGGCGCTGACCGCCCGCCCCGAGGTCATCTCGTTCGGCGGCGGACTCCCGGCGCCGGAGCTGTTCGACGCCGAGGGGCTGCGCGCCGCGTACGACCGGGTGCTGACGGACGCGCCCCACGCCGCCCTCCAGTACTCCACGACCGAGGGCGACCCGGCCCTGCGCGCCGCGATAGCCGGCCGCCTGACCGGCCAGGACCTGCCGACCGACCCCGACCGGCTGCTCATCACCGCCGGCTCGCAGCAGGCCCTGACGCTCCTGGCGACCGTCCTCCTCGAACCGGGCGACACGGTCGCCGTCGAGGACCCGACCTACCTCGCCGCCCTCCAGTGCTTCGGCTTCGCCGGCGCCCGCGCGGTGCCCGTCCCGTCCGACGAGCACGGCATCGACCCGGCGGCGCTCGCCGACCTCGTGGCCCGCGAGCGGCCCAAGCTGCTGTACCTCGTCCCCACCTTCCACAACCCCACCGGCAACACCATGCCGGCCGCCCGCCGCCGGGCCATCGCCGAGACAGCCGAACGGCACGGGCTGTGGATCGTCGAGGACGACCCGTACGGCGAACTCCGCTTCTCCGGCACGCCCGAGCCGCGCATCGCGTCGCTCCCCGAGGCGGCCGACCGGACGGTGCTGCTCGGCAGCTTCTCCAAGATCATGGCCCCGGGCATGCGGCTCGGCTGGCTGCGCGCCCCGGAGGCGCTGCACGGGCCGTGCGTCATCGCGAAGCAGGCGGCCGACCTGCACACGTCGACCATCGACCAGGCCGCAGCCGCCCGCTACCTGGCCGACAACGACCTCGACGCCCACCTCGCGCGCGTCCGCGCCGAGTACCGCACACGCCGCGACGCGCTGGTCGCGGGCCTCCCGGAGGCCCTGCCGCCCGGCAGCACGTGGAACCGGCCGGACGGCGGCATGTTCGTGTGGGCGCGCCTGCCCGAGGGCCACGACGCGACGGAATGCCTGGCGAAGGCGATCACCAACGACGTGGCCTACGTCCCGGGCGCACCGTTCTACGCGGGCACCCCGGACCGGACGACACTGCGCCTGTCCTTCACGACACACGCCCCGGAGACGACGGCGGAGGGCCTGCGCCGCCTGGCGAAGACGTTCCTCTGACGGCGGGGCGGCTCTACTCCCCCGCCTCCTCCTCGAACTCCTCGCACGGTATGAGCTGCATGGTCGCGTCCATGAACGGCTCAATCAGATCCGACAGCACACGGACCGACTCCTCGTCGTCCTCGGGATAGGGCGCTTCGACGGTGAGCGTGACGGAGACGAGCTGGTTCGCGTGGCATTCCATCCGCGCCATGGCGACACCGGGCCAGACACGGACCTCATAGGCCCCATCCCGCTCCACCGCGTCATTCAGATCGACGCCCAGGTCTTCCCGACTGATCGTTTTCTCGAAGTCCATGTCGCTCGACGTGAAGGCCCGGACGGCCTCCTCACCGTCCACCAGCAACAAGCACTGGTGCATGGTGAACGGTCCATGGTTTTCGAACAGCCAGGGCGTCTCCAACTCATCGCCCGGCGGGAGAAGCGGATCGTAGAGAGCTTGATCGACCCCGACACCACACAGCGTCTCCGGCAGCGCGTACTCACGCTCACTCGGACCGCCGCACGCGGACAGCACGATGATGAGCCCTGTTGTCCCGAGGGCTACCGCACCCCTGCCCCTCAGACCCCCCACACCCACTACCCTCCGGACTCCTCGCACGGCAGAAACTCGGCAACGGCGGTCATGTAGGACTGGACCAACTCACCCAGGATCCGCCGCTGATCGTCGCCGTCGATCGCAGGTGCCCGCACTCCGAGGGTCAGCGTCTCGATGAAGCTGGACGAACCGCTCGGCACCACACAGGGCACTCGGACCAATCCCAGGTCGGGCCACACCTGTGCGTCGAACCGCCCCTCGACCTGTCGGCCGTCGTCCAACGACTGCGACAACTCCTCGTCCCTGAGGTAGTGCTCGAACAGCTCGGCCGGGGACCCATCGGAGACAACGACCGGTTCCCCGTCGACACGGTACGAGCAGGTGTCGGACAGCAGGCTCGCGAGGTCATGAGAGAACTCGCCACCGACGGTCAGTTCCTTCCCCGCCGGAAACAGCGGCTCGTAGAGGTTCGGCGGAACCTCGAACCCACAGAACGTCTCCGGCAGCGCGTACTCACGCTCACTGGACTCGCCACCGCACCCCGACACCGCGACGGCGAGCGCGACTCCTACCAGAGCCGCCAACTTTTTCCCCCTCACGCCCCCACCCTGATCACTCCTGGAACTCCTCGCACGGTATGAGCTGCATGGTCGCGTCCATGAACGGATCGATCAGATCCGACAGCACACGGACCGACTCCTCGTCGTCCTCGGGATAGGGCGCTTCGAGAGTGAGCATGACCGACACGATGTCGATCGCGTGGCACTCCATCCGCGCCATGGCGACACCGGGCCAGACACGGACCTCATAGGTCCCGTCCCGCTCCACCGCGTCATGGAGATCGACGTCCAGGCCGGCTCTGCTGATTCCGTCCTCGAAGTCCATGAACCCGTAGGTGCCCGCCGTGACAGCGGGATCGCCATCGACCTGCAACTCACACGTGTGCCCGACGTACGGCCCAGCGATGTCGAACACCCGACGGGGCTCGAAGTCTTCACCTGGCGGGAAGATCGGTTCATAGAGAGCCTCATCGACTCCGACCCCGCACAAAGTCTTCGGCAGCGCGTACTCACGCTCACTCGGACCACCACAGGCGGAAGCCACCATCGCCGCCAATCCAATCGCTACGCAGTATCGGCGCGACCTCACTGCTCCGCCTGCCACTCGACGCGATGCCCGAACCACTGTTGCATCACCAGAGGGACGGCGTTCGCATTGATCTCAGCATTCGCTGAACCAGTGGCGCGCCGGACGGCACTCAGCAGTGCATCACTGGCCGCTTGATAACTCCGCCGGAAACTCGACTCCGCGTCTTCGATAATCTCTTCGCTTTTATCCTGCCGCAACGTCTCGAAAATCGCTTCACTGATCATACCGACGCCTTCCTCGATGATCGGACCAGCCAGCGGAGCGCGTTCGGAGATCCGTCCGACGGCCTCATCAATGACATACCCAGCCCATTGCTCAGCCAAGTCCACCTTGCCGTTGTACTCATCCTGCTCTGCGATTCCGACCTCATACACCGCATCGGCCCGCGCCTCGGCGAGAATTCCCGCCATGACCGCTCCGGGCGCCATGGCTCTGGTAAGACGCGTCGATGTGTCGGCTTGTCCCTCATCGGACGGGGCATTGATCGCATGGTCGATCGCCACTGCCGTGTACGCCTGCTGGGCGCCGGTGAGGATCGCGTAGGAGTCCGGATCTCTGCCGATCTGCGACACGAGATCCGTCAGATTCTCGAAGGCACTGAAGTCAGCAAGAAGCGGTTCTCCGGGGAGAGCCACCATCTCGTCTCCGACCGCAAATTGCATCTCCCCCATGTAAGCGGCCATCATCCTGGCGATATTCGGCCGCATGAAAGCATACTCACCACTGTCTCCGACCAGACTCACGTCTTCGTCGAGGATTCCCAGCACCGCGTCCATCACGCGGGTGCCGGATGCTGTGTGGCGGATGTTCGCGGTGGTCGTCGGTTCGCCGGTCGGGATTCCTGTTGTTGCGGATTCCAGGGCTGAGGCCAGGCCGGGGCGGTTCGATTCCAGGGTCGGTGAGCCGTGGTGTGGCCAGGCGCGTTCTGTCAGCAGGTAGTCCAGGCGTTCCGGGTCAGCTCTCGGGTCCAGGTAGGCCGCCGCCGTGTCCGGGTCGTGGCTCATGATGCCGAGGACGCTGTCCAGCGGGTCCACGGCGAACCACGTCATGTCGTCCTCGTCCAGGTAACGGTCGGCCGCCGGGCCGCCCACCGTGAGGTTCCACAGGCCAGGGCGGCCGCCCTGGTCGGCGTCCTCCGCCGTGATGAGCTGGTCGGCCAGGTCGCTCAGGAAGCGCGTCGAGTACGTGGGGTGGTCGCCCTCGCCCAGCAGGCTGACCAGCAGCTGGTAGCCGAGCACGGGCTCGTCCGTCAGCGTCGGCACGCTGAACTCCCGCAGGCCCGCCTCCTCCAGACCTGCCATGAAGTCGTCGCGGAACCGGCCCCACTGCGCCCGCTCGTCCGTGCCGGCGGGCGGTGGGTCGGTCGCCGTGGCGAGGACGGCGCGCAACTGGTCCTGCAGGTGGCTGTGCCGTGGCAGGTCCGGGTCGGCCGCGATGCGGGCCGTCAGGTCGAGGAGACCGCCCGCGCCCAGGTCGCCGAGGAAGGAACGGGCGAACTCCGGGTCGTCCGCGTTGATCTCCAGGGTGCGCGTGAACTCCGCCCACTCCGACGCGGACAGTTCCTCGCCGTCGGCCAGCCTGCGCGCGTATTCCTCGGCGTGGTCGGCGAGCATCTCGTCGGAGTCGCCCCAGGGCGCGCCGTTGAAGATGCCGTCCTCGCGGGAGTCGGTATCGGTCGCGGCCTTCGTCAGCAGGACACGCAGGGTGAAGTCCGCCTCGCCCACCGCGTGGACGGCGGCGTCGAGCCGGACCTGCCACGCGTCACGGGCGGTCCGGATCTCCGGTATGCCGGTCCGGTCGAGTGCGTCGCGGACGTACCCGTGGGAGTCCACGGTGAAGCCGGCTTCCTCCGCCTGGGCTGTCACGTCCAGCAGGGTCGCGCGCAGTTCGACGAGGGTTGTGTGGCCGTCGCGCAGCATGCCGGCCAGTGCGCGGCATTCCGTGCGTGCCGCCTCCAGTTCGGTCAGCGTCGCGGTGAAGCGTGCGCCGGCCGCCGTGGCGGTCTCACCGGACCAGGTGCCGCCGCGTTCGCGGGTCAGGTCCGCGATCCGCACCTCGTAGTCGTCCGTCACGCCGACGAGGTCCTCGGCGGCCCGTTCCAGGGCGTCGGCGGCCGCCTCGATGCCGGACAGGTCGGCCGCGGTGATCTCGTCATGGCCGAGCACCGCCGCTCACACCCCCCACGGCCGGGTGCCGCCGTGCCACTGGGAGGCGATGTCCTGATCCAGTGCGCCGAGGCCCGTGCCGGCGGAGCGGGGGATGTCGGCGTCGGCGACCAGGCGGTCCCGCAGCCGGTCGGTCTTCCCGGTCCACGACTCCGCCAGCCGCACCAGGCCGTCCGCCGTCTCCCAGCCGCGCACCCCGCCGGCGGCCCGCTCCAGCTCGGCCGCCGGAGGGCGCACGGTGTCGCGTGCCTCGTCCGCCAGGTCGTTCTCCAGGTAGTCGGCCGCCCGGCGCAGGGCGTCCGGCTCGATCCCCAGGTCCTCCGTGCCCTCGGCGGGCGCGCGTGCCGGCAGCAGCCCCCCGGCCGCCACCTCGCGGCGGGCCGATGCCTGGATGGCGGCCCACTCCTCGTCGAACGTCCCCACGACTTCCCCCTGGTCCCGGCCCTGTGTCAGAAGGCCTCGAACTTCCACTGCTGTGCGCGCGCCTGGTTGCAGTCCCACTGCCGCACGTTGGTCCACGACTCGGACTTGCCGTTCTCCACGTCCATGCAGTACTTGCTGTGCCCGGCGGCCAGTTCGAAGTAGCCGTCGCCCACCTCGGTGAGCGACCAGCGCTGCGACATCGACTCGTTGCACGTGTACATCCGGATGTCGCCGCCCATGTCCTGGCTGGCGTCCTGCACGCCCACGCAGACGTTCCCGGACTGGAGCATCCACAGGTCGCGGCCGACCTCGTGGAGCGTGAACCGCTGCGCGTCCCCGTCGTTGCAGCCGAACGACTGCACCGCAGTGCCCGGGTCGGTCAGGCCGTTGGAGCGGTCGAGGCAGGTGCCGAGGCCGGAGATCAGCCGGTACGTCTGGCCGTCAACGGGTTCCGGTCCCTGGATCGTCTCGGTGAGGGCCGTGCCCGACTCGGCGCCGGTGTCCTCTTCCTCGACCTCCTCCTCCTGCTCCTCCTCCTCGATCTCCGGCTCCGGATCGGGCTCCTCCTGCACCACCGGGGCTTCCTCCTCGACCGGCGGTTCCTCCTCCTCGGTGGGCTCCTCGGCCGCCTCCTCCGTCTCCTCCTCCGTGGGCGCGGCCGGTTCGGCGGGCTCCGTCTCCTGCTGCTCGGGGGTCGGCTCCAGCGTCCCCGACACGAGCGTCGTGTCCGGGTCGCCGTCGCCGCCGAGCACAGCGCCGGCGGCGACGACGCTCAGCGACACGACGACGGCCGTGGCGACGCCCCAGCCCATCGACGTGAAGACCCTGCGGCCCGGCAGCAGCCCGCGCGGCGCCACCGCCGGTTTCTTCCGGTACGTCGAGGCGAAGCCCTTCTCGGGTTCGTCCACCATCGCTCTCGTTCCTCCCTCACGGGCGCGTCAGCGCCGTTCGAGCCGCCACATCTGCGCCGCGGCACCGTTGCAGCGCCACTGCTGGACGTTCGTGCCCCACTCGGACGAGCCGTACTTCACGTCGAGGCAGTGCCCGCTGCGCACGGATGTGAGCTGGTAGTAGCCCGAGCCGAGGGACGTGACCTCCCACTGCTGGGCCGGGGCGTCATTGCAGTACCACATACGGACGTTGGCGCCCTCGGTCAGGGAACCGTTCTCCACGTCCGCGCAATTGTTCTTGGAGTGCAGGGTGTAGACGCTACCGCCACGTGCCTGCACGGTGAACTCCTGGGCCGGGGCGCCGTTGCACTCCCACACCTGGAGATTGGTCCCGGGGTCGTTCGAGCCGTCGTCCACGTCGAGGCACAGGCCGGACGCGGCCCGCAGCCGGTAGGCCACGCCGTCCTGCAGGGGGCCGGCCCGCACCGCCGGGCTGCCGGCGAGCGCCTGTCCCGACCGTTCGGTGGAGTTGTCCGGGGCGTCCTGCCCGTCGTCCTCGTCCGTCCCGCCCGTCCCGCCCGTCCCGCCCGTGTCCCCGGCGGTGTCGTCGGAGGCGCCCGTGGTGCCGGAGCCGCCCGTGTCGCCGGTGTCCTCGCCGTACGCCGGGGCGTCCGGGCCGTCGTCCGCCGGGTTCACGGCCTGACCGGTGTCGCCGGCACCGCCGCCGGACGCGGCCGCTTCGCCGGTCCCGGACTCGTCGGTCTCCCGCCGGTCGTCGGCGGGCTCGTCCCCGGTGTCGTCCACCGTCTCCGCCGGCTCCTCGGCCGGCGCGTCGCCGGGCGTCGCGTCCGTCTCGACACGCGCCGGCAGCTCGGCGGCGACGGGCGCCTTCTGCCCGCCGCCCCCGTCGAGCACGGCACCGGCCGCCGCCACCGAGCCGGACACCACCAGCGCCGTCACGACCGCGCAGGCCAGCGACGTGAACACCCGGCGGCCGGGCGCCAGATCACGCCGTGCCAGCGCCGGTCTGCGCGCGAACGCGTCGGCGAAACGATCCGCCTGCCGGCCGGGTCGTCTCCTCACCACAAGTTCTCCCCCTCCTGGGAACGGGCCGGGCGGCGGCGGGTCAGGCGATGGGCAGCGGGAGGTCCGTCTCGTCCAGCGTCATGAGCTGGCCGGGCTCCGGGTTCTTCATCTCCGCCATGCGCATCGCCTGCCGCTCCGTCATCTGCTGGAAGAGCTGGCGGGCCGTGCGGCCGTTGCCGAACCGGTCGCCGCGCGGAATGGCGCCCATGAACCCGGTCAGCGCCTTCCGGCCCGCCTCGCTCAGCTCGTAGCGGTGCTTGCGCGCGTGGTGCTCGACGATGCGGACCAGCTCCTCGTCGGAGTAGTCCGCGAAGTGCAGGGTGCGGGTGAAGCGGGAGGCGAGACCCGGGTTCGAGTCGATGAACCGGTCCATGTCGTTCGGGTAGCCCGCCGCGATGACGACGACCTCGTCCCGGTAGTCCTCCATCAGCTTCACGAGGGTGGCGACCGCCTCGCTGCCGAAGTCCTGCCCCATGCCGATCCCGGCCGGGGCCAGGGCGTACGCCTCGTCGATGAACAGGACGCCGCCCCGCGCGCGCAGGAACGCCTCGGTCGTCTTCGGCCCCGTGTGCCCGATGTACTCGCCGACCAGCGCGCTGCGGTCCACCTCGACCAGGTGGCCGTACGACAGGAGGCCGAGCGCGTTCAGCAGGCGGCCGTAGAGCCGGGCGACCGTCGTCTTGCCCGTTCCCGGGTTCCCGGCGAAGACGAGGTGGCGGCTCAGCGGCGGCGCCGGGAGGCCCGCCTCCTGCCGCATCCGCACGGTCTGCATCAGCTTGACCATGCCGCCGACGTTCTCCTTGACGCCGTCCAGGCCGACGAGTTCGTCGAGTTCGGCGAGCAGGTCCTCCAGGGACTCCTCCGGCGGCGCCGGGGGCAGCTCGTCGGCGTCCGGGTCGGCGGGCGTCTCGCCCGGGTGCGCGGCGGCGCCGCCGTGGGCGCCCGCGGGGCCGGCGTGCGGCGGGTTCGGGACGTGCCGGCCGGGCGGGCCCGCGGGCTGCTCGGGGCGCTGCGGGCCCTTGTCGTCCGGGGTGTTCGGGTCACGCGGCGGCCCGTCCTGCGAGCGCTGGGCTCCCACGCCCGGCAGCCGCGCCGTGCCGACGTTGATCGACACGCAGTTCTCGACGACGGCCTGCGCGTCCTGCGCGAGCCCGAGGTCCTGGGGGGAGTCGAAGACGCGGCAGCCGAGGAACCGGGGCTCCGCGTCGCGCGCCACGTACAGCGCGGGGAGCTTGCTGGCCAGCACGTCGCAGTGGTCGAACACGCCGCGCGCCCCCTCCCCGACGAGCACGCCGTGCTTGCCGCTGCGGATGATCCGCACCGCGCGCACCCGCGGGTCGGCCCCGGCGGCGAGTTCGAGGCCGTTGCCGCGCTGCCGGGCGAGGGAGCTGTGGAGCAGGGCCGACTCCTCGGTGGAGCGCAGCCGCACGCCGGTGTCGCCGCCGGTCACCCGCGCGTCCCGGAGCGTCGCGCGGGCTTCGTCGCGGACCTCGACGCCGCACAGTTCGGCGTCGGCGATCGTCGTGTCGCTGATCTCGGCGCGTGCCGTGTGGTCGAGCCGTATGCCGGAGCGTGCCGCCTTCTCGACGCGGCAGTCGGTCAGCAGCACCTCGGCCTTGTCCTGGACGAGGACGCCGTGCCGGCCGGGGCCGAAGACGCCGCTGGCCCGCATCAGGACGCGTGACGAGTCGCGCGCGCGGATGGCGGAGCCGGAGCCGCCGTGCACGCGGAAGCGGTTGGCGCGCAGGACGGCGGTGCCGGAGACGGCGACGCCGATGCCCTCGACGCCGTCGACCGACGAGTCCTCAAGACGGGCGAGGGCGTCGCCCGTCAGGTGGAGCGCGGTGTGGCGCGAGGAGCGCAGCCGGGTGCGGAGGGCCAGCAGGACGCCGCCGCCGGTGGGGTCGGCCAGTTCCTCGGCGAGGTCGTGGTCGATGGGGATGCTTCTGACGGGCGGGTCGGGCCGGGGGGTCGTGCTGCGGGAGCCGAGGACCTCGATACGGCCGCGGGCGACCGTGCAGTCCTCAAGGACGAGGGACGCTGCGTCCTCGACGCGCAGCAGCGCCTCGGACGGTTCGTCGCCGCGCAGGGTGATGCCGCGGAGCCGGCAGCCGGGCGCGGCGACGGTCATGGTGCCGGCGGTGGTGCGGACGATGATGACGACGGACCCGTTGCCGTACTCGGGCCGCAGGGTGACGCGGCGGGAGAGCCGGAGGGTCTCCGTGTACTCGCCCGGGGCGATGCTGATGACGGCGTCGGCGGGAGCCGCGGCCAGCGCCTCGGCGATGGTCCGGTGGGCGCCCCGCGTGCGGGGTGCCACGCGTATCGGCTCGTTCTCGTCGGACATGCTCAGACCCCCTGGTCGTGCTCGGTCGTCCCGCCCGGGGACGGGTAGTAGTCGGTCACCGGGCCCAGCACCGGTATGTGCATCACCGGCGGCACGGAGTTCGCCACCACGGCCGCCCGGTCCGGCGCGGGCGGTGGTGCGCTCGGCGGTGTCAGGCCGAGGGATTCGCGGACCAACGGGGTGAATCCTACGGCGGCGATCGACTTGTCCAGCAGCTTGCTCAGCATCGGGATGAAGACGAAGTCGATGACGCCCTGCCGGTGGTACCAGCGGGCGCCGGCGGTGTTCTGCATGATGGCGCGGACGAAGCCGGAGGTCAGCGACGAGATGACGGTGGCGGCCGCGGAGCCGGCGGCGAAGGCCGCGGCCTCGGCGGTGGACACGTCGATCCGCTCGCCGTCGGCGGTCTTGATGCCGAAGACGTCGATGGCGGCCAGCTGGCCGAGGAAGGCACCGAGCGGGCCGACGACGAAGCTGTCCTTGAAGTACTCGTACGAGCCGCCGCGCCAGCGGAGCACGGCCTCGTTGAACGCCCACTCGCCGAGCCAGTCGTCGTCGTCCTGGCGCCAGCGGTACGGGAAGCCGCGGTCCTGCCAGTTGAGGCCGACGCGGTAGGTGCTGCGGTGCATGGCCCAGTTGTGGAGGCCGATGGAGGTGCCCTTCGTGGCGCCGGAGATGACGGCGGCGAGGGCGGCCTGCGCGACGTCCGTGAGGGTGAACGGGCCGGGCAGCATCGCGTACACGGCCATGCCCATCAGGAAGTCGATGGTGTACTCCGTCAGGAACTCGACCAGGATGTGCTGCCAGTTCCGGACGAAGAACGGGGTGTAGGCGGACTCGACGCCCCACAGGGGCCGGCCCCCGTTCCTCGCGCTGAGGTCGACCGTGACGGCCGTGCCCCAGGGGGTGCGGCGGTTCTGGCGGAACTGCCGCTCGTAGCCGCGGAACTCGTTGAGGAAGCCGATGTACCGCGTCTCGCGGCCCGTCAGCTCGAAGTCGGGCCGGAAGCCGCTCCAGTAGCGCTCGGGTCCCCCGAGCACGAGCGCGCCGTTGCTCATGCGTTCCCAGACGAAGCCGGAGATGGTGCGTTCGCCGATCACGGACGGGGTGCCGTCCGTGCCGTAGAAGTGGCGGCGCCAGTGCTTGGCCATGCTCTCGCGCTCGACGTACGTGCCGTCCGGCAGCCGCTCCATGGTCCGGGACGCGGCGCCGCTCTCGTACTCCTTCCAGGAGCGGTACGCCTCCGTGCCCCGGACGGTCGTGGCCATGCTGTCGGGGGTGGGGGCGTACTCGCGGACGCGCAGCGGCATGTCGTTGAAGTACCGGCGCGCGGCGCTGCCGACGGCCCTGGGGATCTCCTGCACGACGACGTAGGGGCGGGCGTCGGGGGTCGTGGCCGTGGCGGTACCGGTGGTGGTCCCGGTCGCGGCGGGGGCGTCGTGGAGGCGGTCCTCCCAGCGCGCGCCGCGCCGCCAGCCGGGCAGGACGCGGTCGCCGTCCAGCCAGACGCGGACCCGGTCGTCCTGCCGGCCGAAGTCCAGGACGTTGCCGTGGGCGTCCGTCTTGCGCCAGTTCCACACCTCGGCCGTCGTCCCGTCCGGGCGCGTCCGGCGGGAGACGAGCCACGCGTCGACGGTGACGCCGTCGGCGAGGACGCGGTGTTCGCGCTCCAGCAGGCCGTTTTGGTAGTCGCGGAACGACTCGCGGTCGAAGTAGTTGATGTGGTCGAACTGGTTCTTCGAGGCGAGCTTCCTGACGCCCCCGGTCTCGGTTCCCTCGACGCGCCAGGTGGCCTTGCCCGACGTGTAGACGCTGACGATCCCGACCTCGTCGCCGGCCACGCCGAGGGCGCCCGTCGGCAGGGTGTCCTTGCGCGCCAGGAGTTTGCCCTGGTGGGTGACGAGCGTCCAGTCGCCCTCCGGGTAGGCGGCGGGGTCGACGACGCGCTCGGCGTCGCCCGACGCCCTGGTGACCGTCGTGGTGCCGTCCGGCAGGTCCTCGTCGACGGCCGTGCGCCGGACGGGCGGCGCGCTGCGGTCCGCGTGGACGGTGCGCCGGAAGTCGATGCCGTCGTCGCCCCTGGCGTCGGCGGGACGTGTCGCGGGGCGCGGGTGGTAGTCGAGGATGGTGCCGTCCTTGAAGCCCATCCGGATGACGTGCCATTCCTTGCCCGGGTTGGGCGTGTACCAGTCGCCGTCCGCGAGGTCGCGGGTGTAGCGGTCCTGCCACAGGACGTCGTCCACGGATCTGCCGGTGGCGGCCGGCGGCGGGACGGCGTCGAAGTCGTCCCGTTCGAAGGTCCGGTGGCCCGACAGCTTGTCCTTGCCCTCGGTCCACGGCAGGTAGCCGGTCACCCGGTCGACGTCGTCGCCGTCGATCTTCGGGACGGCGACGTCGAACCCGGCCTTCAGCTCGCTGCCATTGGCCAGCTTCCGGATCTCGCCCGCCACGTGGGCCTGCTGGTCGACGAAGAGCGAGTTGAAGCCGCGCTGGCTCAGGACGGCGATGCCGGACTGCGTGCCCGCCCGCCAGTCGAACGTCTGGAGCTTGCTGTCGAGGACCCAGGTGGCGCGGTCGGTGGTGTTCGCCCAGCGGCCCGCCGCCGGCAGGGACCAGTCGGGCCTGACCATGTGCCGCCACGACGCGGTGCCGAGGTCCATGCCGCGCATCTCGGAGCTGAGCAGCCACCGGTACAGGTTGGGCGGGCGCTGTTCGGCGATGCGCCGGATCTCGAGGAACGTGCCGTCGGCCGCCAGCTTGGCGGAGCCGGACTCCTTGCCC
The DNA here is from genome assembly GCF_004193175.1 of Streptomyces sp. RFCAC02. Classification (NCBI taxonomy): domain Bacteria; kingdom Bacillati; phylum Actinomycetota; class Actinomycetes; order Kitasatosporales; family Streptomycetaceae; genus Streptomyces; species Streptomyces sp. RFCAC02. The sequence goes on along the minus strand of NZ_SAUH01000001.1, from coordinate 3,380,169 downwards.
TGCGGGGAGATGGAGGTCCAGGTGTCCTTCGGCAGGCCGTCGGGGCCGATGTCGAACGCCTTGTAGCTGCGGACGCCGGTGTACGCCATCGAGCCGGTCTTCACGTTGACCTCGGTGAGGGCGCCGGTGCGCGGGTCGGGCATGCGGTCGGTCCAGCCGTTGCCGAGCCGGTGCCACGACCGCCGGCCCTGGGCGACGTGCCGGAAGTCGGCGTCGTAGCGGTGCCAGGAGCCGGTGTCCCCGGTGCGGAACGCGAACGGGGCGCCCCGGCCGTCCCGTTCGGCGATGACGTAGCCGCCGTCGGGCGACTCGCGGTAGTGGCGCACCGGTCCGGCCGGGGTCCGGGTGACGTGGAGCTGGTCGTGGTAGTCGAACCAGGTGCGGCGGCTGGTGCCCCAGATCCGGATGCCGTGGTCCACGAAGTCGCCGCCGGGCGTGAGCTCGACCCAGCGCTCGCGTTCGGTGAGGCCCCACGGGATACCTGCCCTGCGGTTGACGAAGCCGGTGACGCTGCCGCCGGTGTGGGCGTCGAGGAAGTTGCCGTTCGCGAGGGGGCGGCGTTCGAAGACGAAGCCCTCCTTGAAGGTGGTCAGCGTGATGTGGCCCGCGCCCAGGCCCTTGGTGTCCACGATGCCGCGGTCGAGCCACCTGGCCTGCGCCGGCGGCCGGTTGCCGCCGCGCCAGCGCTCCCAGGTGCCGGACGCCTTGCCCGCGTCGTCGTACGTGAAGTCGAGGCGGAAGTACTGGTCCCGCACCAGCCCCTTGCGGAAGACGGCGTTGATGCGCTGCTCGACGAGGCGCCCGTTCGCCTCGTACACGCTGTACTCGTTGTTGCGGAAGCCGGGCTGCCCACTGGATCCGGTGACGGGGCCTTCGATCCGGTAGCGGTTGTCCCGGAAGGTGATCGTGCCGTGCTGGAGCGTCGGCTCCAGCTCGCCGTCCAGGAGACGGATCTCCATGGCCGCCGGGTCCGTGGTGAGGTAGCGGCGGCCGACGCCGTCCGACAGCTCCACGACGGTGAACGACTCCGTGGTCGTCGTGCCGTTCTCGCCCTGGAACCGGACGGTCGCGGTGCGCGCGTTGTTGTTCGCCGCGTCCGCCGCGCCGATGTGCTTGTCCAGGCGCCCTTCACCGTCGAACAGCCACACCTGGCTGCCCTCGCCCTCGGCGCGGAAGCCGGTGTCGGCACCGCCCGGCTCCCCGCGCGCGCCGGTGCGCACGGTGTCCATGAACTCCATGTGGGCGTCAAGCAGCCGGTACGAGCGGTACTCGGCCCGGCCGATGGTGGCGCTGGTGATCCGGACGTAGCTGCCCGCCGCCGTGAGGCCGCGGTGGTCGAGCGTCAGCGCCTCGAACTCGAACCGGCCGGTCGCGTCGTACCGGGAGACCGTCCGCCCCCCGTCGCCGAGCCGGAACGCGCCGCTCCGCAGCCGGTCGACGGTCAGGCCGTTGTGCAGCAGGGCGCCGTTGTCGCCCCGCAGGGTGATCGCCCCGCCGCTCACGGGGAGGTAGGCGTAGCCGATCGTCCCGGTGGTGGCGGGGTCCGCCGGGTCGGTGAGCCGGGTCAGGCGGACGGCGTCGTCCGTCACGGCGCCGTCGCGGTCGAGGATCGTGATCCTGCCGTCCGCCTCGATGCGGTGGCCGCCGCCGCCGAGGCGGGTGACGACCGGGGTGAGGACCGTCCCGTCGAGCAGCGTCAGCCTCGTGCCCGCCGGGTCGGCGGTGAAGGTGAGGCTCCCGCCCTGGAAGGCACCCGCCCGGAGACGGATCGTCTCCTGGACGAAGCTGCCGTCGGTGCGGAACACCTGGGTGGAGTTCCGCGCGGCGTTGGTGATGACGTACGTGCCGTCGCGCTCGGCGAAGCCCCCGTTGTTGAGCGGGTGGATGTCCCCGGCGGGGGACCGCAGTTGCGCCTCGCCCGGTATCCAGCGGTGCGCCGGACGGAAGACGTACATCTCGACGCTCCCGTCACGGCCGCTCAGCGGCGCCGCGTCGAAGACGTGCCGGCCCTGGTCGTCCAGCACCGCGTGCGGGCCGGTGTCGGTGGGTACCCGGAAGAGCCCGTGGGGCTGCGGCTCGGCGTCGATCTGGCGCCCGGACCGTGTCAGGACGTGCGGCCGGACACGTCCCTCGAAGTCCAGGATGAGCCTCCCGCCGTGGTACGCGCTGCCGACGACGCGGTGCTCGGCGCCCACCGGCCTCGCCACGAACGCCCCGGGGACACCCTCGATCCGGTAGGTGTAGGTGCTCCCGCCCCGTTCCACCGTCATGTCCCTGTGGCGGGTGTCCATGGTGCCGCCGAACGACACGGTGTCGGGGCGCGGCTGCCCGCGGTCGAAGAGGCTCTGGGGGAAGTCCGGGTCGTGCCCCCAGGTGGTGAACTCGCCGGTGGGCATGCCGTCGGGGCGCAGCACCGTGACGATCTCGTAGCTGTGCTGGCCGTCCGTGTCGAGGCCGAACCTGACCCCCGGCCTGCCGGGTTCCGCCTGGATGACCACGTAGCCGCGGTCACGGCCGAGGCGTACGACCGTCGTGTGAGGAACCGGCCGCAGCCTGCCCTCGCTGTCGAGTTCGTGCAGACGCGGTGTGCCGTCGCCCTCGGGCACCTGGAGGATCCTGCCCCTGAGCGGCCCTTCGTCGTAGATCTCGTGCCGCTGCTCGACGAGCCGTCCGCGGAGCGTGTACTGCGAGAGGGTGGGGACCTCGTCCACGAGGATCGAGGTGCCCGCGAACCGGACGTCGCCGGTCTCCCAGTGCTCACCGTGGAGTTCGCCGGACGCGTAGGGGCTGCGTTCCATCCCCGCCGGGAACGCGGCCTGGCGGACCGTGCGGCCCGTCGGCCGGCCCCGCCGGTCGAGGAGCGGGATCTCGACGTCCTGCTCCTCTCCGGTCCTGTCCACCTGGGTGATGGCCCTGTCCTTGACGATGACGAAGTCGCCGGAGTCCAGGCGTTCGGCCACGGCGGCGGTGTCGACGGTCCCGTCCGGCAGGGCGACCTCCGCGGTGCGGCCGTCGGGGGAGACGAGGAGACGCTGCCCGGCGAGCGGCGTGCCGCCGGTGATCTCGTGGGACCAGTGGGCGAACGCCCCGTCGGCCGTGTGGATCTCCCTGGTGTACGGGTCGTCCTCGCGCTCCACGGCGAGGCCGTCCCGCGTCCGGTGGACCTCGGCGCCGGGTACGGGTGTGTCGTCGGCGAACAGGCGCGGGGGCTGCCCGGGGTCGGCCGGGATCAGGAACCACTCGTCGGACCGTGCGGGGTCCCCGCCGGTGCGCGGTACGGAGTCGCCGGCGTACCGGCCGTCGTCACCGATCACGACGCGGTGGTGGGGGGTGGTGACGATGCGGCCGCCGGTGGTGAGCGGGAGCATCGAGGTGATCTCCAGCTCGCTGCCCGCGCCGTCCGTGAGACGCGGCCGTCCGCCGGGACGGAACACCGGGTCGGGGAGGCGCAGGTCGTGGCCGTCGAGGTCGCCGCCGCGGATGTGCAGCGTCTCCTCGGCGAGTTCGCCGGTGTCGAGGTGGACGGTGGTGCGGTCGGGGCGGCGGACGGTGATCAGGCCGTCGGTGAGGTCGATGTCGCCGGGGCGGTCGTCGCCGTGGGCGTCGCGCAGGGCCGGCCGTCCGCCGTCGCGGCCGTCCAGGGGCCGGAAGAGGTAGTCGTCGGTGGTGCCGCCGCGGCGGGTCAGCGGGATCACCAGGTCGGTGGGGGCGCCCTCGCCGGTGACCGCGATGTGGCCCTCGGGCAGGGCGATCCGGTGGCCGCCGTCCACGAGGCGGGTGACGGGCACGGCGAGCGGTTCGGCACCGTCGGTGCCGCGCTGGAGGACGGTCGGCGCGGAGCCCGGCAGGGTCGTGTCGTAGCGGAGGATCAGGGGCGGGCGGCCCTCGACGGTGACGGGGACCCAGCGTTCGGTGCGGACGGTCGCCTCGCCGTCCCCGTTCCGGACGGTGATGGTGAGGGTGTCGTGCGTCTCGCCCGGGGTGACGCGGACGTCGGTCGTGGCGGCGCCGTCGGCGGGCGTCGCCGACGCGCCGCGCACGCGTCCGGTCGCGGGGGCGAGGTCCACGCGCAGTCCGGCCAGGAGCACGCCGTCGCCGGGGAGCACCACGCGGAACCGGCTCATGTCCTGCAGCTCGATGCCGGTGTCCACCAGGGCGGCCAGCACGGTGGGCCGGTCGGTGACGGCGGGCGGCACCGCGGTCCCCGCGCGCTGCCCCAGCCGGTCGATGACCACGGCGCGATCGGCCTCGTCCAGCAGGCGGAACTCGTCGCCGTCCACCCGGTTGAGACCGGGCACACCCGGGCCGCTGTGCACGAGGGCGCCGGTGCGCGGGTCGTGGACGGCGAGGGCGCCGCCGTCGCCGTACACCCGCACCGCGCCGCTCTCGAACCGGACGGCGCTGTCCCGCAGCGGGGTGCCGTCCAGCCCGTACGGGTGCGGGTAGGGGCGCCCGTCGGTCAGGTGCCGGACGAAGCCCGTGATCCGCCCGTCGCCGTCCCGCAGCGGTGTCACGGGGAACCTGACGGCTCCCGCGCCGTCCAGCAGGACGGGCCGTGCTGCGGTGCCGCCCGGGGGGACGACGAGGAGCTGGTCGCCGCCGACGCGTGCGGCGGTGATCTCCGTGACGCCGCCGTGCCCGTCGCCGAGACGTGCGGTCCCGTCCGCGCGGAACTCCAGCGTCGCGTCGCCGAACTCGACCCGCTGGTACAGGAAGCGGCCGGTGCCGGGGTGGTGGACGAACTCGGCGGCGCCCCGGACGATCCGGATCGCGCCCCGGTCGGCGTACACCTCGTCGGGGGTCACCTCGCCGCCCCGGACGACCGCGGCCGTCCCGCCCGGATCGAGCGGCACCAGCGCGATCGGCCCGTCGCCCGTACCGGTGAGCGGCACGGTCCGGTGGGTGGGGAGGCCGTCCGCGTCGAGCACGGCGGTGCGGCCCGCGGCGGTGACGAGGAACAGCGTCTCGTCGTCCAGGGGCAGCGGCGTCGTACCGGCCCGCACGCCGCCCGGCAGCGTCACCCGGGGGGCGGCGCCGGGGACGGGCTCGACGGTGACGCCGTCGCCGAGGAGGCGCGTGAGTGCCCCGTCGGGGGCGGCGCGGCCGGTCACCTGTGCGGCGCCCGGCTCGGGCCGTCCGGCCGGGTCCACCTCCCACAGCCGCTGACCGCCCGCCCCGTGGAGGAACAGGCGGGAGTCCTCGGCCCAGGCCCTGGCCGGCAGCAGCGCGCCGTTCCGGCCGAACACCGGGAAACCGGCCCGGCCGCCGTCGAAGTCCGACACGGCGTACGCGGTGCCGCCGTCCTCGCCGGGCGTCCGCAGCACGTCGCGGACGACCGCGCCGGACTCGTCCACCACGGCGGGGTGCTCGCCCGGCGCCCGGACGAGGTACAGGTCGGGCCGGCCTTCGAGCGGCACGACCGACGAGCCCGGCACCTCGCGCCTGCCGCCCGGGAGCGTCAGGCGTGGTTCGCCGGTCGAGAAGTCGAGGGTACGGCCCGTCATCACCCCGTCGCCCCGGCCCGGGGCCGTGGCCAGCAGGCGGCCCGCGCCGTCGTGGACGCGCGTGCCGTCCGCGCCCTGGACGACGAACCTGGTGCCGCCGAACGAGCTGCGGACCCGGTCGGGCAGCGGCGTGCCGTCGCCGAGGTGGAGGGACCAGCCGTCCCGGCCCGCGACGGCGTACCGGTCCACGGCGCGGCCCGCCCCGTCGCCCAGCCCGACCGTCCGGTGCCCGGTCCAGCCGTCGGCGGCCACGACGACGGGCGGCTCCCCGGCGGCCCGCAGCAGGTACCGGTCGTCGCCGAACCGGGCGGCGACCGGCTCGGCCGGCAGCGCGTCGCCCAGCAGCCGGGGCGCGGTGCCGTCGCGCGGGACGACGAGCAGGCTGCCGCTGTAGGGCGCCGGGCGCACCTCCACGACCTCGGCGTCCACCGGGCGGCCCGAGGCACGGTCGTACGCGCCGAGGCGGTCCCCCGACGGCGCGACGACCAGGTCGTCGCTCACCACGGCCGGTCCCACGGCCTCCTCGGGATCGGTGGCGCGCGTGTCCACGGCCAGGCCGCGGGAGTCGCCGGGGGCCGGCAGGACGACGGTGCTCCCGGGACGGCCGTCGGCGTCGAGCGGCCGGAAGACCTCGGGGGTGACCGGGGTGCCGTCCGGTGCCAGCAGGACCGGGTCGGCGCCGGTACGGCCCGGCAGCACCAGGTCGTGTCCGGCCCACGCCCCGGGCACCCTCGTCCAGAGGGAGTCGAGCCCGATCCGGACGGTCCCGGCACCGGTGGGGACGGCAGTCGTCCCGGACGTGATCGGGCGGCCGGTGTAGTCGTACTCCCGCGTCACGCCGGACGGGTGGCCGATCTCCACGCGGTCGGGCAGCAGGCGCACGTCGAGATCCGCCCGCTCCCCGTCCGCCCGGAAGGCGACGGCCTCGCCGCTGTACACCTCGACGACGTGCACGTCATCGCCGCCCGGTCCGGTGACCCTGACCACGTCGCGGGCGAACGCGCCGTCCCGGCCCACCACCATCGGGGGGGTGTCCTGCCGCGTGATGAGGAACAGGCCGTCGTGGCCCGCCAGCTCCGCCGCCCGCGAGCCGGACACCTCGTCGCCGGACGGCTCCGCCACCAGGCGCGGCCTCGCACCCGTCAGGTCGAGGCGGTTGCCCGCCATGGCGGCGTCGACCGGCCCGGCTCCGGTGCCGATCAGGCGGCCGGTGGAGTCGTGGAACCGTACGCCGTCCGCCGCGCCGATCGTGAGGCGGTAGCCGTCGAACGTCGTCCTGACCGGTCCCGGCGTCGCCACCGGCCCGTCCAGGCCGTGGAGCGTCGCGTCGAACCCGCCCCTGTGGTCCGGCGGGACGACGAAGAGGCCGGTGGGCCGGTCCGCCTCGTCCAGGAGCTGCGGGACGTAGGCGTCCCGCCAGCCGGACGGGGAGATCACGACGGTGGGCCGCCCCGCGGCCGCGAGCGCGTACGCGTCCGCCGTGATCCGGCTGACCGAGGCATCGACCAGCGGCTCGGTGCCGCCGTTCAGCAGCCGCAGCGCGCCGCCGTCGCCCGGGTCGAACAGCACCGTGCCCGCGTACTCGTGCGCCCCGCGCACGGGGGTGGCCTCACCGGTCAGCACGCCCGTGTCGCGGGCGAAGACCGCGGGGTAGTCGGGGTCGCGCATCAGGATCAGTCCGTCGCCCGTCACCCGGACGGGGAACACGTCGCCGCTGTGCTCATCGACGATCACGCCGTCGCCCGCGCCGCGTTCCGGCACGAGGGCGCGCAGGGCGAACTCGGGATCGTCCGGGACGGTCAGCCGCACCGGCACGAGCTCGACGGGCGCGCCGGTGGCCGACACCACGGTCGGGGACAGTCCGGCCGGGGCGTCCGGCACGGGCCGCAGCGCGAAGCGTCCCCGCCACGCCTCGGGCAGCCCTGCCGCGTCCACGTCGATGCGCCGCCCGGTCAGGAGCGGCGTCCCGCTCAGGTCGGTCGTGCGGGCGTCGTCACCCGCCAGGAGCGTGACGCGGTCCGCCGCGCGGTCGAACCACACCACGTCGCCGGATTCGGGCAGCAGGTCGTGGCTGTTCCAGACCCGCGCGGGGCCCTGCCCGCCGACCGGGACGCCGATCAGCCGGCCGGCGTCCCGCACGAGCACCGGGTCGTACGTGTGGGCACCCTGACCGTCCGTCACGAACCGGTGCCCGCCGGGCAGTTCCACGAGGAACCCGCCGTCGCCCATCGTCCGCACCGGGGCGTCCACGACCTCGGTGCCGCCGCCGTCCACGAGATAGCCGTCCCGGCTCCCCGGCGGCACGACGAGCCGGTACGCGGGGTCGGCGGCCAGCGGGTGCGTGTGGCCGGGAACGGCCGCCCTCGGCACGCGCGCGGGGATGTCGGAGGTGCCGTGCGCGGGACCGCCCGAAGACGGCAGCGCGTCGGCGGCGGCGGTGCCGGCCGCGCGGTGGGTCACGACGCCGTCGGCGCCGAGCGTCCACTCGCGGCCGTCGGGGAGGGTCGCGAGCAGGGAGCCGTCACCGAGCGGCCGGACGTCCGAGCCCGGCACCCGCGCGCCGTCGGCGCCCGCGACATGGGGGTCCCCGCCCTCCGGCCTGACCAGCTCGAAGTGGCCGGACGCGGACGGCAGCCGGTCGCCGCGCCCGAGCCGGAAACCGGCGGCGTCCCAGGAGACGGTGGCACCGCCGTGCGACACGGCGTACGAGGCGTCCTCGGCGAGCGTCAGCGTGATCGCCCCGTCTCCCCGGCCGATCGTCAGGGACCTGGGCTCGACGGGACGGCCGAGCGGCGCGTCGATGTCCGTGACGAACCGGCCGTCGCGCGTGTGGACGCGCAGCGTGTCGCCGTCGCGGAGCACGATCAGCGCGTCGTCGGCGGTGACCGGGTGCCCCAGCATCTCCCCGCCCCGGAAGAGGCTCGGGCCACCCTCGGTGATCACGACGGTCAGGCCGCTCCCGACGCCGTCCGCGGTGCGCAGCACGACCGTCTCGCCCGGGACGACGCCGAACACCGGGGCCACCGTGAACGGCGCGCCGGGCGCCGGGAGGACGGGCCGGGACGCGGGCGCGCCGCCGAGCGCGGTGGCGTTCACGACGGCGACCCGCACCCGGTCGGCGTCGCTGAGCCTCGCCGTCTCCCCGGGGGTGAGCCGGCCGGCGTCCGCCTCGTCCACGCCGCCGCCCGTGAACCGGCCGGTCTCCCCGTCGAACCGCTCGAACCGCCCGTCCCGGCCGAACACCGCCAGGCCGCCGTCCGGCAGCCGCCGTACGACCGAGCCGGGGTCCGTGTGGCCGTCGAAGCCGAGCGGCAGCGGGTACGGCTCCCCGTCCGGGCCGTGCATGACGATCGCGTCGAGCGCACCGGGACGATCGCGCAGCACGGTGACGGGCGTCGCCCCGCCGCCCTCGCCGTTCACCAGGACGCGCCCGCCGTCCCACTCCAGCAGGTGCGCGTCCTGGCCCACCGGGAAGACGTTCACGTCGTCCACGGACTGGCCGCCCGGCCCGCGCACGGTGGGTCGGCCGCCCAGGGTCAGTTCGATGCGGAAGCCGTCGGCCCGGCCGCCCGTGACGTCGATCGCCCTGGACACGAACAGGCCGTCGTCCGTGTACGTGGTCACCGCGCTGTCCCGGCGCACCACGATCCCCTCCGGGGAGACCGTCACGTCCGCGGACAGCAGGGTGCCGTCGCTGCGGAACATCGCGGCGGCCCCGGGCCCGTCCACCGGTACGGCGATGAACGCGCCTTCGTGCGACGTGCCGAACGAGCCGGTCGGCTCGACGATGCGATGGCTGATCAGGCCGTCCCCGTTCAGCACGGCCGAGTCGCCGTCGGACAGTGCCACGAGGTACCCGCGGCCGCCCTCCAGCTCCGTGAGGGTGCCGTCGTGCAGGACTCCATCGTTCGGGACCAGTTCGGACCGGACGGACCTGTTCTCGGAGATGAACAGCGAGAAGTCCTCGAACGCCCCTTCGGCGCGGATCTCCTGCATCCTGCCCAGGAGGCCGCCGTCCGTCCCGTGGACGGTGGAGAGGCCGCCGGGCCAGTGGACGGTGAACGACGGGAAGGACGTGCCCGACGGCACGGCCCGCGCCCCGTCCATGAGCGCCAGGATCCGCCCGGACCTTCGGTCGAGGGGCAGCGCCACGAAGGTCTCGGCACCGCTCGGGGCGGTCACCCGGACGATCTCGTGGGTGTGGTTGCCGTCCCGGTCGGCGCCGACCGGGCGGTAGCCGGGTGCCTGGACGAGGTAGTGCTCCCCGCCCAGCGGGTCGGCCGACGACCCCGCGACCTCGGTGGCCCCGGCCGCGCCCTCCGCTCCGTCGTCCGGGCGGTGCGTGACGCGTGCCCGGTCCGGGTCGGACAGGTCGAGCAGGTGATCGGCCAGGGCGCCGCGCAGCGGCCCGGGCTGGGCGTCGAGCAGCGCTCCGGCGCTGTCGTGGACGAGGACCCCGCCGTCCGCCTCGGTGGCGATCCTGCTGCCCCTGTCCAGCACCACGGTGGTCGGGGGCTGGGTGCCGTCCGGCCGCAGGACGCGGGACAGCCCGTCGTTCAGCAGGTCGCCCGGGGCCAGGGAGAGGCCGGTGGGCGCCCCGCCGGGGCCGGGCAGCGGCACGGCCGGGGTCACCCGTTCCTGCCAGGTGTTCACCACCAGGTGGGAGTCTCCGACACGGACGTACACCCCGCCGCTGAGAAGCGACCGCACCGTGTGGTCGGGGTGGACCGTGCCGCCCGGGGTCAGGACGTGCTGGGGTGCGCCGTCGGGATCGGCCATGAGCCGGTGCCCGCCCGGCAGATCGTAGGACGTGCCCAGGAACTCGGGGATCTCGTTGTACCGCCGCTCGACCCCGGGGCGCTGCTGGACGACCGGCCCGTCGGCGCCGGGACGGGCGGTCCCGGCACGTTCCAGATCGCCGGTGAACACGGCGGTCTCCTCGCCGGCGACCGGCTGGATGGAGTACAGCCCGACATCACCGTCCTCGTCCAGCAGGGCATCGAGGCCGTGGCGGTGTGCTCCGGCGCCGTCGACGAGGACGCCACCCTCCAGGCCGTCGATGAGGTACAGGCCGTCGCGCGGGCCGGCCACGGCCGCCGGCGCGCGCCCGGGCCGTGTCGCGTCCGGGACGAGGGCGGGGCGGCCGTCGGCCCCGATGACGAGCCGGTCGCCGTCGTACAGGCCGCCCTGGATGGGCCGGTCGGGCACGACCGCGCCCTGCGGGTGGATCGTGACGCCCATGCTCCCGATGGTCGCCCGGCCCGTCTCCGGATCCACCGTGACCGGGTCGGCGAGGCGCCGGGCACGGCCCTCGAACAGCGCGGCCGTGCCGTTGCGGTCCAGCGGGAGGATGGCGAACCGCTCCGGCGTCACATCGACCACACGATGGGTGGTCGCCCCGGCGCTGTCGAGCACCACGGGGGGGCGGCCCGGCGGACGGGCGAGGAAGCCGCCGCCGTCCAGCGGCTGGGTGCGGGTCTCGATCGTTTCGCGGCGCCTGCCGGGCGTGTACAGGACGGGCGGCTCCCCCTCGACCAGCCACACGACGGACCGGTCGTGACCGGGCAGGGACGGCCCGGGGACCTCCCGCCGCAGGACGGTGCCGTTCGGCCGGTAATGGGTGACGACCGTGCCGTCCGACACGGAGAAACCGCCGCCGTCATAAGTGGTCACCCTGCCCGCGACCGGTGTGCCGTCGGCCAGGAACAGCTCCGACGGGTAGTACGCCGCGTTGAGCGAGCGGATGAGGACGCGTTCCACGCCGCCGTCCGCGCCGCTGCCCGGCAGCCGCTCGGCGATGTGGGTGATCCGGCCGGAGGGGTCGATGGCGACGCTCCGGCCCTCCGGAGTCTCCACGAGGAACAGCCGGCCGCCTCCCAGCGGCAGTATCCCGGCGGCCTCCCCGGCGCCGCCCGTCCGGACGATGGTCGGGACGGCGCCCGGCGCGCCCGTGCCGCGGAAGGTGTACCCGGCCAGCGCGCTCCCCGCCGAGTGGGTCCGTTCGATGCCCGTGACGGCGCCGGTGCGGCGGTCGTACGTGGTCAGCGCGAAGCCCTCGCGGACGCTGACCGTGGTCTCGCCGAACTCCACGTCGGCGGTGACCTGCCGGCCGCCGCGCCAGACCGCGGTCTCGACGCCGTCACGGCGCCGCGCCTGGGTGATGAACAGGCCGTCCGCGCTCCGCACGAAGTTTCCTGGCACCTCGTCGATCAGCTCGCCGGTCGCCCCGTCGAAGCGCCCCACCGCGCCGTCCGGGAGCGGTCCCGCGCCCCCGCCGGTGCCCGGCCCCAGGTGGACGGTGAAGGTGTCGGCCGATCCGGTCCATCCCGGACCGATGACCAGGCTGTCCCTGATCCAGCGACCGTCCAGCCCGAGCGCCGCCTCCCGGAGGACGCCGTGCCGGTCCGTCACGACGAGGACGTCACGGCGGACGCCGCCCGGGCTGAGGGTCACGATGCCGGTTTCCCGGGCCGAGCCGTCCCGGGCGACGATCCACCCGCCCCGCTCGCCGCGCACCAGGAACGATTCCGCGCCCATGCGTGTCACCGGCGTGCCGAGGTCGCCCTCGCCGTCCATCAGCCGGGGCGGGAGCCTCGGGCCGTCGACCCGGATGACCAGCCCGTCGAGTGCTCCGCCCCGGATGACGACGCGCTGGCTGATCAGCCTGCCGGCCCGGGTGTACACCGCGACCGAGCCGCCCCCGGCCACGGGGTCCCCGGCGGCCCCGGTCTTCCCGGCGCCCGGGTGACGCCGGGTCACGGTGATCGTGCCGTCCTCGACCCGCACCTCCGCGCCGGCCTGGAACTGCCCGTCCACATAGAGCCGCCCCGCCCGGCCGTCCGGCGCGATCGTCACGACGAGACCGGTGCGAGCGCCGAGTTCGCCGCGCAGCCCGATGGCGGCGAAGACCCGCCGCCCGGGAACGTCCACCGCCAGGTGGGCGTCCCCGGCGCGTACCACGTACACGCCGTCCCCGAGGTGCGTCATCGACGAGTCGGGGACCGCCCTGCCACGGGAGTCCACCAGGCGGGGCAGCGCGCCGTCGTCGGTCGTGAGCAGGCCGAGGTCCCGCCACGGGCCGCCCTCCGGCGCGCCCTCGAACGCCCGGGCGCGGCCGATCTCGCGGCCGGCGGTGTCGTGGAAGGTCATCGCGGGCCGGTCCGGGTGGGACTGTGCCGCGTCGACACGTATCCGTGCGCCGGCGACCCACTCGGCCTCCGCCGGTGGCACGGCCTCCCGGCCCACCGGGGTGGCGATCAGCCGCTCGTCGGGACCGGGCCCGACGGTGACCTTGTGCGTGACCGCGCCACGCTGGAGCACGGCGAAGCGGCCGTCCACCTCGACCAGGAAACCGACTCTCCCGAGCGGTACGGCGGGGCGGGCGTCCGGCAGCGGCGTGCCCTGCGCGTCCACCACGCGGGGGAACCGGCTGACGGGGTCGAAGCCGATGGACGCGCCGCCCAGCAGGCGGCCGAGCGGGCTGTCGGGCGCGGCGCTGCTGTCCGCCAGCAGGCGGCCGTCCCTGGTGTGGAGGGCGGTGCCGTGCTCGCCCCGCAGGGTGATCCGCTCGCCGTCGGTCGTCACCCGGTACGGCAGCGGTGTGCCCTCGCGGGTGAACGCCGCCGCATCGCCCGGCCCGTCGAGCGGGTGGACGACGACGTGCCCGGTGAGGCCGCCGGTGGAGCTCCCCAGGAACACGGGGCCGCGCGTGACCGAACCGTCCGTGTCGATGACGACGTACCGGCCGTCGCGCCGGATGAGGTGGCCGGTGTCGCCGAGCGCTACGGCGGTGGTGCCCGCCAGGGGCCGGAAGTTCGTGCCCTCGATGTACGCGGCGCCGCCGCCCAGCGGGAAGAAGAGGTACTCGCCGTCGAACGGTTCGTCGGTCAGCGGGATCGCGCGCCCACGCAGGCGGCCGGCCATGTCGTACACGCGGTCGAACCCGCCGTCCGTCGGCAGGTGGATGGCCGTGCCGTGGACGATGGTCGCCCGGTCCGGCAGGGCGACGCCGTCGCTGCCGTACGCGGTGGCCCCGGGCCGTGCGCGGTCCAAAGACGCGACCACGTGGATGCCGAGCGGGCGGTCCGCCTCGTCGGTCAGTGCGACGACGTCGTCCGTCCACCGGCCCCGGACGTCCAGGGCGACGGGGCGCGTGCCGTCCATCGTGACGAGGTACCGGTCCGGTGCGGCCGTGGGGGGCGCGTCGCCCCTCCCGACCAGGGGCAGGACATCGGGGTCCGCCGCCCCCGCGGCGCCGGCGCCGATCCGGGGCGCGCCGCCGCCCTCGGGGATGTGCACGGTGCGGTCGGCCAGCGGGCCGTCCAGCCGTCCGGGGCCGGTGTGCAGCGGGGTGCCGGACCCGTCGTAGGTGGTGAGGACGCCGTCCCGCTCCACCACGACGCGGTGGCCGCCGAAGCCGGTGGTGAACCGGTCGGTGCCCGGTGACAGGTCGGCCGTCCTGAGGGTCGCGGGCGCGTCGGCCGCGTCGGGCAGCAGTACGTGGCCCGTCACCTCGCCGGACTCCGCGCGCAGCACGATCGCGCGGCCCGTGCGCGCGAACCCGGCATCGAGGGTCCAGGCCCTGTCGGGCAGCCGGACGAGGTGACCGCCCTCGGGGGGCAGCAGGACGTCCGAGCCGGTCACCTCCCGCCCTGTCGTGGCGTCGCGCAGGGTCGGCGGGCCGTCGCTCGACCACCGCAGCCGGAAGGCGCTCAGCTCGCCCTCCAGGGTCTGGTCGGAGGAGACGAGTCGTCCGTCGCGCGTGTAGCGGTCGATGCGTCCCGGCCGTTCGACCACGAGCGACTCGCCGTCCTGGTGGACGGGCGGGCTGACCTGCTGCTCGGACCCGAGCAGCAGGTAGCTCCGGTTGCCGCCGCTCCAGCTGAGGTACTCGCCGGTGAACCGGCCGGACCGGTCGTGCAGCAGGACGAGGTCCGATCCCTCCCCCAACGACCGGTTCAGAGCCGAGTAGGGCGCGTCGGGCGACATCCGCAGCGCGTAGCCGAGCGGGTCGAGCCGTACGACGTCGGCGTCCGGCAGCGGGCCGCCGTCGCCCGCCCGCAGGTACGGACGGCCGCCGCCCGGGGGGTCGCCGAGCAGGGTGCCCGCCGCGTCACCCGACCGGATCCGGCGGAGTTCGTGCGACCAGGCGCCGGACGCGTCGTACGCCTGGAACACGCCCTGTTCCCGGACGATGAGCCAGCCGCCGTCGGGGTCCCGGAACGCGGGGTCCGGCAGCGGGGTGAGGTCGTCGGCCCAGCGGTCGAGCCGCCCGTCGCCGCCACCGGGCGGCACGGTGACGAATCCGGCCGATCCGCCGTTCCTGGTGAGCCGGACGATGTCGAGCGCTTCGGTGTCCCCGGCCACCGGTGTCAGGCCGTCGGGGCCGTTCCCGACGCGCAGCGCCGTCCGCAGCGAGCCGTCGGTGTTCCACACCCACCGGGTGCCGTTCACGTCGACGGAGAGCTCCGTCGTGCCGCGCGTCACCGGATAGGCGGTTTCGGTGCCGTCGCGGAACACGACCGGGCCGGCCGGCGTCGACCGCAGGGTGAGGCCGGTCGGGCCACCGTCCCGGTTGCGGAGTGTGACGGTTGGGTGCGGCTCGATCCCGTTGAGGACGGCCACCGTGTAGGTCTCGCCCCCGGGCGGCGGGGTGGCCGCGTCGGCGCCGGCGTTCCCGGCGTTCTGGAGGCGCGCCCGTTCGGCGAGCCGCCCGTAGTCGTCGGGGCGCAGCATGGGGAGTTCGTCGGCCTGCGGCCAGTTGGAGCCGATGGCGCCGTCGCCCTCGCTGTCGAACCGGCCCGTCGTCCCGTGGAACCGTTCGAAAGTGCCGCCGGGGCCGTACAGCACCAGGTCGCCGCCGGGCAGCCGCCGCACCACCGAGTCGATGACGGACACGCCGTCGAGCGCCATCGCCAGCGGGTACGGCGTGCCGGTACCGGTCGTCAGGGCGAGCAGGTCCGGCCGCCCGCCGGTGCGTCCCGACAGGACCGTGACACCGGTCGAGCGGCCGTCCGGGGCGACCAGCGCGCCTCGGCCGTTCCGCTCCAGCAGCAGCGCGTCGGGGCCGACCCACCGGGGCGACGCCGTGACGGCCCGGCCTTCGGGGCGGGTGACGTCGATGCCGCCGCTCGCCGTCGGTTCCACCCGGAAGCCGTCGGCGGGACCGCCGGAGACCAGGATCTCGGCGCCGGCGAACCGCCCGTCGGTGCCGTAGCGGTGCACCGCCGTGCCACGGCGCACCTCGATGCCCGTCTCCGTGAACTCCACCCGGGTGGACACGACCGTGCCGTCGCCGCCCCGGAACAGCACGGGGTCGCCGGGGGTGTGCACGGGTGTGGCGAGGAACAGGCCGGTGTGCGCGCCGCGCGGACCGGCCAGCGGCAGCACACCGTGCGTGAGGTCGCCGAAGCGGTCCACGATGCCCCGCGCGCCGGGGACGTCCACGAAGTACAGACCGTCCGCCACCCGCACCACCGGGGAGTCGGTGAGCCGGGTGCCGTCCGCGGCCTGCAGGTGCGGGTCGCCGTGCGCGGGCAGGACGAGGCGCGGCGGTTCCGCGAGCCGGTCGAACGGGCCGCCGCCGAGCGTGGCGGAGGTGCCGTGGACACGGCCGAAGCGGTCGTGGAACGTCGCGAAGCCGCCGTCGCTGTCGTCGGTCCGCAGCCGTGCGCCGTCGATCCAGACCCGGTCCGTCGCGGCGGGGCCGGCGCCCGCGCCCGACGGGACGGCGACGAGCCGGTCGGCGCCCTGCGTCCCCGGCAGCGGGACCACGATGTCCTCCGTCGGCAGACCGTGCTCGCCGAGGATCGCGTGCGCGCCGGGCACCTCGGCCAGGAAGCGTTCGACGTCCTGCGCGAGCCCTTCGATCCGGGTGACGGAGGAGTCGCGGAGGACGTTCAGGTACGTGTCGGCGATCCACGGCCGTCCGCCGTCCGGCGGGTACACCACCCGGCGGCCGGCCAGGGGCCCCGCGGGCACGGCGTGGGAGTGGCCGGCGAAGTCGCCGTTCATCCTGTAGACGAGCCCGTGGCTGCCGGAGTCCAGGCTGAACAGGGGGCCGTCCCGGTGGTACACGGTGTCCCGCAGTTCCCGGCCGTCGGCGGTGAGCACCATGGTCCGGCTCTCGTCGTCGTCGAGCGGCACGGCGACGTACCGCTGCTCGCTCGCGCCGTCGCCGCGCAGGACGATCACATCGTGCGTCAACTCGCCGGAGTCGGGATGCAGGACGAGCGGGCGGTGGCCCGGGGACTGGATGAGGTACGAACCGTCTCCGACCTCCGTCGCGTCACCGGCCCGCGTCCCGTCGCTCCAGCGCACCAGGACGGTCTCGCCGTCGATGCTCACCACTCGGTTGCCGGCGACGGCCCCCAGGAGGGTGCCGCGCTCGGAGCCGACGAGGAGACCGTCGGTGTACGTCTCGACCACACCGGCCCGCTCGAAGGTGACGCGGGAGCCGCCGAGCGTGCTGAAGACCGTCTCGGTGACCAGCGTGCCGTCGGTGCGGTACACAGCCTGGAATCCACCGGTTGCCGGCAGGGTCAGGATCAGGTCGGGATCCTGGCCGTGCGCACCACCGAGCATGGTCACGTCGGCCGTCCACCGGCCGTCCCCGTCCAGAACCTCGCCGGCACGCGACGCCGTGACGAGGAACGTCCCGTCCACGGTCCGGGTCACCTCGACGGTCTCCAGGCGCGTGCCGTCCCTGTCCACGAGGTACGGCCTGACCGCCGGGTCGTCGGGAATGACCAGCGAATTCGTGCCCCGCTCGACGAAGACGGCGCGCCCGACCCGTCCGCCGTCCGCGGCGAGGAAGACAGCCGTCGTCGCGTCGTCCACCCGCAGCCGCGCGCCGTCCAGCCACGCTTCCGCGGGGACGTTCCCTCCCCGGCGGGCCGGGCCGTGCGGAACGGCGTGGAGCCGCTCGGCGCCGTCCGGACCGGGCCGGGCCGTCACCACGTGGGTGAGGTCGCCCTGCCAGTCGACCAGCGCACCGCCGCGGGGGGTGGTGAGGAGCACCGAGCCGTCGTCGAGCCGCACGGCCGTCGAGTCGGTGGACCTCAGCCCGTTCGGGCCGAGGACGAGGGGCGACTCGTGGGCGGGGATGACAAGCCGGTCGGTGCCCAGCAGCGTGTCCAGCAGAGGCTGGGGCCGTGCCGGCGCAGGTGTGACGCTGGTCACCACCCACTGGCCGTGCCGGTCGAAGCCGAGACCGGCGCTGCCCCGGGACACTTCGAGCGAGCCGTCGACTCCTCGTGGGGCGAGCGTCAGCGGTGCGTCCTCCCGCCACAGCACCACCTCGGTCTCCCGCGCGTCGAGAGGCACGAGAGCGCGGCCCGGGGTGAACTCCCCGAAGGCGTCGCGGAGCGGGACGGCCTCGTGGGTGAGGACCCCGTCGCGGTCCAGCCGGGCCAATGCGCCCTCGGGGCCGATGGCCAGGTGTCCGCCGTCGCCCAGCGACGTGAAGTGGACGTCCTGGACGCGCTCGCGCCCGATGAGGAGATCGGGCCGCCGGGTCGCGTCGGCGTGCACGTACACGGTCCGGCCGACGAGCAGAGTGCCCTGCCGGATTTCCTGCAGGTGGCCCCGGAACGTGCCGTCGGCGTAGTGGATGTCTGTTCGCGCACCGCCCTGCCGGGTGATCGTGAAGAGGTGGCCCATCCGTTCGACCGGGACGTCGAGGCGTGTGCCGCTCGCGGAGGAGTACAGCGCGTAGGGGTGGCCCTCGCGCACCGGTACGGCGACGAACTCGTCGCCGTCACGGCCGGGCAGGGGGATGACCTCATGGGTGATCGCCCCGGTGTGGTCCGTGATGACCGGCCTGGTGCCGGGCGTGCCGCCGACCAGGAACCCGCCGTCACCGAGAGCCCGCACGTCAGGGGAGCCCTGCGTGCTGCCCTGTCCGTCGACCAGGCGCGGACCGTCAGGCCCCGTCAGGTCCAGACGCCTGCCGTGCATCGGCCCGGCGAGGGTCCCCGGGAGGTCGGCGAGGTGGGCACCCCGGCGGTCCAACCGCATGACGCGGTCGCCGAACGCGGCGGTGAACACGACCGAGTCCCGCGTGCCGAGGACCTGGCCGGTCACCAGCCTGCCGCCCGGCCCGGACACCGCCGCGGTGCCGCCACGGGTCGTCGGGACGTGCAGTGTGACACCCAACGGCCTGCCGTCCGAGCCGATCAGGGGGAGCGGGTCGTGCGTGCGGACACCGGATCCGTCCACGATGACCGGCCGCCCGCCGTCCGACCCGATCAGGAAGCCGTTGCCGCCGATCCGGGTGACGGGGGTGGGCGCATCATCGCCGTGCAGGAGGACCGGCGGGTCGTCCCTCGAAATGACGAGGGTGGCGTTGTCGCCGTTGTCCAGCCGCACGGTCACCTGGCGGCCCCCGAACGCGCCCGTCGCGCTGTAGGTGTCCACGGTGGTTCCCCGCCACACCTCGATGGTGCCGCCGTCCGTCCGCACGTCCAGGTCCAGGATGCGCCCGGTTTCGTCGGACAGCGCCGGCCTGCCCGTGCCGGGGTGCGTGGTGAGGAACTCGCCGGTCGGGGCGCCGTCCATGCCGCGCAGCGGGACGGCCCCGTCGGGGCGCGGCGAGTCCTGCCGCACCGGCCAGCCGTCGATGTCGTACACGGCCTGCCGCCCTCCGGCGCGCCCGTCTCCTACGGCAGCGACCGTGATCAGGCCACGTTCGCTGTCGTAGGACACGGGCGCGCCGGAGGGCGCGGCGGCGGTGTCCGGGGTGTGGAGCATGACGTCCGACCGGCCGTCGACCGGGAGGAGCACGATGTCCCCGGTCGCCTCGCCGTCGGCGCCGCGCAGAAGAATCTCGTCGTGGGTGTGGACGCCCCGGTCGTCCAGCACGAGCGGGCGGTATCCCGGCAGGTCGACCACAGTGCCGACGCCGTCCAGCGGCCGGGTGGACGCCCCGGCGGGCGGTGGGCCGCCGGGGCTCAGCAGGCCGGGTGGACCGCCCGCGTCCGGCAGCACGAGGAAGGTTTCGTCCACGCGTGGCACGGCGTACGCCCGGCCCTGCCGCGCGCCGTCGGGACCGTGCAGCGTGCCGGCGCCGTCCCGCGTCAGGAAGAACGAGCCGTCCTGCTGGAAATGGACCCGGTCGCGCAGCAGGTGTCCGCCGTCCCGGAAGGCGACGCCCGTGGCGGAGCCGTCCAGCGGGCGGATGACGAACGTGCCGGTCGGCGCGCCGTCCTCGCCGGAGACGCGCGTGACGGTGTGGCTGTACAGGCCGTCGGCGCCGACGACGGCGGGCGGCCGGTCCGGCACGTGGACGAGGGTTCCGTGGCCGCCCTCCAGCACCGTCGCGGCGTCGGGCACCTCCTCGCCGTGCTCGTCGACGACGCGCGGCACGGCGCCCTCGTTCGGTCCGGTCAGACGG
Organism: Streptomyces sp. RFCAC02; assembly: GCF_004193175.1. Classification (NCBI taxonomy): domain Bacteria; kingdom Bacillati; phylum Actinomycetota; class Actinomycetes; order Kitasatosporales; family Streptomycetaceae; genus Streptomyces; species Streptomyces sp. RFCAC02. The sequence continues at coordinate 3,360,273 of NZ_SAUH01000001.1, read as the reverse complement.
AACCTGCCGAGCGGGTCGGTGCCGTAGACGCTGGCCGCGCCGAGTTCCACGCCGCTGCGCACGTCGTAGAGGCTGACCGTGTCCCGCACCTGGACGGCGACGATGCCGCCGTCGAGGAACAGCACCTGCCGGGTGACGATCTCCCGGTCCCGGTACGCGAACGCGCCGTCCGGTGTCCGCACCACGGTGAGTTCGGGCTCACCGGGCTGTCCGCCCAGCGGGATGGGCCGCTGCCCGTCCACGATCTCGTGCACCGGGAACGCCAGCAGGGGCGGCGTCGCTGTGCCGTCCGACGCGGACGATCCGGGGCTCGGCGGCTCGTCCGCGAACCGGCCCGTCTCCCGGGGGGTGCTCGGCGCCTCCGGAGATCCGGGGGCGCCCGGCACCGAGTCCACGAACCGGCCGGTCCCCACGGTGTAGCGGACGACCGTGCCGTCCGGTTCGTGCACGGTGAGGTGCCCGTCGTCCCCCTGACGCACCTCGGTGCCCGGGGACGTGGGGTCGTGCGCGGTGCGGGGCAGCGGGTGGAGCCGGCCGGCCTCGTCGGAGAGGGCGAACAGGTCCGGGTGCCCGTCCCGGCCCCACAGGAGCGTGACCCGGAACTCCAGCGTGCCGTCCCCGTCGACGAGGAAGCGCCCGGAGCCGGTGGTGACGAGGAACCGGCCGTCGGCCAGCGGGGCAGCGGAGGAGCCGGGGACCGGCCGGCCGTCCGGGTCCGTGACGCGGAGCGGTCCCGAGGCGTCGCCCCGGATGCCGTGGCCGGCGAGCGGGCCTTCCTCGATGCGCACCGACGTGGTCAGCGCGGTGCCGTCGGGACGGAAGCGGAGGATGCCGCCGCCCCGTTCGAGCGTGAGGGCGCCGTCCGCGCCACGCACCCCGGTGCCGAGCAGCGCGTCGTCCCGGAAGGCGAGCACATCGCCCGCCCCGTCCGTCGGCACCGCGGCGAACATCCGCGACGGGCTGCCGGGACTCGCGGTGAGCGGGACGACGTTCCGGTAGGCGAGGGTGGACCAGCTCTCGTCGTCGACCAGGACCCGTCCCCCGGGCACCGTGACGAGGAAATGACCTCCGCCGACCGGCGTGACCGACGTGGCGGTCCGTTCGGTGTCGAGCCGCCGTATGCCGGGCGTCCCGCCGGGGGGCAGCCGCAGCTCGTACCCGGCGAGGGTGCCGCTGTTCGGGCGGATCATGGGCGTGCTCTCCCGGCCGCCCATGGTGAAGGTGTAGGTGCCGGCCTCGTCCTCGATCCGGAACACGTTGTCGCGTACGACGACCGACGGGACCGTCTCCGGCACCCCGTCACGGGCGGCGGGCAGCCTCCGCGGCGTACCGCCGCCCAGCGGCACGGCGATGAACTCGACGATGTTGCCGTTGGTGCTCACCAGCGGCATGACGTCGTGGGTGCGCTCACCGGAGGCGTCCACCACGGCCGGCCACCTGTCGGGGACGTGGACCTCGTAGTGGCCGCCCGGGAGGTTGCGCACCCAGTGGCCCGGGACATCGCCGCCGGTGGCGGTGGTGATCTCGGAGCGTCCCCCGTTCGAGACGGCCAGCCGGTGACCGTCCATGGCGTCGGCCGCCGACCCCCTGCCGGTGCCCACCAGCGTGCCTGTGCCGTCGTACACGAAGTAGCGGCCCGCGGTGAACTCCCCGCGGATACGGCTCCCGTCGAAGTCCGTCACGGCATAGCCGCTGCGCTGTCGGCCGGCGTCCGTGTAGATGCGGGTGGGGCCGCGGCCTCCGGCCGGCAGGGCGGCGAAGCTCCCGTTCGGAATTCCCTGGTTGTCGCGGAGCGTGAGCGGACGGTGCGTGGTGCCGTCGGGGCGGACCAGCAGCCGGTCCGCCCTTGTGCCGACGAGGAAGCCGTCGTCCTGGTGCAGGGCCACCACCCTGAGGCCGAGCCGGTCCCCCGTGGCCGTGACGGCGTACGGCCTGCCCCCCGCCGGGTCCACGATCCGGTGGCCGTCGAGCCCGCCGCCGTGCACGGTGACGAGATCGCCCAGGTGACGGTCGTCCGCGAAGAACGCGGCGCCGCCCCGGCCGTTGTCCACCCGGAGCGTCGCGCCGTCGAACCATGCCCGGTCCCCGAGCGCACGGTCGGCTTCCGCACCCACCGGGGTGGCGACGAGGTGGCCCTCGGTGGGGGCGCCGTCCGGCCGCACCGTGTGGGTGAGGACGCCGTCGCCGTCCACGATGCCCCGGCCCGCGGACGTCCGGACGAGGAACATGTCGGGGCCGAGCGGGCTCACCAGGTCGTCCGGCCGCGCCCCGCCCGGCCGGACGATGGCCGGTGTCGCGCCGGCCGGGATCTCCAGGCGGGCGCCGCCCAGCAGATCGTGCAGCGGGCCGCTCGCCGGTGCCCGGACGTCCGTGCGCAGGGCTCCACCGGGCTCGTACACGCTGTGGCCCGTGTCGTGCCGCACCTGGATGAGGCCGCCGTCGGTGGCCTCGACGGCGCCGGTCCTGATGCCGCCCGGTGTCACCAGGGCGCCGGGGCCGCTGCCCCGCACCGGGACCATGGCGATGGTGCCGTCGGCGGCGCCGTTCCGGGTGAGCGGCACCCCGAGGTGGGTGATCACGCCCCGGCCGTCCACCACGGCCCCCGCCGTACCGGAGATCCGGACCAGGAACGTTCCGTCGCCGATCGCCTCGGCGGTGCCGGTCTCCCTGCCCCTGCCGCGGGTGTACGTGACGGTGGGGGTCGGCCGTTCCTGCCCGTCGAAGGTGATGCGGACCCGCACCGGGGACTCGCCCAGGGTCTGGGTGTTCCCGTGGTGGATCTGCCGTCCGGCCATGTCGTACTTGACGAATCTCCCCCCTCCGGGGGTGACGCTGAGGGTGCCGTCGTCGTTGAAGCGGAACAGCCGGAGTGGCAGCGGGGTCCCGTCGGTGCGGACGAGGAGGAGGCCGGGATTGTCGCCGGACGGCATGACGGCGAGTGTGCCGGTGGCCCGCCCCGCGTCGTCGAGCAGCGGCAGGACGTCCCCGGCCGGGATGCCCTGCCCGTCGACGAGCACCGGCCGGAGGTCCGGGGCCTGGACCAGCAGGTGCCCGCCCGTCAGCTCGTGGACGGTCGAGCCGAGGACCGTGTGCCCGTCCCCGTCCACCAGATCGGGCACACGACGACCGCCGGAGGAGTCCAGGCGATGGCCGTGCATCGCACCCTCGACACGGCCAGGACCGGAATGGACCAGCCTGCCGTCCTGGTACACGTCGAGGACACCGTCGCGCTCCACAAGCACCCGGCGGCCCCCGAAGGACACCATGGGCCGATCGGGCAGGGCGTACAGCACATCGTCACCCTGGAACAGCCGCCACCCGTCGGGCGTCCGCACGAGGTTCCGGCCGTCCGGCGCGCCCGCGGCGTTCGCGAGCCGTACGACGTCGATCTTCCGCCCCGAGATGTCGTACGCCGTCCGCTGCACGCCTTCGACCAGGAAGCCGACATCTTCCAGTTCACGGACACGGAGATCCGCCCGTACCCGGCCCCGGTCGTCGACGACATGGAGCAGGGTGCCGTCCGCGGAGCGCTGGATGGTGGACGCCGACCCCCGGGGAGTGATGTCGGTCCGCAGCAGGGCGCCCTGACCGTCGTACACGCGAGTGGCACCCCAGGTCGCGTCGGGCATCACCTTGATGCCCCCGTCCCCGCGGACCGCATGCCCCGGCAGCGGCGTGCCGTCCGCCGCGACCAGCCGGCCCACACCGGCGTTCGTCTGCCAGACGGCGACCTCGCCGTTGGGGCGGCCCCAGGCGTCCGTCAGCGTGGTGACACGCGGGCCGTCCGCATGGGTCGCCGCTGTGTCGAGGCGCTGGAAGTCACGGGTGTACAGGGCCGGGGCGCTCCGCCCGTCGGCGGGGAGTGCGAGGCGGTGGCCGCTCTCGCCCGGCGCCGGGTGGACGGTGTGGGTGTGCGCCCCCTGGGGATCGACCAGTACCGCGCCCCGGCCCGGTGCCTCGACGGCGAAGCCGGTGTCGCCCAGGTCGTGGACCCTGCTCTCCCGCACCTCCAGGGCGTCCCGGGTGCCGATCACCAGGGGCCGGCGGCCGGGGACATGGACCGCGAGCGCGTCGTCGCCGAGCGGGGCGGTCGGCACTCGCCGCCCGTCGCCGTCGGTGACGAACGGACGCCCACCGGCCGGGGAGACGAGCGTGTGCCCGTCAAGACCCGGCACACCCCGCATGCGGGCGACAGGGGCGCTGCGGCTCGTGAACGCCTCACCGACCCCGTCACGCGAGACGACGAACGACCCGTCCGGCGCCCACGCCACCACCGGACCGTCACCCGACGCCGGAACGAACGCCTGCGCCCCACGGGGACCGTCCGTGAAGTGCCGCCCCAGGAACGTCCCCTCACGCCCCCACACCCACAACCGGCCGTCCAACAACACCGTGATCACCGACTCGGTGACCCGCACCTCCGCCGCCGCGTCATGCACACCGTTCCGGAAGAGGAACGCCCCCTGGTCCGTGACCGTCACACGGATCCCCGTCTCACCGCCCTGCGGACCCCGCAGCACGACCGACTCGCCCGGCACGATCCCCGTCACCGGAGCCACCATGAACGACTGCGACCCCGCCTCGGTGCCATCCGAGGGGGTCGTGGGCCGGCCCTCCGTCCCCGGCCGGGGCACGGTCAGGCCGCTGATCCCACCGTCCGCCGGATCGAGGACGGCCCCGTCCCATCCGTGGAGCACCGCGTCGTCGCCGGTGCCCACACGGATGAGACCGTTCTCCACCATCACAGGAGTGGGCAGCGGGACACCTTCCCGGGTCGTGAGGTACCCGGGTCCGTCGCCGTTCACCGGAACGAACGCCACGCTCCGGTCGGCCTGATCCACCGCGTCGAGGAGTCCGACGGCCGTGTGGGTCCGCAGGCCGTCGGTGTTCACGGCCAGGCCCCGCCCGTCGTGGAATATGACTCCGACGTGCCCGTCCGGGAGAACCGTGGGAACGAGGCCGTGCAAGTGGTCGCCCGGCGCGTTGATGAACAGTTCCCAGCCGTTGTGGAAGACGTACAGCGTGTCTCCCGTTTCCAGCGGCACAGCGTGGCCGACCGGAGTGCCCGACATCTCATGGACGCGCCGGGCATTTTCCGGTCCGACGGAGAACACGTCGTCGCCGTCACGCCATACCGCGCGGAGAGGCCGGCCGCCGTCGCCCGGGAAGAACAGGGCTCGCCCGTTCCCGTGCAGCGGGGCGATGACGAACCCGTCCGTATCACGCCCGTCGTCGTCCCGCAGCCGGATCACGTCGTGGGTGTGGTTCCTGTCGGCGTCGGCCACCATCGGCCGGTGTCCGGGCGCCGTGACCAGATAGCCGTGTTCGCCGAGCCGCCTCACCCGCGAACCGACCACCTCCGCGTCATCGTCGCCGACCAGGCGCGGATGATCCGGGTCACCGAGGTCGAGACGGTTCCCGACCATCGCACCGTCAAGACGCCCGGGACCCGACTCGAGGAGCCGGCCCGCGCCGTCGAACACCTCGAAACCATCCGCCCCCTGCACCAGAGCCCGCGTGTTCCCCAGCAGCCCGATGACCCGGTCCGGCAGAGCGGTCAGCCCGGTGGTCCCCTCGAAGACCGTCGGAGTACCCGGCTGACCGGGTCCTGGAAGGAAGAGGTAACGGTCGGTGGGCCGACCCGCGTCATCCAGAAGCCGGGTGAACACGTCGCCGGGACCATCGCCCCACGACCAGCGCCATGTGCCGGAGCGGTCGCGTGCGACGAAGCGGTCACCGAGGTCGACCGCGTCGCTTGCCCCGTCCCACTGGTCAGGCGCGCGTGAGAGATCGCTCGGCGAGGCGTCGACCTGCCCGATCGGGTTCGGGAGGCGTTCGAGGTCGCGGCCGAGCAGCACCGGCGCACCGCCGCCCACCGGCGTCAGACGCAGGAAACCAGGGCCATCGGTCACAACCGTCACGTCATAGGAATGGACACCTTCCGCGTTGATGACGACCGGCTCACGGCCCGGCGCATACACCACGGAACCCAGCGGACCCAGGCCCACGGCGAACGAGCCCTCGACCTGCTGCCACCGTCCGTTCTCCATCCGCACGACGTAGGCGAGATCCCCGTCACCGGAACGGAACAGCCACGTCTCACCGCCGGGCAGCGGATGCAGCGAACCCATCGACTCCAGATCCACGGTCAGCAGACCGTCGAACCGCTGCCACCGCCCGTCCACCACATGCACCGCATTCGCGGCCGCATCGCCACCGGGAACCAGAAGCCGCGCCTCATTCCCCGGCAACACGTCAAGAACACCCAACGCGCTGCCGGCCCTGTCCACCAGTACGTCCCGGCCGTCCACTGTCACGGTGTGCGATCCGTCCGACATCCGCCGGACGTCCGACGACACCAGCTCCCCGGTCGTCTCCCGCACCAGCAGCGCATCACCCCCACCCACCGGCGAGATGATCACCGTCCGCGACAAAGCCTCCGTGCCCTCGACAGCCTGCGCGGTATGCGTCACCCCACCCCGGCCATCCATCACCACACCACGGCCACTCGGCAGCGTGACCAACGTCCCGGCATCACCCTCCCACCGCCAGACGAACGTGCCCCCGCCCACCGGCGCCACCACCGACGGCACACCATCGGACGGGAACCGCACATCCGACACCCACGAGCCGGTACCGCCACGCCGCGCGAAGAACGACACGACATCCCCGTCCCGGACCGTCACCAGCGACTCGGAGACCCACACCTCATCCCCGAACGGCTCCCCATTCCGCGACGCCACCACGCCCTGATCCGTCGTCACCACAGTGATGCGCTCACCACTGCGACCCGACAGCAGAACACTCTCGCCCGGCGACACCCCCGTCACCGGAGCCACCGTGAGACTGTCCGAACCGGGGCCGGCGGGCGACAGGTCCCGCGGCGGTACCGCGTGAGCGGTGTCCAGGCCGTTCAGCAGGTCGAGCACCTGGTCACGGTGCTCATCGCTGAGGAGGCGGAACTCCTCGTTCCGCGGCCAGTTGGCACCGGGGAGGACGGGGAGGGCGGGGGTCGCGCTCTCGAAGGAGCCCGTCACCCCGTCGAACCGCTCGTACGCCCCATCGGGACCGTGCAGCACCAGGTCGCCGCCCGGCAGCCGCCGCACCGTGGTGCCGAACACGGGGACACCGTCGGTACCCACCGGCAGCGGGTACGGCCTGCCGTCGGTGGACATGATCACCAGTACGTGGGGGCGCCCTCCCTCACGTCCTGTCAGCTGCAGCAGGCGGTCGACCATCGTGGGGTCGAGACTGACGACCGTGGTGGCGTCGATGTCGACGAAGAAGTGCTGCCCGTCGATGGTGACGCGGGTCCAGCCGTGACCGAGACTCTGCGCCGAGGAGTTGGGGATCCCGATGCCCGCCCCGTCCGTCACCCGGGACGGCAGCCTCGGCCCGTCCACCCGCACGACAACAGCCGCCGGACCGAGGATGTCGTCGCTCACCGTCAAGGTGCTGCCCGCGAACTGGCCGCTGTCGGCACGGAAGCGGTGGCTTCCCGCGCCCCACGTCAGCGTCACGACATCGATGCCATCGCTGCCGCGCGCCCTGCTCACCTCGACGGGCACGTAGGCACCGTCCACGGCCAGCCACGGCCGGGCCGTGCCGCCCTCCAGGGGGAGGAAGGCGTACGTCCCCGTGGGCCGGCCGAACTGGCCCTGGAGAGGCACCGCGTCCCACAGGTACTCCCAGGTGCCTGTGTCCACGACAGCACGCCCATGGCGGGTCTTCACGAGGTGGAGGTCGTCCCACAGCGGTGTGCCGATGACGGTGTCGCCCCCGTCACGGGGCACGGCACGCGGCGGCCGGCCTGGCGTGAGCAGGAGATCGTATCCGCGCAGCGATCCTCCGGCCGGGCGCACCACACTGCCGAGCATCTCCCCGGACAGGGAGAAGGTGTCGGTCCGGTTGCCGCTGACGACCGTGAAGCCGTCGGGGGTCAGCTCGACGACGGTCGCAGCCCTCGCCGTCCTGCGTCCTGTGTCGAAGACCAGCGTCGGCCCGTCCCCGGACACGGGGACAGCGATCTCAAGGATGGGTTCGCCGTTCATATCGTCCAACAGCGCGAAGTCGTGCGTGACCTTACCCGTGGACGACATGCCGACGGGGCTGCGGCCGGACAACACGGCGAGGAAAAGATCGCCGCCCTTCCACTCGACATCCGAGCCGCGTACCTCACGCCCGGAAAGGAGGTGGGTGAGGAGGGGGCGCGGGCCGGACAGGTCGAGCGCGTACCCGTGACTCGCGTCGAGGAAGCCGTGGAAACCTTCGTGGTCCAGGGTCCGGCCCGCACCGTCGATGACGGTGACCTGGCCATCGATGTCCTGTGTGATCACATTGCCCTTGAAGCGGGCCATGCCTTCGCCCAGCAGTTCGCCCCCTTCCCCGTACAGCGGCGCGGGCCCCCGGCCGCTCAGCGGGACGGCGTAGAAGCCACCGGTGCGGACACCGTTTTCTTCGACCGTGTGGACGGGCCGGTGGGTGTGCGTGCCCCGGTTGCTGAGGATCACCTCGCCATCGGAAGTGCCGACGAGATAGCGGCCGTCCTCCAGCGTGAGCACAGGGACGGCGGTGATCCGCTCCCCGTCCGGGGTGGCCACATAGGGATGGTCCCGGCCGTCGAGCGGCACCACCAGGCGGTTGCCGTCGAACCGACTGCCGCTGATCGTGTGCACGGCGCCGACGAACGTCCCGCCATGGGTGAAGAACTTCGCGCTGCCGAAGCCATCCTCCATTCTGATGTCCGCGCCGTCGAGCCAGATCCGGTCGGCGGCGGTTCCGTCACCGCCCTCTCCATGAGGCGTCGCGATGAGCCGGTCCGTACCGGTGGCTCCGGGGCCGGTGTACGGCTGGACGTCATGGAGGTAGGTACCCGAGCTGCTGACGATGCCGCGCCCGGCGGAGGATTCGACGAGGACGAGGTCGTCGTCCAGCCCTGTCACGCGGCCGCCCGAGGCGCCCCCGACGACGGAGTGCGGGGTGTCGGCCCGGTGGGAGAAGTGCAGCGCATCGCCCTGGAGCAGTGCCGCCAGCGGGCCGTCCGTCGGCCGGAACTCCGAGTACTCGGGGACGTACCTGCCGTTGCCGTCGCGCCCGTAGAGCACAGCGCGCTCATCCGTGCCCACGCGGATGAGACCGTTCCCGGCCCGGACCGGGTCGGGCAGCGGCCCGGCGTCCCAGTGCACGAAGTGTCCTGGGCCTTCGCCACTCACGGGGCGGAACACCAGGTGCCCGTCGGTCCAACCGGGTCGGCTGACCCATCCGGTGGACATGTGGGTCTGCGCGCCCTGGCCGTTCACCACGCTGCCGTTGCCACTGACGTGGACGATGGCGAAGTGGCCGTCCGGCAGGTTCCACGCCCTGACTTCGCCCGGCGTGGTGCCCGGAGCATGCACGACCGGCTGCCGCCCGTCGTCGAAGACGTGCAGCCAGCGTCCCGGTCCGAGGGGCACACCACGACCCGCCCGCGTGCCCGTCGTGTCGAACACGATCCGCTGCCCGTCGCCCGCCTCGACGAAGAACGCGCCACGGCCGGCCGGCCCCACGGTCCGGGTGACGATCTCGCCGCCCGCGAAGAGGAAGTCGTCGCCGGGCAGCAGGGAGACGATGAAGAACTGTCCCGTGTCTCGCCCGTCCTCACCGCGCAGGGGGATCACGTCGTGCGTGTGGACGCCACTGCCGTTCACCACCACCGGCCGGTGATCGGGCGAGGTGACCAGGTAACGCTCCGCGCCGACCTGTGTCACCGGGGCGTCGAGCACCCGCTCGCCGCCGTCCGTCGTGACCAGATGCGGGTCGCTCGGGTCACTGAGTTCCAGACGGCGTCCGCGCATCACCTCGTCGAGAGCGCCTGGGCCGGAGTCGATGAGGCGGCCGGTGCCGTCGAAGACCTCGTAGCCGCCGTCCCGCGCCACGAGGAGGCGGGTGTTCCCCAGTGTCGCCGTGACGCGGTCCAGCTCGGCGGTGAAGCCGGTGGCTCCCCGGGTGTAGACCGTGGGGAAGTCCTCGCTGCCGAGCTCCGGGACCTGGAGGTACCGGTCGGTGAACGCGCCCGTACGGTCCTGGAGGCGCACGAACAGGTCGCTCCGCTGCTGCGCCGTCGTCGAGTCGTACACCGTGTAGGCGCCGTCGCCATGGTCCTGCACCCGGTGCTCGTCGTTGAGACGGTAGTGGCCCGGACGCGTCGCCGGGGGATCGGCGGGCAGGGTGCCCGGGACGGTCTCCCTCGACGCCGGAAGGATGTGCAGGTCCCGGTCGAGCAGCACCGGCGCGCCACCACCGACGGGGACCAAGCGCAGCCGGCCGGTGCCGTCGTCCAGTGCGGTCGCGTTGTGGGTGTGGACGCCGTCCGTGTCGATGACCACCGGGTCGCGGCCCGGCCCCCGCACCAGCGCACCCAGCGCACCCAGCGGTTGGACATCACCCCACGCGCTGCCGGCCCGGTCCACCAGCGTGGCGACCCCGTCCACCATCACCACATGCGAACCGTCCGCCAGCCGCGCGACATCCGAGGACACCAGCTCCCCGGACGCCTCCCGCACCAGCAGCGCATCACCCCCGCCCACCGGCCGGACGATCACCGTCCGCGACAGCGCCCCCGTACCCTCCACAGCCAGCGCGGTGTGCGTCACCACACCCGCGCCGCCCACCACCACGCCCCGGCCACTCGGCAACACCACCAACGTGCCGGCGTCACCGTCCCACCGCGAAACGAACGTGCCCCCGCCCACCGGCGCCACAACAGACGGCACACCATCGGACGACAACCGCACATCCGACACCCACGACCCAGTACCACCGTGCCGCCCGAAGAACGACACCACATCCCCGACCCGAACCGTCACCAACGGCTCGGAAACCCACACCTCATCCCCGAACGACTCACCCCCACGCTGCGCAACCACACCCCCGCCCGCCACCACCACAGTGATGTGCTCACCACCACGACCAACAAGCCCCACCGACTCACCCGGCACAATCCCCGTCACCGGAGCCGCCATGAACGACTGCGACCCCACAGGCGACGCGGACGACGGAACGGGTGCGGAAGTACCTTCCGGCTCGGCTCCCCGCGCGGCCACCAGGCCCCGGTCCGCCGGGCTCAGCGCACGGATCTCGTCCGGCCGCAACGCACCCATCGCCGGGACGTCCCCACCACCCGGCAGCAACTCACCCGTCGCCCCGTCGAACCGCTCCACCGAACCATCAGCACCCCGCAGCCCGATCGTCTCATCGGGCAGCCACCGCACCACGCTGTCCGTCACGACCGAGCCGTCCATACCGCGCGGCAGCGGATACACCCCACCGTCCAGCGACGGCACCACCAACAGATCCGGACGCTCCTCACGACCGGTCAGCACCACCACCGGCCGCGACACGACGCCATCCGCGTCAACCAGGAAACGCCGCCCACCAGCCGTCACCAGGAGCTGATCCGACCCCACCCACCGGAACGACCAATCAGCACCCTCCGCCCACCGCAGCGCCGCACCCGCCAGCGGCCCGGACGCCGGCACCACCTCCCACGACACCAGCGCACCCGACGACACATCGAACTCGAACGACGAACGACCCCACGAGAACGACACCACACCGCCGCCCACCACCACATCGCTCACCGGCGCGCCATCACCACGGAAGACCAGCGGCTCACCCCCACCGACCGGTGGTACGAGGTAGAAGCCGCTCTCCTCCCCATCCGCACCCCGCAGCACCGCCGAGCCGTGCACATGGACGCCCATGTCGTCCACGACACCGGCTCTGCCCCCGGCCCGTACCAGGAAGACGTCATCCGCCAGCTCCACGACCTCCGAGCCCGGAACCTCGGCACCGGCGCGGTCCACCACCCGCGGAAGAGCACCGTCGAGCGGCGCGAAGAACCGGAAGCCGTCGCCCAGCTCCGCCAGCCGACCCCCGTCGAAAGCGTGGGCGGTCCCGAGCAGGCGGTAACCGGCGCCGTAGAGGAGGCCTCCGGTGCCGAAGGCCGCGTCCACGGGCGAGGCGAGGAAGCCATGCCGCGGATCGCTCCCCGGGCCACCGGACAGCGTGACGTGGTGGGTGAAGGCACCCGCGGCGTCGACCATGCCGTGCCGGCCGTCCACCGACACCAGGAACCCGCGGCTCAGTATCCGCACCCGGTGGTCCCGCACCGTGTCGGCGAAATCGTCTACTTCCGGTCGGAGTCTGTGCGGAGAGAAGGTCAGTACGACGTCGGGGCCGAGCAGTTCGGCCAGCGGACCTCCGTCGGGGACGACCTGCGAGAACTGCCACTCGCCGTCCGACCGGAACACCTGCACCCCGAAGGGCTGCCGCAGGGTGAACACTCCGTCGTCCCGCGTCACCGGGACGTCACTGCGGATTCCGTTCTCATACAGCACCGGCGCGCCGTCGACGCCCTCCCTCGGCGTCGTGACGAACCTGACGGGCGGCGCGCCGAAGCCGCCGACGCGGTGATCGTTGCCCAGGCGGACGACGTCGCGGCTCGCCCGCCCCGAGGCGTCCAGGAAGAACTGGTAGTCCCCCCGTTCGAATACGTGGCCATCTCCCCCGAGTCGGTGCGTGGTCACCTCCCGCGCCGTTTCGAACTGTCCGTTCGCCCCGGCGCGCAGCGGTTCCGCCGTTCCTCGATGGCTGATCCTCACCGTGATGTCGTCGAACGGACCCGTGCCGCGGTGGAACCGGTCGAGCAGGTCGCCACGGACCGTGTAGACGGCCTGGGGCCGGCGGTCCGCGCTGTATATCGCCAGCGTGCGCCTGTCGGTCCCGGCGCTGACGGTCTCGCGGGTGACGCCCTGGCCGGGGCGGAAGACCTCCGGCGCTCCCTCCCCCGACATGTTCTGGATCAGCAGCGCGCCGGTGGGCCGCCCCGCCCGGTCCCGGAGCCGCACGATATCGACATTGGCCCAGTTCCCCGCCCCGTCCAGGACACCAGGAGCGGCACCCTCCTGCTCCACCAGATGACGACCCGGCCCCAGCCCCGTCACGGTGGACCCCGGAACCTCGACACCATCCCGGACCAGCACCGGAACCCCATCGACGAACCCGATCCCACCCTCCGGCCGAGGACCCGTGAGCAGACCGGAACGACTGCCGACCTGAAGACCGTTCGGGTCGTGGAACGACACCAGCGGGCCCGATCCCGTGGAGATCTCCACGGCGATCCGCCGTCCGCCGAAGAGGTGGGCCACCGCGCCGGGCAGACGTCGGCCGCCCTGGTAGACCGCCGGGCCGCCGTCACGCCCGGGCACGCCGATGACCAGGAGGTCCGTGTGCCTCATGGCACTGTCCCGGAGCGCCAGCATGGGCAGGGGCGCGCCCTCGCTGGTGACGGCGGTCCTGACGCGGTCACCCGCCAGCAGCACCCGTCCGTCGCCCAGGTCGGTCCGGGTCATGCCGGGCAGTGGGCCGCCGCCGTTCTCCAACTGGAGGGCGCCCTGCGGTGTCCGGACGACGTAGAGGGCGCCGTGTCCTGGAACGGCGCGTCCGGTGCCGATCCAGCCGCCCTGGGCGTCATGGACATGAACGGGAGCGCTGGGGCCGAAGTGCCCCTGCCGAACGAAGATCCGCTCGGCTCCAGTGATCACGGCCTGCGCGCTGACGACATCGGTCATGCGGTTGTTGAGCAGCACCGACAAGCCGGATCGCCCGTGCGCAGGCACCGCCACCCCTTGCCCCGGCTCGCCGTCCGCGCCGCGCAACCGCACGATGGTGTGAGTGTGGTTCCCCAGGTCCCTCACGACGAACTGCCCGTCCGGGTGGTCACCACGTTCCCCAACGTAGGGACGTAGTGAGTCGTCCCCACCTCGTTGCCGTCCGCGTCGACCACGTGCAACCTTGCGGCGCCATCGGACGGCACCCGCAGGAACCTGCCCGCCAGCGGCCCTTCCTCGATCGGCTGGTCCCGGTACCTGTGGCTGCCCTGCGTCGGACCGGCAGTGCCCTCCGGTACGGACTCGGGTCCCTCCTCTCGTGCCGGTGGTGCACCCGGCGAATCGGGCAGTCCGGACACCTCCGGCGACGCGGGTGCGGCGGGTGTCTCCGTCGCCGTCCTCGTCACCGGCGTACCGTCGGCGCGCACCGTGAACGGCTCCACGCCCGGCACAGCCACAAGGAACTCGTCAGGCGCCCCGAGTTCGCCGTCGAGCAGCCGCACCGCGTCGGGCAGGGCTATGCCCTGCGGGTCCGTCACGAAGGGGTGACCGTGCACCGGCAGCACAAGCACCGTGCCCTCGGGCGCACCGGCCACCGGCCGCATGCGTGCGAGGAGTTCGCCCTGGCTCGTGAACGCTTCGCCAAGTCCGTCACGCGAGACGACGAACGACCCGTCCGGCGCCCACGCCACCACCGGACCGTCACCCGGCGCCGGAACGAACGTCTGCGCCCCACCGGGACCACCCATCGTGTGCCGGCCGAGGAACGTCCCCTCACGCCCCCACACCCACAACCGGCCATCCAACAACACCGTGATCACCGACTCGGTGACCCGCACCACCGCGGCATCCACCCGGTCATTCCCACGGAAGAACGTGGCGCCCTCATCCGTGACCTCGACCCGCAACCCCAGGTCCCCACCGCCCGGACCACGCAACCCCACCGACTCGCCCGGCACGATCCCCGTCACCGGGTACCCCCAGAACGACTGCGACCCCACAGGCGACGCGGACGACGGAACGGGTGCGGAAGTATCTTCCGGCTCGGCTCCCCGCGCGGCCACCAGGCCCCGGTCCGCCGGGCTCAGCGCACGGATCTCGTCCGGCCGCAACGCACCCATCGCCGGGACGTCCCCACCACCCGGCAACAACTCACCCGTCGCCCCGTCGAACCGCTCCACCATGCCATCAGCACTACGCAGCAGGAACGTCCCGTCCGGCGACCACCGCACCACACTGTCCACCAGCACCGCGCCATCCATACCGCGCGGCAACGGATACACCCCACCCCCCGACCCCGGCGACACCACCACATCAGGACGACCCTCACCACGCCCCGACAACACCACCACCGGCCGCGACAACACACCATCGACATCGACCAGGAAACGCCGCCCACCAGCCGTCACCAGGAGCTGATCCGACCCCACCCACCGGAACGACCAATCAGCACCCTCCGCCCACCGCAACGGCGCACCCGCCAGCGGCCCGGACGCCGGCACCACCTCCCACGACACCAGCGCACCCGACGACACATCGAACTCGAACGACGAACGACCCCACGAGAACGACACCACACCGCCGCCCACCACCACATCGCTCACCGGCGCGCCATCACCACGGAAGACCAGCGGCTCACCCCCACCCACCGGAATCGCGAACCGGAACCCGCTCTCCTCCTTGTCCCCGCTGCCCGTCCTGTCCGCGCGCACCAGCGGTTTCCACTCGTGCGAGTGGACACCTATGTCGTCCACGACACCCGTCTTGCCCCCGGCCCGTACCAGGAAGACGTCATCCGCCAGCTCCACGACCTCCGAGCCCGGAACCTCGGCACCGAACCGGTCCACCACCCGCGGAAGAGCACCGTCGAGCGGCGCGAAGAACCGGAAGCCGTCGCCCAGCTCCGCCAGCCGACCCCCGTCGAAATCAGTGACGCCCCCGAGCAGGCGGCCATGGGGGCCGTAAAGGAGCTGCACGGCGTCGGCTGCCGTGTCCACGGGCGTGGCGAGGAAGCCGTGCGCCTCCGGATCGCTCCCCGGACCGCCGGACGGCCTCACGTGATGAGTAAGGACGCCGTCGCCGTCGACCATGCCGTGCCGGCCGTCCACCGACACCAGGAAGTGGCCACCGGCCAGGTCCCGCACCGTGGTGCCCGTCAGCTCTACGCCGTCGGAACCGGCGACATACGGCCTGGACTCCCCCGCGCGGAAGGTGAGAACGGCGTCGTCGCCCAGCAGATCGGCCAGCGGCCCACCATTCGGGACGATCGTCGACGACCGCCACACGCCGTTCGGCCCGAACGCCTGGTGCCCGAACGACTGCTGCAGCGTGAACCCTTCGTCGTCCCGCGTCACCGGGACGTCGCCGCGGATTCCGTCCTCGTACAGCACCGGCGCGCCGTCGACGCCCTCCCGCGGCACCGAGACGAACCTGACACCCGGCACCTCGGCACCGCCGACGGGTGTCCCGTCGATGTCGACGCGGTGGTCGTTGCCCAGGCGGACGACGTCGCGGCTCTCCCGCCCCGAGGTGTCCAGGAAGAACCGGTCGTCGCCCCGCTCGAAGACGAGACCGTCGTCACCGAGTGGGTGAACGTCGACGCGGCCCCGTCCGGCGGGCAGGCTCAGATCGAGAGAGGCGTCGAGCCGCACGACCGGACCCGAGTTCCGTGAGAACTCCACCATGACGTCATCGAACGGACCCGTACCGCGGTGAAGGTGCTCACGCCACCTGCCACCGAGCGTGTACAGCGTCTGGGACAGGCCGTCCTCGCTGATCACCGCCAGGAGACGCGGGTCGGTCACGCCGGTGACGGTCTCGCGGGTGACGCCCTGGCCGGGGCGGAAGACCTCCGGCGCTCCCTCCCCCGACATGTTCTGGATCAGCAGCGCGCCGGTGGGCTGCCCCGCCCGGTCCCGGAGCCGCACGATATCGACATTGGTCCAGTTCCCCGCCCCGTCCAGGACACCAGGAGCGGCACCCTCCTGCTCCACCAGATGACGACCCGGCCCCAGCCCCGTCACGGTGGACCCCGGAACCTCGACACCATCCCGGACCAGCACCGGAACCCCATCGACGAACCCGATCCCGCCCTCCGGCCGAGGACCCGTGAGCAGACCGGAACGACTGCCGACGGAGCGACCGCTGTGGTGGTCGTAGACGGACACCGCGGCGCTGTCCCGGAAGCGGATCTCGACGGCGATCCGCCGTCCGCCGAAGGTCTCGGCCACCGTGCTGGACAGGAGCCGGCCGTTCCGGTAGGCCGCCGCGCCGCCTTCGCTCTCCGGCGCCCTGACGATCATGAGGTCCGTGGGATTCCCGCTACTGCCGACGACGTTCAGCACAGGCAGGCGGGCGCCCTCGCTGTTGACCACCAGTTCGTTGCCGCGTCCCCGCAACAAGAACCGCTCGTCGCCCAGGTCGGTCGTGGTGATGCCGGGAAGCGGTCCGTCGCCGTTCTCGAGTCGGGGGATCCCCTGCGGTGGCCGGACGACATGGAAGTCGCCGACTCCGTACACCGAGTACCCGGTGCCGACCCAGCCGCCCTGGGCGTCATGGACATGAACGAGAGCGCCGGGGCCGTTCCCCTGCCGCACGAAGATCCGCTCCGTGTGTACGGCCACGGCCTGCGAGCTGATGACCGTGGTCATACGGCCGTCGAGCAGCAAGGAACTGCCGAACTGCCCCTGTGGAGGCACAGCCACCGCTTGGCCCGTCGGTCTGCCGTCAGGACCGCGCAGTTGCAGGATGTCGTGCGTGCGGTGGGCCTGGTAGCCACGGATGTGTGCTCCGTCGGGGCCGAGCACCACGGTCCCGTACACGTCGAGCTGCCAGGCGTCGACATCGTCCAGCTTGCTGCCGTGCGCGTCGACGACGCTCGGGCGTATGCCGCGATCGTGCGGGACGCGCAGGACGTTGCCCGCGAGCGGCCCTTGCTCGATCGGCCAGTCGTCGTGCCCGGGTCCGCCCTGCGTCGGGCCGGCGGTGTTCTCCGGTACGGACTCCGGGCCTCCCTCACGGGACAGCGGGGGTGCGGGCACCCCGAGCAGCCCGCTTTCCACCGTCACCGTCTGCGAACGGCCGCCGTGCGCGGAACGCAGCAGCCACCCACCGTCCGGCAACGGTTCGACGCCGCCCCGCACGCTGCCGGCCCGGTCCACCAGCGTGGCGACCCCGTCCACCATCACCACATGCGAACCGTCCGCGAGCCGCGCGACATCCGAGGACACCAGTTCCCCGGACGCCTCCCGCACCAGCAGCGCATCACCACCGCCCACCGGCCGGACGATCACCGTCCGCGACAGATCCCCCGTACCCTCCACAGCCAGCGCCGTGTGCGTCACCACACCCGCGCCGCCCACCACCACGCCCCGGCCACTCGGCAACACCACCAACGTGCCGGCGTCACCGTCCCACCGCGAGACGAACGTGCCCCCGCCCACCGGCGCCACCACCGACGGCACACCATCGGACGGGAACCGCACATCCGACACCCACGACCCAGTACCACCGTGCCGCCCGAAGAACGACACCACATCCCCGACCCGAACCGTCACCACCGACTCGGAAACCCACACCTCATCCCCGAACGACTCACCCCCACGCTGCGCAACCACACCCCCGCCCGTCGCCACCACAGTGATGTGCTCACCACCACGACCAGCAAGCCCCACCGACTCACCCGGCACGATCCCCGTCACCGGAGCCGCCATGAACGACTGCGACCCCACAGACGACGCGGAACCCGCCCGGACATCCAGCCCCGACATCCCTCGCGCCAGGTACAGATCACGATCCGCCGCGGTCAGCCCGTCGATCTCGCCCGGCCGCAACGCACCCATCGCCGGGACGTCCCCACCACCCGGCAGCAACTCACCCGTCGCCCCGTCGAACCGCTCCACCGAACCATCAGCACCCCGCAGCAGGAACGCCCCGTCCGGCGACCACCGCACCACACTGTCCACCAGCACCGCGCCATCCATACCGCGCGGCAACGGATACACCCCACCCCCCGACCCCGGCGACACCAGCAGACCAGGACGACCCTCACGACCGGTCAGCACCACCACCGGCCGCGACAACACACCATCGACACCTAGCAGAACGTGCCCGGACTCCACCGGAACCAACAGATCGTCCGAGCCCACCCACCGCAACGCCGAGCCGTCACCACTCCCCCACCGCAGCGCCGCACCCGCCAACGGCCCCAGCGCAGGCGACGCCGACCACGACACCAACTCGCCACTCAACGCCCGGAACTCGAACGACGAACGACCCCACGTGAACGACACCACGCCGTCGCCCACATACAGGTCCTCCACGACCGCGCCATCACCACGGAAGACCAGCGGCTCACCCCCTGCCACCGGAATCGCGAATCGGAACCCGCTCTCCTCCCCGCCCACACCGCGCAGCAGGTCCATCAGACCGTGCGAATGGACGCCCAGCCTGTTCACCACACCCGACACGTCCCCGACACGCACCAGGAAGACGCCGTCCGCCAGCTCCACGACCTCCGCGTCCGGAACCTCGGCACCGGCGCGGTCCACCACCTGCGGGCGAGCACCGTCGAACCGCGCCATGAACAGGGAACCGTCACCCAGCTCCGCCAGCGGACCTCCGGTGAACGGATAGGTGATCCCGAGGTGGCGGCGATGGGGGCCGAAGAGGAGGAACGGGAAGTCGGGTGCGGTGTCCACGGGCGTGGCGAGGAAGCCGTGCGCCTCCGGATCGCTCCCCGGGCCGCCGGACGGCCTCACGTGATGAGTGAGGACGCCGTCGCCGTTGACCATGCCGTGCCGGCCGTCCACCGACACCAGGAACCCGCGGCCCACGGGCCACACATCGGCATCGTCCAACGGATCGCCGTCGGGATCGGCGACATACGGCCTGGACTCCCCCCCGCGGAAGGTGAGAATGGCGTCCTCGCCCAGTAGATCGGCCAGCGGTCCCCCGTCGGGGACGACCGTCGACGACATCCACATGCCATCGTTCGGCCGGAAAGTCTGGCGCCAGGAGGACAGCTGCAGCGTGAACCCTTCGCTGCCCCGCGTCACCGGGACGTCGCTGCGGATTCCGTTCTCGTACAGCACCGGCGCGTCATCGACGCCTCCTCCCCTGGGCTCCGTGACGAACCTGACACCCGGTACCTCGGCGCCGCCGACGGGCCGCCCGTCGAGGTCGAAGCGGTGGTCGTTGCCCAGGCGGATGACGTCGCGGCTCTCCCGCCCCGAGGTGTCCAGGAAGAACCGGCGGTTGCCCCGCTCGAAGACGAAACCGTCGTCACCGAGTCGATGGATCAGGACGTCGCCTCGCGCAGGTCTTCCGCTGGGGAGGACCACACCGTCGGGCCGTACGGGCAGCACGGTCGGGTGCCCGTGAGGACCGAATTCCACCGTGATGTCGTCGAACGACCCGCTGCCACGCTGCTGCAGGCGAAGCCACCCGCCCTGCGGCGCGTAAAAGGCCAGGGACAGGCGGTCCTCGCTGGCGACCACGAGGACATTCGGGGTGTTCGCGCTGGTGACGGTCTCGCGGGTGACGCCCTGGCCGGGGCGGAAGACCTCCGGTTGCCCCTCCCCCGACATGGTGTGGATCAGCAGCGCGCCGGTGGGCTGCCCCGCCCGGTCCCGGAGCCGCACGATATCGACATTGGTCCAGTTCCCCGCCCCGTCCAGGACACCAGGAGCGGCACCCTCCTGCTCCACCAGATGGCGACCCGGCCCCAGCTCCGTCACGGTGGACCCCGGAACCTCGACACCATCCCGGACCAGCACCGGAACCCCATCGACGAACCCGATCCCGCCCTCCGGCCGAGGACCCGTGAGCAGACCGGAACGACTGCCGACGATGACGCCGCGGCGGTCGATGGAGATCGTGTGGACGTCCTCCGGGGTACCGCCTTGCAGGATGAACCGCCGTCCGCCGAACGTCTCGGCCACCGGACCGGACGCGCGCAGGCCGTCCACGTAGAGCGCCGGCCCTCCCAAGTCCCTCGGTGCCATGACGGCCGTGAAGACCCTGCTGTCCCCCTCCGGCATGGGAAGGCGCATCGATACGAGAGGGACGCCCCCGCCGGTGACGACCAACTCGATGTCGTCCCCCGCCAGCAGGAACCGTCCGTCGCCCAGGTCGGTCCTGCGGGTACCGGGCAGCGGTCCGTTGCCGTTCTCCAGCCGGGGCACGCCCTGCGGTGACCGGACGACGAGAAGGTTGCTGCGCCCGGGCACCGGGTACCCGGTGCCGACCCGGCCGCCCTGAGCGTCATGGACATGGAAGGGAGCACCGGTGCCGCTCTCCCGCCGTACGAGGATCCGCTGCGCCGAATGGAACACGCTGTCGGTCCTGACGATCCGGGTCATGCTGCCGTCGAGCAGATAAGCGGCGCGGTCATGCCCGGGCAGGGGAACGGCCACGGCCCGGTCGGTCGGTGTGCCGTCCGCGTCGCGCAGCCGCACGACGCTGTGGGTGTGTTCACCTTGCGGGCCGCGGATGAACCTTCCCTCGGGACCGTCCACCACGGTCTCGTCCCGACCCGACCTCAGCGGCCACTCCCGCGTCGGAGCGGCGGCATTCCCCGGTGCGGGTTCCGACCCCTCCCCGCGGGACAGCGGCGCCCCCGGCGTCTCGGGCGACGCGGGTGCCGACGTGCCGTCGGCGGCACCGTTCCGGGTGACAGGCACCCCGAGCTGAACGATCTGGCCCCGGCCGTCCACCACGGCCCCCGCCGTGCCGGGGACGCGGACGGCGAAGGCGTCGTCGCCGAACGGCTCGGCGTTGTGGCCGCGCCAGCCCTCCCGAGTCCTGAACTCGACGTAAGGCATGGTTCGTTCAGGATCGAAGGTGATGCGGACCCGCACCGGGGGCTCGCCCAGGGACAGGTCGGTTCCGTGGCGGATCGGGCGCCCGGCCATGTCGTACGTGGTGAACGCCCCTCCGTCCGATCGCACGGTGACGGAGCCGTCGTTGCCCAGGGCCGGCCGACCGCTCAGCGGGGTGCCGTCGGTGCTGACGAGCAAGGGACGACCACCGCCCGGCGCGACGAACAGTGTGCTGGTGGCCCGCCCCGCGTCGTCGAGCAGCGGCAGGACGTCCCCGGTCGGGATGCCCTGCCCGTCGACGAGCACCGGCCGGAGGTCCGGGGCCTGGACCAGCAGGTGCCCGCCCGTCAGCTCGTGGACGGTCGAGCCGAGGACCGTGTGCCCGTCCCCGTCCACCAGATCGGGCACACGACGACCGCCGGAGGAGTCCAGACGATGGCCGTGCATCGCACCCTCGACACGGCCAGGACCGGAATGGACCAGCCTGTCGACCTGGTACACGTCGAGGACACCGTCGCGCTCCACAAGCACCCGGCGGCCCCCGAAGGACACCATGGGCCGATCGGGCAGGGCGTACAGCACATCGTCACCCTGGAACAGCCGTGGCGGGGCGTCCTGGGCCAGGAGGAGGTACTGCCCGTCCGGAGCGCCCGTCGCGTCCCTGAACCGCCGGACCTCCGACGCCTCGCCCGACGCGTCGACAGCCCTCACGCTGTTCCGCCGCTCGACCAGGAAGCCGGCCCCCGCGAGTTCGCGGACGGTGTAGACGCTCTGCTCCCGGCCCGCGGAGTCGACGCGTGGCAGGGTGCCGTCCGTGAAGTGCTGGATGGCGTACTCCCACCCGCGAGGGCGGATGTCCGTCCGGTACAGCACTCCCTGGCTGTCGTACCGGCGGACGACGCCGTAATACCCCTCGGGCTGCACCGAGATGCCGTTGGCGTCGCGGACCGCGAACCCGGGCAGCGACGTCCCGTCCGCGGCGACCGGCCGGCCGTTCTGACTGCCGGCCGGCCAGACGATGAACTCCGCCGGCGGGCGACCGCGTTCGGCCGTCAGCCCGGTGACACGGACACCGTCCGCGCTGTTCGCCGGGACGTCCAGGCGCTGGAAGTCGGCGGTGTACCAGGCGGGGGCGCTCCGCCGGTCGACGGGGACGGCGTAGAAGTGCCCGGCGCCCTCGTCGACGGGCACGGCGATGTGGGTGTGCGTCCCCTGGGGACCGATCAGTACCGCGCCCCGGCCCGGTGCCTCGACGGCGAAGCCGGTGTCGCCCAGGTCGTGGACCCGCGGTGCCGGTATGCCCGGGGTGTCGTCAGTGACGAGGGCGACGGGACGGCCGCCCGTGACCGGAACCACCAGCACGTCGTCGCCGACCGGGACGGTCGGCACCCGCCGCCCCTCGCCGTCGGTGACGAACGGACGCCCACCGGCCGGGGAGACGAGCGTGTATCCGTCAAGACCCGGCACACCCCGCATGCGGGCGACGAGTTCGCCGCGGCTCGTGAACGCCTCGCCCAGTCCGTCACGCGAGACGACGAACGACCCGTCCGGCGCCCACGCCACCACCGGACCGTCACCCGGCGCCGGAACGAACGTCTGAGCCCCACCGGGACCACCCGTGACATGCCGGCCGAGGAACGTCCCCTCACGCCCCCACACCCACAACCGGCCGTCCAGCAGCACCGTGATCACCGACTCGGTGACCCGCACCTCCGCCGCCGCGTCATGCACACCGTTCCGGAATAGGAACGCCCCCTGGTCCGTGACCGTCACACGGATCCCCGTCTCACCGCCCTGCGGACCCCGCAGCACGACCGACTCACCCGGCACGATCCCCGTCACCGGAGCCGCCATGAACGACTGCGACCCCACAGGCGACGCGGAACCCGCCCGGACATCCAGCCCCGACATCCCTCGCGCCAGGTACAGATCACGATCCGCCGCGGTCAGCCCGTCGATCTCGCCCGGCCGCAACGCACCCATCGCCGGGACGTCCCCACCACCCGGCAGCAACTCACCCGTCGCCCCGTCGAACCGCTCCACCGAACCATCAGCACCCCGCAGCAGGAACGCCCCGTCCGGCGACCACCGCACCACACTGTCCACCAGCACCGCGCCATCCATACCGCGCGGCAACGGATACACCCCACCCCCCGACCCCGGCGACACCAGCAGACCAGGACGACCCTCACCACGCCCCGACAACACCACCACGGGGCGGGCCATGGCCGACTCCGCGTCGACGAGGAACCGCCGCCCGCCGGACCCCACCAACACCTGATCAGGACCCACCCAGTCGGCCGGCGACGACGCGCCGCTCCCCCAGCGCAGCTCCACCCCGGCGAGAGGACCGAACGGCGACACCGCCGACCACGACGTCAGCACACCAGTCGACGCATCGAACTCGAACGACGCCCGACCCCACCTGAACGACACGACACCGCCGTCCACCCCCGAGCCGTCCACCACCGCGCCATCACCACGGAAGACCAGCGGCTCGCCCCCTGCCACCGGAGACGCGAGATAGAAGCCGTTCTCCGTCCGGCCGTCCGGGCGCAGCAGCGGCGTCACCTCGTGCGAACGGATGTCGATGCCGTTCACGAGATTCATCTCGCCCCCGGACCGGTCCAGGAAGACATCGGGGGCCAGCTCGACGCGTTGGGGTTCCGGATCGGTGTCGTTGTCCCGGATCACGAACCGGTAGGTGGTGTCGTCCGGCGGGTCCGGGGTCGTGGGCCGGTCCTCCGCTTCCGGTCGGGGCGCGGTCAGGCCGCTGTTCCCGCCGTCCGCCGGATCGAGGACGGCCCCGTCCCGCCCGTAGAGCACCACGTCGTCGCCGTCGCCCACACGGACGAGGCCGTTCTCCGCCACGACAGGAGCGGGCAGCGGAGCACCTTCCCGGGTCCTCAGGTACCCGGGACCGTCACCGTTCACCGGAACGAACGCCACGCCCCGGTCGGCCTCATCCACCGCGTCGAGGAGGACGGCCGTGTGGGTCTGCACGCCGTCGGCGTTGACAGCAATGCCGCGCCCGCCGGGAAGGAGGACTCCGACGCTCCCGTCCGGAAGGATCCGGATGTGGATGTCGAACAAGATGCTGTTCGGCGTGTTGATGAACGGTGCCCGGCCGTTGTGGAAGACGTACAGCGTGTCTCCCGTTGCCAGCGGCACAGCGTGGCCGACCGGAGTGCCCGACGCGTCGTGGACACGCGGAACATCGCCCAGTTCGGCTGAGAACCCATCGGGACCGGCCGGCCGAACAGTGCGGAAAAGCCGACTGCCGTCGTCCGTGAAGAGGACCGCGTTCCCGTTTCCGCGCAGCGGTGCGATGACGAACCTGTCCGTCTCCCGCCCGTTCTCGTCCCGCAGCCGGATCAGGTCGTGGGTGTGGTTCCCGTCGGCGTCCGCCACCATCGGCCGGTGCCCGGGCGCCGTGACCAGATAGCCATGATCACCGAGCGGCCTCACCCGCGAACCGGCCACCTCCCCACCACCGTCACCGACCAGGCGCGGACGGACCGGGTCATCGAGATCGAGACGATTCCCGGACATCGCACCGTCGAGAGACCCCGGCCCGGACTCGATCAACCGGCCCGCGCCGTCGAACACCTCGAAACCATCCGCCCCCTGCACCAGACCCCGCGTATTCCCCAGCACCGCGATGACCCGGTCCGGTGCGGCGGTCAGCCCGGTCGTGGTGCCCTCGAAGACCGTGGGACCACCTGCCGAGTCGGACCCAGGGAAGAAGAGGTAGCGGTCGGTGGGCCGACCCGCGTCGTCCAGGAGACGGGTGAACACGTCGCCGAGAAGTTCTCCGCCGGGCTCCAGGCGCCATGTACCAGTGCTGTCGCGTTGGACGACAACATCGTCGCCGATTTCCGTATCCAGTTCGTCGAACTGCTCCGAAGGGACACGTGACGGTTCGCTCGGCAGGGCGTCGGCCTGCGGGATCGGGTTCGGGAGGCGTTCGAGGTCGCGGCCGAGCAGCACCGGCGCACCACCGTCCACCGGCGTCAGACGCAGGAACCCCGGACCATCGATCACCACGCTCACGTCATAGGAATGGACGCCCCCCGCGCTCAGGACGACCGGCTCACGGCCCGGCACATGCGCCACAGACCCCAGCGGACCCAGACCCGTGACGAACGAACCCTCGACCCGCTGCCACCGCCCGTCCTCCATCCGCACGACGTAGGCAAGATCCCCCTCACCGGAACGGAACAGCGACGCCTCACCCCCCGGCAGCGCATGCACAGTGCCCAGCGACTCCAGATCCACACTCAGCGGACCACCGAACCGCTCCCACCGCCCGTCCACCACATGCACCGCATACGCAGCCGCATCACCACCAGGAACCAGAAGCCACGCATCATTCCCCGGCAACGGCTGAAGAACACCCAACACACTGCCGTCCGAACCGACCAGCCTGTCGACCCCGCCAACGGTCACCACATGCGAACCGTCCGCCAGCCGCGCGACATCCGAGGACACCAGCTCCCCGGACGCCTCCCGCACCAGCAGCGCATCACCCCCGCCCACCGGCCGGACGATCACCGTCCGCGACAGCGCCCCCGTACCCTCCACAGCCAGCGCCGTGTGCGTCACCACACCCGCGCCGCCCACCACCACGCCCCGGCCACTCGGCAGCGTGACCAGCGTCCCGGCGTCCCCGTCCCACCGCGAAACGAACGTGCCCCCGCCCACCGGCGCCACCACCGACGGCACACCATCGGACGGGAACCGCACATCCGACACCCACGACCCAGTACCACCGTGCCGCCCGAAGAACGACACCACATCCCCGACCCGAACCGTCACCACCGACTCGGAAACCCACACCTCATCCCCGAACGAATCCCCCCCACGCTGCGCAACCACACCCCCATCCGCCACCACCACAGTGATGTGCTCACCACCACGACCAACAAGCCCCACCGACTCGCCCGGCACAATCCCCGTCACCGGAGCCGCCATGAGCGACTGCGACCCCACAGGCGACGCGGAACCCGCCCGGACATCCAGCCCCGACATCCCTCGCGCCAGGTACAGATCACGATCCGCCGCGGTCAGCCCGTCGATCTCGCCCGGCCGCAACGCACCCATCGCCGGGACGTCCCCACCACCCGGCAGCAACTCACCCGTCGCCCCGTCGAACCGCTCCACCGAACCATCAGCACCCCGCAGCAGGAACGCCCCGTCCGGCGACCACCGCACCACACTGTCCACCAGCACCGCGCCATCCATACCGCGCGGCAACGGATACACCCCACCGTCCCGCGAAGGCACCACCAACAGATCCGGACGCTCCTCACGACCGGTCAGCACCACCACCGGCCGCGACAACACACCATCGACATCGACCAGGAAACGCCGCCCACCAGCCGTCACCAGGAGCTGATCCGACCCCACCCACCGGAACGACCAATCAGCACCCTCCGCCCACCGCAGCGCCGCACCCGCCAGCGGCCCGGACGCCGGCACCACCGACCACGACACCAACGCACCCGACGACACATCGAACTCGAACGACGAACGACCCCACGAGAACGACACCACACCGCCGTCCACCACCACATCGCTCACCGGCGCGCCATCACCACGGAAGACCAGCGGCTCACCCCCACCCACCGGAGCCACGCGGAAGAAACCGCTCTCCTCCCCGTTCTCACCGCCCCGACGAGCATTGAGCAACGCCCCCGGGCGCTGCTCGGTGATCGTGCCCGTGGCATCGATCACGCCACGCCGACTGCCCACCGTCAGCAGGAAGTTGCCGTCGGGCAGTTCCAGCGTGCTGGAGTCGAGCACCGGGCTGCCGCCCGGTCGCATGACCTCCGGGGTGCTGTCTCCCGCGCGGAAGACCAGTACAGCGTTGTCGCCGAGCAGCTCGGCCAGCGGGCCGCCGTTCGGGACGAGCGTGGACGACTGCCAGGCACCGTCCGGCCGGAACGTCTGGTAGCCGGTGGCGAACGGTTCCCCGGCTGCGGCGCCGCGCTCCGGTGTCCGGCGCCCGAAGGTCGTCGGCACGGTGAAGAAGCCGTTGTCCAGCGTCACGGGCGCCTCGCTGCGGACACCGTCCTCGTAGAGCGTCAGCCCGCCCGGGGCACCCTCTCTCGGCCGCGTGACGAACCGGTCGCGCGCGATGACGGTGCCGCCATCGGCCCCCGGGCGGACGACAGCACGGTCGTCGCCGGCCAGGCGCACGATGCCGCGGCTCTCCCGGCCCGAGCGGTCCAGGAAGAACAGGTCGCCGTCCCACTCGAAGGCCCAGCCGTCGCCACCGAGCGGGTGGGCGGTGACCCCGGGCGAGGTGATGGCCTGCCCGGCGTTCGGCCCGTGCAGGGGGAAGGTCACGTTGATCCCGCCACGCATCGCGCTGCTCCAGAAGTGCTCGAGCAGGTCGCCCCGGATCGAGTGGACGTCTATCGTCCAGCCGTCCGCGCTGCGGACCATCAGATGGCTCGGGTCGGTGCCGCGGGCGACGGTCTCCCGGGTGATGCCCTGGCCCGGGCGGTAGACCTCCATCTGTCCCGAGCCCGAGAGGTCGTGGATCAGCATGGCGCCGGTGCGTCGGCCCGCCGTGTCGCGCAGCGGCACGATGTCGACGTTGCGCCACCCACCCTGGGCGTCCAGGATGCCGGGCGCGGCGCCGGGCTCCCGGATCAGGTCGCGGCCCGGCCCCAGCGCCGTCACCCTGGACTCCGGAACCGGTGCGCCGTCCCGGACCAGCACCCGGTTCCCATCGATGGTCATGATGGTGCCCACGGGCCGCGGACCGGTGGGCGCGGACTGCTGGACGCCCACGGTGCGGCCGTCCCCTTCGTGGAACGTGGTCCTCGGGCTGTCCGGCGAAAGGTTCTCCAGCCCCTCCGGCCGAGGGAGATCCGTGGGGCCGGCCGCTTGGGCCAATGGCTCCGGAGCTGTGTCGTCAAGGGAACGGCCCGTGAAGTCGTACTGCAGGAACGGACCCGTGCCGTGCGGTTCGAGACGGACGCCCCAGGGAACCACGGTCGTGGTGAACGGCAGACGCTGCCCGTCCGCCCCGAAAGCGGGGTACTCCCCGTTCCTGCTCAGGACGTAGGCGTCCGCGCCGTCCACATTCCCGAACCTGACCGCGTCGTCCACGATCTCCGCGTCGGCGTTCACCACGGCCGGGGGGGCGTCCTGCGCCCGCACGAGGTACTGGTCGCCCATGCCGTCCAGCTCCACCACCCGCGAGCCGAGCACTTCGTCGGTGGTCCCCGCCCGCACCAGCCGCGGGTTGCCCGGGACACTCAGGTCCAATGCGTTGCCGCGCAGCGCGGCGTCCGCCGGCCTGGGATCCGTGCTCAACAGGTCGCCGCGAGCGCCGTGGACCCGGACCCCGTCCGCGCCCGAGAGCACATACGCGGCACCGTCGAAGACCGGCCTGCCGGTCATCGACTGCGGGACGCCGTCGAGATCCCGGACCACTCCCGCCTCGAGGTCCAGGATGTGCCCCGTGAACCGGCCGGTGCTGTTCAGGAGGGGCACGAAAGCGTCGTCCAGGGGGTCGCCCCCCGCCGAGACGACCACCGGGCGCAGGCCCTCCGCCGTCAGCAGGTAGGTGTCCTCGGCGATGGCGACCGCCGACGGATCGACGAGCGGCCGCTCCGCCGTGCCCGTCAACCGGGGGACACCACCGTCGCCGGGGACGAACAGTTCGGCCCCCACGAAGTCATGATCGCCCCACACCTGGACGGGGACGGCCAACTCCTCGCCGGTGTACCGGTCGATGACCACCGGATCCGAGTCGCCGTTCGGCCACAGCACCAGGGCACGGTCGCCCAGGTCTGCATCCGTTGCAGCCCTGCCCACCGCACGCCCCGTGTCCGGATCGACAACGACGAAGACGTCACCGTCGCCGGCTCCCGCACCCAGATCGAGACGGAGCAGGACCATGCCGTCGGGCACACCGTCCGTCTCGGGGGTGGTGGGCACCACGTTCCCGGATTCCCGCTCGATGACCAGGTTCTCACCGTCGCTGTCCCTCGGGTGGACGACGAGGACGCCGCCGCCGAACTCGTCGACCGTGGCGTTCCGCACCCCACTGTTGTCGAGCAGCAGCCCCTCCCCCGGACCGTACTCCGGGACGAGCGCGAGCGTGCCGTTGCCGTGCTCGGCATGCACCCGCAGCCAGACCCGGTCCACGCCGTCACCGAGATCCGGCACGGGAGGCCGACCGGACACCCGAAGACCGTCCACGCCCACGAAATGAGGCGCCTCCCCACCACCGGGCGACACCACCCACCGATACCCGGTCAGGCCGGGCACGGGGTGGGTGCTGCCCTGCGTCGGGCCGGCGGTGTTCTCCGGTACGGACTCCGGGCCTCCCTCACGGGACAGCGGGGGTGCGGGCACCCCGAGCAGCCCGCTTTCCACCGTCACCGTCTGCGAACGGCCGCCGTGCGCGGAACGCAGCAGCCACCCACCGTCCGGCAACGGTTCGACATCACCCCGCACGCTGCCAGCCCGGTCCACCAGCGTGGCGACCCCGTCCACCATCACCACATGCGAACCATCCGCCAGCCGCGCGACATCCGACGACACCAGTTCCCCGGACGCCTCCCGCACCAGCAGCGCATCACCACCGCCCACCGGCCGGACGATCACCGTCCGCGACAGATCCCCCGTACCCTCCACAGCCAGCGCCGTATGCGTCACCACACCCCCACCGCCCACCACCACGCCCCGGCCACTCGGCAACACCACCAACGTGCCGGCGTCACCGTCCCACCGCGAGACGAACGTGCCCCCACCCACCGGCGCCACCACCGACGGCACACCATCGGACGGCAACCGCACATCCGACACCCACGACCCAGTACCACCGTGCCGCCCGAAGAACGACACCACATCCCCGACCCGAACCGTCACCACCGACTCGGAAACCCACACCTCATCCCCGAACGACTCACCCCCACGCTGCGCAACCACACCCCCATCCGCCACCACCACAGTGATGTGCTCACCACCACGACCAGCAAGCCCCACCGACTCACCCGGCACGATCCCCGTCACCGGAGCCGCCATGAACGACTGCGACCCCGATCCCCCGGTCGACCGGCGCAGCGGAGCGGCGAAGAGGTCGTCCTCGGAATCCGAGTCGGACGGCCGGTCGGCCGTCTGCCCGGATTCCTCGACGCGGACGGGGGTGCCGGACTCCGCGGCCTCGAAGGCGCCCGTCTCCCCGTCGAACCGCTCGATCGCCCCGTCGCCACCGCGCAGCCCCAGAGCGCCGTCCAGCAGCCGCTCCAGCGTCGTGCCGGTGACCGGGACGCCGTCCGTGCCCACCGGCACCGAGTTCAGCGTGCCGTCGCCGCGCGTCAGCGCCAGGACGTCGGGACGTCCGGGCGCACGCCCCGTCAGCAGCGTCGCACGCTCGACCGTCGTGCCGGCGACACCGTTGTCGGCGACGACGCTGACGAGGAAGCGCTGCTCGCCGATGATGACGAGGGTGCGGCCGGGGCCGAGGATCTGCGCCGAGGCGTTCGGAATCCCGTTGCCCGCCCCGTCCGTCACACGGGGCGGCAGCAGCGGCCCGTCCACCCGCACGACAACCGCCGCCGGACCGAGGAGGTCGTCGCTCACCGTCAGCGTGCTGCCCTGGAAACGGCCGCTGCCGGCGCGGAATTGATAGCTCCCCCCGTCCCACGTCAGCGTCACGACCTCGACACCGCCGGCGCCGCGCGTCGTGCTCGCCGTGACATCCACGATCGTGCCGTTCAGATACAGCGCGGCCCCGCTCCGACTTCCCTCGGCGGGGAGGAACGCGTACACACCCGTGGGTTCGGTGAACTGGCCCCGGAGCGGCGTCGCGTCCCACGGGTAGGAGCGCGCGAAGCTCTCCAGAACAGCGCGCCCACCAGGAGTCTCCACGAGGTACAACTCGCGCGTGCCCCCAAGCGGCGTGACGGGAAGCTCCTCGCCCCCGGCACCGTGCACCGGCACCACACGCGGCGCCTGGCCGCGGGTGAACCAGACGTCGTACCCGTGCAGCAGCCCCCCGCTCGGGCGCACGCCGGCACCGGTGCTGTTACCGATCAGGTCGTACGTGCTGATCCGGTCGCCATCGATGACCGTGATGCCGGCGGGCGACAGCTCGACGCTCTCGCCCGTCCGCCGCAGGTCCGTGGGACGGAAGGCCAGTATCGGGCCTTCACCGCCCACGGGCACGGCGATCAACCGCTCGATGGTGTCGTGCCGGATGAGCAGCACCATGTCGTGCGTGATCTCGCTCTCGGCGGTGGCGAGAACGGGCCTGAACCGGGGGGCGGTGACGAGATACAGACCGTCGCCCACCGGTTCGGCCTGCGACCCCCGCACCTCATCGCCGGTTTCGCGGACCACGAGTCTCGGGCGATCCGGGACGGTGGTGTCGATGACGCGATCCACCGTGACGGCGTTCGGGCCGACGCGAGGACCGTTGCCGGTCAGATACCGTCCCGTCCCATCGACGTAGGTGGTGCCGAAGCGGGTGTTCCGCGTGATGAGGTTGCCGTTGAACCGGACCATGGCGGTGCCGTCCACCAGCGCGCCAGTCGTCCTGTACTCCGGCGCGGATCCCCGGCCGCTCAGCGGGACGGCGTAGAAGTGGCCGGTCGGGGTGCCGTCGAAGACCTCGTGGACGGGCCGGTGGGTGTACGTGCCCGAGGCGTCGAGGACCATCCCGTCGTGACCGCGGGTGACGAGATAGCCGCCACCTTCCAGCCGGATCGGGGGAGTGCCGGTGATCGGCTCCCCGTCCGGCGTCATCAGGTACGGGTCGCCCCGGTCCAGTCCGGGATCCACCAGGCGGTTGCCGTCGAGCGGGCCGCCATTGATGGTGTGCACGACCCCGGCGGGACCGGTCCCGGGCTCGCCGGCGACGAGCCGGCCGGCGAAGTCGATCTCCAGAGTCGCACCGGTGAAGCGATGTTCGAGACGGAAGCCCTGGGGAAGCGCCGTCAGGTAGAACGGGAGAAGCTGCCCGTCCGCCCCGTAGGCGCGCGCCACGTCATCGAAGCCCCACGCGAGGTAGATCTCCCCGCCCGCGCCGTCGTCCGCCCTGAACGCGACGCCGGAGAGCACTCCCGTGTCGTCGACCACGATCGGCGACGCGTCCGGCGCCCGGACAAGGAACAGGCCTCCGCGCGTGCCCTCCAGTTCGCGCACCACGAAGTCGTCCACCGCTGTGTCCGACCGGATGAGCCGGGGATTGCCCGCGACAGGGAGTTCCAGGCCACCGACATCGTCCGTGAAGGGGACGGCCGGCCGGGGACCGTCACTCAGCAGAACCCCCCGGCCGTCGTGAACCCGGACGGCGTCGTCCCCCACGACCACGAACATGGACCCGTCGAAGGCCGCATAGCCGCCGATCGGCAGGGTCTCACCCTCGATGTCGTGCACCCGGTACTGGTCGATGTCCAGATACCGGCCCGTGAACCGGCCGGTCTCGTCAAGGAGCGGCAGGAATCCATCACTCACCCCGTGCCGGTCGACGATCACCGGAAGACGGTCCGCGGCCTCCAACAGGTAGTGCGTGCCCTCGATGGTGGTGACGGACGGGTTGACCAACGTGTCGTCGCCATGGGGCAGCAGCGTGGGGCGCCCGCCGTCGCCCGGGATGTGCAGCGTGAAGCCGGCGAAGTCGTGCCCGCCCCGGAGTGCGACAGAGGCGTCACCCACCGGACCGTCACCGGCAGCGCTTTCCTGCGACTCGTCGGCAGACCTCCACCCGGCATCATCCGCCTCGTCGAGGCCACGGATGAAGTCGGTGTCCACCTCACCGAAGAGGTTGCCCCCACCCTGCGGGGCGGCTGTACCACCCGGGAACATGCCCCTCAGGTCGACAGTGGTCCCGTCCGGCAGTGTGAAGCTCGGGCCGCTCACCTCCTCGGTGCCCGGCTCGGGACTCGGGGAACGGCTCTCCCCCACCGCGTGCGGCGTGGACGCACCACTGCCCGCACCCGCCGCCGGTCCGGCGGCAGACTGAACGTCCTCGGTCCGGACGACCGGCGCGGGCGCGGTGCCGTCGCCGGCCAGGGGACGACCGGCGAAGTCGAACTCCAGGGCCGTACCGGCACCACGCGGACTGAGACGGACCCCCTGGGGGAGCACCGACAGATCGAACGGCAGAAGCTGCCCGTCCGCCCCGTAGGCGCGCTCCACGTCGTCCACTCCCTGTACGAGGTAGATGTCCCCGCCCGCGCCGTCGTCCAGCCTGAACGCGACACCGGCGAAATCACCATCGCTGTCGACCACAGTCGGCCACGCGCCCCGAACCCGGACAAGGAACAGGTCCCCGCGCGTGCCCTCCAGCTCACGCACCACGGAGCCGTCCACCCCGGTGCCCGACCGGACGAGCCTCGGGTCGCCCGGGACACTGAGATCCAGACGCTCGACACCTCCGTCGAGGGAGACGGCCGGTCCGGGTCCGGCACTCAACGGCAGCCCCCGGCCATCGAGGACCTGGATGCCGTCGTCGCTCATGATCAGGAACCTGGACCGGTCGAAGGTGCCCATGCCGAACACCCCGCCCAGCGGCCCCCTGTCGACGTCCCACACCGTGTTGGTGGAGATGTGCAGATACCGGCCCGTGAACCGGCCGGTCTCATCCAGGAACGGCAGGTGTGCACCACCCACCCCCTCCGGGCCGACGATCACCGGAAGACGGTCCGCGGCCTCCAACAGGTAAGGACCGTCGGGCCGGAGAGCGGTGACCAGCGGATCGCGCAACGAACCGGAGCCCGATCCGCCGGTCAGCAGACTGGGCCGGCCGTCATCGCCCGGGATGTGCAGCGTGAAGCCGTCGAAACCAGGGGCGTCCCGCAGCTCGACATCGGTGTCACCCACCGGATCGTCACCGGCACGCCCCAGCTCCGGCTCGTCGTCCATCGCGCCGAGACCAGGGAAGAAGTCATCGTCCCCGCCGCCGGTGTAGTTGAGGTTCAGCCCGCCGAAGAGGTCCTCATCAGTCTGCGGGGAGGCTGTGCGCGGGAACATGCTCCCCAGATAGACAGGGGTACCGTCCGGCAGCGTGAAGCTCGGGCCGTCCACCTCCTCGGTGTCCGGCTCGGGGCTCGGGGAACGGCTCTCCGCCGCCGCGTGCGGCGTGGCCGTGCCACTGCCCGCACCGGCCACCGGGTCGAAGACGAGGCCGTCCTGGCCGTAGTACACCGCGTGTTCGGGGTCGCCCACACGAATGCCCGTTCCACCGTGGAAGACCAGGTCGTACGCGTCCGGGGCGACGACAACCCCGTCGCGGCCGACCGGCAGCACCTCGTCGGGAAGCCGACTGCCGTCGTCCGTGAAGAGGACCGCGTTCCCGTTCCCGCGCAGCGGTGCGATGACGAACCTGTCCGTCTCCCGCCCGTTCTCGTCCCGCAGCCGGATCAGGTCGTGGGTGTGGTTCCCGTCGGCGTCCGCCACCATCGGCCGGTGCCCGGGCGCCGTGACCAGATAGCCATGATCACCGAGCGGCCTCACCCGCGAACCGGCCACCTCCCCACCACCGTCACCGACCAGGCGCGGACGGACCGGGTCATCGAGATCGAGACGATTCCCGGACATCGCACCGTCGAGAGACCCCGGCCCGGACTCGATCAACCGGCCCGCGCCGTCGAACACCTCGAAACCATCCGCCCCCTGCACCAGACCCCGCGTATTCCGCAACGTCTGGGAGACCGCCACTGGTTCGGGAACCAGCATGTCGGTACCGGTGTAGATCGCCGAGGTGCTCGACCGCTCGGGTCCCGGCATCCAGAGGTAACGGTCGGTGCGCTGGCCCGTGTGGTTCCGGAGGGGGACGAACACGTCTCCCTCCTGCCTCCAGTCCGTCAGCATGTGCCACGTGCCGGAGTCGTCGCGTCCGAGGAAGCGGCCGTCGATCTGAAGCTCGCCCGACAGGCCGCGCGGTGTCGAGGTGGGCGGCGCGTCGGCCTGCGGGATCGGGTTCGGGAGGCGTTCGAGGTCGCGGCCGAGCAGCACCGGCGCACCACCGTCCACCGGCGTCAGACGCAGGAACCCCGGACCATCGATCACCACGCTCACGTCATAGGAATGGACGCCCCCCGCGCTCAGGACGACCGGCTCACGGCCCGGCACATGCGCCACAGACCCCAGCGGACCCAGACCCGTGACGAACGAACCCTCGACCCGCTGCCACCGCCCGTCCTCCATCCGCACGACGTAGGCAAGATCCCCCTCACCGGAACGGAACAGCGACGCCTCACCCCCCGGCAGCGCATGCACAGTGCCCAGCGACTCCAGATCCACCCTCAGCGGACCACCGAACCGCTCCCACCGCCCGTCCACCACATGCACCGCATACGCAGCCGCATCACCACCAGGAACCAGAAGCCACGCATCATTCCCCGGCAACGGCTGAAGAACACCCAACACACTGCCGTCCGAACCGACCAGCCTGTCGACCCCGCCAACGGTCACCACATGCGAACCATCCGCCAGCCGCGCGACATCCGACGACACCAGCTCCCCGGACACCTCCCGCACCAGCAGCGCATCACCACCACCCACCGGCCGGACGATCACCGTCCGCGACAGGTCACCGGTGTCGACCACGGCCAGCGCGGTATGCGTCACCACACCCCCGCCGCCCACCACCACGCCCCGGCCACTCGGCAGCGTGACCAGCGTCCCGGCGTCACCGTCCCACCGCGAAACGAACGTGCCCCCACCCACCGGCGCCACCACCGACGGCACACCATCGGACGGCAACCGCACATCCGACACCCACGACCCAGTACCACCACGCCGCCCGAAGAACGACACCACATCCCCGACCCGAACCGTCACCACCGACTCGGAAACCCACACCTCATCCCCGAACGACTCACCCCCACGCTGCGCAACCACACCCCCATCCGCCACCACCACAGTGATGTGCTCACCACCACGACCAACAAGCCCCACCGACTCACCCGGCTCCAGACCGGTGAACACCTGCACCGTGAACGACTGCGACCCCACAGACGACGCCGGGGCGGGTGTCTCGCGGCCCGCGTCGTCCACGTGCAGCTTCGTGCCGCCGGGCAGGTCGACGGTCACGCCGTCGTCCACCCTCGTCACGGGGATGTCGGTCCGCACGCCGTCGGCGTCCCATACCTGCGGGTCGCGGGCCACGGGCCGTACGAGGGTGAGGCCGCCCGGGACGGTCGCCAGCTCGGTCGAGGAGCCGAGCAGTCTGCCGTCCGCCTCGTGATAGGTGATCGTCGTGCCGTCGTGCACGACGACCTGACCGCGCGGAGAGATCCGCACGGTGTGGGGCACCCGGGCGCCGGTGGCCAGGTCGTACACCGCCGGGCTGCCCTGCCCGCTCCCCGGCACGGTCACGACGTGCCCGGTCCTGGCGCCGCTCGCGTCGAGCAGCGCGACCGCGGGGTGCGTGACCGCGCCGTCGTCGCTGAGCACCGCGCGCACGCCGGGGACGGTGACCAGCAGCCCGCCGCCCTCCAGCGGCACGACCGACGTGCCCGGCGCGGGACGGCCGCCCCGCCCGGGAACGGAGGGCGGCCAGCCGCCCTCGGGGACGATCACCCGGTGGCCCGCCAGCGGACCGTCGGACGGTGCGAACAGGCGGGTGACCAGCCTGCCGCCGTCCATGTAGGTGGACGCCACGGAGCCGTGCTGCACGACGAAGAGGCCGTCGCCGGCCATGACGGGGTCGTTTGTGAGCGCTCCGTTCCGGAACACGCCGACGGTCGTGCTGTCGGGCCGGACGAGGAACGCGTCGGTGGCCGTGCGGCCCCGGCCCAGGAGGGGGACGACGCCGTGCTCGACGATCTCGTCGCCGCGCACCAGCACGGGCGGCGTGCCGGGGGCGTTCTCGTCGAAGCGGAGGTGTGTGCCGTCGAACCCGGTGCCGCCGAGGGGGACATGGCGTTCGGCCGTGACCGGCAGATCGCCGCCGGCGGCCGGGGTGAACGTCAGGTGGCGGGTGACGCCTCCCTCCAGCGTCTCGGTGAGGCGGACGGAGTCCCCGTCGATGACGCCGGTGATCCCGTGGTCGGCCCCGGAGACGATCCGCACCCGCTCCGGGACGCCGCCGGCTCCGGTGCGGATCTCCAGCCGGACACCGTCGAGGCCCGGCACGTCGTAGGCGGTGACACCGGCCGGGAGGGGCGAGGGCCGTTCCCCCGGGGCGGGGACGTGCCCGCTGCCGGGCGTCGTCGGTGTCCCGGCCGTGTGCTGGGCAGCGGCCGGGGAGGGGGCCGGCGTTCCGCCCGTCTGCGGCGTGGCGAACGGGTCCACGTGCGACAGTCCGGCGGGGAAGGCACCGCGCTGCAGACCGGCGACGTCGAGGAAGTTCCAGAGGGCCAGGTCCGGGTTGATCCTCCACAGCGGGTGGTCGGCGCCGAGGACGGGGGGTGTGGTGTCGGGCGTGTCCGCGTGCTGGGTACCGCCCGTGGAAGCGGCCTGGGTCCCGCTGTGCTGCACGGCGGGGGGCGGGGGAGGGGCCATGCCCCCGGCCGGGGGCGGGGCACCGCGCGACACCCCGAGCGCGCCGAGGGCGTTCCAGGCGGCCAGGTCCGGGTTGAACGACCACAGCGGGTGGTCGGCTTCCAGTGCGGGGGGCGCCGGGGTGCGCAGGGCGTCCGCCTTGTGGGCCGGGGGCGTGCCCTCGCCCTCGGGCCGCAGGGGCGGGGGCGAGGTCTCGCCGGGCTGCACGGGTCCCAGCGGGTTCTTGGCCGGGGCGGTGACGGGGTTGAGTTCGTTGGCCCGCACGGCGTCCGTCAGGGACGTCTCGACCGCCGGGGGGCGCGGGAAGTTGCTGCCGATCGTGCCGATCTTCATCGGCTCGACTCCGGCGATGCGCAGGTTGATGTCGCCCCGGTAGCTGGTGGCGCCGGCCCAGTCGGGGACCGCGCCCGTGCCGCGACCGTGCTGGGCGACGTTGTTCCCCGACCCGACCGTCGACATGTCGACGCCGTGCGTGTAGCCCGGGCCGAGCGTGATGGCGAGGGCGGAGTCCCCGGTGTTGATCTCCATCCGGTTGGCGGACGTCGACGTGACGCTGAGGACGTCGCGGACACCGGTGTTCAGGTAGTCCCCGGTCCTGCTCGCGGGACTGACCGGCGGCGCGTGGTTGAGCAGCCCCTCCCGGACGGCCTCCCGGTACGTCGGCAGGTCCGCGGTCGACGCGCGGAACGCGCCGATGGCGTCGAGCGTGGCGGGCGCCTTGCCGAGGGCGACGCTGTTCTCGGAGAACAGCATCCGCAGCGTCGGCCCCTTCCCCAGATTGACGTCCAGGGCGACCGTGTCGGCGGCCACCTTGGCGGTCGGGATCTCGGGCAGCTTGGACAGGTGGACGGTCGAGATCTCGCCGAGGACCGGCATGCCGGCCACGGAGACGTCGAAGCTCCTGCCGCCCGACGTCACGATCTGGATCTCGTCGCCCGTCCTGACGACGGTGATCGGGGCGAACCCCTGCGCGTCGATCGTGGCGGTGACCTGCTGGCCGACGGCGGGCGACATGAATGAACCGCCGAGCTCCGCGTGGGAGCCCGAGGGCAGCACCGGCAACGCGACGGCGGTGGTCTGGCCGTTCCCGGCGGGCATGTGGGCGACGACCGTGGGCGACGGCACGGATTGCAGGGCGGCGTGGGCACCGAGGTTGCCGAGGTCGTCCGGGCTGAGGCGCGTCACGGCGGCGGCGAGGGAGGTGTCGGTGAAGCCGGCGCGGAACGGCAGGTCCGCGAACTGCACCTCGATGACCGGCACCTGGGACGGCGGCGTCGAGCCGAGGCCGGACGGCGTCAGCCCGTGTACCGCCGCCGAGGCGGCGCCGGTGCCGCCGTCCCCCGTCAGACCGGCCAGCACGAAAGCGGGGGGGCCGCCGACCATCTTCCGGAAGTGCGGCAGGAACAGGTGCCCGATGGAGCCGATCGCTTCCGGGGTCTTGTACGCGGCCGGCTGGTACCGGTTGAACCTGGACGCCTTCAGGCCCGATACGCCGTTGATCGTCTTGAAGGCGCGGATGTCGACCGGGACGCCTCGTTCGAAGATGGCGCCCGCGCGGAACTGGTTGAGCACGCCGCGGTTCCACACGCCCATCCGCAGGGCGCTCATCGCGCTCCTGAAGGAGGTGATGACGGCGATCTCCTGCACGTTCAGGGGCAGTACGAGGGCCAGCGGCCCCCAGCCCCTGAAGTGCTGACCCGCGTAGTGGGTCATCTGGCCGATGAAGCCCTTGGAGCCGCCCATGAGGTTCCAGGCACCTCTGAGTGCCCGGCCGATGGCCGCGGCCGGGACGTAGCCGAGCGTGAAGCCGGCGAGCCCCATGACGCCGCCGTCCGCCCATACCGCGCCGAGCGCACCCTTGCTGACGACTGCGGCGTTGACGCCCGTCTTCAAGACACCGGTGGCGAAGTTGACGGTGGAGACCCCTGCGCCGAGCGCGCCCCTGCCGATGTTCGTCATGAGCTGCGTGAAGGTGAGGGTCTTGAGGGCCTCCAGGCCGGACTTCGCACCCGCCGTGGCGGAGGCGATCGCGGACTTGATCGAGTTGGCGGCCCAGTTGCCGAGGCTCCTGATCGGGATGCCGCGGGTGGTCGGGATGAGCATGCCGAGGAGGGAGAGGATGAGCGTGCCGGCGTTGCCCCTGCCGTGGGCGAACTCGATGAGTTCGTGGACGAACATCACGGCGTTGGCCAGGAGACCGGCGATGGCGATCGGGCCGCCGAAGATGAGGCCGAGGCCCATGAGGGCGATCGACAGCCACATGAACGTCTTCCAGAACTCGGCGCACTCGTCGACCGGCGACGAGATGGCGAACGAGGCGTCCTCGAAAACCTTGGCCATCGTGTCGGCGGCGGCCCTCAGCGAGTCCGCGGCGGCCTCGGCCTTGGCCTTCTGCGTCTCGATCTCCGGGTCGTCCTCCTCGAGACCCTGGACGGCGGTGAGCGCCGCGTCGGCGTCGAGCTGCGCCTTCTCCACGGCGTCGACGTAGACCGAAAGTCCCTCGTGCACCGCCTCGTGGGCTTCGCGGAAAGTCTTGACGAAGTCGCGCAGCCGCTTGTCGATCGTCTCGCGCATCGCGTTGGCGGTCTCGCCCACGAACTGCGAACTGTCGTCGCTCAGCAGCTCGCCGAGGCGGTCGTCGATGTTCTGGGCGACGCGGAGGAGCTGCCACTGGGACGCCATGAGTTCCCGCAGCCGTTCGGGATCGCCGGGCGTGGGGTCACGGTCCAGGCCGAGAGGGTCCCAGTCCCCGTCACGCGACATCGCCGGGCACCTCCCTTCCTCGCTCCGGCATGATCCTCCGCCCATTCCACGCGCGGGAGGCACGGAAGGTTCAACCACCGCCGGATTGTTCGCGGAAGTTCCGGTGCGGCCGGTGAACCGTATCGGCCGGTGGCGCGTAGTAGAGGTGAGGGACCATGCGGAGGCAGCCGGACCGGGCGCGTCAGGGAGGCGTGGAGTGGCCGATAGCGAAGAGGCGATCACGACGGAGCGCTTCGCCGTCAACTACGATCTGCTGTTCGACCTCGCGAGCTTCATGCACGACTTGGCCGAGGACGCCAAGACGGGCGGCATGGACGGCGAGTGGGCGACCTTCGGCGACCTGGACGACGACGAGCACACCAGGATCTTCGGCGACGAGAATCTCGGCCACTGGTTCCGTTTCTTCTTCAACCGGTCCAAAGCCCGGGTCGAGGACGGCGTGAAGGGCCTGAACGACTTCGGGGATTCCTACGAGGGCCTGGCCCGGGTCATGTACGAGCAGGACGGCGCCATCGCCGCCACCATGCTGTCGACCCTGGCGAAGATGAAGATCGACCAGTGGGTCGGTGAGCAGCAGGCGTACGACGACTGGGTGACGAAGAACGACAACTGGAACGCCTACCTGGAGGACATCGGCGCCGCCGACTACATGGCGGCGCACCCCGACCAGGACATCGGCACGGTGTGCTCGGCGGAGGACGCGCCCGAGTGGTGCGGAGCGTACGAGCTGGATCTGCAGTCCGACATCGACAATCTCAACGGCATCAACGACCGGGTGCCGCCGCAGCCGGGTGAGGAACCCGAGAAGCCGGCCGACGCGCCACCGAACGAGCTGACGCTCACCGACGCCCTGGGCAATACGGTGACGACGACGGTCGAGTACGACGACGACTACAACATCATCGCGGAGCAGTCGGACTTCACGAGCCACACCGGCCAGACGTACACCACGACGACGGAGTACGACGGGCCGCCCTCGATCGTCGCGGAACAGGACGTCGCCGGCGAGAACAGCTCGAACGTCCCCGGCGCCGACAACACGTGGGACCAGCGCGACCACACTGTCACCAACACGTCGGCCGACGGCACCGTGACCGTCGACGAGTACGTGATCAACGACTCCGACTCCGAGAACCCCGGCGCGGGCACGTGGACCAGCACGGTCACGAGCACGAACGACGACGGCGAGGAGGAGGTCGAGGTCACCGAGTACACCCGGGACGGACCCGACGCGGAGTGGGTCGAGGTCGGCGACTCCGACGACGACGGCGAAGACGACGAGCCGCACAACTACAGCAACGACAAGCTCTGAACCCGGCATCACAACCACCACGCAAGGAGGCGCGTAGTTCATGCCCGAAGACGTAACCCAGCAG
Source organism: Streptomyces sp. RFCAC02 (assembly GCF_004193175.1). Lineage (NCBI taxonomy): Bacteria > Bacillati > Actinomycetota > Actinomycetes > Kitasatosporales > Streptomycetaceae > Streptomyces > Streptomyces sp. RFCAC02. The sequence goes on along the minus strand of NZ_SAUH01000001.1, from coordinate 3,318,189 downwards.
GTACTCGCGGACGACGGCCAGCAGGTGCTCCGGCCCGGCAGCGGATCGCGCGGCGTGAACATCGAGGTCATCGCCTCGGAGGTCGAAGACGCGGCACAGGTGATGAGGAACAGTGCCACGGACGTGCTCTCGCCCTGCGTCGACACGTGCAACATGAAGGTCCAGGGGACGCTGGGCACGGATCTGCAGCTGCCGGAGACCGAGGCCGTTCTGAGGGACACGTTCACCAAGTTCAGCGCCAGCCTGACGGAGCTCGTCGACGCGGTCCACGATTACGCGAACCAGTTCGTCATGATCAAGGACAACCTGTTGCAGCTCGACCACGAGTACGCGCAGGCGATGCTCAACCCGGGCCAGTAATACCCCGCCTCCCCCGCGACGGATCCACCAGGAGAGTTCATGCCGGACGAAACTCAAAAACTCACGCCCTGGAGCGGTGACGGCTCGTCGGGCAACATCCGCCTCAACTACGAGGGGATAGCCGACTGCTGCACCGTTCTGGTCTCGCAGTCCGAGATGATGATTCCCGAGATCTACCGGCTTGTGGCGAAGGTCGACATGCTGCTCGACAATGGCCTGTACCTCGAACAGGCCTCGCCCGCGCTGAAGACGGTGTATGAACAGTTCAGCATGTCGCTGCACTCGGCGGCCGCGAACCTGCAGAGCTACGCCAACACCTTCGAGAACGTCAAGCACGCCTTCGAGTTCAACGACCTGGCGTCGGCGCAGGCCGCTCTGGAGGGCCTCGACGGTGAGGGCGGCTACGATCTCGGGCCGGACCCGGAGTACCAGCCGGTCGAGGGGGAGACTCCGCTGTACTCACCGCCCGGCGGCACCATCGGCTCCGACGTGACGTGGAACGAGAACCACGACAGGGTGATCGACATCAAGTGACCCCAGTGCCCCCGACGGGGCATGGACGGCGCCCCTGCCCATGGCCGGCGGGGGCGCCGCCGTTCAGGGGCGCGGGCCGTCGCGGTCCAGTGCCCGTGCGACGGTCCGGGCGATGTGGAGCAGCGAACCGGCCCACGCGGCGAGCGCGCCCGCCGCGATGCCGAGGACCAGCAGGGCGGCCGTCACCGTCCGCCGTCCGGCACCACGTCACGGACGGCGGCGCGCAGCACGTCCACGGCGTCGGCGACGACGGCGCGGGCCGCGTCCCGTTGCAGATCACCGGCCGTGCGCCCGGCGGCGATCGCGACGGCCGGCCACATCCGCTCGACGACGGGCTGAAGGTCGGCCAGGTGGTCGTCACCCAGCTCGGCGAGCCGCCGCACGAGGCTGTCGGGGACGGCGTCCGGCCAGTAGCGCAGTTCTCCCGCGCCGCCGGATGGCTGGACGGTGAACGGCATGAGCCGCTGCCCGACCAGGCACGGACGGCAGGCGTGGAACCCGTGCCCGGGACCGGCCGCCGCCTCACGCACCGCGACGACGGTCAGCGGTCCCTCCGCCGTCTCGCAGTACATGCACCGCGTGGACAACCGGTAGCCGACGACCCGCAGTTCGTCCACGGCGGCGGTCACGGCGTGCGCCGCGCCGGCCCGTACGGCACGGAAGAGCCGTGTCACGACCGCACCGAGCGCGATGCCGGGCGCCACGTCCGCGAGCCGCTCGACCAGTTCGTCCGGCACGGCGCGCGGCCACTGGTGCGGCTCACCCCAGCTCGTCGCCGGGTGGTGGAGCACGGGAATGAGGCGCCCGCGGACCAGACAGCCACGACACGCGTACTGCGACCACGCGGCGGCGGACTCGGCCGGGATGAGGGAGATGGCGGTCATCCCGTCACCGGTGACACCGCACGAACAGCACCGACGCTGCGCGCTCACGCGTCCTCACCCGCACCATCAGGACACTCCTCACGCACCGCACTCCACCCGGCCCCGGGCACGAACGGCCCCTCCAACCCGGTGATGACGGTGATCCGAGGATTCTCCTCCCGCACCGGCGCGGGCTCGGGAGCGGGTAGCTGAAACGGCTCGAACATACGAAGTCTCCAAGTGAGTGCCGCAGACTACGGAGGAGCCATATCCGGACCCTCTCCGCTGGTCCTTCAGTGAGCAGATGCTGCCCCTCCGAAGACGGCGGAAGTGACCCACAGAGGGTCAGTCGCCTATCAGACGGCTGCGCACCACTCGGCATACTTGGAGAGGCTTTCAGCATTCGTTCTGCGCAGCCGTCGGAGCGTCCCGATGTCCTCACGGACCCAGCGGTGCTCCCGCGTGTGCTGTGGAGCGATTTGACGGGCCTCCTCAAGCGACCTGAAGGCACTGTCTGGTCGGCCTGCCCATAGCTGAGCGCGCGCCAACTCGATGTAGAACGAGGACCGGCGCTCCGCAGTCAACTCGCGGGAGGGTGCCCACTCGCGGCCGATGTCCAGCGCGCGCTTTAGGTGCACGCCGCCGAGGGCGACCGACAGGGACACCTCGTGGATCCGTACAGAGTCCGGCCCAAACGCAGTGCCGTCGTAAACGCTCTCGGGAACACGCGCGGCAAGTTTGAACGCTTGATCCATGTGCTGGGTCGCCGCATCACTGTCACCCGCCCGACCTGCGATGACTGCAGCGCGCATGTGCAACGCTCCACGGGCAGCGGCAGCTCTCGCATCGCCAGGTGACGGTGAGGCATCGATCGCTCGTTCCAATGAGCGAAGGCCAGCGGCATGCGCCCGACTCGCGAAGTACACCTCCGTCCGCACGTATGCCACCGTGCTGGCCGTGACCGGATCATGGGTCTGGGGAGCCACCCAGCGCATCAGGTCCACCAGCCGAGCGGACATATCCATGGCCCCGTACTTGTATGCAGCAGCATCGACCGCTCGACTCGCGCCCACAAGCAACTGAGCTACTTCCGCTCGGTCACGTGCGGGAACCACAGCAAGCGCCCTGAGCAGTTCCGCCAGCAGGTCGGGGCCGCTCCGCATGATCCGCACGTATTGCGCTGCGAGCCTCTGCTGAACTGCTTCCGCGACAGCATCCCGAAGAACGCACAGTTCACGTACCGGGCCATCATCGGGATCGTCGTAGGCAGCAAGGAGGCCCCGCAGGTGGGGCATCGCCTCCTGTATGCGCCCTGCCGCTCGGTCCCGGTCTCGGTGCAAACGCTCGACGTTGACGCCGAGCGCATCGGCAATGGCCTCCAGCACGGCATCGGAGGCTCCTCGGGCGCCTCGCTCGATCTTCTGCAATGTGCCGGCGCCGAGCCCAGCGGCTTCGGCTAGCTGCTTCTGCGTCAGACGTGAGATCCGCCGGTAGTAGGCGATGCGTCGGCCGACTTCCGACGCGGAGTGCGCGGGCATACTGTCTCCCGTTCGGTGCGAATACTCCGAACAGTACCGAGGCGATCACATGCTGGAGTTCCCTTTCGTTAGGCAGTCAGATCCTGTAGTTCGTGCAAGCTGCCGATGGACCAGTCGGCCGTGGAGCGTACTTCCGGATCGCCCGCCCACAGGTGTCCCCATGGCCCCCGCCGGATGTGTGCGGTCCGGAGCCCGGCGGCGTGAGCCGGGAAGACGTCGTTCGCCGGGTGATCGCCCACGTAGACGATCTCCTCGGGCCGCGCCATGGCCAGCTCGGTCACCCGGGTGAAGAACTCCGGCGACGGCTTGGCGACGCCCCACTCGTCCGACACCGCAAGGGCGTCCACCGGCAGAGCCAGGCCGCGAAGCAACGCACCAGCCCGTGCCGTCTGGTTGCCCGCCAGGACGACCCGCAATCCCCGCTCCCTCAGCGCGGTGAGGGCGGGGCGCACGTCCTCGTACAGGTCGGTCTCGTCCAGGAACTCACCACGACCGGCCGCTTCGCGCGCGGCGTACTCGGCCGCCGGATCGACCCCCGGCCGCAGCATGCGGATGGCGTCGGCGTTGTCCCGCCCCTGGGCCACCACCGCACCGACCAGGGCGGACAGGGTATGCCTCGGCACGCCGAACCAATCGGCCCACGAAGCCCAGTACCGGTCGTCCCGGGTCACCGTCTCGCCGATGTCCAGCGCGACGCACTTGATCACCATGCACCTCCCTGCTCCGGGTCATCCGCCCCCATAGTGACCCGCTGCCGCAGCACTGGCGGCATGCTCCCGTTCGTCCGACACGACGACAGAACCGCAAAAACGGGACGGGGTCCCCACCCGGCGCTACGGCATCGGAGATCTGGGCGGCCGGTGGGGGTGTCGGCAGGTACACCCCCCAGTCGGGGTGGCACGGCCAGTGTCCGGCGCCGCGGTGGACGCGATGCTTAAGACACCTGATCGAGAACATCCCCACCAGGAGCCCCACATGATGCGCCGTCGCCTCACCGCCGCCGTCCTCCTCGCCGCCGCCGTCGTCGGTGCCACCGTTCCGGCCGCCGCCGCGCACGGCGGGCGCGGGGACCACCGTACGGACGAGGTGCAGGAGGCGCTGGACGTCCTGGTCGACGAGGACGGCGTGCCGGGCGCGCTCGCGTACGACGGGTCGCGCACATGGACCGCCGGCACGTCGGAGCTGGGCAGCGACCGGCCGATGCCCGGGGCCGACGGCCAGGTGCGGATCGCGAGCAACAGCAAGTCGTTCACGTCGGTCGCCGTCATGCGGCTGGTCGTGGAGGGGAAGCTGAGCCTCGCCGACACCGCCGCCCGGTACGTGCCGCAGCTCGCCGGTTCCACCATCACCGTGCGGCAGCTCCTGATGCAGACCAGCGGCCTGCCGGAGTACGTGAACCTCATGGACTGGACCGCCACCGGCACCGCGCCGGAGGAGCACCTGGCGCTGGCCCTGTCGCAGGAGCCGCTGTTCGAGCCGGGCACGGACTGGGCGTACTCCAACACCAACTACCTCGTCCTCGGCATGATCATCGACCGGGTGACCGGTGAGGACTTCCGCACCTACATCGAGGACACCATCCTGAACCCGCTCGACCTGGACGACACCTACTGGCCCGAGGCCGGCGAACTGGAGCTGCGCGGCCCCCACGCGCGGAACTACGGCATCAGCCCCGCCGACCCCGAGGCGGGCGTCACCGACATCACCGAGCTGCCCGGCTACGAGTTCGGCGCGTCCGGCGGCCTGGTCTCCACCCCGGAGGACCTCAACACGTTCTGGGACGCGCTGTTCGAGGGTGAGCTGCTGCCGCGCGGCGCCGTCCTGCTGATGACGCACGACACGACCGCGGTCGGCGAGGCCGAGATGTACCCCGAGGGCACCCGCTACGGCTACGGCCTCACCGGCTACGAGCTGAGCTGCGGCGGCACGTACTGGGGGCACGGCGGTGACCTGCCGGGCGACTCCGTTGCCGGCGGCCGGGCGTCGTCCGGGCGCGGGACCGTCACCGTCTACACGACGACCCTGGCGGCCGACGCGACGACCCGCGGCGACCTGATGACCGCCGTGGACACAGCGCTGTGCTCCCGCGACAGGTGACCCTCCCCCGCGTGCGCCGCCGCCCCGGTACCCCTCGGTACCGGGGCCTCCGGCGTCCGGTCAGGCCAGGGCCGGGCGGCGGCGCGTCAGGGGCAGGAGCCCGGCCAGGATGAGGACCGCGCCGGCCGGCAGCAGGTCCAGGTTCGCCCCGATGGCCGTGAAGCCGGCGAACACCAGCACCGGCGTCCACCAGGGGACCAGCCCCTTCCGGGACAGCAGGATGAAGAGTACGAGCAGCCCGAACTGGAACAGCGGCGGGCAGAGCGCGTAGAGCGGATCCGGCAGCGCGGCGGCGTCGTCCAGCGCGGGGAACAGGTCCCCGAGCGTCACCCAGAGGAACCCGCAGAGGCCGACGAGCGTCGCGCCCATCGCCTCGGCGGCCAGCGTCGAGCGGGCCGGTCCCGACCGCAGCGCCGCCCGTGCCCGCACCGCGACCACCCCGAACAGGCAGAGCGCGACGAAGAACAGCGCGTGCCCGATGTTCCACGCGAGGCCGGGGCCGTGGTCCCCGTCCAGCCCGTCCACGTACCTGAGCCCGCCGTACGCCAGCAGCAGCGCCGACGCCACGACAGCCGGCACGGACATGCCCCGGTGGTGGAGCCTCTGTGTGATCCGCATGTGTCAAGACTCGCCGCGCGGACGGCGGGGATCATCGGGGACGGCCCCCGGCACGCCCCTGAACGACCCCCGGCCCGACCCCGACCGTCCACCCCGAGACCGCGCCCCCCATCGGTCAGGAATCGAGAAGCACGCCCGCCGGGCCGTCCCTAGCCTTGTCGTCATGGACCTCACGATTCACACGACCGTTCTCCCGCACGACGACCCGGACGAGTCCCTCGCCTTCTACCGCGACGTGCTCGGCTTCGAGGTCAGGAACGACGTCGGCCAGGGCCGGATGCGCTGGATCACGGTCGGCCCCGCCGGGCAGCCCGGCACGTCGATCCTCCTCGCGCCGCCCGCCGTGGACCCGGGCATCACCGAGGACGAGCGCCGCACCATCGCCGAGATGATGGCCAAGGGCACCTACGGGTGGATCCTCCTCGCCACCGCCGACCTCGACGCCGTGTTCGAGAGGATCCAGGCGGGCGACACCGAGGTCGTCCAGGAGCCGACCCAGCAGCCGTACGGCGTCCGGGACTGCGCGTTCCGCGACCCGGCGGGCAACCTCGTCCGCATCCAGGAAGTCCGCTGAACCGCCCGCCGGTACGCATGACTGGAGGAGTCCCGCCATGTGCCTTCCCGGCTGGGGACGCGCACGCGCCGAGGCGCGGCGCCTGAGCGACTTCGCGCGGCTGCGCCGCGTCCGCGACCGGATCGACCGCGAGTACGCCCGGCCGCTGGACGTCGAGGCGCTGGCCCGCGGCGCGGACCTGCCGGCCCGGCACCTCGGTCACGCGTTCCGCGCCGCCTACGGGTCGTCGCCGTACGCGTACCTGATGGCCCGCCGCGTCGAGCGCGCGACCGTCCTGCTCGACCGCTGCGGCCTCGGGGTCGCCGAGGTCCGCTCCGCCGTCGGGTGCCCGGCGCCCGGCGTCTTCGATCCCCGTTTCACCGACCTGGTGGGCGTGCCGCCCGCCGCCTACCGGCCTGCCGCGGCCGGTCAGGAATAGAGAAGCCCCGCCACGGGACCCCCGCGTACGTCGGGGGAACGGCGTCCCGGCCACCGCACCACAGGAGGAAGCACCATGAGCAGCACCGAGTCGTCCGCCGAGAAGTACGACGGTTTCACCGCCGAGGAGCGGGAGGCGATGAAGGACCGCGCGAAGGAGCTGAAGAGCACCCGCGGCCGTTCCCGCAAGGCGAAGGCCGACACGGAGAGCGAGGTGCTGGCGAAGATCGCCGAGATGCCGGACGGGGACCGCGCCCTCGCCGAGCGCGTCCACGCGATCATCAGGGCCGCCGCCCCCGGGCTGACGCCGAAGCTCTGGTACGGGATGCCGGCGTACGCCAGGGACGGCAAGGTCGTCTGCCACTTCCAGAACGCGGGGAAGTTCAAGACGCGGTACGCCACCCTCGGCTTCAGCGACCAGGCGGCGCTGGACGACGGCGCCATGTGGCCGGTCGCGTTCGCGCTGAAGGAGGAGCTGACCGCCGCCGACGAGGACCGCATCTCCGCCCTCGTCAAGCAGGCCGTGAGCTGACGCCGGGTACCCCGGCGCGTCGCACGGACGGGTGTATTCCCGCCACGGCGGGACCCCTTCCCGCACCGCCCCGCTAGCGTGACCCCCAGCCATCCCGAGGAGGAACCCGATGAGTGCCGAGCCCCTGCGTACCATCACCGGGGACGGGCGTGAGATCACGCTTCCCGCCACGATCCGGGGCATCCGGGAGGCGCTTCCCCCGGAGCGGCGGGACGAGTTCACCGAGGCCGTCGAAACCGCCGGGGTCCACGACATCCACGCCGTGATGCGTTCCTGGATCATGGAGCTCCTGGAGGCGGAGGACCCCGGCCTGCGACAGGACCTCGATGCTCTCGCCCGTCAGGAGCACGACCGACAGGCCGGGGCCGCATGACCTACCGCATCGCGTACGACCCTGTCGCGGAGAAGCAACTCGCGGCGGTTCCCCAGCGGCGTCGCTCCGCGTTCGAGAGGACACTCGGCCGCACGGTCGCCCGGGATCCGTACGGCCATGGCTCATCCCAGGTCCACGGTGACCGCGATCGCCGGGACGCCACTGTCGAGGGCATCATCATCCGCTACTACGTCAGCGGATCCGTCCTCACGATCACCATCGTCCGCCTCCTCGCGGTCTGAGGAGCCGTGGTGCCGACCCGGCCGGGTCGGCACCACGGCTTTCTACTGCAGGACCGCCAGCGGGACCTGGACGGCCAGGGCGCGGCCCGTGCCGTCGCCGGTCCAGCCGCGGCCCGGGATCGTCAGCGGGCGCAGGTGCTGGGCGCCGATGCGCGCGCCGATCAGTTCGCCCTCGACGATGCTGCGGGGACCGAGCAGCACACCGCTGCGGCCCCGCCGCATCAGACCGTGCCAGCCCATCGTCGACAGGCCCTCGGCCGGCCCGGCCGCGAGGACTGCCTGGTTCCGCTCCTGTCCCGAGGTGATGACCCGCCGCAGCGCGCGGTCGGCCCCGCCGGACGCGAGCAGGTCGCAGTCGTCCACGACCACGACGACCGGCTTGCCCGCCATGTCCTCCAGCGCCTTCTCGATCTGGTCGGCCGTCGGGTCGCCGCCGAAGACCCGCGCCAGGCCGTGCTGGGCGAGCTGCCGCAGGGGCGAGTCGCGCGGCGTGAGGACGAGCAGCGACGTGCCGCCCATCAGCAGCGACACGCACATCCCGGCCAGTGCCGTGGAGCGTCCCGAGCGCGGCGGTCCGACGACCAGGTAGGTCGGCGACGCGTGCGCGAAGTCGTGGAACATCGGGGCGATGTCGTCGCCGCCGAGGCCGACCAGCGCGCGCAGGGGACGCTTCTCCCCGTCGGGCAGGCCGTCCATGACGTCCTGGAAGGCGACGGCGCCGGGGAGGACGCCGACGGGGAACGGCCGCCGCGCGTCGTCGATCGCGGCGTCCCTGGCCCTGGCCTCCCGCCCGATGGCCCGCAGCGCGTCGGCCTGGTCGCCGTTCTTCGACGACTCCGGCACCGGGAGCTGCAGGATCTGCGTCTCGATGCCGCCCGGCGCGAACCAGCCGCGGCCGGCGGGGAGGTTGTCCGGCACGTTCTTGCGGTCGACGCCGACGACGGCGAAGTCCATGCGGTCGGACTGGCGCAGGAGGAGCCGCTGGTCGTTGTGCTGGCCGGCGCGGGTGCCCAGCAGCATGCGCTCCGAGGTGGCGACGACGTGGACACCGGCGGTGGCGCCCTCGCGCAGCAGGCGGAACAGTTCCTCGTTGAGGCGGCCGCCGTCGTACTTCTCGATCGTGTCGTACAGCGCGTCCCAGCCGTCGATCAGGACGAGCAGGTGCGCGGGGCGTTCGCCGCGCGGCAGCTTCAGACGCAGCTCGGTCAGGGAGTTGACGTCGTGCTCGGCGATCAGCGCCTGCCTGCGGTTCAGGTCGGCGATGAGGCGGCGGATGAGCCGGTCGATGCGCTCCGGGTCGTGCCGGGAGACGACGGCGCCGCAGTGCGGCAGCTCCTCGACGACGGACAGGCCGCCGCCCGCGGCGTCCAGGCCGTAGATGTGGACCTGCTCGGTCGTGAGGTACATGCCGACGGAGCCGGCGAGCGTCCGCAGCGTCTGCGTACGGCCCGACCGGGGCGCGCCGATGATGTAGAGGTGGCCGAAGTTGTTCAGGTTCACGTTGCCCGGGATCTGGGCCTGCCTGCTGGGCAGGTCGTAGTAGGCGAACGGGATCTCCCGCAGCCGCGCGCCGCCCGGCTTGGAGCCCTCGGGGGCGGGGGCATCGTCAGGTGCGACGGCATCGGCGGCAGCCAGGGCCGGGGCTGCGGCGTGAAGTCCGGCAGGGCGTCCGCCGCCGCGCGCAGGGCCTCCACGAGGACGCTGAGGTCGGTCGGCGGGTCCTGGGCGACCGTGGGCTCCGCGTCGTCGTCGGCCTCCGCTCCGTCGTCGTGGACGGGCAGGTTCGCGGGCCGGCCGAGGGTCTGCCACTCCAGTTCCGCGCGGCGTATGACGCGCGGCGCCAGGGTCTTCACGGCTTCCGTGTCGTCGCTCTCGGGGAGGGCCCGCTCGGCGCCGACGTAGGCGGTCTGGAACGGTATGGGCGGCCCGTCGCCGCGCCGGATGAGGGCGCGGCCCGGTGTGGCGGGCGAGATGCCGGCGGCGGCCGGCGTGTTGATGACGTCCTGGCTCTCGGTGGAGTCGGTGACGCGCAGCGCGATGCGCAGGTTGGTGTTGGCGCGGATGTCGTTGCTGACCGATCCGGCGGGGCGCTGCGTGGCCAGGATGAGGTGCAGGCCGAGTGAACGTCCGCGCTGGGCGAGGCTGATGAGGCCCGGGACGAACGCGGGGAGTTCCCGCACGAGGGTGGCGAACTCGTCGATGACGAGGATCAGGCGCGGCAGCGGCGGGAGTTCGGGGTCGCGGGAGCGTTTGGCGCGGTACTCGCGGTGGTCCTTGACGCCGACCTCGGCGAGCACCTCCTCGCGGCGGCGCAGTTCGGCGTTGAGTGACGCCAGGGCGCGCTGCACGAGGTGGCCGTCGAGGTCGGTGATCATGCCGAGCGTGTGCGGGAGTTCCTGGCACTCGCTGAACGCGCTGCCGCCCTTGTAGTCGACGAGGACGAACGTCAGCTCGTCCGGCCGGTTCATGACGGCGAGGGACGCGATCAGGGTCTGGAGGAGCTCCGACTTGCCGGAGCCCGTGGTGCCGGCGATGAGGCCGTGCGGGCCGTGCTGGGTGAGGTCGAGGACGGTGTTGCCCTCGAAGCCCGAGCCGATGATGAACGCGGTGGAGGCCGGATGCTTCTGCCAGCGGGCGATCAGCGCCCGCGGGTCCGGCGGCTCCTGGCCGAGCAGCGGGAGCAGCCTGACCTCGGACGGCATGCCGGCGTCGCCCTCGACGGTGACGTCGCGGATCGGCGTGAGCGCGCGGGCGACCTCCTCGCACCAGGCCGGGTCCACCAGGTCGGTGCGGATGTCCGTGACGGTGCGGACGTGGGAGCTGCGCAGCGACAGCCGGTTGCCGTCGGCGGTGAGGACGGCGGTGCACTCCTCGGGCAGCGAGTGCTCGCGCTCGTCGAGGCACAGGCTGAAGATGCGGACGGAAGGACCCTGTGTGAGGACGGGCACGACGCCCGGCACTTCCCGCAGGCGCCAGGCGCCGTCGAGGACGACGAGGATGTCGGCCATGCCGCCCATCGCGGCGCGGCCGTCCCGGGACTGTGCCGCCTCGGTCCGCGCCTGGATCTCGGCGTACAGCTCGCTGACGCGCTGGGCGGTGGTCTCGGAGTCGTTGCCGATGGCGACGACCGACGCGCCGGGGCGGCCGGACCGCAGGTGCGGCAGCCAGCGGACCCACGCCCAGTCGTCGGCGTGCTTCTCGTCGGTGAGGACGACGATCCGCAGGTCGCGGGGGCTCTGGAGGACGGCGGACTGGATGACGTGCCAGCGGGCCAGGGCGCGGGCCGAGCCGGGCGTGCCGGTGATGCCGACGACGCCCATCTGCGGCATGTCCACGCTGAGGGGCACGTCGGCGAGCCGCCAGTGGACGGAGCGGTGGTTGCTGTCCCGCACACCGTCGTTGATGCTCTTCAGGGACGCGCGGGCGATGGTGCCGACGCGGAGGGTCAGGTAGTCCGCGTGGTGGCGGCGGCGTTCCCACAGCTGGTGGCCGGGGCCGAGGGCGGTGAGGCGGACGGCGGCGGGGTCGGGCGACGCCTCGTTGCGCTGGAGGCGCTCCTCGACGGTGGCGCGGCGCATCTCCAGTTCGAGCGCGGAGCGGCGCAGCCGGAAACGGCGGACCGCTTCCTCGTGCTGCTTGCGGTTGGCGCGGCGGCCGGTGAGCCAGTTGCCGACCGCCATGATCGGGGTGAAGAAGATCAGGACGAAGAAGTAGAGCGACCGGATCAGCACCATCATGGTGAGGCCCATGATCAGGGGCGACATCATGAGCATGAACGGGAACGGCCTGCGGCTCGGCGGGTTGGGCGGCCCGGGCAGGTTGATGTTCTCGGCGTCGAGGTGCGGGGTGATCCGGGGCGGCCGGCTGTACTCGACGGTGAGGCCGTCGGCGGACAGCTTGACGGCGGCGTCGGGCACGTACGGCGGGCACAGGCGCAGGAGGTGGTCGCCGAGCGCCAGGTCGGCGTACAGCGGCCAGTCCTCCGACCCGTCGGTGGGCGGCAGCAGTTCGCCGGGCCGCGGCAGCGGCGGGAGGGCGGGCGCGCCGTCGGGTCCCGGCGGGGCGGGCTCTGCGCTGTGGCCGCCGGGGCCGCCGTCCTCCTTCCCGGCCGGCTCCTCGTCGGTCAGGGGGGTGCCGGTCTCCGGGTCGACGGGCGGCGGCGGGGTGAGGCTGCGCAGGCCGCACCGTTCGGGGTCGGCGCCCCGGGGGAGGCGGAGGCTCGCGCTGCCGTCGGCGTGCACGGTGACCCAGGTGCCGCTGGTGGGCACGCCCTCGTCGTCCCACTCGGCGGCGGGGTCCGTGCCCGTGTCGGGCAGGCGTATGACGCAGCCGCGGTCGGTGCCCACCTCGTAGGTGCCGGGGCCGAGGCGCCACAACCCGCCGGCGCCGGGTCCTGACACATGGCGCAGCTCCAGCAGGACGGGGTCGTGCGGGGACGGGCGCCAGCCGTCGACGCCGGGCGCGTCGTGCACGGGCGCGTCGAGGCCGAGCAGCGCGCCGTCGCGGACGCCGCCGGTGCCGAGCGGTTCGTCGGACTCCAGCAGGCGGTCGCCGAGGTAGAGCCGCGTGCCGTCGAGTGCCGCGGCGAGTTCGCCCGCCGTGGTGTCTCCTGGCAGGTCGAGCAGGTGGTCCGCGCGGCGGCCCTGCGCGTCCGCGGTGGTGATCGTGAGCTTCACAGGCGGTCCAACCGGGGGTCGGTGGGGTCAGGGACGGGGGGTGGGGGAGGTGCGGGGGGACGGCGCGGCGGGGGTTCCGGCGGGCTTGCGGGTACGCCGGCGGCGGGCGGCGGACCCGGCCTTCCGTTCCTCCTCGCGGGCTTCTTCGCCGTACTCCTCGGGCGCGGCCTCGCGTGCGGGCGCTTCCTCGCGCTCCTCCTCGTACGCGTCGTCGCGCTCGGCGGCCGGGGGGCGGGTGCCGGCGCCGGCCGGGGCGGCCCAGGTCTCCTCGGCGTCCTCACCGGCGAGGGCGACGGCCTCCTCGTCCTCGTCCAGCTCGGCGAACGCGCGCTCCGGGCGCACCGTCACGCCGCCGGTGGGCGGGGCGGGCGGCAGGACGGGCGGCAGGTCCGGCAGGACGCGGGCGATGGCGCGGGCCAGCGCGTTGCCGCCGAGGACGAGCGGGGTGCCGAGGAGGGTGATCGTGCCGTGCCGGTCGGTCAGGAGGCTGCGGCGGTGGCCGCGTCCGGTGCCGCGCAGGAGGATCCGGGGTCCCGGCGACACGTCGGGGGATTCGGCCAGTTCCGGCGGCAGCGGGTCCGGCAGCTCGGTCGTGACGAGGACGGGCGCGATGCCGAGGACGTGCGGCAGGTCGCGGGCGGTGCGGTAGGCGGTGCGGATGGGCGTCCCGGCGTACGCCCGGTGGACGTTCTCGGCGACGACGACCTGGCCGTCCGGCAGGCGGGCGTCGAGCTGCGCGGCGACGGCCTGGTGCAGCGCGGCGGCGGCGCGGCGCTCGCCCTCGACGGTGAGGAGGGCCGGGCCGGTCGCGACGTCGAGGAACGCGCAGCACCCGCCGCTCTCGCCGACCGCGACGAGGACGGGGTACGGCAGGTCGGGGACGGGCACGACGGGCGGCAGGTCCTGACGGGCGATGGTCCAGTGGTCGGGGCCGTCGTCGGGGTCGTGCCACCACGGGCCGTCGGCGGGCTCGGGCACGTCGCGGCCGGCGAGCAGCACGGTGGCGGTCTCGTCGTCGACGAGGACGGCGTACGGCGTGGCGCCGACGGAGGCGGCGGCGTGCCGGGCGGCGGCGACGGCCCGTTCGGCGTCACGCCAGGTGGCGGGCGTGCGCAGGCCCCGGACCAGCAGCGTCAGCGCCTTGCGGTGGCGCGACCAGGCGCGGAACGGGGCGGCGAACGCGGCGCCGGTGACGGCGAACTCCCGCTTCACGCGCCGCGTCGCCGCGGCCCAGCCGCCCTGGCGCATGGCGAGCCAGCGGATGATCAGGAACACGATCAGCAGGGCGGCCAGCACACCGGCCACCCGGAAGATGGTGTCCCGGTGCTGCGATATGAACTCGAAGGGGTCCGTGTTCCTCATGCCGCTCGGATCTCCCGCCGCAGGGCTGACAGGGCATAGTGCACGCGCGACTTGACCGTACCTTGCGGTATGCCGAGGTCGCGCGCGGCCTCCGCGCCGGAACGGCCGTGGAGGTGGATGTGGACGAGTACGGCGCGGTGTTCGGGGGTGAGGCGGGCCAACGCGGCGGTGACCAGCATGCGGTCGGCGACACGGTCGGCCATCTCGGTGCCGTCGGCGGGCTGTTTGAGCAGCGGGGACGGCACCATGCCGGCGGGCAGGGCGCGGTCGCGGCGGTGGGCGTCGATGGCGAGGTTGCGGGCCACGGTGTGGAGCCACGCGGCGAGGCGCTCGTCGTCCCCGTCGCCCGCCCGTCGTGAGTCGGCGAGCCACGCCCTGAGCATCGTCTCCTGCACGATGTCCTCCGCGCGGTGGGAGTCACCCGCCGTCAGGCGGAGGACGTAGCGGAGGAGACGGTCGCGATACCGCTCGGCCGCCGGGAGTCCGGCGGGGCGGCGTATCGGGATGTCGGGGGAAGTCGCTTGGGTGGCGGTGGTCATTGATGTGCTCCAACGAACCCTCTGTGCGCATACGCGGGACTGCGGAGAGCGGCGACCTGACGGTGTTCCACGTACGGGTACGGATTTCCGACTATCCGGGCGCGCGGAACGGAAGAAGCTCAAGGAAAGCTCTGAAACCTGTGGTGCCCGGCCGGTCTGCGGGCCGCCGGCGGAGGCGGCTGTGCGGACGGACGGACGAAGGCAGGCGACATGGACGTGGCTCCGACGTGGTGCGAGGGGACGCGCACCAGGCTAGGGCCGTTGGTCCTGGTTGAAAGTCTCACTTTCATTGCGGACGCGATCGAGAAGCGACGGAACGGTCGTTTCCGGAATTGACACCTCCGGCAACGAGTGTGACGTTGACCACAACGAACCCGATCGGTCCCGCGCCGTATTCCGACCGTTCACCGTTCGCACGCGCTGTGTACCGTGACCCGGTGCCCCTGATACCCCGCGCACTGGCGGCCTGGCGGCGCCGTACCGCGCACCGCGCCGTCCACGCGGCGCTGCGCTTCGCACGCGACGCGGGCGCGGTGACGGCCGAGCACACGGCCGGACTGCGGTTCGGGGCGATCGGCCCCGGCACGCGGCTGGCGTTCCCCCAGGGCACGGTCTTCGGCGAGCCGTGGATCCGCCTGGGCGCGCACTGCGTCATCGGCGAGCACGTCACGCTCACCGCGGGCCTGGTGCCCGGCCTCGACCTCGGCCCCGACCCGGTCCTGCGGATCGGCGACGGCGTCGTGATCGGGCGCGGCGGCCACGTGGTCGCGGACCGGGCCGTCACGATCGGCGACGACTGCTGGATCGGGCCGTACGTCTACATCACGTCCACGAACCACAGTTACGACGACCCGCACCGGCCCGTCGGCGTGCAGTGGCCGCGCATGGCTCCGGTGACGATCGGCGCGGGGAGCTGGATCGGGACGGGCGCGGTGATCCTGCCCGGCAGCGCGGTCGGCCGGAACGCGGTGGTCGCGGCCGGCGCGGTGGTGCGGGGCGAGGTGCCGGACCACGCGGTCGCCGCGGGCGTACCGGCACGCGTCGTGCGCCGCTGGACCCCGGACGGCGGCTGGGAACCGCCCCTGCGCACACCGCCCCCGACCCCTCCGGCGTCCGACGGCGCCCGTCATCTCCGGGGCGGGTGACTCCCGTCGTCCGGGTACAGGCGGGCGATCAGCTCCTCGGCGCTCGCCGCGATCCCGGCCCAGCCCGCCGGCCCCAGGTACAGCACACGCGGCGTCTCCGCGGACCCGCGGTAGTCCAGCACGACGGGCCTGTCAGGACCCAGGTCGCCGATCACGACCGACCGCGCCGGGTCGAACCCGGGGTCGCCGTGCTGCGGGCCGCCGAACTCCCCGGCGGCGGACAGCCGCTGCCAGGACGCGTTCTCGGCGAGCAGCTTCGCCTCGTCGTAGAAGAGCGGCGATTCCGCGTCGTCGTGGAAGACGGCCCGGTACACCGGGTCGTCCGCGCGCGGCGCGACCCACGACCCGGCACGGACACGGGCCACCAGAGCAGGGGGGAGCGGCAGCCCGCCGACGACGATTCCGGGACTCCGCTCCGGCATGGTCACTCCCGTATCACCGGGAGGCCCGTGATGGCCTCCAGCGTCTCGATGATCGCCTCACGGTGTTCCACCGGCGCGGCCGGGTCCCCGAAGTGCCGCCAGTTGACGCTCACGGAGTGCCAGCCCACTCTCAGTCCTCCCTCGGCGCGGATGGCGGTGAAGGCCACCGTCTCCACCGACCATTCGAACACCCTCGCGTTGACCTGCCCGTGCCCGCCGTTCCGTCTGACGAGAGCGCCGGGCTCACTGCTGAGCCAGGCTTCCAACTGGCGTGTGACCGGGTGGTACAGACCGTTGAAGCCGTCACCGAACGCGCGGGCGGTGATGGAGGCGAGGTTCTGCTCGACCGTCTGCGACGTCGAGATGATGCCGTTGCCGCACGGGGTGAGACCCAGCGGATCGCACCACACCTGCGGATTGTGCGGATACGTGTAGGGGTTCGGCTGCGGGGCCAGGCCGAGCGGATCGGGCGTCACGTAGCGGCCCGTGGCCGGGTCGTAATGCCGCTGGTGGTTGTAGTACCACCCGGTCTCCTCGTCGGCGTACTGGCCCGGGAAGCGCAGGGGCGTGCCGCCCCCCGCCGCGGCGGCGCCCCACAGGGACGTGCCGCCCCGCCACGCCGTCGAGCCGTCCTCCGCGATCAGTTCGGTGGGCATGCCCACCAGGTCGGTGACGATGGCGTAGAACCGGCGATCGATGCCGTCGTCCGCGCGTTCGGTCTGGGCGACCGGGTGCAGCCCGTCGTGGTCCCAGGTGACGGTGGTCCCGTCGTCCTCGCCGCCCGATGCGGTCTGTTCGACGAGAACGGCGTCGAGCCAGGTGAAGTCGGTCCGGGCGACGGGGGTCCCGTCCGCGCCGAGGCGCTCCTTCGCGACGCGCCGGCCGAACGGGTCGTACAGGTAGCGCCACGCGGTTCCGTCCGGTGTGACGACCCCGGTGAGGCGGTCCTCCTCGTCCCAGGTGTAGTGCCACACGTCCGGCTCGCGCGACAGCCGCTTCACCGCGCGCATGACGGTGCGCCCCGCGGCGTCGTACGTGTATTGGACGCCGCCGGCACGTGTCAGGAGCGTCCCCCGGTACTCCCGTACGCCGGTGGCGGGCGTCTCGGCGGCACCGGCGGACCAGTGCGCGGCGGTCTGGTTCCCCGCCGCGTCGTAGTCGTACCGCTCGTCGCCCCGCGCCCCCGCCACCGTCAGGACACGGCCGGCGGGGTCGAGGCGGAAGCTCGTCGTGCCCGCGGGGTCGGTGACCGCGGTGGGGTGGCCGTCCGCACGGTAGGCCCAGCGGTGGTGCGCGGCGTCCCCCGGCATCCCGGCGCGGGACAGCCGCCGGCCCACGAGCCGGCCGGCGGCGTCCCACTCCTGCTCGCCCCGCAGGAAGCCGCCGACGTCGCGGGTCACCTCGCGGCCCAGCGCGTCCCGCCCGAACGTCAGCTCCCGCCCGTCCGAGCTGAGCCGGACCGGGTTGCCGGCACCGTCGTAGTCCCATGTGCTGGTGTGTCCGCGGGGAGTCGTCCGGGAGACGGGCTGTCCCGCCGGGTCGTACGTCACGCTGACCGTCCGGCCGTTGACCGTCTCGCCGATGAGCCGGCCCAGCGCGTCGTAGGAGCGGCGCAGGTCCACACCGGGCGCCACGGCGTGGACGGTCCGTCCGGCCGCGTCGCGGGCGTAGGTGGTGGTACGGCCGTCGGGCAGGACACGGGCTGTCAGGCCGCCGACGGCGTCGTAGCGGTAGCGGACGGTCTGCCCGGCGGCGTTCGTGCGGGCGACGACCTGCCCGGCCGCGTCGTGTTCGAAGCGGGTGACCCTGCCGTCGAAGTCCGATTCGGCGATGACGCGTCCCGCCGCGTCGTGCCGGTAGTCCCACGTACGGCCCGCCGGGTCGGTGATGCGCGTGATGCGCAGCTCGGTGTCACGCTCCACCGTGCAGCGGGCGCCGTCCGGCCCCTCGTGGGCGACGGGGAGGTCGAAGGCGCCGTACAGCGAGCGCGTGACGCCGCCCGCCGCGTCGGTGTGGGAGAGGCAGTTGCCCTCGCCGTCCCACTCCCAGCGGCGCTCGCCGCCCGACGGGTCCACCTCCCGCAGCGGCTTGCCCTCGACCGTCCAGGAGAGGATCCGCGTCCCGCCCAGCGGGTCGTGGTGCTCGGTGACCCGGCCGAAGGCGTCCCGCACGAAGCGCGTGGCCGCGCCGAGCGGATCCGTGACGGCCACCGGGAGTCCGGCGGCGTCACAGGTGACGAGCAGCGTGCGGCCCAGCGGGTCGGTGACGGACGCGGGGCCGCCTCCGGGGTGGTGGGTGAACCGCGTGCGGTTGCCGGCCGGGTCCACGAGAGCCGTGCGGTTGCCCGCGGCGTCGTACTCCTGCGACCAGGTCGTCCCGTCGGCCTCGACGGTCTCGGTGGGGAGGTCGAGCGCGTTGTGGCGGAAACGTATCTCCGCACCGTCGGGGCGGGTCAGGACGGTGACGTTGCCCCGCTCGTCGTACGCATGGCGTGTCGTGCGGCCGAGCGGGTCGGTGACGGTCTGGAGGCGGTCGTAGCGGTCCCACTCGCGGGTGGTGGTGTTGCCGAGGGGATCGGTCTCGGCGATGAGCTGGTAGGAGTCGTTGAACTGGTAGACCGTGTCGTGGCCCAGGGAGTCCGTGACGACGGTCCGGTGGTTCTCCGTGTCGTACGCGTACCGGTACTCCAGGACGCGGTCGGTGCCGGTGTTGAACACGCAGCGGCCCTCGGCGTCGTACTCGTACGCGTACCAGTAGCCGTTCCGGTCCTCCCACCGCACGAGCCGGGACCGGTCGTCGTAGGTGAGTCGCAGCGGGAGACCGGAGGAGTTGCGGACGGCGGACAGGGATCCGGCGTCGTCGAACTCGTACGCGGTGATCAGGGGTTCGTCCGGGGCGCTGAGGAGACGCAGCGCGGTGACACTCCCCCGCGTGGTCACCACGCCGACGCGGTACCCGCCGGAGTGTTCGATGGCGGAGGGGCAGCCGGCCTCGTCGTAGCGGAACCGCAGGTGGTTGCCGTTCCGGTCGGTGACGACGGTGAGCGGAAGCTCCGCGCCCGGACGGCCGGGAGTGGGGGCGAACTGCAGTGTGCGCCCCGAGGCGCCGCACCGGACCGTCAGGGGTGATCCCGGTCCGCCGTCCCAGGACAGGCCCCACCGCGGCCCCTCGACGGGCATGACGGGTTCTCCGTCCGGCGTCGGGCGCGGGTACACCAGGACCATGCCGTCCGCCGTGAACAGCCGGGCGCCGTGCTCGTCCAGGACGAGACGCTGGTCGAGCGTGGATGCCCAGGAGGTGCCGAACGAGCGGCCGTACCGGTAGCCGGATATGTGGTGGCGTTCGACGACCAGGGGCAGGACACCCGGAAGGTCCAGGTCGACGGCGGACATGAGCAGCTCGCCGGTGGCCGCGTCGACCGGGTCGCCGCAGACGGTGCGGCCGTTCATGGGGATGCCGCGGCCCCGGGTGCGGCGGCCGAGGCCGAGGGCGCCCTGGCGGAGGCCGCGCATGCCGGTGCGGGCGGCGGCGAGGCCGCCCTTCAGGCCCCGGGCGAGGCCGCCGAGGGTGGTGAGGCCCTTCATCCCGGGGATGCAGTCCAGGCCGGCGAACGCCACATCGAGGAGACCCGCCCTGCCCTGGCCGTATTTGATCAATGTGTCGGCGAGGACGACGAGGGCGGCGGCGAGGACCACCCAGGTGAGCGGGCCGCCGATGATCATCACGACGATCCCCAGGACCGCGACGACCACCTTGCAGACGTCGACGATGGTGTCCCAGTTCTCCGTCACCCAGTGGATCGCGTCTTCCCACCACTTGCGGTTCTGGATACCGGCGTCGGACGCCTCGTCGATGTCACGGGCCGCGTTCCGTGCCGCCTCCTCCCGCATCTCCCGCGCCTGCTCCGCCAACTGGCGGGCGGCATCGAGACGGCCCTGCGCGTCGTCCACCCGCCCCTGAGCAGACTCCTGCGCCTGCTGCGCCGCCTGCCGATCACGCGTCGCAGCACGCACCTCGGCATCGTCCGGCGGCTCCGCACCCTCCCCCTCACGCTCCAAACGGTCCGCCTCATCCCCCGCACGCGACACCCAATCCTGCGCATCACCCAAAGCGCTCTGCGCCGCCGTCAGATCGGCCTGCGCGGCGATCGCACGCTCCAGCGCACGATCCGCATCCCCCTGCGCCGTCTCCAGCTTCGGCCAATACGTCTGCAACGCCTGCGCACACAGGTCGTACGAGTCCTGCAGCTTGGTCAGATTCTCCGGAACACCGTCGAACTCGTCCCGGAACGCATCAGCCGACAACCCCGACCAGTCCTGCACCGCACGATCCCCGGCAAGCCCCCGGATCTTCCCCAGCGCCTCACCGACACCGTCGGCAAACGTCTGCAAATCATCCGCAAGCGTCCGGACCTCGTCCGGATTCCCGGGGGTCGGATCCGACTCCATCCCGACCGGACTCCAGTCAGAAGCACGCCCCACGAGGAAACTCCCTGTCCGTCCATGGCCGGGACTCCGCGCCGGATCCGGAGACTTGACCGCGTCCGCGCGGTGGGGATCGCCGTGCCGGGCCGAAGGAGTGGGCGGCCATCGGTGTGACGCATGAGATTACAGGCACAACGGTCCGCCCACGCACGCGGCTGTTTGCTTGCGGAACCGGCCGTGTCAGGCGCGGTTCTCCCGGTAGTCCGCGAGCCAGGCGGTGAAGTCGTCCCGGGAGTGCAGCGGACCGCCCCGCTCGTCCCGCAGACCGGCCCCGGCCAGCCGGTCCAGCGCCGTCCACACGGAGCCGTCGTGCAGCTCGGGCGCGTCCCCCGCCATCCGCCGCAGCGCCCAGTCCTCCACGGCACTCGGATCGACGCTCCCGGCGACGAGGCCGGCCAGCCGTTCCCCGATCTCCTCCCGCAGCCCCGGCGTGTCCGGCAGCCGGTACGCACCGTCCATGACCCGCCGAGCGGTAGGGAACGCCTCCAGCGCACTCTCCACGGCACGCCCGGCGGAGTCCTCTTCCCTCACCGCATCACCTCAGCCTGTACGGCGTACCGGAAGACCTCACCACGGCGCGTGCGGTTCCCGTCCTCGCGGGGGGTCGGCCGTGCGGCTGCGGCAGGATGGACGGGTGGGACACAGGGATGAGCACGCCATGCCCGCCGACGACACGGCGACCGACAGCACCGGGACGACCGGTGCCGTGCCGCCCGCGCCCGGCACCGTACGGCCCGGGGGGCGTACGGCGCGCGTCCGTGACGCCGTGCTGCGGGCCGCCGGCGACCTCCTGTCCGAGGCGGGGTTCGCCGGCCTCGACCTCGCCGAGGTCGCGCGGCGCGCGGGCGTCGGCAAGACCACCGTGTACCGCCGCTGGGGAACCCCGGAGGGCCTGGTCGCCGACCTGCTCGTGGACATGGCCGAGCAGTCCCAGCCGCGCGCCGACACCGGCTCGGTCGCGGACGACCTGCGCGCCAACGCGCGCCTCGTCGTGGAGACCCTGACCGACGACCGGCAGGGACGGCTGTTCCGCGCGCTGGTGGCGGCCGCCCTGTGCGACGCGCAGGCGGAACGGGCGCTGCGCCGGTTCTACGCCGTGCGGATCGACGTGTGGGCCGGCTGCGTGACCGACGCGGTGGCCAGGGGCGAACTCCCCGCCGGCACCGACCCGCGCCGCGTCATCACCGCCGTCTCCGCTCCCCTGTACTACGCCTTCCTCGTCTCGGGCGACCCGCTGGACACGGCTGCGGCCGACCGCGCGGCGGCCGCGGCCCTGGCCGCCGCACACGCCGGCACCCTGACGGCCGGCCCGGCCTGAGGCGAGGTCGGCACCGCGCTCCCGGTACTCCGCGAGCCGGTCACGCGGTCAGTCTGCGGACCACGGCGACGACGGCGGTCCGGCGCGCGTCCGGACCGGCGTCCGCCACGTCGGGGGCGAGCAGGCGGCCGAGCTGCGGCATCGTGTGCCACGCGGCCACGAGCGCGATGACCGCGTGCAGGAGCGGCCCGGGCTCCACGGCCGCCGGAAGCGTACCGGTGCGCTGCGCCCCGGCCAGGGCCGCGACCTTGTCGGCGTAGTGCGCCGTCCTGGCGTCCTCGGCGGCCATCCGGTCCCGGTCGCGGTACTGGAGTCCCTCCCAGGCGAGGAGGCGGGCGAAGTGCGGGTGGGCCTCGTGGTAGTCGAAGACGCGGCCCGCGTACGCGCCGAGGTCGGCCGCCTCCCGCTCGGTCAGCGGCACGGCGGCGGCGATCTTCCGCAGCTCGGAGTCGAGAACGGCGTCGAACAGCCCCTCCTTGCTGCCGAAGTACTGGTAGATCCGCTCCTTGTTGATCCCGGCGGCCGACGCGATCCGGGCGACACGGGCGCCCTCGAAACCGTGCGCCGAGAACTCGCCGACCGCGGCGTCGAGCAGGAGGCGCCGTGTCCGTGCCGTGTCCCAGACCATGCCGCGACCCTACCCGGCACCCCGTCGGCACCTGGCGATCCCAACCGCACGGTTGGAGTTTCGGGCGCGACGTGGCAGACTCCAACCATCCAGTTGGAAACGCGGTACGCCGCGCCGCCACCCAAGGGAGAGCCATGTCCACGCCCGCCGCCGCACCGTCCGCGCACCGCCGCGCCCTGATCACCTGGCTGGCCGTCTACCCGACGATCACCCTCACCCTCGGCGCGCTCGGCCCGTCGACCGCCGGCCTGCCCCTGCCGGTCCGGACGCTGATCCTGACCGCGATCGTCGTCCCGCTCGCCGCGTACGTCCTGATACCGGCACTGATGCGCGCGAACGCCGCACTGGCGGGGCGAGCGCCGTCCGCACGACGCGCCCGCCCATGACGACCGACTATCGGCACAGCAGTTCCATTAACTCGGGAGACACGCTACAGTCCCCACGTAACGGAACCACAGAACCGTTAACCCGAGAGGATGCTGTGCCATGTCCACGCTCGAAGCACCCCGCGCGCACACCGCGCCCCCGACCGCCGCCCCGGCACCGCAACGGCTGACCGGCCGTCTCAAGGCGGTGCTCGCCGTCCTGCTGGTCGCCCAGTTCACGCTGGCCGTCGACTTCTCCATCCTGAACGTCGCCCTCCCCGCGATCGGCGACGGCCTCGGCTTCTCCCTCGCGAACCTCCAGTGGATCGCCACCGCGTTCGCGCTCCCGGCGGCCGGCTTCACCCTGTTCCTCGGCCGCATCGGCGACATGATCGGCCGCAAGCGCGTCTTCCTCGGCAGCATCGCCCTGCTCGGCGCGGCCTCCCTCGCCGGCGGCCTGGCCACCGGCCCCGGCGTCCTCATCGCCGCCCGCGTCGCGCAGGGCCTCGCCACCGCCGCCGCGACCCCCGCCGGCCTGTCGCTGCTGACCACCTCCTTCCCCGAGGGGCCGCTGCGGCAGAAGGCGCTCGGCCTCAACGGCGCGCTGATGTCCGCCGGGTTCACGGCGGGCGCGGTGTTCGGCGGCGTCATCACGGACCTGCTCTCCTGGCGCTGGGCGTTCCTCGTGAACGTGCCCGTCGCCCTCGCCGTCCTCGTCGTCGCCCCGGCCGTCATCCAGGAGTCACGGCCGGCGGTCCGCCCGAAGCTCGACCTGCCGGGCGCCCTGACCGTGACGCTCGGCCTCCTCGGACTCGTGTACGGCCTCACCCGGGCCGGCGAGCACGGCTGGACCGACGCCCACGCCCTGGCCGGCCTGGCCGCCGGTGCCGCGCTGCTCGCCGCGTTCCTCGTGGTCGAACGGCGGGCCGGCGAGCCGCTGGTCCCGCCGCGCGTCCTGCGCAGGCGGACCGTGGCCTGGGGGAACGTCCTCGGTCTGATCGCCTTCGTGACCGAGACGTCCCTCGTCTACCTGCTCACGCTCCACCTGCAGAAGACCCTCGGCTTCACACCGCTCGAAGCGGGTGTCTCCTTCGGCGTCCTCGGACTCGGCACCGTCGCCGGCGGCCTGCTCGCGCCCCGCCTGATCGCCCGCACGTCCACCACGACCGCGCTGGTGGCGGGCGGGGTCGTCCAGACGGTGTTCACCGCCGCGCTGCTCATGCTCGGCACGGCCACCGGCCCGTCACTGGCCCTGATGCTCCCCGCCACGTTCTTCGGCGGCGTGGGCAACATGCTGGTCATCGTCGGTTTCATGATCACCGCGACCTCCGGGCTGCCCGACGCCGAACAGGGCCTGGCCACCGGCCTGGCCACGATGTCCCAGCAGGTCGGCATCACCCTGGGCACGCCCGTCATGTCGGCGGTCGTCACCGCCACCACCGGCGGGGCCGTCACCGCCGGCGCCGTCCTGGACGGGGTCACCGTCGCGATCGCCGTGAACGCGGCGCTCGTCCTCCTCGGTGTCGTCATCGCCGCCACGGCCCTCCGCACCCGCCGCCGGACCGCCGCCTGACGTCACCGTCCTGGCCGTCGGCGCGGGCATCCCGCGCCGACGGCCGCCGTCACAGCCAGCGCCAGCAGACGGTGTACCCGAGGTCGGGGAAGTCCGAGTTCTGCCAGGTGGTCCACCCGTCGTTGCCGCAGAAGCCCGGGTCGTCGTAGGTGCTGGTGCGGCCGGTGATGATGACGTTGGCGCTGCTGCAGTCGCTGTAGTGGAACGTGGCCGACTCCGCCGGGCCGCTCATGGACATGCAGTTGTCCACGGCGGCGGTGCCCGCGTCGTCGGGGTAGTTCATGGCGAGGCAGAGCCGGACGTCCAGTTCGGGCCAGGAGTCCACCGAGAAGTGACGGCCGTGGTGCCACGTCCAGTCGTCGCAGTCGTCCCAGTCGCTCTCGCCGTCGAATCGGGCGACGACGGTGAAGTTCCCGTCCTGGCAGTCCTGCACGTCCCAGACGGTCCCGTCGTCCTGCAGGCCGTAGACGCAGTCGCCCGGCTCGGCGTGGTACGCGGAGCCGTTGGCGTGCAGGTAGCTGAGGCACAGGGTGACGGCCTGGGCCGGGTAGTTCACGTACCAGTCGGCGTCCTCGGTGCCCTCGCAGTCGTCGTGGTCGGTGCTCCCCTCGATGACCGAGACCGCCTCGAACGCGCCGTCCTCGCAGTAGGAGGACTGCAGGTCGAAGTCGTCCATGGTGCCGTAGTTGACGAAGCAGTCGCCCTCGACCGCGTCCGCGATCGGGTCGGGCGTGGTCACCGTGTCGTCCGGCGCGGTCTCCTCGATCGGATCGACGCCCGGGTCGGTGTCGGTGCCGGCGGTCCCGCCGGCCGACGCCTCCGGGTCGAACGTCACCGAGGGGGTGGGGTCGGCGGTGTCCTCCGGGTCGTCGTCGCCGCCGGACGACAGCGTGATGCCGACCGCGATCAGCACGACGACCACGGCGACCGCGAGGACGGCGATCAGCCCCTGCTGCTTCGACGTGTTCCCCGCCGGCGGGGGCGGCGGCATGGGCGAGGGGTACGGCGGGGCGGGATACCCGTAGCCACCGGGTCCGGCCGGGGGCGGCACCGGGCCGCCGTACGGCGGGGGCACCGAACCCCCGGGCGGGGGCGGCGGCATCGACGGCGTGTCGACGGTCGTCGGGGTCGGGGCCGAGGGGGCGGGCGGCGCGGTGACGGTCCGCGCGTCCCCCCCGGGTATGCGCCGGCCGATCTCCGCCCGGTCCGCCTCCGTGAGCCGGTGCACGGCCGGCGGCCACGGCCGCGTCACCCCCGGCAGCGGGCCGACCAGCTCCAGGATGCGCGCCGGGGCCGGCCGCCGCGCCGGGTCCTTGGCCAGGCACGGCTCGATGACGGCGCGCAGCCGGGGCGGGAGCGCGCTCAGGTCGGGCTCGACATGCACCACGTTGTAGAGGGTCTGGGGTATGCCGGGGCCGTCGAACGGGTTCCGCCCGGTGAACGCCGCCAGCAGCGTGGTGCCGACGGAGAAGACGTCGCTCGCCGCGGTCAGCTGCTGCCCCGCCGCCTGCTCGGGCGACATGTACGCGGGTGCGCCGATGACCGACCCGGAGCGGGTCACGGCCGTCTCCATCGTGTACGCGCGGGTCCCCGACGCGTCCTCGACCGCGCGGACGATGCCGAAGTCGATCACCTTCGGACCGTCGTCGGCCAGCAGGACGTTCGACGGCGACAGGTCGCGGTGCACGAGCCCGGCACCGTGGATGTCGCGCAGCGCCGCGGCGAGGCCGGCGGCCAGCCGCAGCACGGCGTCCTCCGGCAGCGTCCCGGCCTCGTCCAGGGCGCGCCGCAGCGAGGGGCCGTACACGAAGGCGGAGGCCAGCCACGGAACGGCGGCCCCGGCGTCGTCGTCGACGACCGGCGCGGTGTGCGGGCTGACGACGCGCCGGGACGCGGCGACCTCGCGCCGGAACCGGCGCCTGAACTCCTCGTCGCCCGCGAGGTGTTCGTGCACCCGCTTGATGGCGACGAGATTCCCGTGCTGGCCCGCGGCCAGCAGGACGCGGCCCATGCCGCCCTCGCCCAGCACGGCGATCGGCCGATAGGGGCCGAGACTGCGCGGATCGGTGGTACCGAGTTCATCCATGTAAGGGAGCCCTCCCCCGGGGGCACGGCGAAACGACGACTTCTGGAGACGTCCTCTAGAAGTATCCTCTGGAATACCCTTGCGTACGTCAACGAAGGCTGTCAGCCCCCTGTCGGGATCCGGTGATGACCTGTGACGGAACAGTCGACGACGCCGGCGAAACAGCGGCGCGGACGGGACACCGTCGAACGCCTGCTGCGCGCGGCGTTCGAGGTCTACCGCGACGCGGGCCCCGGCGGCTTCACGATGACCGCCGTCACCGAGGTGTCGGGGGTGAGCGTCGGCAGCCTGTACCACCACTTCGGCAGCTTCGACGGCCTCGCGGCCACGCTCTACATCCGCTGCAAGGACGACCTCATGCGCGCCCTCGTGGACGCCGCGCGCCCCACCCGTTCCGCGCGCGACGCCGTGCGGGCGGTCGTCGGCGGCTATCTGCGCTGGTCGGCGTCCCACCCGACCGAGGCGCTCGTCATCCACGCCTCGCCGTACGCGGGTTACCTGCGGCCGCACGCCGAACGGGTCGAGGCCGGCCGGACGCCCCTCGTCGCGGAACTGCTCGACCTGTTCGCCCCGCACATCGCCGCGGGCCGGCTCCGCCCGCTGCCGCCGGCGGTCGCCGAGATGCTGATCATGGGTCCGGTCGTGTTCGCCGTGACGCGCTGGCTGGCCGGCACCCCCGGCTTCGACCTGGACGAGGCCGCCAGGGAACTCCCCGACAGCGTCTGGCTGTCCCTGCGCGGCACCGGCTAGGGTCCGCCCTCACCCCGGCGCCACGGTGAAGCAGCTCCGCTCGCCGTCCCGCACCAGGCACGCCTCCACCCGGTCGAGCAGGTCGGCGGACACGGCCGCCATCGGCGTCGAGACGGACGCCATCGCGTCGAACTCGTCCGCCACCACGGCCCGTTGCGCCTCGGCGTCCGGCACGGCGATCTCCACACGGTCGCCGGCCGCGCCCCGGTCGACGCGCGCCCACACCGTCCCGCACAGCTCGGAGTGCCGCACTTTCACGACCGTTCCGTGGAGGCGCTGTTCGCCGAGGGTGACGGGGGGTTGCGCCGCCGTGGAGCACTCCAGTTCCTCGGGGTCCCGGCCCGTGCAGGCGTCACCCCGGCAGCCCGCCGGCACGACGACCGCCCCGGCGTGTTCCGGCCCGTCGTCCCCGCCGGTCCGGGTCAGGACGAGCAGCGTCCCGGCGGCGATGAGCGACAGGCAGGCGAGGCCCACGGCGTACGCGCGCGGGACGCGCGGCCGGGCGGGCGGCGCCGCGTCCCGCGCCACGGCGGGCCGCGCCTGCCGCGCGTCCCGGCCGCTCCACGCGGACTCGGCCAGTTCCCACAGCGCGAGGGGCCGCTGTGGCGGCGCCCCGGCGAGCGCGCACAGCTCCTCCACCGCCTGCCGGGGCGGCACCGTGCGCCCGTTCAGGTACCGCTCCCACGACGACTTGCTGTACGGGGTCCTGGCCGCGAGCGCGGCCATGCTCAGCCCGGTGGCCGCGCGCAGTTCGCGCAGGGTCGCCGCGAGCCGTACGCACTCGGCCGGCGGCCCCCCGGCGCCCCGGTCGTTCACGTGCGCAGGGCCTTCCACGTGTCGGGGCCGATCATGCCGTCGACCGCGATGCCCGCCTCGTCCTGGAGCCGCCGCACGGCGCGCTCGGTGTTGCTGCCGAAGGAGCCGTCCACGACACCGGGCGAGACGCCGTGGTGTTCCAGCAGGCACTGGGCCTCGACCACGGACCAGCGCGACGCGTCCCGCTGGAGGAACTCGGTGTGGGTGCCGCTGTAGCCCGCGTACAGCAGTCCGTCCTCGTCGTCCCGTTCGACGTCGCACTCGTACGTGGTGCCCGCCGCGTAGGCGAACATGCCGAGTTCGGGGTGGACGGGTCCCGTGTACGGCTTCTCGTCGGCGACCTGCGCGGCGCCGTGCTCCCAGGGCGCGACGAGCATCAGGACGGCCAGGGTCACGAGGGCCGTGGCGACGTTGGAGAGCAGGATGGCGGTCCACGGCACGGCGGGACGCGGCGGCGCGGGGGCCTCGTCCGCCGGCTCCTCCACCGGCTCGTGCCCGGCGGCGAGTTCCCGCAGCACGAGGAGGGGGGCGGCGTCCGCGTCGCAGACGCGCGCGAGCGCCTCGACGGCACCGTCGGGCGGCAGTGCCCTGCCGTTGAGATAGCGGTCCCACGACGATCTGCCGTATCCCGTCCTCGCCGCGAGGGCCGCGATGCTCAGTCCGCTGCGGTCCTTGTGCTCGCGCAGGCGCACGACGAGCCGCGCGAGTGCCGGGTCGAGCGTCGCCGGCAGGTCCTTCCACCTGGACATGTCCCCCCTTGCGTCCGGTCGACGCCAGCATGCCAGAGCGGCGCCGGAAGGAGCGAGCCTCGCGCGGCCGTCCCGGCGTCCCGCCGAACGCCCTTCGGGGAAGGTATCGCCGCAGGTCGGGGCCGTCCCGTCCCGTGATCGCCCCACATCGCCCGGGTCCCTGGCGCAGCGGGCGCCGGTGGCCGCACGCTCATCGGGTCAGCACGACGAACGGAGACCGCATGTCCCTGTCCACCACCGTCCGCGCCCGTGCCGCCGGCCTCACGGGCGCCGCCGTCATCGCCGCCGCCCTTCTCGGCGTCGCCGCGCCGCAGGCGTACGCGGCCAAGTCGGACTGCCCGGCCGGCGCGCTGTGCGCCTACCAGCAGACGAACTTCGGCGGGACGCCCGGCCGGGTGTACGAGAACAACACGGACCTCACGTCGTCCCCCTCGTTCTCCGCGCCCAAGTCGGTCTACAACCACGGCAACTCGTGCGACGTCACGATTTACACCGGCAGGAACTACTCCGGCTACTCGATGACGATCGACCGCGGGGACGCCTACACGCTCAGCACCGACTCCGTCTTCCGCACCTACGGCATCGCCTCGAACAGGTGGGTGAACTGCGTATGACCGGGACCGCCTGACGCAGGAGGGGAGCCGGGGAGCGGCGGCGACGGGGGCCGCCGCTCCCCGGCCGTCGTTTGCCGTATCGGCAATCCCATTCGCCATTCCCGCACCTCGTACCGCACGGTGGCTGCATGACTGACACGAAGAGTTCCGCCCCATCGGACGTCCTGGTGATCGGCGGCGGCCCGGCCGGGCTGTCGGCGGCGCTGACCCTCGTGCGCGCCCGGCGCTCCGTCACCGTGCTCGACTCCGGCGAGCCGCGCAACGCGCCCGCCGACGCGGCGCACGGACTGCTGTCGCGCGACGGCGTCCCGCCGCTGGAACTGCTGCGCGCCGGCCGCGACGAGGTCACCGGCTACGGCGGGCGCGTCGTGGACGGCCGCGCCGTGTCGGCACGCCGCGCCGACGGCGGGTTCGCCGTCACGACCGACGCCGGCCGCGTCCTCCGCGCCCGGCGCCTGCTGGTGACGACGGGCCTGACCGACGAGCTGCCGGACGTGCCGGGGCTGCGGGAACGGTGGGGGCGCGACGTGCTGCACTGCCCGTACTGCCACGGCTGGGAGGTGCGCGACACGGCGATCGGCGTCCTCGGCGGCACGCCGCGGTCCGTGCACCAGGCGCTGCTGTTCCGGCAGTGGTCGCCGCGGGTGACCCTGTTCCTGCACACCGGGGACGATCCGGCGCCGGAGCAGTGGGAACGCCTGGCGGCGCGCGGCGTCCAGGTCGTGGACGGCAAGGTCACGGGCCTCGATGTGACGGACGACCGGCTGACGGCCGTCCGGCTGGCATCGGGCCACCGCGTCCCGGTGACGGCCCTGGCGGTCGCGCCGCGGTCCGTGGCACGCGGCGACCTCCTCACCGGCCTCGGCGTGACCCCGGCCGAACACCCCATGGGCACCTCGGTGCCGGCGGACGCCGACGGCCGGACCGCCGCCCCCGGGGTGTGGGCGGCGGGCAACGTCACGGACCCGCGCGCCACCCTCCCCGTGGCCCAGGCGGCCGGCGTGCGCGCGGCGATGTCGGTCAACGCCGACCTGGTCGAGGCGGACACCGACGCCGCGGTGGCGCGTGCCGGGACGGACGTCTTCGGCGCCGCGAACGAGGCCGAGGTGTCCGCGCGCGTCCTCGGCGCACGCCGCCACGGCCTCACGGCACCGCGGTGACCGGCGGCGCGGCACCCGGCAGGCGGATCGTGAACTCCGACCCGCGCCCCGGCGTGCTGCTCGCCGCGACCCGGCCGCCGTGCGCCTCCACCAGGTGCCTGGTGATGGCGAGACCGAGGCCGCTGCCACCGGTGGCGCGGCTGCGGGACGGGTCCGCCCGGTAGAAGCGGTCGAAGACGTGCGGCAGGTGCTCCGGCGCGATGCCGCACCCGGTGTCGGTCACGGTGAGGACCACCTCGTCGCCGTCGGGGCGCAGCGCGACCTCCACGAGTCCGCCGTCGGCGGTGTGGGTGACGGCGTTGGCCACGAGGTTCCCGAGCGCCTGCCGGAGCCGGGCCGGGTCGGCGTACACCGTCACCGGCTCGTC
Organism: Streptomyces sp. RFCAC02; assembly: GCF_004193175.1. Lineage (NCBI taxonomy): Bacteria > Bacillati > Actinomycetota > Actinomycetes > Kitasatosporales > Streptomycetaceae > Streptomyces > Streptomyces sp. RFCAC02. Next base: position 3,286,987 of record NZ_SAUH01000001.1, on the reverse strand, counting down.
GGGCGCGGTCACCCGGATCCGTACGCCGGACGCCTCGGCGCGCGCCCGGTGCGCGGCCGCCGCCTGCCCGGCCAGGTCGGCCGCGTCGCGTTCCTCGGGGTGCACGCGCAGCATCCCCGCGTCGGCCAGGGCGAGGTCCTGCAGGTCGCCGACGAGCCGTTCCAGCAGGACGGACTCCTCCATCAGGGACGCGATCAGCTCGCCGTCCAGCGGCAGCACGCCGTCCTCGACGGCCTCCAGGAGGCTGCGGACGTTGGTCAGCGGGGTGCGCAGCTCGTGCGCGATGTCGCTGACCAGGGCCTTGCGCTGCCGGTCGCCGGTCTCGATCGACGCGGCCATGGCGTTGAACGCGTCGGCCAGCCGGGTCACCTCGTCGTTGCCGCGCACCGGCACGCGGGCCGAGCGGTCGCCGGCCCCCATCCGCTGCGCCGCGCCGGTCAGCGCGAGGATCGGCCGCACCACGCGCCGTACGGCGAGCACGGTGACGAGGGTCGCGGCCAGCAGGACGCCGGCGGCGGTGACGGCCGTGCGCCACCAGCCCTCGGCCGAGAACGGCGCGAACCGGTCGCTGGTGCCGAGGTACAGCTCCGCCGGCGGCGCGACGTACGGCCGGGTCGCCTCCGTCAGCGCGGCGTCCTCGCACACCATGAAGGCGGCGGAGCGGTCGGCGCCGTCCGCCGGCCGGACCAGGCGCAGACCGGAGTCGGACGTGCCGACCTCGTAGGCGAGGCCCCGCTCGTCGAGGCACGCGGTGGCCAGCTCCATGGCCCGCGCGTTCACCTCCTCCGCGACGACGCCCGGCTCGTACAGACCGTCCGGCAGGCACGCGTCGGCCGCCGACTCGGACGATTCGACGTCACCGGGGGCCGAGAACCGCTGGCTGCGGGCACCGTGCGGCCAGACCCCGGCCGTCGCGGTGTCGACGACGACGGCGTCGAGCCCGAGGTCCGCCAGGCAGGAGACCGCCCGGTCGGCCAGCGCCTGCCGGTCCTGCCGTTCCGTGTCGGTCAGCCGCCAGCCGTTGTAGGCGATCATCACCTGTCCCGATCCCGCCCCGGCCGGCACCCGGGTGCCGCCGGTGTCCCCGGCGCCGGTGAGCAGGTCGGGCGGGTCGGCGGCGTCGATGCGGGCCGAGGGCGTGGACGGCCGCCCGGAGCCGCTCTGTCCGAGGAGTTCGGCGGAGTCGGCGATGGTCGTGCCGTCGGACGCGGTCAGCTCGATCCGCCGTCCGGTGCGCAGCCCGAGGTCGGCGACGAGCGCCTCGACGCCGTCCCAGTCGCGGTGCTCCTCGGCGTAGTCGAGCAGGGCGTCGTGGATGATGCTGTCGGTCTCCAGCAGCGAGGCGCTGCTCTCGATCTCCTCGCGCAGCCGGGCGCCCGTGCCGTAGGTGGCGAGCAGCGCGGTGGCGACGACCGACAGGCAGGCCACGGCGAGCGACACGCCGAGCAGCCGCAGGCGCAGGCTACGACGCATCCGCCCGCCCCTCGTCGGCCAGTTTGTAGCCGACGCCGTAGACCGTCAGCAGGTAGCGGGGCCGGGTCGGGACCGGTTCGATCTTGCGCCGCAGGTTCATCACGTGGACGTCGATGGTGCGGCCGGTCGGGTCCCGGCCGAAGCCGGAGACGTGCTCAAGCAGCAGTTGCCGGGTGAACGCACGGCCCGGCGAGGCCGCCATGCACGCCAGGATGTTGAACTCGCCCGGCGTGGTCACGATCGCGGTGCCCGCCACCCGCACCTCGTGGCGCGCCGTGTCGATGACGAGGTCACCGGCCCGGTACACCTCGGGCGCGGCGGCCGGGCGGCTCGCGCGGCGCAGCACCGTACGCACGCGGGCGACGAGCTCCCGCGGGCTGTACGGCTTGGTCAGGTAGTCGTCGGCGCCCACGGCCAGCCCCACCAGCAGGTCGTCCTCACTGGCGCGGGCGGTGAGCATGATGATCGGGATCTCGGTCCCGCCGGACGGCCCCGACCGCAGCACGCGGCACACGTCGAGACCGTCGACGCGCGGCAGCATGAGGTCGAGCACGAGCAGGTCGGGACGGCAGCGTTCGGCCTCCTCGATGGCGGCGCGGCCGTCGTGCACGACGGCGGTCACGTGTCCCTCGCGCTCCAGGAAACGGCGGACGAGATCCGCGTTCTTGCGGTCGTCCTCGGCGATGAGGATGCGTGCGGGCATGGCAGAAGTCTCGGCCCGTCCGCATAAGAACCGCCTAAGAAATGGGCCTCTGACCGGGATCTAACAGGTTCCTGACAGACCATCGGCATCGTCCACGGCGTCAGTTGATCCATCCACGGCTCAGGGAGAACGACCGTGCGACACCTGCGACTGGCCCTGCCGGCACTCGTGCTGGCACTGGGGCTGACCGCCTGCGGGGGCGGCGACGACGACGGGGGCGACGACTCCGCCGCCGCCGCCGGCGAGGGGAACACTCAGCAACAGGCGATCCTCGACTGGTACGCCTGCATGCGGGACAACGGCGTCGATATGCCCGACCCCGATCCGGGGGAGATGATGATCCAGCTCCCGGAGGGCAGCCGGGGGGATCCCGAGGTGCAGGCCGCCGTCCAGGCGTGCCAGGACACCCTGCCGAACGGCGGCCCCGGTGGCGGCGGCGGCCGGACCCTGACCGAGGAGCAGATCGCCTCGCTGCAGGCGTTCACGGAGTGCATGCGGGAGAACGGCATCGACATGCCCGACCCCGACTCCACCGGTCGCCTCGGCATACCGGAGGGCGCCGACCCGCAGGGGACGGAGTTCCAGACGGCGATGGCGGAGTGCCAGCCGCTGGCGGCCGGCGCGCCCATGCTGTTCGGCGGCGGCCCCGGGAGCGGCCAGTGAGCACCACGTCCCCGGCGGACGCCCGGAGCCTGCCCGAGGGCGCCTCCGAAACCGACACCACCGACGACGCGCAGCCCGTACGGCGCCGCCGCCTCCGTACGGCCGGACTGGCCCTCGGCGTCCTGGTGCTGACCGCGGCCGGCACGGGCGCCGGCTACTGGCTCTCCGGTGACGACGCGGGCGCCGCGCCGAACGACACCGCGGGACCCGCCGCCACCGCCGAGGTGACCCGCGAGACCCTGGCCGCCACCGAGAGCTTCGACGGCGTCCTCGGCCACGGCGCGCCCCACACCGTGGCCGCTGCGGCGGCGGGCACCCTGACCGGGATCGCCGGCGCCGACACCGCGGTGGAGCGCGGGACCGAGCTGTTCCGCGTCGACGAGCAGCCGGTCACCGCGCTGCTGGGCGCGCTGCCCATGTTCCGGGACCTGCGGGTCGGCGACATCGGCACGGACGTCGAGCAGTTGGAGGACAACCTGTCCCGCCTCGGCTACGACGGCTTCACCGTGGACGACGAGTTCACCACGACGACGGAGGACGCCGTCCGCGCCTGGCAGGAGGACATCGGCGCCGAGGAAACGGGCTTCGTGTCCGCGTCGTCGGTCGTCTTCCTGCCGTCCGACACCCGTGTCGACTCCCTCCACGCGGACGTCGGCGACCGCCTCACCCCGGGGGCGTCCGTGCTGGACGTGACGGGCTCCGGGCAGACCGTCTCCCTCGACGTCGCCCTGGCGGACCGTGAACTCCTCGCGGTCGACACCGAGGTCGCCGTCGAACTGCCGGACGGCACGACCGTCCCCGGCACCGTGACCGCGTCCGACATCGTGACGTCCGCGGCCGGGCCGGACGGAAGCGGCGGCGAGACCGTCGCCGAGACGGAGGTCGAGCTGTCCGAGGCCGTCGACGAGGCGCTGCTCGGCATGCCCCTTGACGTCATCGTCCGGACGGACGAGCGCACGGACGTGCTGGCCGTCCCGGTCGGCGCGCTGCTCGCCCTGTCGGACGGCGGCTACGGCCTCGAAGTGGTCGCGGCCGACGGCACGTCCGAGGTGGTCGAGGTCGAGACCGGGCTGTTCGCCGACGGCAAGGTCGAGGTCTCCGGCGGCGGCGTCGCCGAGGGCACGGTCGTGGGGATGGCGGGCCGGTGAGCGACCCGCACGAGACCCCGGCCGCCGAAGCCGGCCACGGGCGGCCCGTCGTCGACATCCGCGACGTCCGGCGCGTCTACCCCGGCCACCCGCCGGTGCGCGCGCTGGACGGCGTGGACCTGCGCATCGACTCCGGCGAGATGGTCGGCATCGTCGGCCCCTCGGGATCGGGCAAGTCCACCATGCTGAACGTGCTGGGCACGCTCGACCGGGCGGACTCCGGGACCGTCAGGATCGACGGCCACGACGTCGGCGAGCTGTCCGACCGGCAGCTCTCCGCGCTGCGGGCACGCCGCATCGGGTTCGTCTTCCAGCAGTTCTTCCTCACGCCGGGCCTGACGGCGGTGGACAACGTGGCCGACGGCCTGCTGTACACCGGCGCGTCGAAGGCGCTCCGCCGCCGCCTGGCGGGCGAGAGCCTGGCGCGCGTCGGCCTCGCCGAGCGGACGCACCACCGGCCGCACGAACTGTCCGGCGGCCAGCGGCAGCGCGTCGCGGTGGCCAGGGCACTGGTCGGCAAACCGTCGCTGCTGCTGGCGGACGAGCCGACCGGCGCGCTGGACTCGGCCTCGGGCATGGCCGTCCTGGAGCTGCTGCACGAGCTGCACCGCGCGGGCACCACCATCGTGGTCATCACCCACGACCACGGCGTCGCGGCCCAGTTGCCCCGGCAGATCCACATCAGGGACGGGCGGATCGAGTCCGACGAACGCACCGGGGGCGCGCGCCCCGTCGAGGCGGTGCCGTCATGAGCGCCGCGCTGCCCGACCCCTCGCGGCTGCGGCCCCGCGACACGGTGCGGGTCGCCGCCTCAGGTCTGCGGACCCGTCCGCTGCGGGTCGTGCTGTCCGCGCTCGGGATCGCGGTGGGCATCGCCGCCATGGTCGCCGTCGTCGGCATCTCGGCCAGCAGCCGGGCCGAGGTGGACGAGCGGCTCCGGGCGCTCGGCACCAACCTGCTGACCGTCACCCCCGGCTCGTCCATGACCGGCGGCAACGCGGAACTCCCGGGCGAGAGCGTCGACATGGTGGACCGCCTCGACCAGGTGACGTCGGTGTCCGCCGTCGGGACCCTCGCGGACACCGCCGTCTACCGCAACGACGGCATCGACGAGGCCGAGACCAACTCCCTCGCGGTCAGCGCCGCCCGCACCGACCTGCTCGACACGGTCGGCGGTACGGTCGCGGCCGGCCGCTGGCTCGACGACGCGGTGGGCTCGTACCCGGCCGTGGTGCTGGGCGCGGACGCGGCCGACCTGCTCGGCATCTCGCCGGAGCGGGCCGACGGCAGCGTGAGCGTCTGGCTCGGCGGCGAGTGGTTCACGGTCGTCGGCATCCTCGACCCGGTGGCGCTCGCGCCCGAGCTGGACTCCGCCGCGCTGATCGGCTGGCAGGCCGCCGAGGACCTGGCGGGCGACTCCGTCCCGCCGTCCGTCCTGTACGAGCGGTCCGACGAGTCCGCCGTCGAGGAGGTCTCCGAGCTGCTGCCGGCCACGGTCAACCCGGAGGTGCCCTCCGAGGTCCTCGTCTCGCGCCCCTCGGACGCGCTGGCGGCCCAGGAGGCGGCCGACGAGACCCTCACCACGCTGCTGCTCGCGCTCGGCGGGGTGTCCCTGCTGGTCGGCGGCATCGGCGTGGCCAACACGATGGTCATCGCGGTGCTCGAACGCCGCTCCGAGATCGGTCTGCGCCGCGCCCTGGGCGCCACCCGCGCGCACATCCGCCGCCAGTTCCTCGGCGAGTCGGTGCTGCTGGCGGGCCTCGGCGGAATCGGCGGCGCGGTCATCGGCGGCGGCGTGACGATGGCCTTCGCGACGAGCCGCGACTGGCCCTTCGCACTCCCCCTGTGGGTGCTGCTGGGCGCGGCGGGAGCGACGGTGTTCGTCGGCGCACTGGCCGGCGCCTACCCGGCGGCCCGGGCAGCCCGCATGCCACCGACCGCGGCACTGTCCACGGCGTGACGAACCCCACCCCTGCCGCCCGCCCGGCCACCACCGGGCGGGCGGCAGGGACCTCTCACACCGAAACCAGCCCTGCGCCGGCCCCCCGACTGATGTTCCCCCTGCACTCTCCTCCCGCATCCCCGACGTGCTCGCGCGAAGGACTGGGATGATGACGTGGAGAACCACGTGGGCAAAGCATCCAAGGAACGGAGGGGACGGATGGCGTACTCGACCCGTATGGCCGCGGCCCTCTCAGGGGCGACAGTCGGGCAGCTCCGCACGTGGCGCCGGGACCGTGGCCATGGGCCGATCCTGTGCCCGGAACTCTCCGCGAGGCCCGTCCTGTACTCCTTCCGCGACGTGCTGGCGCTGCGGGCGTTCGCACGCCTTCGCCAGAACGTGTCGCTCCAGATGATCCGCAAGGCGCTCGCCCACCTGAAGAAGTCAGGAGAGGTCGAGCATCTGTCCAGCTACTCCCTGGTGGCCGACGGCGACTCGATCGTGCTGGTGGGCCGGGACGACCACGCCACCGACCTGGTGAGGCGCCCCGGTCAGCGAGTGGTCGCCACGATGGCGGACATCCTTCAGCCGTTCGCCCCCCGTGCGGGCGTCGTCGTCCCGCACCTCCTGATGCCCAGTCCGCACGTCAGCGTCGACCCCGGGACGCAGGGCGGGCAGCCGGTCATCGTCGGCACACGGGTCCCGTTCGATGCCGTCGCCGAACTGATCGAGGGCGGCGTCCCACCCGAGAAAATCAGTGACTACTACCCCGGCGTCACCGCGGACGCCGCCCGCGACGCGGCCGCGTTCGCCCTCTACGTGGACAGCTACGACACGGGACCACGCGCTGCCTGATGCGGATCCCGCCCGCCCGCAGCCCGTTGCCCCGGGCTCCCGGCGCGGTGGCCCCCCGTTCACGTGACGATGCAGGTCAGGGCCGCCCAGAGCAGGGGCGAGTGCTCGATCCGGCCGTCCGCGCGCCAGCGGTCGAGCTGTTCGCGCTGCCACCGGCCGAGCCGCCGGACGGGGTCGCGGTGCTCGTGCGCGGCATCGACGGCGACGACCGCCTCCGTCAACGGGCGTACGGACGCCGGCAGTCCGGCCAGCCGGTGGTACGCGAAACTGGTCGGCAGCACCCAGCGGGCCGCGGTGACCAGTTCGGCACCGTTGTGGAGCATCGCCGTCGCCAGGCCGAACGACTCGGCGAACCGCAGATCGCCACCGCTCTCGCAGCCGATCAGGGCGACGAGCGGCGGCGCGGGCCAGATCCGGGCACCCGGCTCCCCGTCGGCGCGCAGGGGGAGCGTCCCGAGCAGCAGGTCCTTGGCCGCCAGCGGCCGATGCGTACGCACCGTCCCGGCCAGGCCGTCCGTCCCCGGACCGCAGCACAGGTGGAGCGCGCCGTCCTCGCTCTGCCCGCCCTCGACGGGCGCTCCGCTCACATGCCCCACGTACATCAGCCGGCGCGGCCGTTTCCTGAGCACGCCGCCCAGCCAGTCCCGGTCGAGGTCGGTGCGGCGGAACGCGTCGGCGGGGGCGGTGACGGGCGGCACGACGGCGCCCGCGTCGAGACGGCCGCCGACCCACGTCAGCAGGTCCGGGTCGGCGCCGGGCGGCCCGAGGACCGAGCCGAGCGGTGAGTCCGCCCGGAACCCGGGGATCCGGGGGTCGAGCACGAGGACGACCGCCCCGGTGTCCGTACGCGCGGCGGTCTCCCGCCGCCCCGGCGGCACGGAGACCGGCGCGGTGGTCACGACATCGGCCAGATCGATGAGCCGTACGTCGTCGTCGCCGTCGCCTGCGCCGTCGTCACCGCCGACGGCCAGCAGTTCCCACGGCACCTGGGCGACTCTCGGCGACGGCTGGATCCGCACCAGCGGGCGCCCGGCGCGCGCCGCGACCTGACGTATCTGCGCCGTCAGCTCCCGCGGCCACAGCGCCTCGGCCAGCAGCCGGGCGAGCCGGCGTTCGGCCTTGTGGTCCGCCATCGCCCCCGACGTGAACGCCCGCCGCATGCCCTCCTCCCCCACACCCTCGCCCGGCAGCGCGGCGGCCAGCGCGCGGACGGCCCGGTCCACTTCGCCGTCAGGCCCCCGGCCGGTGCCGAACCCGCGCGCCCCGCCGGCCCACGTCCAGGTCATGAACAGGTCGCCCGCGTCGGCCAGCCGGACCTGGACCACCGGTCGGTCCGTCAGATCGCCGGTCGCCCAGAACGGCACCTCGGCGTCGCCCACGATCCGCCGGCGGTAGCGGGCCTCGGCCGCCGCGATGTACTCCTGCAGCGCGACGCGGCCGGAGTCCGGCGCCATCCGGACCTTCGGCGGCGGCGCGACCCGCAGGCCGGCGGCCGCGGCGGCCCCCGCGGCCGCGCCCCCGAGCGTCACCGGTGCTCCGTCCCGCTCGGTCGCGGGGTACGTCTTCCTTGCCGCGTCCGGGAAGACGGGCGGGCCCGCCGCCGGTGCGGGACCGAGCGCCGGTGTCGCGCCGGCGGACCGGTGCTCCACCAGTTCGAAGAGGAGTCCCTGGTCCTGCCGGCGCACGGCGAGGCGGAACACGAGCCGCATCGCGTCGTCCGCGAAGTGCAGCCACTGACTGCGCGCGTGGGCGGTGGCGAAGTCGTACCGCGCCGCTTCGACGGCGAGCGCGGCGGGCAGCGCGAGGGCGAGCGCGGTGCTGACCGACTCCGCCGTACGGTCGCCGTGGTCCACGCGGTCGAGGCTGTCCTCGATGATCCTCGCGATCATCAGATCGGCCTGTGCGCACCGTTCGGACATCCCGCGCGCCTCGTACACGTCGCGGGCCTCCTGGGCCAGCCGCTGGGTCCCGGCGACGTCGCCCCGCTCGTAGGCGTGCTGGGCGGCCATCAGCATGGTGTCGGCCGCGGCGATCTGCGCGCCGAGCCGCTCGAACCGGGCGAGGCTCGCCCCCAGCAGGCCGTCCGCGCCGGCGGCGTCACCGCGCAGGCCGGCGAGGAAGCCGCGGGCCTGTTCGCAGACGGCCAGGTCGCCGGAGCGCCGCTGTTCCTCGAAGAACGCGGACGCCTCGGCGAACAGCCGCTCCGCGACGTCGAGGTCCCCCCTGCGCATCGCGCAGTACGCGCGGTGCGCGGCCATCGCCCGCCGCTCACCGGTGTCCCCCACCGCCAGAAAGCCGTCCTCCGCGCGGACGATGAAGTCCTCGGCGAGGTCGAACCGCCCGGTCGACGCGCAGATCAGGCCGAGGACGGTCAGCAGCCGCGCGACGACGCCTCCCGCGGTCGCCGGCGTGGCGGCCAGCAGGGCCGACGCCTGTTCCTCGGCCGCTCCCCACTCGCCCTTCTCGATCAGCAGATTGACCCGGTTCAGGCCGAGTTCGGCGGTGCGCAGGCCCTCGGGGTCGTGGAACTCCGCGAGCCTGCCGGCCGCCTCGTCGAGACTGGCCAGCGCTTCGTCGAGGCGCCCGGTCGCGCGCATCACGTCGGCCCTGGCGAACAGCGTCTTCAACAGGACCTCCAGCCACAGTTGGCGGCCGCGCGGCCCCATGGGCACCGGGGCGACGCCGTCGAGCAGGCCGAGGGAGCGTTCGACGGCGTCCTCGGCCGCGGGCAGGTCCGTGACGGTGAGCCGGACGCTCGCGAGGTCGGACAGCAGGTGCGCCCGCAGGAACCGCACGTCGGGCGACTCCTCCATGGTCCCCGCCAGGCCGAGCAGTTCGTCGTAGACGGCGCACGCGGCCAGCGGATCGGCGGCCGACTGGTGCCGCTCGGCCAGGGCGAACCCGCCGTCGAACGGCTCCCCGTACAGCCGCTGCTCTTCCGTCATCGTCAGTAGTCCTCGTCCGGGGCGGCGGCGATCTCGGCGAGGAAGGAACCCCGCGCGCCGTACGCCGCGTCGGCCAGCCGCCGCCGGGCCAGGGCGCGCACCGCGTCACGGCCGGCCCGGCCGTCGGTCCCGGGCTCCGGGTCGAACCCGGGCAGCAGCACGCCCACCTCGATACGCGGCGGCGCGACCGTCTCCGGCAGGTCGAGGTCCGCCCGGCCCGCCCACACGTCGTCCCGTCCGGCGAGCGGCACACGGTACGGGCGGCCGTTCACGCGGACCTCCGCGACGAGCGGCACGCGGGCGGCGCGCCCCGCGTCGTACGCGACGGCCTCGACGTCGATCACCCGCCGCGCCCCGAGCGCGGCTGCGGTCCAGGACACCGCGTCCTCGGAGGCGTCGACGAGGCCGGGCGGATAGCGCCGCCAGTCGTTGACGCCCGTGCCCCGGGCGATCACCCGGGCGCCAGGACCGGTCCGGCCGCCCGCCGCGAGGGCGTAGCCACCGCCCCTCGCGAACAGCGCGCCGGGGTCGGCCGGCGCCACGGCCGTACGGTCCGCGTCCAGGGACGTCCTGAGCCGCCGCAGCTCCGGCCCGTCGAGACCGGCACAGTCCGCCGCGCCGTCGATCAGCCTCAGCACGCCTCCCAGGCGGTCCGCCACGTCCGACGGCCGGGGCGCGCCGCGCCACCACCGGATCAGCGGGTCGAGCCCGGCCCGGTGCTCATCGATCAGCTCGGCCGCGCGGTCGTCGGGCTGATCGCCGAGGTCGTCGAACACCTGCTGGCACCGGTGAGTGAGCGCCGCCAGTTCGAGGCCGAGCAGGTCCGGGTCGAGCGCCGGTGTCCCGTCCAGGTGCGACGCGGGCCACCACCGGCCCGCCCAGTGCGCGAGGGCGAGCCGGGCGGCGGCGCCCGTGAGCGCGGTCGTGTCCGCCGGCACGCGTACGCCCGTCCGTTCCCCCGCCGCGCAGGCGTGCACGGCGGCGGCGACACGCTCGCCGTACACCGCCCACAGCCACTGCTGCGCCCGCCGCTCGTCGTACACGTCGGCCACCGGCGGGGCCGGGTCCCCGACGACCGGCCGGCTCAGCACGCCGCCGGCGACGTCGAGCACGGCCACGGCGGCATCGGGGCAGGCGGCGAGCGCCGCACCGCCGTCCGAGACGCGGATCGCGCCGTCCTCGCCCCGGGCGACGAGGAGATCGCCGCCGTCCGCCATCACGCGCTCCTCCGCTCCACCGCTTCCGCCGCGGGCTCCGCCAGCGCGCGCAGCGCCGCCCGGACGCGCGCGCGGTGGTCCATCATCACGGAGCGCGCGACGCCGTCGAGCACCGCCCAGGCCGACGCGCTGTCGGGGAGCGGTTCGCCGCGGACGTCCCACCCGTGCAGCCGTACCCACAGCCGCCGCATGTAGGCGGCCCAGGGGGCGCGGAGGTCCCGGGCGAGGGCGTCCAGGACCCCGCCGTCCGGGTCGGGGCGCGGCGAGACGGTCATCCGGCGGGCGCGGAGCGCCGAAGCCTCCCGGCGCCACCGGGCGTTGACGGCCCGGTGCGCCGCCGTCCGTCCCCGCTCGGGCTCCCCGCCGCCGAGGGGATCGAGGCCGGCCGCGAGCCGGGCGCCGACGACCACGGCGACCCGCAGACTCTCGTCGTGCAGGCCGAGCGGGGCGCAACTGCGGCCGGTCTCCCGCGCGACGAGGTTCGGGACCGACGGAAGTTCGTCGCGCCGGGCCGACGACTGCAGCACGCTGAAGAGCCGTTCGAAGAGCGTGCGGTCGAGCGGCGCCGGAAGGGTGGCCGTCGAGGCGCCCCGGCCGACCCCGGGGCGCGGCGGCACCGGCCGGGCGGTCAGCCCCAGATGGGCCGGCAGCCCGCCGCCCCAGACGTCGCCCGGGTCCGTCCACAGCGCCCGGCCGAACCGGCTCCCGAGCGCTTCCCGCACCATGGCCGCGTACGCCGGGGAGTCCGACCCGCCGCGGGCTTCCAGGACTTCGTCCGCCGCCGAGGCGGCGGCAGCCGCGTCGGCGGGCGGCGCGCTCCCCCGACTGTCCCACGCGGCGGCCAGTTCCGCCTCGATCCGGGCACGCCGGCCGACGTCGGCCAGGTGCTCCTTCAACGCCGCCACCGTGCGTCCGCCGGCCGCGTCCACGACCTCCTCGACGACCGCCTTCGCCACCGCCTCGGCACCGTCCGCCGGCGCGCCGTGCTCGGTGGCCAGTTCGAAGCAGCGCTGGAAGTAGAGGTCCTGGGGGTTGCCCGCCACGATGCCGAGCGCCCGGCGGACCTTCTTGAGCAGGACGAACCACCGCGCCGTCGCTTCGAGCCGGCCGCCGGACTCCCGTATCAGCGCGTCGAGGCGCGCGGCCTGTTCCGGTCCGAGGAAGTCCTCGGCGAGTTCGGGGTGCAGCGCGGGCCTGACGATCAGCGGCAGCACGATCAGCTTGACCGTACGGGTCAACGGCGCGCCGCCCGGACCGCTCAGCGCCGCCACGCCCGCACCGAGCCCGCGCCAGGCGCCGTCGATGACCATGGCACGCGGTCGGCTCGAAGGCGGCATGGAAGGAGAGTACGCCGGGGACGGGCGCCCGAACCTGGGATCGGTAGATGTTCCGGCCCGCCTACGGTCAAGTGACCGCACCGCGCGTCACAAGGAGGGGAACCCCATGGGAATCTTCGGGAAGCGCCGCAGGACCCGCGAGGAGCGGGCCGCCGAGATCGCCGGGCAGGTGGCCAGTGGCAAGGGCTTCTACGGCCGCGCCACCCGCGCGTTCCTCAAGCCCGAGGAGTACGCCAGGGTGCAGCAGACGATCGGCGCCCACGACTCCGTCCTCGCCGTCCAGCACCTGCTGGCCTCGGGAGCGCCCACGATGCCCGCCACCGTCGTCTCGATCGGCGACACCGGGCAGATGGTGAACTTCGACCCGATCGTCGACCTGGTCCTCCAGCCGCCCGGCGGCGCGGAGCGGATCAGCCTGCGGACCATCGTCCCGAAGCTGCGGATCCCCCGCACCGGCGACGAGGTGCTGCTGGTCGCCGACCCGGCCCGCCCGGGCAACTACCTGTACGCCGGGGACGGCGTCGCATCGTGACGACCCCACCGTACGAGGTGCCGGTCACCGACACCGTCCTGCTCTCCTTCGACGGCCGGGTGCTGGAGGTGTTCGGCTACTCCGACACCCACCGGATCCACATCCGGCAGCAGCCCCGGCTCGTCTTCGGGAACGGCCGGCGGCCCAGGATGGCGATCGTCACCGGCACGGGGACGCGCCACTCGTTCCCCTACGACCCGCACCGGCTCGACGGCCTGCGCGCCCTGGCGGACCGGCTGGCACAGGCCCGCTACGCGGAACCGGAGCCCTGAGTGCCGGCCGGCGACGGCCCCACGCCGGAACAGGTGCCCGGCATCGGCCGGTTCGGAGCCGTGGTCGGGCCGGTAATGCCGGTGCTCCCCTCCTGCTCGGCGGCGTGCTGTGCACCCTTCTGTGCACGCCGCTGGGCCCCGTCATCCGGATCGGCACCGCCGTCGAGCTGGAGAAGAACCGGCGGCTCGACACCGCCGGGGTCGCGGCGCTACGGATCAGCGGTCCCGGATTCCCTGCGCGTCGGCGTCCGGCTCAGGGCCGTGGTCGCCCCGGCCCGGAACCTGTTCCGTATCGAGTGGAGGCAGGAACCCCGATGACCGGTCACGAGGCACTGCAACTGTGGTGGGTGCTGCCCGCGGGCTTCGCACTGCTCGGCCACGGACTCTCCCTGGCCGGGCTGACCAGGGCACAGCGGGCGGTCTGGGTGACGGCGCGGATCGTGGAGGTGGGCCGGCCGGCCCACGGCGCGTCCAAGAGGCCCGGGATACCGGTGACGGTCGCGTTCCGGGACCCCGCGACCGGCCGGGAGTTCGTCCTCCCCAACGACGGCCGACACGGCGACTCGGTTGAAGAGGCATGGGTGGGGCGGGAGTTCGAGGTGCGCTACCCGCCGGGGCAGCCGCACCGGTTCCGTATCGTCCTCGACACCATGGGCGAGAAGAACGGCCGCCTCGCCCCGAACTGCGCGATCGTCCTTCTGCTCATCGGCCTGGTGATCCACGCGACCGTCCTCTGGGGCTACCCCTGGGCACTGCTCGGCTTCGGCGCACTGCTCACCGCACTGGCAGCGGCCAGCCCCGACATACGCCAGGCACGCGCCCGCGACACCCTGCTGGCCACGGCCATCGCCGTCCCGGGACACGTCGTGGCCGTGACACGGGACATCTACACGGACGGAGAGGGCGACGAAATCATCAACCACGCACCCGTCGTCACCTTCACAACACTCGACGGCACAGACATCACCGTCCTGTCACGCAACGGAATCCCCAACCCGGGCAAGTCACTGAACCGCGAGCTGACAATCCACTACGCCCCCACAGACCCAGCCATCTACACCCCCGACCCAAAAGCCGACCGCCGCGACAGGGAAAGAGCAATCGGCTGGATCATCATCCTGCTCCTCCTCGGCACAGCATCCACAACAACAGGCGCAGCACTGCTCCTATGACCCTCAGGACACGACGCCCCAGACCCACGCATGACGAGGACTGACGGCACCGATGACGGAAAGGCTCAACGTCCGAACCTTCCCCCAGGGTTTCAGCGTTTCGCTCCCCGTAACCAGCGAAGGCTTCAGCGCAACGTTCTACGGGCAAAGGGCACGGCATGGGTGATCGGATCGACGAGTGGGCGAAACAGTTGGCGGAAGCCGAGCTCAGCGGCCCGCTGCCCCGGCGGTGGGCGCATACCCGAGGGGTGGCCGAACGCGCGGTTGAAGTGCGTCAGGTTCTCGGCATCGAGGCCAGTCTGCTGATCGCTGCCGCCACGCTTCACGATGTCGGGTACGCACCGCGGCTGGCCGTGACAGGGTTCCATCCACTGGACGGGGCACGGTTCCTCCGCGACGAGCATGGCGCCGACGAGCGGCTCGTGCGGCTGGTGGCCAACCACTCGTTCGCGCTTCTGGAAGCCGAGGAGCGAGGGCTGCGGGAGGTGCTGGCACGCGAGTTCCCCTTGCTGGAGGAGCCGCTGCTGGTGGACGCGCTCGTGTACTGCGACATGACGACCACGCCCGATGGGGCCGGACCACCGCTGAGGAGCGTGTCGCGGAGATCCGTGGTCGTTACGGGGATGACAGCGCGGTCGGGCGGTTCATCCGTCGGGCGGTGCCGGAGATCTTCGCCGCCGTCAGGCGGGTGGAGGCCGTCCTGACGGCTCAGCCGAGGTAGGGATAGGTACCGGCGAGGTAGTCCCCGATCTGCTGGCGCATGCTCGGGTGGATGTCGTACTCGTCCAGGTCGTCCGGCTGAACGAAGCGGACTCCGTCTGCCTCGTCGTTGATCGTGGGGGCGCCACCGACGGGGCGGCCGATGTAGGTGTTCTCGTATTGCTGCCGAATCTCGCCGTCGGTATACGCCACGATGTGGTGCGGGTTGGTATAGACGCCTAGGAAGCCGATGACCTCGGCGATGATCCCGGTCTCCTCCAGGCACTCGCGCACCGCGCACTCGGCCGCGGTCTCGCCGATGTCCTGGGCTCCGCCCGGGAGCGCCCACTGACCGGTGTCGCGACGGCGCTGGAGGAGTATCGCGCCGGTCCCGTCGACGACGAGCAGGTTGCTGGCCGGGATGAGAGTGTTCGCCTTCGGGGCGGTGGGATCGTTGTAGTACTCAGTCCTGCCCACGGTCGGCGGTCCTTTCCTGGTCGGGTGTCCATGGCCGTGCGGCATCCCAGACGGCGTCGAAGCTCCGAGCGTAGTTGTCGAACCACCCCGTGCCGTCCGCCCTCTTGAGGTGGAGGACGGGGTTGGCGCTGGCCGGTTGTCCCCAGATGTGAGGGTTGACGAGCAGGTCGTCGTCGTAACGGAACATGGACGCGTAGAGAGTGGCGTCGTGGAGCCGCACGGCACACCCTGCCTCGTCCAGCAGCGGGCGGTAGTACGTCAATGAGGCACGGATCTTGGCGGCGAGAGTGTCGCCGATCCCCTCCTCGCGGCCCCGGACCGCGACTGCCTGCCCGTCCGGGTCGCCGAAGCACAGACGCACCCGCACTCCCTCGGCGGCACGTTCGGAGAGCATCTTGCTGACGTGGGGGTTGGACTGGGCGAAGAAGGTACCGGAGAAGACGAGGACGCCGATCTCGTGCCGAGCCTCTCGCAGCAGCGCGAGCCAGGCGTCCCGGGGCACGCTGGCCCGGTTCTGGTAGGTGCCGACCAGTTCGGTGCCCAACCCGTTCCCCGGCCGGCCGGTGCGCGTGGACGGGTTGGGCCACAGGAAGGTCTCCTCCACGCGCAGGTGCCGCGCGACGCGGAAGCGGTGCCGGGCATGGGGAATCCGCCCGCCGAGCCACCGGCTCACCGTTTTGGGATCTACCTCGCAGATCTCGGCAAGGGAGTCGGGCGAGACGCCGCGTTGGCCGAGCACGGTGCGCAGTCGGTCGTTCACAGCGCCTATCGAATCGGTGCACCGTGTGATCGCGCAAGGACGTTTTGGGACGCGGTCACTCAAGCGGAACTCCGCGGACTGCCTACTCTTGCGGCATGGACCTGTTCGTCCTGTGGGACATCGACCACACCCTCATCGAGAACGCCGGGGTGAGCAAGGACATCTACGCCGCTGCCTTCACTGCCCTCTCTGGACGCGAACCCTCGGAGCCGGCGCGCACCGAGGGGCGTACGGATCGACTGATCATGCGCGACATGTTCGTCCGCGAAGGATTCCCCGTACCTGACTGGCACGTGATCGAGACCGCGCTCGCCCAGGCCGGGGAGGCGCGCCTGGATGAGCTGCGCAGGCGCGGGACTGCCCTGCCCGGCGTCCAGGAGGCGCTGAAGGCAGCTTCCGCGCAGAGCGGTTGGGTCTCCTCCGTCCTCACCGGCAACATCGCCGCCAACGCGCTCGTGAAGCTTTCCGCCTTCGGCCTCCACTCCCTGCTCGATCTGCCGGTGGGCGCCTACGGATCGGACACCGAACTCCGTCCTCATCTGGTCGCTGTCGCCCGCGAGCGCGTGCGGCGGCTTCGTGGTGCTCCTGCTGACGTCCCCACCGTGCTCGTCGGGGACACCCCTCGTGATGTGGAAGCGGCTCTCAGCACGGGCTCCCGGATCCTCGCCGTCGCATCCGGCATCCACACTCCGGAGGAACTGACCGCCGCCGGCGCAGCGGAAGTCCTGCCCGACTTGGCGGACACGAAGCGTCTCCTCGGCATCCTGGAGTCCTTCGCACGACACTGGCAACGTCCCAGGACGTCCTCGAACCGTCCTTGAACGCGGTGCCGAGGTCCCCGCGCAGAAGGCCACTATCAGGCTCCCGACAAGCAGTCAGCCGAAGGAGCCGATGTGATCGGGGAAATCACCGGGATCCGGAAGATCCGCATGCTCTACCTGCAGCTGCTCTACCGCTGCAACTTCACGTGCCTGCACTGCTTCCACGGCGAGCGGCTCCAGCACGCCGACGCATTCACCGCCGAGGAGGCCAGAAGCCTTCTCACCCTGATGCGGAACGAATACGGCACGGAGGCCGTGACCCTGCTCGGCGGGGAGCCGTTCGTCCACCGGGACCTGGCGCAGGTCGTCCGCCACGCGAAGGAGGAGCTGGGCCAGCGCGTCGAGATCTGCACCAACGGGTACCGAATCGAGCGCCGCCTGACCGAGATCGCTCCGCACCTGGACCTGCTCAGGGTCTCACTGGAGGGCATCGGATCGACCAACGATGGCATCCGCAGGCAGGGCAGTTACCAGAGCGCCCTGGACTCGCTCGGTCTGGCGCGGGACCTCGGTGTTCCGACGGGCGTGACCATGACCGTCACCTCGCGGAACATCGATGAGATCCTTCCCCTCGCCGGCGTCCTGTCGCAGTACGGGGTTCAGCAGCTCAAGCTCCATCACCTGCGAGTGGTCGGCAACGCCGCCGATCACCCCGAGTTGCTGGTCACCAGCCTTTCCGCGTACGGCCGACTCCGCGAAGAGCTCGCGTTGGCTGATCTGCCCTTGGAGGTGATCGTCGACGAGGACCTCTCCGAGCACGGCGCCCCGCAGGCGTGCGTGCCGTCCGCCGGTCCTCGCGGGATCGACCGCATCGAGGCCGACCCGCGCGGTGCGCTGACCATGTCCTGCAAGGCGGTGGGCAAGGACTCGCACGCCTTCTGGTACGAGAAGGCCGAAGGACGCATCGTCCACAAGCCCTCGTCCGCCGACGAGCTCACGCTCGCGGTGCCGGACGTGGTGTACACCCGTGCGTGATCACCCGCGCTTCGAGAGCCTGGAGGGGCTGCGCGGCACCGGCAAGTCCACCCTGGCGCCCATGCTCGCCGCTGCCCGAGGAGCCACCCTCGTCGCCACCGTCCCTTCCTTCTACCAGCCGCTCAGACACGCGGTGGACGAGCGGACGAACGTGGAGGCACGCATGTGCCTCTACCTGTCCGCTCTGTTCAGCGCGACCGAAGAGATCCAGCACCATCTCGACGCCGGAAACCCGGTCGTTGTCGAGAGCTACTTCGCCCGATGCCTCGCCAACCACCGAGCGCTGGGCGCCCGATTCGATGTCACTGTGCCGGACTGGCTGCCGACGCCCACCATCTACCACCTCGTTTGCGCCGACGACGAACGACAGGTCCGACTGGCTGGACGCGACAAGCCAGAAACGCGGTGGGACCTATTGATCGAAACCGTCACAGACCAGGTGACCGACGCCTACGCCTCATACCCGATGCATCGCATCGACACGACAGGGCGCGATCCGGGAGAGGTCCTCCGCATGATCATGGACGCCGAGATGCAAGGAGCGCACCCCCGTGCGGACACGAAGCCTGTGGGAGCACACCCTCACCTTCTTCCCCCAGTTTCTCGCGACGCTGCGGGAACGCATCACTCCTGACGCTACCGTCACAGTTGTCGGTGCGAGCGACGGCAAGTTCGTCCTGCCCCTCGCCGCTGCCGGCTATCACGTCATCGCTGTCGAACGCGACGCGGTGGCCCTCCACGGTGGCAGTGTCCGCCTGCCGGGTGACAGCCAGGCCCACGCGCAGGGTCTGATCGATCGGCTGCGACTCGAAGGACTCCACAACCGCGTACAGGTCGTGGAGGACGACTTCCTCACCTGCGAGCCCTCGCGCTTGGAGTGTGAGGCGATATGGACGAGCTGCTCGTGGCACTACAGTGCCAACCACCACCGCCCGCTCGCCGAGTTCGTCGACCGCATGCAGCGTCTCGTCCGACCCGGTGGTGTATTCGGTGCGGAATTTATGCTGCCCGTCGAGGGACGCCATCTGACGATCGAGCACTACACCTCCCCGGAACGCCTGCGCCAGTACTTCCTCGGTGACTGGGAAGTCCTGCTCACGCTGCGCACGAACGAGTTCTCCGAGCGACCGCACGTCGGCCAGCTGCACCATCACACCCACCGCATGGGCCTGCTCATGGCAACCCGAATGTCCCCCTTCGCCGAACACATCCAAGAGGAGAACGCATGAAGCACGAGTACGAAGCGAAGTTCCTGGCCATCGATGTCGCCGCGCTCCGGGCCAGGCTGACTGCGCTCGGTGCCGTGCAGGCCTTCCCCCGCACCCTTCTCACCCGCAAGATCTTCGAGAACGACGCTCTGCGTACAGGCGCGTGGGTCCGCCTGCGCGACGAGGGATCCCGCTCGACCCTCACCCTCAAGCAGGTGACCGATCCCACCACGATCGACGGCACGACCGAGATCGAGACCGAGATCACCGACCTGCACGCCATGGCCGACATCCTTCGCCACATCGGCCTCACCGAGGTCCGCTACCAGGAGAACTACCGCGAGGAGTGGACCCTCGGCGAGGTGGCCTTCGACTTCGACACCTGGCCCGACCTCCCCACCTTTCTGGAGATCGAAGGCCCCGACGAGGCATCCGTCCGGCAGGCGACCGCTGCTCTGGGCCTCGACTACGCCGAAGCCCGCTTCGGCAGCGTCGACGAGATCTACAAGAGCGAGGCCGGACGCGACATCCTCACCGAATCCACCCTCCTGTTCCCTCACTCCAGGAAGCAGGAGAGCCCTGTCTCGTCGACCCCGACCGGTGTCTGAGACCGTAGCGGCCTTAGGCCGCTCATACAGAAAGCCCCGGATCAGACATCACCTGATCCGGGGCTTCCGAAGTGAGCCGCCTAAGGGAATCGAACCCTTGACCTACGCATTACGAGTGCGTCGCTCTGGCCGACTGAGCTAAGGCGGCGTGGCGCTGTGTCCCCTGGGGGGATCAGCGCAAGCCAGTCTACACAGGTTTCGGAGGTGCACCTGAACGGCGGCGGCGGAGCAGGTCGTCGGTCGTCTCGCGCAGCGTGCGTATGCGCTTCGACCACCGCCGGCAGTCCTCGCACGTCGCCAGGTGCGTCTCCAGTTCCTGGTCGCTGACCTCCCGGGGAGAGCGGTCTCCCTCGGCTCGCACTGATATCGCAGCGCGGTAGCGGATACACGGCATGCGGACCATAATCCCAGGGTCAGGAGCAGGTCGTGCCGTCCTCCGGAGTG
The DNA here is from genome assembly GCF_004193175.1 of Streptomyces sp. RFCAC02. Taxonomy (NCBI): domain Bacteria; kingdom Bacillati; phylum Actinomycetota; class Actinomycetes; order Kitasatosporales; family Streptomycetaceae; genus Streptomyces; species Streptomyces sp. RFCAC02. The sequence continues at coordinate 3,266,736 of NZ_SAUH01000001.1, read as the reverse complement.
ATGCCCTGCAGGAAGTACGCGTTGACCGCGTCGTCGATGCAGGAGCTGTTGCCTCCGTACGCCGTGTGGCCGTCGCCGTCGAAGGTGAGCAGCACGGCGGACTCGAGCTGCTCGGCCAGGCCCTCGGCCCACGCGTACGGTGTCGCCGGGTCGCGGAGTGTCCCGACGACCACGATGTCGGCCGCGCCGGAGGCGGGGATGGTGACCGGCTCGCCGCTCGGTTCGACGGGCCAGGCGGCGCACATCAGGGTGGCCCAGGCGAAGTCGCGGCCGAACGTCGGGGACGACTCCTCGTACGCCGCGAGGGCGCCGTCGACCTCGTCGGGGCTGTCGTTGCCCGCCGGGCTGTCCAGGCAGCTGATGGCGGGGAAGGCGTACGTCGTCGTCCCGTAGGTGCCGTCGGTCTCGCGCTCGTTGTAGTCGTCGGCGAGGGCCAGGAGGCCGGAGCCGTCGTGCTCCTCGATCGCCATGGTGAGGGCCGTGCGCAGGTCGGGCCAGTAGGCCGTGGTGTAGAGCGCGTCGGAGACGCCCGTGGTCGCGAGCGACTCGGTCAGCGGCCGGTCCGGGTCGCCGCTCGGGAGCGGTTCGGCGTCGACGCGGGCGAAGAAGTCCAGCAGGGCGTCGGACGCGGCGTCGGCGCCCTCCGTGCCGAGCGGGCAGTCGCTGTACGTCGCGCAGTCCTCGGCGAAGGAGCGGAAAGCCGTCTCGAAGCCGCCGGCCTGTTCGCGGTCCGTGTCGATCGTGGGCAGCCTCGGGTCGATCGCACCGTCCAGGACGAGGCGCCCCACGCGCTGCGGGAACAGCCCGGCGTACACCGCGCCGAGCTTGGTGCCGTACGAGTACCCGAGGTAGGTGAGCTTCTCGTCGCCGAGGACGGCGCGCAGGACGTCCATGTCGCGGGCGGACTCGATGGTGGAGATGTGCTCCAGCAGCTCGCCCGTCTGCTCCGCGCACGACGCGGCGAAGTCCTGCATGCCGGCGAACAGGTCCTCCGCCTCCGCGTCCGAGTCGGGCGTGCGGTCGAGCATCGTGTACGCGTCCATCGGGTCGCCGGACTGGCAGGTGACGGGCTCGCTGCCGCCCGTGCCGCGCGGGTCGACGCCGACGATGTCGTAGCGGGAGGTCACTTCCGAGGGGAACAGGTAGTCGGCCGCGCCCTGCACGAAGTCGGCGGCGGAGGCCCCGGGGCCGCCGGGGTTCAGGAGCAGGGAGCCCATGCGGTCGCTGTCCGGACCGGTGGCCTTGGCGCGGGTGACGTGCAGCTCGATGTCGTCGGCGGAGTCCACGGCCTCGTAGTCCAGCGGGACGGTGAGGGTCGCGCACTCGAACCAGCCACCGCAGTTGCTCCAGCTCAGCTCCTGCTCGTAGTACGGGAGGAGGTCGTCGGGGATCTCCTCGGGCAGCGGCTCCAGCACCGGGGCGTCGGGGACGGCCCGGCTGTCCGAGCCGTCGTCGCTCGGTGTGCGGTCGTCGCCGCGCTCGTCCGGGCGGTCGTTCGACGAGCATCCGGCCAGCAGCAGCGCCGTGGCCGCGCAGAGGGCGAGGACGGCGTGGCGTGGTTTGCGCATGAATCCCCCGTTCGTGAACTGTGCGCCGACAGCACGAGCCTAGCCTTCGGCGCTCCCCCGGAGGGCCATCGTCATGCTTTCCACCGCCAGGAGCGGCGCGACGTTGCGGTCGAGGGCCTGCCGGCAGCCGAGGATGGCCTCCATGCGCCGCAGGGTCGCCTCCGGCGGTGAGGCGGCGGCGATCCGTTCGACGGCGGCGGCCGTCTCGCCGCCCGCGAGACCCGCGTCGGAGCCGAACTGCCGCGCCAGGACGTCCCGGTAGAACGCCATGAGGTCGGTCAGCGCGAGGTCGAGCGCGTCGCGCTGGGTGCGGGTCGCCCGGCGCTTCTGCCGGTCCTCCAGGTCCTTCATGACGCCGGCCGTGCCGCGCGGGAGGCGTTTGCCCTCGGTGGCGCCGAGGGCGGCTCGCAGCTCGTCGGTCTCCTTGCCGTCGCGCTCCTCCGCGAGCTGCTTGGCGTCCTCGGAGGCGGCGTCGACGAGCTCCTGCGCGGCGCGCAGGCAGCCGCCGATGTCGCCCACACGCTCGGGGATGCGCAGGACGGCCAGCCGGCGGGCGCGCGCCCGCTCGTCGGTGGCGAGCCGACGGGCGCGCTCGACGTGGCCCTGGGTGGCCCGGGCGGCGGCGTGGGCGACGTCGGGCTCGATGCCGTCCCGCCGCATCAGGACGTCGGCGACGGCCGCGACCGGCGGGGTCCGCAGCGACAGGTGGCGGCAGCGGGAACGGATCGTCGGCAGCACGTCCTCGATGGACGGCGCGCACAGGAGCCACACGGTCCTGGGCGCGGGCTCCTCCACGGCTTTGAGCAGGACGTTCCCGGCGCCCTCGGTGAGCCGGTCCGCGTCCTCCAGGACGATGGCCTGCCACCGGCCGCCCGACGGGGAGAGCTGGGCGCGGCGCACCAGGTCGCGGGTCTCCTTGACGCCGATGGTGAGCAGGTCCGTGCTGACGACCTCGACGTCGGCGTGCGTGCCGATGAGGGCGGTGTGGCAGCCGTCGCAGAAGCCGCACCCGGGCTGCCCGCCGAGCGCGCGGTCGGGGCTGACGCACTGGAGGGCGGCGGCGAAGGCGCGGGCCGCCGTCGCCCGCCCGGCTCCGGGCGGGCCGGTGAAGAGCCACGCGTGGGTCATGGCGGAGCCGGTGAGCCGCGGCTCCTCGCCGCGCTCGGCGGCGGTGACATGGGCGTCGGCGTCCCGGGCCGCGGCGCCGAGCTGTGCCGCCACCCGGTCCTGGCCGACCAGGTCGTCCCAGACCGTCATCGTCGTCGTCCTCCGTCCCGGCGGGCGTCACCGTCCGCCACGGGTCCCATTCTGCGCCAGGCCACTGACACCGCCCCGGCCGCGGGCGGGCGGGAGGGGCCGCGCGCCCCGGCGTCATCCGAACGAGTGACACACGGAGGCCGCCGGCCGCCGCCCCGGGCGGGGCGGTGGCCGGCGGCCGGTCGGCCTGTGGCAGGGGTCAGCGGCGCCCGCGGCCGCCGTCCGCGTCGTCGTCGCGCCGCCCGAGCAGTTCGTCCGCCAGGGTCGGCACGTCGTCCATCGGGGTCTCCTCGGCCCACTGCGGACGGCGCCGCGCCGGAGCGCCGCCCTCATCCACGCGCGGCATCTGCCGGGTCTGCTCGGCGTCGGCGCCGGGCTGGGGCAGCACGGCGGTGTCCTCGTCGTCGGCGCGGCCGGCGCCGGCGTCGTGGACCTGCGGGAGCTGCTGCGTCCGTTCGGTGTCGGACGGGCGCGGCAGCGTCTGGGTGTCCTCGTCGTCGGCCGCGGCACGGCGGGCCGCCTCGGCACGCAGCAGGGCCTCCTCGGCCTTCCGCTGCTTCTCGCGCCGGCGCTCCTCCGCCTCGGCGCGCAGCCGGGCCTCCTCCTCGGCCTCGCGGCGGCGGCGTTCCTCCTCCGCGCGGCGCAGCCGCTCCTCCGCCTCACGACGGCGGCGCTCCTCCTCGGCGCGGCGGCGTTCCTCCTCGGCGCGGAGCCTCGCCTCCTCGGCGCGGCGGGCCTCCTCGGCGAGCCGGCGCTCCTCCTCCTCGCGGCGGCGGCGCTCCTCCTCGGCGGCGCGGATGCGGGCCAGCTCCTCCTGGCGCTCCCGCTCCCGGCGGGCCTCCTCCTCGGCGCGCTGGCGCTCCTCCTCGGCCCGGCGGCGCGCTTCCTCCTCCGCGCGCCTGCGGGCTTCCTCGCGCGCCCTGATCTCGGCCTCCGACAGCGGAAGCATCTGGTCGAGGCGGTGCCGCGCGGCCGTCGTGACGGACTCCGGGTCCTGGCCGGCGTCGACGACGAGGTAGCGCGCCGGGTCGGCCGCGGCCAGCGCCAGGAAGCCGGCGCGCACCCGCTGGTGGAACTCGTTCGGCTCGGACTCCAGCCGGTCGGGTGCCTCGGTGAAGCGCTCCCGCGCGGTCTCGGGCGACACGTCGAGGAGCACGGTGAGGTGCGGCACCAGGCCGCCGGTCGCCCAGCGCGAGATGCGGGCGACCTCGACGGGGGACAGATCGCGTCCGGCGCCCTGGTAGGCGACGGACGAGTCGACGTACCGGTCGCTGATGACGACGGCGCCGCGTTCCAGGGCCTGCCGGACGACGGTGTCGACGTGCTCGGCGCGGTCGGCGGCGTAGAGCAGGGTCTCGGCGCGGGGCGAGAGGCCGCCGGACGAGACGTCGAGGAGGATGGCGCGCAGCCGCTGCCCGATGGGCGTGGCGCCCGGCTCCCTGGTGACGACGACCTCGTGGCCCTTGGCGCGGATCCATTCGGCGAGCGCCTCGGTCTGGGTGGTCTTGCCCGCGCCGTCGCCGCCCTCGACGGCGATGAAGAAGCCGGTGGCCGCGGGCGCCGTCACCGGATCGGCGCCGCCCATCGGCGCGCGGACGGCGTCGGCCACGTCGCGCCGCAGGGACCTGCCGCGCCGGTCGTCGATGCGGCCGAGGACGACGGCCGCCACGGGGAGCAGCAGCACGCCGACGATCATCAGGGTGTACGCGGCGCCGCCGTGGTCGATGGTGAAGCGGCCGCGCTCGACGCGGTGCGGCCCGATCAGGGCCGCGGCCAGCGGCGCGGCGACGGCGCACACCGCGACGACGACGCGGACGACGGCGTGCAGGTGCTGGGTGAGCCGGGGGCGGCGGAACTCCTCGGTCTCCTGGTCGAGCAGGACGTGCCCGGTGTGGGCCGCCATGCCGGCGACGAGGCCGGTGGCCGCGGCCGTGAACAGGACGGTCGCCGGGTCGGCGATCAGGCCGATGCCGAAGAGCCCGGCGCCGGTCAGCGCGAGGGCCAGGGCGAACATGCGGCGCCGCGACAGCGCGGGCAGGGTCAGGGGCGCGAGCCGGACGCCCAGCGCGACGCCGCCCGTCAGGCCGAGCACGAGCAGGCCGAAGGCGACCGGGCCCCCGCCCAGGTCGGCGACGCGGAGGACCCCGAGGCCGACGGCCGCGGCGATGGCGCCCGCGACGCTCGCGCAGCCGAGGACGAGCAGGCCGACGGCGCCCGTGCGGCCCTTCTCCGGGGTCGTGCCGGCGGAGGGCCTGCGCAGCCCCTCCAGCGGGGACACGGGACGGCGCGACGCGGTGTCGGGCAGCCGCAGGGCGGCGAGGACGGAGATGGCGGCCGCGAAGAAGCCGGCCGCCACGTACGACGCGAGCGCCGCCTGGTGCGTCTCGAACCAGTCGAGGCCGGTCGCCAGCAGGTTGCTCACGAGGGCGGTGGCCACCAGCGTGCCGGCGGCGGCGGGCAGGGCCAGGAACCCGCCGCGCAGCCACAGGCGCCGCAGCGCGTCGTGGTGGTCGGGCAGCGGCCGGACGGCGGCGCCCTCGGGCGGCGGGGGCGGCAGCAGCGCGGGGGCGACGCCGTCCCGCGCGACGGTCCACAGCCGTTCGGCGAGGCCGGCGACGAACGCGGTGATCAGCAGGTAGACGTACGCGCTGTCGGGGGTCCAGTCGATCCACAGCGGCGCGACGATGAGGAGCGCGGCGCGCACGCCGTCGGCGCCGATCATCGTCCAGCGGCGGTCGAGCGGCCCCGCGGGGGCGAGGAGCGCGGACAGCGGGCCGAGCAGCAGGACGCCCGCCAGCGCGGTCGCGACGAGGCGCACGGCCAGGACACCGGTGACGGCCAGGGCGACACCCCGGTACTCGCCGCCGAAGAGCGGATCCCCGCCGTCGGCCGGCAGGTGGAGGGCCGCCTGCACGGAGAGCAGGACGAGGACGAGCACGGCGAGCGCGTCGCCGATGCCGCCGGTGAACTGCGCCTCCCACAACCGCCGCAGGGCGGGGACCTGCAGCAGCGCCCGCCTCGCACGCTCGCGGGAGTCCGCGGCGAGCGCGTCGTCCGTGGCGCCGCAGGTGGGGTCAACCTCTGGTTGCTCTGCTCGCGTCATTCGGCCAGCGTAACCGTCCGCGCCGACAAGGGTGGCATGTCCCCGAACATGTGCGCGGGGAATCGCGGTGGGTCGGCGCGCCCGTCACCCCGCCTCGGTGCCGGACGCCCCGTCATGTGCGGCCGTGCCCCGCGCTCCCGTGCTCGCCGCGGGTGCGCCGTCGCCGTCGGCGGTCTTCTTCGCGGTGCTCCTGGTGGCCGCGGTCTTCTTCGTCGCGGTCTTCTTGGCGGTGGTCTTCTTCGCGGCGGCCTTCTTCGCCGGTGTCTTCTTGGCGGCCGTCTTCGCCGTGGTGGTCTTCTTGGCCGGCGCCTTCCGCGCGGTCTTCTTCACCGGCCCCTTGGCCCGCTTCTCGGCGAGGAGTTCGTAACCGCGTTCGGGGGTGAGGGTCTGCGGATCGTCGTCACGCCGCAGGGTCGCGTTCGTCTCCCCGTCGGTCACATACGGTCCGAACCGGCCGTCCTTGACCACGACCGGACGCCCCGTCACCGGGTCATCGCCCAGCTCCTTCAGCGGCGGCCGGGCAGCGGCACGCCCGCGCTGCTTGGGCTGGGCGTAGATCGCGAGGGCCTCCTTCAGCGTGATGCCGAAGATCTGCTCCTCGGTCTGGAGCGACCGGGAGTCCGTGCCCTTCTTGAGGTACGGGCCGTACCGGCCGTTCTGCGCGGTGATGACCTCACCCGAGTCGGGGTCGGCGCCCACCACGCGCGGGAGGGACAGCAGCTGCAGCGCGTCCTCCAGGGTGACGCGGTCGAGCGCCATCGACTTGAACAGCGACGCCGTCCTCGGCTTGACCGCGTTCTTGCCGGTCTTGGGCGTGCCCTCGGGCAGGACCTCCGTGACGTACGGCCCGTACCGCCCGTCCCGTGCCACGATCGGGTGCCCCGTGGCGGGGTCGGTGCCGAGTTCGAAGTCACCGCTGGGCTTGGCCAGCAGTTCCTTCGCCAGGTCGACGGTCAGCTCGTCCGGCGGCAGATCCTCGGGCACGTCGGCCCGCTTGCCCGGCTCGCCGGACTCCGGGTCCTCCGGCGGCGCCTCGACGTAGGGGCCGTACCGGCCGACGCGCAGCACGATGCCCTCGCCGACCGGGAACGACGAGATCTCCCGCGCGTCGATGGCGCCGAGGTCCTCGACCAGTTCCTTCAGGCCGCCGAGGTGGTCGCCGTCGCCGTTGCCCGCGTCCGCCGCACCGCCGGGGGTGACGGCGGCACCGGCGGCGCCGTTCTCGCCGAAGTAGAAGCGGCGCAGCCACGGCACGGCCTCCGCGTCGCCGGTGGCGATGCGGTCGAGGTCGTCCTCCATCCGCGCGGTGAAGTCGTAGTCGACGAGCCGCCCGAAGTGGCGTTCCAGCAGGTTGACGACGGCGAAGGAGAGGAAGGAGGGGACCAGCGCCGTCCCCTTCTTGAAGACGTAGTGCCGGTCGAGGATCGTGCCGAGGATCGCGGCGTAGGTGGAGGGGCGGCCGATCTCCCGCTCCTCCAGCTCCTTCACGAGGGTGGCCTCGGTGTAGCGGGCCGGCGGCTTGGTCGCGTGGCCGTCCGCCTCGACGGAGCGCGCGGTGAGCCGGTCGCCCTCGGTGACCTGCGGGAGGCGGCGCTCCCGGTCGTCGGAGTCGGCGCCGGGGTCGTCGGTGCTCTCGACGTACGCCTTGAGGAAGCCGTGGAACGTGATGACCTTGCCGGTGGCGCTGAACTCGCAGTCGCGCCCGTCCGTGGCGGTCCCGCCGACGCGGACGGCGACGGACTGCCCGACCGCGTCCTTCATCTGCGAGGCGACGGTCCGCTTCCAGATCAGCTCGTACAGGCGGTACTGGTCGCCGGTGAGCCCCGTCTCGGCCGGGGTTCTGAAGCGGTCGCCGGAGGGCCGGATCGCCTCGTGGGCCTCCTGGGCGTTCTTCACCTTGCTGGAGTAGACGCGCGGCCGGTCCGGCAGGTAGTCGGCGCCGTAGAGCTGCTCGACCTGGGCGCGGGCGGCGGCGACGGCGGTGTCCGACAGCGTCGTCGAGTCGGTCCGCATATAGGTGATGAAGCCGTTCTCGTAGAGCCGCTGCGCCACCTGCATGGTGGCCTTCGCGCCCATGCCGAGCTTCCTGGACCCCTCCTGCTGGAGCGTGGTCGTGCGGAAGGGCGCGTAGGGCGAACGGCGGTACGGCTTGGACTCCACGGAGCGGACGCTGAACGACGCGTCCTCCAGCGCCGCCGCGAGCGCCCGCGCGCTCTCCTCGCTCAGTGCCTCGACCTGCCCGGGGTTGCGCAGTTGTCCGTCCGGGCCGAAGTCGCGGCCCTGCGCGACGCGGCGGCCGGCGACCGAGGTGAGGCGGGCATCGAACGTTCCCTCGCCGGGGACGGTGGCGAACGTGCCGGTGAGGTCCCAGTACTCCGCCGAGCTGAACGCGATCCGCTCCCGCTCCCGCTCGACCACGAGCCGGGTCGCGACCGACTGCACGCGGCCGGCGGAGAGCCGGGGCATGACCTTCTTCCACAGAACCGGCGAGACCTCGTAGCCGTAGAGGCGGTCGAGGATGCGGCGGGTCTCCTGGGCCTCGACGAGGAGCTGGTTCAGCTCGCGGGGGTTGTCCACGGCCTGGCGGATCGCGTCGCGGGTGATCTCGTGGAAGACCATCCGGCGCACCGGCACCTTCGGCTTCAGGACTTCCCGCAGGTGCCAGGCGATGGCCTCGCCCTCGCGGTCCTCGTCCGTCGCGAGGTACAGCTCGTCCGAGTCGGCCAGCAGCTCCTTCAGCTTCCTGACCTGGTCCTTCTTGTCGCTGTTGACGACGTACAGCGGCTCGAAGTCCTCGTCGACGTTGACCCCGAGGCGGGCCCAGGGCTCGCCCTTGTACTTGGCCGGCACCTCGGCGGCACCGCTGGGCAGGTCACGGATGTGCCCGACGCTGGCCTCCACGACATAGCCGGGGCCGAGGTAGCCCTTGATCGTCTTCGCCTTCGCGGGCGACTCGACGATGACAAGTCGGCGTCCGCCGTTCGCGGTCTCGCTGGTCGGGGACAACGTTCTGCTCTTCTCTCCAGCCTCGGGGGCATCTGTGGACAGTGCGGAGTGTGACGGTACCTCCCGGCTGCGCGCCACATGGGAAAACTCCGCAACGCATCTCGAACGGTAACCCGAGATCCGTCATTCCCGCCGCCCGGCCGCACCCGGAAACTTGTCCGTGCACAGTCACAGAGAGTGCGGGCGGGCGGCGGGCCGGGGCGTCACCCTCACCGCTGCGGCACCAGAAAGCCCTGCTCGACCAGCGGACGCAGCCACCGCGGCGCCTGGTCGCGCAGCGTGTCCTCGCGCTCGCCGAGCAGCTCCGCGATGGCGTCCAGAATGACGCCGGCCGGGAGGGTCCCGTCGCACCCGCCGGCGAAGCCCGCGCCGACGGTGTCCATGGCCGCTGCCCGCATCATGCCGTGCGCCTGGCGCAGGACGACGTGCTCGGGGTCCTCGGCGCCGGGCTGGCCGAGCTGCTCCTGGACGACGCCGTCGGCCAGGGCGTACCGGGCGCGCAGGAGGGCGGCGTCGTCGGCGTCGCGCAGGAAGCCGTGGCGCTCGAAGTGGGCGACGATCGTGTCACCGAGCGGCTGTTCGACGGAGTGCGGCCACTCCTCGACCGTACGGACGGGGCGGGCCGCGCCGGTGCGGCGCAGCGTGATCCAGCCGAGTCCGACGGCCCGGGTGCGGCGCGCGGCGAACTCGTCGAGCCACGCCCCGTACGCGGCCTCGTACGCCGCCGGGTCGCCCAGGTGCGCGCCCGCGTCGCGCAGCCACAGTTCGGTGTACTCGGTGACGTCCTGGACCTCGCGCTGCACCACCCAGGCGTCGCAGCCGTCCGGGAGCCAGGAGGTGACGCGGTCGCGCCAGTCCTCGTCGCCGGTGTGGCTCCAGTTGGCGAGGAGCTGGCACCAGCCGCCGTCGGCGAGGTGGTCGGCGGCGCGGGCGACGAGGGTGCGGCTCAGCTCGTCGCCGCCGAGTCCGCCCTCGCGGTAGGTGAGCCCGCCGCCGGGAGCGGCGGGCGCGATGACGAACGGCGGGTTGGACACGATCAGGTCGTATCCGGGTTCGTCGCGGACCGGTTCGAAGAGGGAGCCTTCCCGCAGGTCGGCCGCCGGCGCGCCGGACAGGGCGAGGGTGAGGGCGGTGATGCGGAGGGCGCGGGGGTTGAGGTCGGTGGCGGTGGTCCGTCGCGCGTGGCGGGAGGCGTGCAGGGCCTGGACGCCGCAGCCGGTGCCGAGGTCGAGCACACGGTCGGCGGCCGTGCGGACGGTGAGCTGCGCGAGCGTGGTGGACGCGCCGCCGACGCCGAGCACCACGTCCTTCGCGCGGCCCCCGGCCCCGGCCGCGCGGCCGACGGCGCAGCCGGCGTCCGAGACGATCCACCAGTTCTCGCCGCCGTCGCCTGCGTAGGGGCGTACGTCCACCGTGGCGCGTACGGCGTCCGCGCCGTCGTGGGTCAGCCAGCCGTCGGCCAGGGCTCCTTCGAGGGGCAGCGCGGCCCGTGCGGCGGCCTCCGGAACATGACGCTGGAGGAGGAAGAGCCGCACGAGCGTGGCCGCGGCGCCGCCGTCGCGCTCGGTGGCACGGAGGGCCGGCACCGTCTCGCCCCGGGCGAGGGCGGCGTAGGCGGGCGCGCCGAGGAGGTCGAGCAGGCCGTCCGGCGTGAAACCGGCTGCGAGGAACGCCTCGCGCAGCGGGTCGGTCGCGGGGCCGGGGACGGGGAGGCCGGGGGTGCCAGGGATACTCACGCCCCCATTCTGGCCACCGGGTGGATCCCCGGCGGGCGGGGCGTCGCGTCAGCCGTTGTCCGAGTCCTCGCCGTCCTCGCCGTCCCCGCCCGCGTCCTCCTGGCCGGCTTCCTCGTCGCCGGCGCCGTCCGCGTCCTCGGTCGCCCCGGCGTCGGGGCTCGCGTCCTCGCTGCTCCCGTCGGACGGGGTGACGCGGCGGCAGTCCTCCTGGCGGCCCATGGCCTCGCCGAGGTCGCCCGTGCCCAGTTCGGGGAGGACCTGGTCGCTGGACTCGCCGAGCTGCTGCGACTGCTCGCCCGCGTCGAAAAGCCCCTGGACGAACGCCGTGGTGTCCGACGGGTCGAGCCCGTCCACCGTCTCCTTCATCTCGCGGTAGGTCCCGGCGGTGTCGCGCAGGGCGGAGACCGCGGCGTCGCTGCGTTCCGTGCCGTCGTCGACGGGCGGCTCGCCGGCCCCCTCCACCGCGTCCGCGAGCGCGTCGTAGGCGTCGGCGAGCTGCCCGTAGTAGGCGGAGTTCAGCTCCTGCACTTCCTCGGGGGACCGGTCCTGCTCCATGTCGAGGTACTCGGCGTTCTCCTCGCCGGCGCTCTGGAGGTCCTCCAGCGGGGCGACCAGCCGGCCGCAGAAGTCCTTGGCCCAGGCGTCGAGCTTCTCCTGGCTGTCGTCGCCGCAGCCGGACAGCGTGAGGGTCAGTCCGGCGCAGCATGCCAGTGCCGCCGCGAGCTTGGTGTTCACCGTTCCTCGTCCTCTCCTGCGTACGTCCAGCCGCTCGGGCGTGAACTTACACGCAGGAGGTCCCTCGTCCGAGTGACGGCGGAGATCGGGATCCGGCGGTGCAGCCATTTGCAGCAGCCTCCGGACGCCCCGCACGCCCGCCGAACCACCAGGTGGGGAAGGGCAGCACGGCATGGCGGCGCTTCCCGGCGCGCCGTCGGCCGGGCGTCGCGCCGCGCCGGCCGGGGGTGGCACAACTCACGCCTCGTCACCCGGCCGGGCGACGGGTCGGCGCCGGGCGTCAGACGATCGACGCCGTGGCGACGGGCCAGCTCATCCGGATGCGGCCGCCCCGGGCGTCCGAGACGACCTCGACGTCGTCCACCAGGCCGCTGATGACGGCGAGCCCCAGCTCATCGGTGTCCTCGGCGGCCTCGACGGCCGACTGGTCACGGGGGGCGGGGACCGAGCTGGGCGCGTCGTCGCCGACCTCGATGGTGAACGACTTCTCCGCCTCGGTCAGCGCGACCCGGACGGGCGAGGTCAGGTTGTGGACGGCGTGCAGACCCACCGCGCGACTGCACGCCTCACCGACCGCGAGCCGCAGCTCATCGAGTACGGACTCGTCCACACCGGCGCGCCGCGCGACCGCCGCGGCGACCAGCCGGGCGGTGCGCACGTGCTCCGGGGACGCGCTGAAGCGGAGTTCGACGGTGGCCATGCCATCCCCCTTGATCGTGCGGACGCGCCGCCCCGGCGGCGGCGCTCCGCGGCGGTTCATCTGATGATCGCAGTCGAACGCCTAATCGGTGGCGGCGATGGCCTCGTCCACGGACTCGTGGATCGGGAAGACCTTCGTCAGACCGGTGATCCGGAAGATCTTGAGAATGCGCTCCTGGTTGCAGACGAGCCGCAGGGAACCCTCCTGGGCACGGACCCGCTTGAGCCCGCCGACCAGAACGCCGAGACCGGTGGAGTCCAGGAAGTCGACCCGTTCCATGTCCACCACCAGGTGGTGGTTCCCGTCGTTCACCAGCTCCACGAGCTGTTCGCGCAGCTTGGGCGCGGTGTATACGTCGATCTCGCCGCCTACCTCGACGACCGTGCGGTCGCCAACGGTTCGGGTCGAAAGGGACAGGTCCACGGATGATCCTCCAGCACCTTGCTATCGAGCGGTCGCCCCCCATGGATCGGCAGCCGCCAGGGCATTCAACCACTTACCTGCTGCCCGGGACGACGACTTGCAGCCATTGTCCGTCGGACCAGTGACAGACTCGAAGCCGATGTCCCACGAAGCCGACGCCCCCGACCGCCTGTCGCCACGGGCTGTGCTCGAACGCCTGGACGCCCGGCAGGACCGGGCGGCGCGCCTCACCCACGCCGAGCACGTTCCCGCCCGGGCGGGTCGTCATGCCGCCTGGCCGGGGGGAGATCACGGGGCGCGCGGGGCGGACGGGAACGCGCGGATACGGCCGGAGGTGATCGCCGCGGCGCGCGCCGCGGGTGTCGACCGTCCGTGGGAGCACCAGGCCCGGGCGATGGCCCACGCGCTGGACGGCGAGTCCGTCGTCGTGGCCACGGGCACCGCGTCGGGCAAGTCCCTCACGTACCAGTTGCCCGTGCTCAGCGCGCTCCTCGACGGCGACGGCGGCCCCGGCCGGCGGGGCGCGACCGCGCTCTACCTGGCCCCGACGAAGGCCCTCGCCGCCGACCAGCTCCGGGCGGTGCGCGCCCTCGCCGCGCCGCTCGGCACCGCGATCCGCCCCGCCGTGCACGACGGCGACACCCCGCCCGAGGCCAGGGCCTGGGCGCGCGACCACGCGAACCTGCTGCTCACCAACCCCGACATGCTGCACAGGGGGCTCCTGCCCGGCCACCGCCGGTGGGCCGCGTTCTTCCGGGCGCTGCGCTACGTCGTGGTGGACGAGTGCCACGTCTACCGGGGCGTCTTCGGGTCGCACGTGGCACAGGTCCTGCGCCGTCTGCGCCGGGTCTGCGCGCACTACGGCGCCGAGCCGGTCTTCCTCCTCGCCTCGGCGACGACGGCCGAGCCGGCCGTCTCGGCGGCCCGGCTCACCGGCGTGCCGGTGACCGAGGTGACGGAGGACACATCGCCGCGCGGCGAGCTGGTCTTCGCCCTGTGGGAGCCGCCGCTCACCGAGGCGCGCGGGGAGCGCGGCGCCCCCGTCCGGCGGACCGCGACCGCCGAGACGGCCGAACTGCTCACCGCGCTGACGGCCCAGGGCGTGCGCACGGTGGCGTTCGTCCGCTCGCGGCGCGGCGCCGAGCTGGTCTCCCTGATCGCGCGGGAGCGCCTGTCCGAGACCGGCCGTGCGCCGGCCGGCAGCGTGGCCGCCTACCGGGGCGGCTACCTCCCCGAGGAGCGCCGCGCCCTCGAACGCGCCCTGCACGACGGCGAACTCGTCGGGCTCGCCGCCACGTCCGCCCTGGAGCTGGGCGTGGACATCGCGGGCCTCGACGCCGTCCTGCTGGCCGGCTATCCCGGCACCAGGGCCTCGCTGTGGCAGCAGGCGGGGCGGGCGGGGCGCCGCGGGCAGGGCGCGCTGGCGGTCCTCGTGGCCCGTGACGACCCGCTGGACACCTATCTGGTGCACCACCCCGACGCGCTCTTCCGCCGGCCGGTGGAGACGACCGTCCTCGACCCGGGCAACCCGTACGTCCTCGCACCGCACCTGTGTGCCGCCGCGGCCGAGCTGCCGCTGTGCGCAGCGGACTTCGACGCCACCGCCGGCCTGTTCGATCCGGCCGCCGCCGGGCTGCCGGACAAGCTGGCCGACCGCGGCATGCTCCGCCGCAGGGGCGCGCAATGGTTCTGGACGCGCCGGGAGCGGCCCGCCGACCTGGTCGACATCCGCGGGACGGGCGGCGACCCGGTGCGGATCGTGGAGGCGGGTACGGGGGCGCTCCTCGGCACCGTGGACGCCGCTGCGGCGCACGGCACGGTCCACGACGGGGCCGTCCACCTGCACCAGGGGCGCAGCTATGTCGTGCGGGAGCTGGACCTCGACGCGTCGGTCGCCCTGGTGGACGAGGCCGCGCCGCCGTGGTCCACGTCGGCCCGCGAGGTGACCGAGCTGTCCGTGCTCACCACCGACACCGAGGTGCCCTGGGGCGAGGCCCGGCTGTGCCACGGCTCGGTCGAGGTCACCCACCAGGTGGTGTCCTACCTGCGCCGCAGGCTGGTGAGCGGCGAGGTCCTCGGGGAGACACGGCTCGATCTCCCGCCCCGGACGCTGCGCACGCGTGCGGTGTGGTGGACGATGACCGACGACCGGCTCGACGCCGCCGGCGTCACCCCGGAGATCCTGCCCGGCGCGCTGCACGCCGCCGAGCACGCGGCGATCGGGATGCTGCCGCTGTTCGCGACATGCGACCGGTGGGACATCGGCGGGGTCTCGACCGCCCTGCACCCGGACACCCTCCTGCCGACGGTCTTCGTGCACGACGGCCATCCGGGGGGTGCCGGCTTCGCCGAGCGGGCGTTCCACACCGCCGCGGAGTGGCTGACCGCGACGCGGGACGCGATCGCCGCCTGCGAGTGCGACGCGGGCTGCCCGTCCTGCGTCCAGTCGCCCAAATGCGGCAACGGCAATGATCCTCTTCACAAGCCCGGTGCCGTCCGCCTCCTCACGGAACTGCTGCGCGGCGCCCCGGGCACCCGCACGGGGTGACCCGTCGCTGCCGACACGCCCCACGCGCGGGTGACCGAGGCCGCCTCCCCCGGCCGCCCCCGAGCCCGCCGAACAGACGCGGCAGCCCCGGGCGCCCGCGCACGGGTCCTGCGTCTCGGGGCACCCGGCGGACGCAGCCGCGTGGGAGCGGGGCCGGAAGCTACTGGCACGAACTGCCCAGCCGCTGCCCGGACGTCGCTCGCACGGGCGGACAGGACCGACGCCCCTGGGCGCGCCCAGCATCGCGACACGGGAACGGGGTCCCCAGGTGCCCGCACGAGGCGCCCCGGCAACATCCGCACGCCCCTCGCACGGGTGACCCCGCTCCGGACAGACCGCCCCCGGAACCCTGCCGGGAGGAGACGCCCGAGGGGTGCCGCCCACGCGGCCCTCGCACGAGGGTCCGAGACCGCCTCCGCCGGCCGCCCCCGAGCGGGGTGTCCGAGCGGCTCCCGGCTGCCCGGGTCGCCCGGTCGACGGGGCCACACCGTCCTCGGCCCCGCCCGCAGTCCCGGCGCCAGCGGAGTGGCCGGGGAGCCCAGCCCGCGAGCCGTGCCGATGCGTGCCGCCGAGCGCCCTCCACGTGGGGGCACGCGGCGCCCGCCCCGCACTGCGGACAGCCGGACGGGAGCCGGACCGGTCATCGCTCCCCGCGCGGTGTCCGGCACCGTCGGTCCCGGCCGCGCCGGACGGTCCGGCGGGGTCCGGCGCGGCCGGGCCGGCCCGGGCACGGGCGCTGGTGCGCCACGGCCCGGCCGCCGCCTCGGCGGTGAGGTCGGCGATCTCTCCCGCCACGTGACAGCGGATCAGCCAGGCACCCTGGGCCTCCGCGACCTGCTGTGCGAGAGCGCAGGCGCGCTCGGCGCCGGTCAGAGCCGCGTCGGCGGCGGCGAGTGCCGCGAGATCGGCGGCCCCGGCCGCCCGCTGACGGGCGGCCGTGACCTGTCCGAGGGCGAGCACGACACCGAACACCAGGCACAGCAGCGTCCCGCAGGCCAGGGCGAGGACGGTCGCCGAGCCCCGGTCGTCCGGCTGCCGGTCATCCCGCTTCGGCACGGGCCACCGCCTCCCCCGTGACCTCCAGGTCCAGAACGCCGGGACCCGGCGCGCCCGCCGCGACGCGCACCCGGTAGAGCCCGCCGTCCAGCGACACCGTGATCCGGGCGCTCCCGGGAGCGACGGAACGCGCGGCCGCGGTCACATCGGCCCGGGACTCCCCGCGCGCCGCGGCCCGGGCACCGGCACGGGCCGCGTCGCCGCACTGGAGCTGGGTGAGCACCGCCCCGAGCCCCCACAGCAGCGCGCCGAGCAGGAGGACGAGCGCAGGGGCGACGATCGCCGTCTCGGCCGTGACATAGCCGCGGTCAGAGCTGCGCGTCGAGCGCCCGCTCGACCAGTCCCAGCAGCGCATCGCTCACCGCCCCCGAGGTGACGACCTGGTAGAGGACGGTGGCCAGTGCGGCGGCCGCGATCGTCCCGACGGCGTACTCCGCCGTGCTCATACCGGCGTCCCGTGCCTGCCTGAAGCGGGTGGGCAGAGGAGGCAGCGATGAGCGGGAGCGGAGGAGACGCGGCCGGGCGAGTCCCCGGGTGGTGGGACGGGTCTTCACGGAAGGACGGATGGTCACAGCAACTCCTTTGTCAGCCCGATGACGACGGGCACCACACCGATGAGCAGAAAAGCGGGAAGGAAGCAGAGGCCCAGCGGGCCGGTCACCAGCACGGCCGCCCGCCGGGCGGCGGCCTGGGCCGCGCGGCCGCGCCGCTCCCGGCCCGCGGCCGCCTCGGCCGTGACGGTCTCGGCGACCGGCACGCCGCCGGTGTCCGCGGTCTCCAGGCGCCGGGCCAGCCCGGCGGCACCGCGCAACCGGCTGAACCGCCGCCACACGGCGGCCGGATCGCCGCCGAGCCGGAGCTCGGCGCACGCGGTCCGCAGCCGGTCGCCGACCGGCCCGTCGAGCGGCCCGTCGAGGGCCGCGCCGACCGCCCCGGCCGCGGTGCCGGGGGCCGCGCCCGCCGCGAGGCAGGCGGCCAGGAGTCCGGTGGCCAGCGGCAGCGCCGGATCGGGCCGTTCCCGGTCCCGGCGCAGCCGGTCGACGACGCCCCGCAGGAGCGGGGGCCTGCGCTCGCCGTCCAGCGCCCCGACGCGTACGCGGAGCCGGTGGCCGCGGAGCGCGCGGACGGCCGTGCCCGCGAGGGCGGACACCGAGACGGTGAGGACGGCGGCCGCCACGACGGTCGCGGCGGCCTGTGCCGCATGCCCGGTCACGACGCCACCCGTTCCGCGCGGCGGACGATGGCCGCGACCCAGGCGATCCCGGCCCACTCCAGAGCCGCGCCGGCCAGCAGGCAGCCGAGACCGAGCGGGGTGTGGAGCAGGATCTCCAGGGGCCGCACGCCGAGGGCCGCGCCGAGCAGGATCCCGAGGACGGGCAGTACGGCGAGCATGAACGCCGTCGCGCGCGGGCCGGCGAGCTGCGCCCTGAGCTCCTCGCGCTGCGCCTGTTCAGCGCGCAGCGTCTCGGCGACCTTTTCGAGGCCGCCGGCGAGCGACGCGCCGCCGTCGACCGCAACCTGCCAGCAGGCGACGACCCCGCGCAGCCCCTCGGCACCCGGCCGCTCGGCGGCACGGCGGAGCGCCTCCGGGATGTCGCCGCCGTAGTGGGCGGCGGCCCGGACGGCCTCGGCCTCGTCCGCCAGCCCGTCGGACGCCGCCGTGATCAGGGCGCGGGCGGGCGGGTGCCCCGCCCTGACCTCGCCCGCCAGGGACGCGCAGAAGGTGACGACACCCTTGCGCCGCAGGTCGGCAGCACGCCGGTCCGCGCGCCGCCGCCGGAGGCGGACGGCGAGCGGCACGAGCGCGGCGCCCATGGGCAGGGGCAGGACCGATCGGCCCCACAGCGCGAGCAGCATGCCCGCCGCCACGCAGCCGAGCGCGAGCCGCCGTTCGCGGGCATCGAGACCGCCTGGCGGTGACCGGCGCGCCCACCGGCGTCGCCACAGGCCGGTGCCCCGGGTGCGCCACCCGTACGGCGGGCCGCTCACCGGGCCGAGCAGCAGTGCCCGGCGGGACGGCGGCCCGTCGGCGAGCAGCCAGGCGCCCGCGCCGACGCACAGGGCGGCCGTGAGGTGGGGGAGCTGTGCGGTCAGGGCGGTCACAGCGCCTCACCCGCCCGTGCGCACAGTTCGGCGAGCCGTGCCCAGCCCGCCTCGCGGACGAACCCGTCCACGCCCCAGCGCGCAGCGGGCACCGTCCCGACGAGCCCGTCCGCGTCCTGCTGGAACACATGGATCTCGGCGATCCTGCGCCGCCCCGAGGTCCGGTCCCTGGCCAGGTGGATGACCACGGAGAGGGCGGCGGCGACCTGGCTGTGCAGTGCGGCCCGGGGCAGTCCCGCGGTGCTGCCGAGCGCTTCGAGGCGCGCCGGCACGTCGGCCGCGGCGTTGGCGTGCAGGGTGCCGCAGCCGCCGTGCCCCGTGTTGAGGGCGCTGAGCAGGTCGAGCACCTCCGGGCCTCGGCACTCGCCGACCACCAGGCGGTCCGGGCGCATGCGCAGCGCCTGCCGCACGAGGTCGCGCAGGGCGATCCGGCCGGCTCCCTCCTGATTGGCCGGCCGGGTCTCCAGACGGACGACGTGGGGGTGGGCGGGCCGCAGTTCGGCGGAGTCCTCGACCAGGACGATGCGTTCGTCCGGCCCGGCGAGGCCGAGGAGACCGGCGAGCAGGGTGCTCTTGCCGGACCCGGTGCCGCCGGTCACGAGGAACGACAGCCGGGCCGCGACGAGGGTCCGCAGCAGGGACGCGCCGCCGGGCGGCACGGTGCCCGCCGCCGTCAGCTCGTCCAGTGAGAAGGCCCTGGGCCGCACGACGCGCAGTGACAGGCACGGCGGGCCGACGACGACGGGCGGCAGCACCGCGTGCATGCGGGTGCCGTCGGGCAGCCGGATGTCGGCCCAGGGCCTCGCGTCGTCGAGACGGCGGCCGGCCGCGGCCGCGAGCCGCTGCGCGAGCCGCCGGATCTCGGCGGCGTCCGGGAAGCGGACGCCGGTCCGCTCCAGGCCGTGGCCCCGGTCGACCCATACCTCGTCGGGTCCGTTGACCAGGACGTCCGTCACCTCCGGCTCGGCGAGCAGGGATTGGAGGGGGCCTGCGCCGACCAGCTCGGAGCGCAGGGCGCGGACGACGGACAGGACGGCGCTGTCGCCGAGCAGCCTGCCCTGCGCCCTGAGCGCCGCGGCGACACGGCCGGGCGTCGGGTCGTCGCCCGCTGCGGCGAGGCGCAGCCGGACGCCGTCGAGCAGGTCCCGCAGTTCGGCGGCGTCGAGGGAACCGACGCCAGGGTTCGGGGTGACGGCGTTCACGCGGCCACCTCCGCGGCGACCGTGCTGCGGTTCAGCAGGGCGGTGCAGAAGCGGGCGAGGACGCCGCGGGTGTGACGGCCCGGTGGATCGCCCCGTTCCGCCGCGGCGGCGAGCCCGGGCTCGTCGGGCAGCTCCCCGGCGAGCGGGAGATCGAGCAGCCGGCTCAGCTCCTCGCCCGTGAGGCCGTGGCCGGCGCCCGGGCGGGCCACGATCCGCAGGTCCCGCACGCGGGAGCCCGTGGTCGCGATCACGCGCCGCGCGGCGGCCAGCGCCCGCAGGTCGCCCGGCACGACGAGCAGTCCGAGGTCGAGCTGGGTGAGGGCAGCGTGGGCCGCCTCGTCCGCGGTCCTGGGGAGGTCGAGGACGACGAGGCCGCCGCCGCGCCGTGCGGCGGCAAGGACGGACCGCATGGCGTCGGCGGACAGCGGCGCCGCGTCCGAGCGGTCCCAGCTGAGGAGCCGCACTCCGTGCGCCCGGGGCAGCGACTCGTCCAGCACGCGGCCGGGCAGCCTGCCGCGTGCGGAGAGCAGCGCCGGCCAGCGCGGTCCCGCCGCGCCCTCGCTGCCGAGCACCACGTCGAGGCCGCCGCCGAGCGGATCGCAGTCGATCAGTGTGGTCCGCAGCCCCGTCGCGGCGGCGGTGACGGCCAGCGCGCAGGCGAGGGTGGAGGCGCCGGCGCCGCCCCGGCCGCCGATGACGCCGACGGCAGGCGCGGGCGCGCCCGGTTCGACGGCCTCGGCGATGCGCTCGGCGAGCCAGGGCTCGTCGCCCGGGAGGTGGACGACCTGCTCGACGCCGAGCGCGAGCCCCCGTTCCCACACGGTGTGGTCGTCGAGATCGCGTCCGACCAGCACCACACCGGGCCGGCGCCCGGGCCACTGTTCCGGCCCGGGCCGGGCGAGGGCGCGGTCGTCCCCGAGCAGGACGAGCGGCGCGCGCTCCCACCGCCCGGCCGGCACCGTGCCGCCGTGGACCACCTCCGGTTCGGCGCCGGCCGCGGCGCACAGCCGCAGCAGGTCGTCGAGCGTCCCGTCGTCCTCGGTGAAAATCAGAATGGATTCGGTCATGTCCCCGATCCCCGTTCAACCCGTGTAAACCGATCAACCGTTTGGCACTTCGACTTCGCGCTGCGCGTCCGGCCGGTCGCCGACCGCAGCGAAAGTGATGGCCATTACGGTGCCGGTCGCCCGCACGTTTCGGGGATCACGGGCAAAATCTGTGGATAACTCCGCCCCTGTGGAAAACTCCGTCACCCGTTTCAGTGACATCACAGAGCGAAAGCCCCCACGGGTGTTCCCATCGGCTACTCTCGGTCACGCCCGAGGGGGGCAGTGGCACCCTCGGGCACCCACCCGGCTACGGCACGCGGCGCACCGGTGGCACCCACACGGTGTCGGAAATGCCCCTGGACATGCGACGACCCCCGCCGGGGGGAGAGCGGGGGTCGTCTTCCTCGGCCGACTCGGGGGGGGAGGAGTCGGACCGGGTTAGCACGGTCGCGAACGATCCGTGACTTCCATGGTGTACCCGAGAGGCTTCTCAAGCAAACCCAACACCACCAGCGTACGCCGAATGGCGGCCCTTTATGCTCGGCACGTGGAAATCCTGCCCCGGCCACGTACCGCCGCCTTCTTCGACCTCGACAAGACCGTCATCGCGAAGTCGAGCACCTTCACCTTCAGCAGGCACTTCTACCAGGGCGGCCTCATCAACCGGCGTGCCGTACTGCGCACCGCGTACGCGCAGTTCGTCTACCTGGTCGGCGGCGCCGACCACGACCAGATGGAGCGCATGCGGGAGTACCTGTCCGCGCTCTGCCGCGGGTGGAACGTCCAGCAGGTCAAGGAGATCGTCGCCGAGACCCTGCACCAGGTGATCGACCCGATCATCTACGACGAGGCCGCCTCCCTGATCGAACGGCACCACGCCGCCGGCCGGGACGTCGTCATCGTCAGCTCGTCCGGCTCCGAGCTGGTCGAGCCCATCGGCGAACTCCTCGGCGCCGACCGCGTCGTCGCCACCCGCATGGTCGTCGAGGACGGCCGCTACACCGGCGAGGTCGAGTACTACGCCTACGGCCCGACCAAGGCGGAGGCCATCGCGGGCCTCGCCGCATCGGAGGGCTACGACCTGGACCGCTGCTACGCGTACAGCGACTCCGTCACCGACATCCCGATGCTGGAGTCGGTCGGCCACCCCCACGCCGTCAACCCCGACCGCGCCCTGCGCCGGGAGGCGCTGGCCCGCGAGTGGCCCGTGCTGACGTTCGAGCGCCCCGTGCGTCTCAAGCAGCGCGTGCCGTCCCTGCCGCCGCGCCCCGCCCTCGCCGTCGGCGCCGCCGTGGCCGCCGCCGCGTGCGCCGCGGGGTTCGTCTGGTACGCGAGCCGGCGCCGCACGGCGCGCGCCCTCACCGCCACGCGCCCCTGACCCCGGGGGCACGCGCCCGGGTTCACGCGCCGCGCTGCAGGGCCTCGCACACCGCCACGGACTCCCGCGCCCCCAGCTCCGCGGCGCGCCCGCAGTGCGCGATCCACTCGGCGACGCCCCCGGGCGTGCCGGTGGCGTAGCCGGCGAGGGCCGCCAGGTAGGCGTCACGCCCCTCCTCCGCGTGGCCCACCTCGGTCGGTACGGCCCCCTTCGGGTCGAGGCCGGCGGCGACCAGCACGATCCGCTGCGCCGCCCGCGCGACCTGCCCGTTGTACGAGGTGAAGGGCCGCAGCGCGAGCAGCTCGCCGTGCACCACGGCGGCCTGCACGAGCGCGGGCGCCCGGGTGCCGGCGACGACGAGACGGCCGAGCGCGTCGAGGCGCGCGGCGACCTCGTCCGGCGGCGGCACCGGCACGCCGAGGCCGGCGAGGGCGGGCTCGTCCACCGGTTCGCCGCCGGTCCTCGGCCTGCCGACCGACGCCCGCGCGTCGCCCGCCGCGAGCAGGTGCAGCCGTGCGAGGACACGCAGCGGCGAGACCCGCCAGACGTCGAGCGCCTGCCCCGCCTCCCCGGTGAGGCGCAGCGCGGCGCCGACGGTCCGCGCCGCGTCGTCCGCGCCGAAGTCGCTGCGTCTGCGGACCTCTTCGAGCGCCCAGTCGGCCCCGTCGAGCGCGGCCGACGCGCGGGCGCCGCGCAGCGCGGACTCGGCGGCGACCTCGGGGCTGCGGCGGCGCATGACGCGGTGTCCGTGGACCCGGTCGACGGCCGCGCGGACGGACGCGACGGCGGCGGCCACGCCGGGCAGGTCGCCGAGGGGGGCCAGCGGGTCGGACGGTGTGTCGGCGTTCATAGCACCGAGCCTAGGCCCGGTCCAGCGGGCCGCCGTCACACGATGGAGTGCACTTGCCCGGACGGGCGTCCGGCCGGGGCACGGCCCACGGCTACGCTCTTGAACATGAAGATCGCTTTCGTTGGCAAGGGGGGCAGCGGCAAGACGACGCTGTCCTCGCTGTTCGTCCGCCATCTGGCCGCGCGGAGCGTTCCCGTGACGGCCGTGGACGCCGACATCAACCAGCATTTCGGCGTGGCCCTCGGCCTGTCGGAGGAGGCCGCGGCCGCCGTCCCCCCGCTCGGCGGGCACCTGCCGTTCCTCAAGGACCACCTGCGCGGGGACAATCCGCGCATCCAGTCGGCCGCGACCATGATCAAGACGACGCCGCCCGGCGAGGGATCACGGCTGCTGCGGCTCGGCGAGGACAACCCGGTGTTCGACGCCTGCGCGAGGACCGTGCCGCTCGACGGCACCGGCGGCGGGACGGCGCGCCTGCTGGTGACCGGCCCGTTCACCGCGGACGACCTCGGCGTCGCCTGCTACCACTCCAAGACCGGGGCCGTGGAGCTGCTGCTGAACCACCTGGTCGACGGCCGGGACGAGTACGTGGTGGTGGACATGACGGCCGGGAGCGACTCGTTCGCCTCCGGCATGTTCACGCGGTTCGACATGACGTTCCTCGTGGCCGAGCCGACGCGCAAGGGCGTCTCCGTGTACCGCCAGTACCGCGACTACGCCCGGGGCTACGGGATCGGTCTCCGCGTCATCGGGAACAAGGTGCAGTGCCCCGACGACCTGGCGTTCCTCCGGGAGCAGGTGGGGGACGACCTGCTCGTGTCCTTCGGCCACTCGGACTGGGTGCGCGCCCTGGAGCGCGGCGCGCCGCGGCCGTTCAGCGGCCTGGAACCGGCCGCCCGCCGGGCACTCGGCACCGTGCACGAGGCGGCGGACGTGTCGTACGAGCGGCGCGACTGGGTGCGGTACACCCAGCAGATGGTGCACTTCCACCTGAAGAACGCCGCCGGCTGGGGCAACGAGCGCACCGGGGTCGACCTGGCCGCGCAGGTCGACCCCGGTTTCGTGCTGGGCGAGCCGGCGGGCGCCGGCTGGGGCCGGCAGCCCGTCTGAGCCGCTCAGGTACCGGCGGTGGCGCCGGCCTCCGTGTCCGGTTCGGTCCCGGGCTCCGTCTCCGGCGCCGCGCCGGCCCCCGCACCGTCGCCGCCGTCGTCCCCGCCGGAGAGGAACGCCGCCCAGCCGCCGGCCGGCGCCTCGCCCACGTCCAGGGTCCGCAGCTTCTCCAGCACGGCCGGGTCCTGCGCGTCGAGCCAGTCCACGAGCTGCCGGAACGACACGCACTCCACGCCGTCGCGCGGGCAGACGTCCTTGATGACGGCCTCGACCGCGTCCATGTAGACGCCGCCGTTCCAGCTCTCGAAGTGGTTGCCGATGATGAGCGGCGCGCGGTTCCCGTCCAGGGCCCGGTCGAAGGCCGCCATCAGGCCCTGCCGCATCTCCTCGCCCCACTCGGCGTGCCGCGCGGGGTCCCCGCTCCCGGGGCCGGACTGGTTGTACATGAAGTTGTAGTCCATCGACAGCGTCTCGAAGTCGTGCCCCGGCACGGGCACGGACTGGAGCGGGACGTCCCACAGCCCGTGCCGCTTGTCCGGCCACACCTGGAGACCGTTGCCGCTGGAGTCGTAGCGGAAGCCGAGGTCGGCGGCCGCGCGCAACAGGTTGTCCTGGCCCTCCAGGCAGGGTGTCCGGCCGCCGATGAGCTCTTCGGCGTAGTCGAACGGCAGCGGGTCCATGTCGGTGAACCCGGTGGTCGTGCGCCAGTTCTGCACCATCCACACGGCCTGCTCGATCTCGCTGCGCCACTCCTCCGGCGTCCAGGAGGCGACGCCGTCGGCGCCGCAGAAATGGCCGTTGAAGTGGGTCCCGATCTCGTTGCCCTCGCGCCAGGCGGCCGCCACCTGTTCCAGGGTGTCGGCGATGTGCTGGTCGTTCAGGTAGCCGATGTCGGAGGCCCCGGGGGCGCGCCCGGGCGGGTGGTAGCGCTCCCGTTCGCTCTCCGGGAGGAGGTAGAGGCCGGACAGGAAGAACGTCATGTCGGCGTCGTACTCCTGCCCGAGTTCGCGGAAGCGCTCGAACAGGCCGCTGCCGTCCTCGCCGGCGCCGTCCCAGGAGAAGACGACGAACTGCGGCGGCTCCTCGCCCGGCGCGAGCGGCTCCGCCGTACGCGCGCCCGGCTGCGGGCCGGTGTACGCGGTCGAGCCGTCGCCGATGAGCCGGACCGCGCTCTGCTCCTGCCGCTCCTCCGCCCGTTCGCGCTGCCGTGTGGGCGCCTTCTCGCCGCCGCGGGTGTCGCCGGCGGCGCCGTCCGTCGCCGTGCCGCCGGAGCAGCCGGCCGCCACCAGGGCGAGGACGGCCAGCGCCGCCGCCCGATTCGCCCGATTCCCGTGTGTCACCATCCCAGGTCCTCTCGCCGCCGTCACGGCGCCCGGGGCCGGGGATCGCCGCGCACCCAACCTCCCGCATGGGGCATACGAGATGTTTGTACGACAAGCGGATTTGATGACTAATTAACTCATACGGCTTAAATCAGGGCTGAATGGCGACAGAGCGGTAGAGACGGTCTTTACGCGGCATTACCCTTCATTTACCGGATCTTGAAAGCGCCCATACCCAGCCCATCGCCATCGGACGGAGACGGAAATGTCCGCCTGCGCCCCACGCCGGGCCGATCTCTTCGCGTCGGTCTCGGTCTTCCTGATCGCCCTCCCCTTCGCCCTGGGCATCGCCCTCGCCACCGGCGCCCCGCTCCAGGCCGGCCTGGTGGCCGCCGCCGTCGGCGGCATCGTCGCCGGGTCGCTCGGCGGATCACCGCTCATGGTCAGCGGCCCCGCCGGCGGCCTCACGGTCGTCACGGCCGAGCTGATCCAGCAGTACGGCTGGCGCACCACCTGCGCCATCACGGCCCTCGCGGGCGTCGTCCAGCTCACGCTCTCCGCCTGCAGGGCGGCCCGGTCGGCCCTCGTCGTGAGCCCGGCGATCGTGCACGGCATGCTCGCC
The DNA here is from genome assembly GCF_004193175.1 of Streptomyces sp. RFCAC02. Lineage (NCBI taxonomy): Bacteria > Bacillati > Actinomycetota > Actinomycetes > Kitasatosporales > Streptomycetaceae > Streptomyces > Streptomyces sp. RFCAC02. The sequence continues at coordinate 3,240,968 of NZ_SAUH01000001.1, read as the reverse complement.
GGCGTCGGTGTCACCATCGCGCTCGCCCAGTTGCACGTCGTCCTGGGCGGCAGCCCGGAGAGTTCCGCCGCTGCCAACCTCCAGGCGCTCCCCCGGCAGCTCGCCTCCCCCGGCGGCGCCGCGCTCGCCGTCGGCGCCGTGACCGTCGGCGCCCTGCTGCTGTGGCCCCGGCTGCCCGGCCGCACCGGCACGGCGCTGCGGAAGGCGGTTCCCGCCGCGCTCGCCGCCGTCATCCTCGGCACCTTCCTGGCCCGGGCGGCCGGTTTCCGGATGGAACAGGCCGATCTGCCGTCGTGGAGCAGCCACACCCTGCCCGAGCTGCCCGACGGACCGGTCCTCGGCCTCCTCGCCGCCGTCCTCACCGTCACCCTCGTCGCCAGCGTGGAGTCGCTGCTCTCGGCGGTGGCGATGGACAAGCTGACGGCGATCCGACAGCGCTCCGGCGGAGCGCCCGTCGCCCGCACCGACTTCGACCGCGAGCTGCGCGGCCAGGGCACCGCGAACATCGTCTCCGGCCTGTTCGGCGGCCTGCCCATCGCGGGCGGTGCCGTCCGCAGCACGACGAACGTGTCCGCCGGAGCCACCGGGCGCGCCTCGGCCGTCCTGCACGGCTGCTGGATCGTGCTCGCCGCCGGCCTGCTGGTCGGGCTGATCGAGTTCATCCCGCTCGCGGCGCTCGCCGCGCTCGTGATGGTCGTCGGCGTCCAGATGGTGAACGTCCGGCACATCCGCAGCATCGCCCGGCACCGCGAGGTCCTCGTGTACGCGGCGACCGGCCTCGCCGTCACGCTGCTCGGCGTCCTGCAGGGTGTCGGGATCGGCGCGGCGGTGGCCGTGGGCGTGGCCCTGCACCGCCTCGCGCGCACCCGGATCGAGCACGAGCGCGCGGCCGACGGTGCGCACCACGTGCGCGTCCGCGGCCAGCTCACGTTCCTCGCGGTGCCCCGCCTCAGCAGGACCCTGGCGCTGATCCCCGAGCGCGGCAGGGCCACCGTCGAGCTGGACGGCACGTTCATGGACCACGCCGCCTACGAGACGCTGCACGACTGGCGGACCTCGTACACGGCCACGGGCGGCGAGGTCGAGGTCATCGGCAGCTCGGGGCAGCGCATCGGCGAGCAGGAGCCCGTGCACAACTGCCGGCCCTGGCAGCCCTGGCGCAACCACCAGTGCACCGGCGCCCCGCACTCCGGCGTCACGGAGCGGTCCGCCGGCGGCACGCGGGGGCGGGGCGACGACCGTGCCCGTGCTCACGGACACGGCCACGCCCCCGAGGGCGACCACGACCAGCTCATCAGCGGCGTGCGCAACTTCCAGCGCACCACCGCCCCCCTGCTGCGGCGGGAGCTCGCCCGCCTCGCGCACGAGGGCCAGCGGCCGACCCAGTTGTTCCTGGCCTGCGCGGACTCGCGGGTCGTCACCAGCATGATCACGTCCAGCGGCCCCGGCGACCTCTTCACCGTCCGGAACGTCGGCAACCTCGTCCCCCTCCCCGGCGCCGGGTCCGCGGACCACTCGGTGGCCGCCGCCATCGAGTACGCCGTGGACATCCTCGGCGTGCGGACGATCACGGTGTGCGGGCACTCCGGCTGCGGCGCCATGCAGGCGCTCCAGCAGCCCCCGACCGGAGGTGACGGCGGCGCGCTGGAGCGGTGGCTGCGGCACGGCCGGCCGAGCGTCGAGCGCATGGCCGCGTGGAACGGCTCCGCGCCCCGCCTCGACCGGCGGCCCACCACCGACGCGCTGGAGACGCTCGTCCTCACCAATGTGGTGCAGCAGCTCGACCACCTCGCGCGCCACGCGTGCGTGGCCCGGCGGCTCGCCGACGGCACGCTCGAACTGCGCGGGATGTACTTCCACGTCGGCGAGGCCCAGGCGTACGTCCTGGAGCGCGGTGGTGCCGCGGTGCCCGTCTTCAGCGCGGTCGAGCCCCTGCCGGAGGCCGCGCCGCAGACGGTGGCCGGCTGAGCACGGTGGGAAGAAGCGGTCCCGGCGGCCCGTCCGAGCGGCCGCCGGGACCGTTCACCGCGCCCCGCGACCGTTCACCGGGACAGGTCTACACCTGTGGGCCGGTTGCCCTTGTCAAAGCGGACATCGCCTGATGGGGTGTGGTCCGGGGACGAAGCTGACGCCGCAAGGGAGATGTCGTGAGCAACGAGAGCCTGGCCAATCTCATGACCGAGGAGCGGAGGTTCCCGCCCCCCGCCGAGGTGGCCGCTGACGCCAATGTCACCGCCGCCGCCTATGCGGCGGCCTCCGCCGACCGGCTGGGATTCTGGGCCGAGCAGGCGCGGCGCCTCACCTGGGAGACGGAGCCCACCGAGACCCTCGACTGGTCGAACCCGCCGTTCGCCAAGTGGTTCGCCGACGGCCGGCTGAACGTCGCGTACAACTGCGTCGACCGCCACGTCGAGGCCGGCCACGGGGACCGCGTCGCCATCCACTTCGAGGGCGAGCCGGGCGACAGCCGGGCCATCACCTACGCCGAGCTGCAGCGCGAGGTCTCACAGGCGGCGCACGCGCTGACCGAGCTGGGCGTCGTCGCGGGCGACCGCGTCGCGATCTACATGCCGATGATCCCGGAGACGGTGATCGCGATGCTGGCGTGCGCCCGCATCGGGGCGCCGCACTCCGTGGTGTTCGGCGCGTTCTCCGCCGACGCGCTGGCGGCCCGCATCGTCGACGGCGACGCCCGGGTCGTCGTCACGGCGGACGGCGGCTGGCGGCGCGGCGCGCCCTCGGCCCTCAAGCCGGCCGTGGACGAGGCGCTCACCCGCCCCGGCACGGAGAACGTGCGCAGCGTCCTCGTGGTGCGCCGCACCGGGCAGGACGTCCCCTGGTCCGACGGCCGCGACCACTGGTGGCACGAGCTGGTGGCCCGGCAGCCCGAGGAGCACACGCCCGAGGCGTTCGACGCCGAGCACCCGCTGTTCATCCTGTACACGTCGGGCACCACGGGGAAGCCGAAGGGCATCCTGCACACGTCGGGCGGCTACCTGACGCAGACCTCGTTCACGCACCACGCGGTGTTCGACCTGAAGCCCGAGACCGACGTGTACTGGTGCACCGCCGACGTGGGCTGGGTCACCGGCCACTCGTACATCGTCTACGGCCCGCTCTCCAACGGCGCCACCGAAGTCCTGTACGAGGGCACCCCGAACACCCCGCACAACGGCCGCTGGTGGGAGATCGTCCAGAAGTACGGCGTCACCCTCCTGTACACCGCGCCGACGGCCATCCGCACCTGCATGAAGTGGGGCGACGACATCCCCGCCGGGTTCGACCTGTCCAGCCTGCGCGTCCTCGGCTCGGTCGGTGAGCCGATCAACCCGGAGGCGTGGATCTGGTACCGCAAGCACATCGGCGGCGACCGCACGCCGGTCGTGGACACGTGGTGGCAGACGGAGACGGGATCCGTGATGATCAGCCCGCTGCCGGGCGTGACGGTCGCGAAGCCGGGGTCCGCGCAGGTGCCGCTGCCCGGCATCAGCGCGACGGTCGTCGACGACGAGGGCAACGAGGTGCCCGACGGCTCCGGCGGCTACCTCACGGTGACCGAGCCGTGGCCGTCGATGCTGCGCACCGTCTGGGGCGACGACCAGCGCTTCATCGACACGTACTGGTCGCGCTTCCCCGGCACGTACTTCGCGGGCGACGGCGCGAAGAAGGACGCCGACGGCGACATCTGGCTGCTCGGCCGCGTGGACGACGTGATGCTCGTGTCCGGCCACAACATCTCGACGACCGAGGTCGAGTCGGCGCTCGTCTCGCACCCCCGGATCGCCGAGGCGGCCGTGGTCGGCGCGAGCGACCCGCAGACGACGCAGGCGATCTGCGCGTTCGTCATCCTGCGCGGCGGTGCCCGGCCGGACGAGGACGACGCGGCCCTGGTCGACGAGCTGCGGTCGCACGTGGCGAAGGTGCTGGGTCCGATCGCCAAGCCGAGCCGCGTCCTCCCGGTGGACGAACTGCCGAAGACGCGGTCGGGCAAGATCATGCGGCGGCTGCTGCGCGACATCGCGGAGGACCGCGAGCTGGGCGATGTGACGACGCTGACCGACCCCGCCGTGATGGAACTGATCCAGGCCAAACTGCCGTCCGCGAAGAGCGAGGACTGATCCGGGGCGGCCGGCTCACGGGCCGGCCGCCCACCTGGGGGCGCCCGGTATGTCATCGGGCGCCCCTATAGCATTCGGATCACTCCCCGGGGGCAGCGGACAGGTGTCAGGAACTGACGCGTCACCAGCGCGCCGTTACTGTCGGACTGCACCGGCGACGCGACGACCACCGCCACCGGGAGACGAAAGAAGGAGACCGCGATGACCGCAGCCGACGACGGGCGCAGCCTCGGGGAGCTGATCTCCTCGGCCACCGCCGAGCTGTCCGGCCTGGTGCACGACGAGATCGCGCTGGCCAAGGCGGAGATGCGGCAGGACGCCAAGAAGGCGGCGCTCGGCAGCGCGGCGGGCATGTTCGGCGCGGTGCTCGCGCTGTTCGCGATGCCGATGTTCAGTTTCGCGCTGGCCTTCTGGCTGCGGAACTGGTGGGACGTCCCGCTGGCCATCGCCTGCACGATCGTCGGCGGGCTGTACGTGGTGATCGCCGCGATCCTGTTCGGCCTCGCCAAGGCCAAGTTCGGCCGCATCTCGCCACCCGAACGGTCGATCAGGTCCGCCAAGGAGTCAGCCGCCGTACTGTCGAACGTCAAGCCGCATCCGCGTGACGTCCCCTCGGACGCGTCAGGCTCGGCCACATGACCCCTGCCGCCGACCAGTCCGGCGCCCGGTCCGCGGCCGTCCTCCTGGACGGGCCGTGGACCCATCGCGACGTCGCCGCCAACGGCGCCCGGTTCCACATCGCCGAGATGGGGGACGGGCCGCTCGTCCTGCTGGTGCACGGGTTCCCGCAGTTCTGGTGGACGTGGCGGCATCAGCTTCCCGCGCTCGCCGAGGCCGGCTTCCGGGCCGTGGCGATGGACCTGCGCGGCGTCGGCGGGAGCGACCGCACGCCCCGGGGCTACGACCCGGCCAACCTGGCGCTGGACCTGACGGGCGTCATCCGTTCCCTCGGCGAGCCGGACGCCGCCGTCGTCGGGCACGACCTCGGCGGCTACCTCGCGTGGACCGCCGCCGTGATGCGCCCGAAGCTGGTGCGGCGGCTCGCCGTGGCCTCGATGCCGCACCCGCGGAGCTGGCGCTCCGCCCTGCTGCGCGACCCGCGGCAGACGGCGGCGAGCGCGTACGTGTGGGGGTTCCAGCGCCCCTGGCTGCCGGAGCGCAAGCTCGTCGCGGACGACGCGCGGACCGTGGGGCGGCTCCTCGACGAGTGGTCGGGGCCGCGCGGGCTCGATCCGGCCGCGGTGGAGGTGTACCGGCGGGCGATGACGATCCCGTCGACCGCGCACTGCGCCATCGAGCCGTACCGCTGGCTGGTCCGGTCGATCGCCCGCCCCGACGGCGTCCAGTTCAACCGGCGGATGAAGCGGCCGGTCCTCGCGCCCACGCTGCATCTGCACGGGTCGCTCGACCCGGTGCTGCGTGCCCGCAGCGCGGCCGGGTCGGTGGAGTACGTCGAGGCGCCGTACCGGTGGCGGCTGTTCGACGGGCTCGGGCACTTCCCGCACGAGGAGGACCCGGCCGCGTTCACCACCGAGCTGATCGACTGGCTGCGTGACCCCGAGCCGGACCGCTGACCCGCCCCGCGCGGTGGCGCCCGGCGGGGCGCGCCCCGGCGCACGTGCCGTCGGCATAGTCCGGGCGACTTCGCTCCTGGAAGGTTACTGACCTTGGAGGCCGGGCAGGGAGCTGAGTATGGGCTGGACGCACGACTACCGTGACGTGGCACGTGACCGCAGCGGCAACGGCGCCGCCGCCCCGGCGCACAGCGCCGTGCGGCATCTCGACGGTTCGCTGCACGATCCCCGGATCGGCTTCCCCGACATCCTCCGCCGCCGCGCGCGCTGGGTGAGCGCGCGCCTGCGGCACCCCCGCACCTGACGGACGGCGGGGCGAGTGCCCCGCGTCCGCCTTCTCACATCGCGCAGGACCCGCTGTCCACGGGCTCGTCGGCGGCGCGGCCCCGCGTGGCCAGTTCCCGCACCTCGTCGGCGGTGAGGGCGTACCCGGTGTGCTCGTCGTCGAGCGACTTCGCGAAGACCACGCCGAACACCTCGCCGTCCGGCGTGAGCAGCGGGCCGCCCGAGTTCCCCGGCCGCACGGTCGTGTGGAGCGAGTACACGTCGCGGTGGACGGTGCCGCGCCGGTAGATGTCGGGTCCGGTGGCCGGGAAGCGCTCCCGCACACGGGCGGCGCGGACGTCGTACGGGCCGCTCTCCGGGAAGCCGGCGATGATCGCGTCGTCCCCCGAGACGGCGTCGCCCTCGCTGAACTCCAGCGCGGGCGCCCGCAGCCCCGGCACGTCGAGGACGGCGACGTCCCGCTCCCAGTCGTACAGCACGACGGTGGCCGTGTAGAGCCGCCCCTCGCCGCCGACCTGGACGGTGGGCTCGTCGACGCCGCCGACGACGTGCGCGTTCGTCATGACCCGCTCGCGGGCGAAGACGAAGCCGCTGCCCTCCAGCATCTTCCCGCAGGACGCCGCGGTGCCGACGACCTTCACCACCGAGGCCCGCGCGTCCCGCGCCGTCTCGCCGCGCGCCAGCTCCGGGTCGGGCGGCGGTACGTGCCGGATGACCTCGCCGCCGCCGAACGGGGCGAAGACCTGGGGGAAACCGTTCTGCGCGAGGATGTCGCCGAAGCCGGCGAACCACGAGTCGGCCCGCTCCGGCACCACCCGCGACACGCCGAGCAGCACCCGTGAGTCCCGCACCTCACGGCCGACCGTGGGCAGCGTCGTCATGGCCAGGGCGGACCCCAGCAGCCAGGCCACGAGCAGCATGGCCAGGACGTTGACGAGGGCGCCGCCCGTCGCGTCGACGGCGCGGGCGGGGGACCAGGTGATGCGGCCGCGCAGGCGGTTCCCCCAGTGGGTGGTCAGCGCCTGACCGGCCGAGGCGCACACCAGGACGACGACCACCGCGACCACGATCCCCGCCTCGCCCGGCCGCGCCCCGTCACTCACCTCGCGCCACACCACCGGCAGCGCCGAGACCGCGAGCAGCCCGCCGCCCACGAACCCGCTGACCGACAGGACACCGACGACGAACCCCTGCCGGTAGCCCATCACCGCGAACCAGACGGCGGCGAGCAGCAGCAGGACGTCGAGCACATTCATGTGCGCAACGGTCTCACGCGCCGTGGTCGAGAGGTAGCTCGCGGTCGTGGTCCCAGGGGCGCTCCCAGCCGGCGAAGTGCAGGATCCGGTCGATCACGCCGGCCGTGAACCCCCACACGAGCGTCCCGCCGACCTCGAAACACGGCCCGCGGTACCCGCTGGGGTGAACCGCCGTCCCGCGCCTGCGCCGGTCCGCCAGGTGGCTGACCGGGACGGTGAAGACCCGCGCCGTCTCCGCCGGGTCCATCGGCGCGACGGGCGACGGCTCGCGCCACCAGGCGAGGACCGGCGTGACGACGAAGTCGCTGACCGGGATGTACAGCCGCGGCAGCGTCGCGAAGACATGGACGCCCGCCGGGTCGAGGCCGGTCTCCTCCTGCGCCTCGCGCAGCGCGGCGCGCAGCGGCCCCTCACCGTCCGGGTCGCCGTCGGCCGGATCGAGCCCCCCGCCGGGGAACGAGGGCTGCCCCGCGTGGGCGCGCAGGCTGGTGGCCCGCTCCAGGAGCAGCAGCTCGGGTCCCTGCGCGCCCTCGCCGAGCAGGACGAGGACGGCGGAGGGCCGGCCGCCGGTCGGGGGCGGCAGCCAGCGGCTGAGCTGGCGCGGCCGGATCGTGCGGGCCGCGTCCGCCAGGGGCCGGAGCCACGGGGGCAGCACGCCGTGGTCCGCGGGGTCCGTACCGGTGTCGGTGTCGTGCGCGCTGCTGGTCATGGGCTCCTCGGCGGTCGGGGCTGCGGTCAGTTCGCGGGGGCGGGCGCGGCGGGCGTGCCGGGATAGTCCGGCGGCGGCTTCAGGCGCTGCCCCGGCTTGCCGCCCATCTCGTACTTGAGGAGCTTCCGCGCCTTCTCCGGGTCCGTCTCGCCCTCACCGAACGACGGGCACAGGTGGGCGACCGGACAGGCGCCGCACGCCGGCCTGCGGCTGTGGCAGATGCGGCGGCCGTGGAAGATCACCCGGTGCGAGAGCATCGTCCACTCCTTCTTCGGGAAGATCTCCGCCACCTCCGCCTCGATCTTCTCCGGGTCGGTCTGCTCGGTCCATTTCCAGCGGCGCACGAGCCGCTGGAAGTGCGTGTCCACGGTGATCCCCGGGCGGCCGAACGCGTTCCCGAGGACGACGTGCGCCGTCTTGCGGCCCACGCCCGGCAGGGTGACGAGGTCCTCGATGCGGCCGGGGACCTCGCTGTCGTACCGGTCGCGCAGGGCCGTGGCGATGCCGAGGAGCGCCTTGGCCTTGCTCCGGAAGAACCCGGTCGGACGGATCAGCTCCTCCAGTTCCGCCGGGTCGGCGACGGCCAGGTCCTCGGGGGTGGGGTAGGCGGCGAAGAGGGCGGGAGTGGTCTGGTTGACCCGCAGGTCGGTCGTCTGGGCCGACAGGACGGTGGCGATCAGGAGCTGGAAGGAGTTCTCGAAATCGAGCTCCGGATGCGCGTAGTAGTACGTCTCGGCGAGGACGCGGTTGATCCGGCGGGCGCGGCGGACCATCGCGAGCCTGCTCTCCGGGCGCGCCGCGCCACCCGTACCGGCGCGTTCGCTGTCGGCGGAATCCTGGCGTGCGTTCACCCGGCCGGCCTCTCCTTCTCGTGCGTCTCGCGGCGTGCCCGCCGGGCAACCGCACGGACCCGTACGGGCCGTTGGGCACCCGGCCAGCGTAGACGGCGGCACCGACATCCGCCCGGTTCCCGGCCGTATCGGCCCCCGAGGGGTGCCCTGCCGTGGGAAGGGCAGCCGTAGTACGTCAAACTTGTGACTGATAGCACTGCCGAGGCGTCCGGCATCATGGGGGACGTCACCCGGCCGACAAGGAGAAGAACTCGTGGACGACGTTCTGCGGCGCGCCCCGCTCTTCGCGGCGCTCGACGACGAGCAGGCCGCTGAGCTGCGCGCTTCCATGACCGAGGTCACCCTGGCCCGCGGCGACACCCTCTTCCATGAGGGCGACCCGGGCGACCGCCTCTACGTCGTCACCGACGGCAAGGTCAAGCTGCACCGGACCTCGCCCGACGGCCGCGAGAACATGCTGGCCGTCCTCGGTCCCGGCGAGCTGATCGGCGAGCTGTCCCTCTTCGACCCGGGGCCGCGCACCGCCACCGCCACCGCCGTCACCGAGGTCAGGCTCCTCGGCCTCGGCCACAGCGACCTCCAGCCCTGGCTGAGCGCCCGCCCCGAGGTGGCCGCGGCGCTGCTGCGGGCCGTGGCGCGCCGGCTCCGCCGGACGAACGACCAGATGTCCGACCTCGTCTTCTCCGACGTGCCGGGCCGTGTCGCGCGGGCGCTGCTCGACCTCTCGCGCCGCTTCGGCGTGCAGTCCGACGAGGGCATCCACGTCGTCCACGACCTCACCCAGGAGGAGCTGGCCCAGCTCGTCGGCGCCTCCCGGGAGACGGTCAACAAGGCGCTGGCCGACTTCGCCGCCCGCGGCTGGCTGCGGCTCGAGGCCCGCGCCGTGATCCTGCTCGACATCGAGCGGCTGGCCCGCCGCTCCCGCTGACGGCGGTCCGACCCCCGGCCGCCGCGCCGGGGGTCCCGCGCGTTCCCGCCCTGGTCAGCGGCGGCGCAGCAGCACGCCCCGCACGAACGCGGCCTGCCCCACGTGCTGCGTGTCGTCGTTCACGACGCTCACCAGCCGCACGCCCAGCGTGACGTGCGGCGTCCACGAGGTGTCGACCACCCGGGACAGATCCTCGTCCGCCAGGCCCCCGAGGTACGCCACGGTCCGCCCGTGCACCTCGTCGTGATAGCCGGCGAGCAGTTCGGGGGCGATCCCGCGCACGGCCGCCACGTCCTCGCTCGTATGGCCGTACCCGATGTCCCCGGCGGGGAACGGCAGCCCGAACCGGCCGTCCCAGTCCTCCTTCGTCCAGATCTGGTCGTGTCCTGCCACGCCCGCGACGTGGTCGTCCTGGACGCGGGTGAGGTGCCAGACCAGCCAGGCGATCGAGTTGGCCGCCGGGTCGAGACGCGCGGTCAGCTCCTCCTGCGTGAGACCGTCCAGCACTTCGTGGACGGACTCGCGGACCCGGTCGTAGGCGTCGATGAGCAGTTCGGTGCTCGCGGTCATGACGTGGCTCACTCCTCGCTGGTCGGTCGTACGAGTCCATGCTCGCGCAGGTAGGTGAGCTGGGCGCGCACGGTCAGCTCGGCGGCGGGGCGGACGGCCGGGTCCACGTCGGCGTAGACGCGGGCGACGATCGCCGCCGGGGTGCGCAGACCGTTCTCCACGGCCGTCTCGACCTGCGCGAGCCGATTCGCGCGGTGCACCAGGTAGTAGTCGACGGCCGCCTGCGCGTCGTGGAGCACGGGGCCGTGGCCCGGCAGCACGGTGCGGACGCCGTCGTCGGTGGTGAGGGAGCGGAGGCGGCGCAGCGAGTCCAGGTAGTCGCCGAGCCTGCCGTCCGGATGGGCGACGACAGTCGTGCCCCTGCCGAGCACGGTGTCGCCCGTCAGCACGGCGGCGTCGGCGGGGAGGTGGAACGACAGCGAGTCGTCCGTGTGGCCGGGGGTGGGGACGACGCGCAGTTCGAGCCCGTCGACGGTGAGGACCTGGCCTGCCGTCAGCCCCTCGTCGCCGAGGCGCAGCTCCGGGTCGAGCGCCAGGACGGGGCTTCCGGTCAGCTCGGCGAAGCGGGCGGCGCCGGCGGCGTGGTCGGCGTGGCGGTGCGTCAGCAGGGTGTACGCCACGCGGCGGCCGGCCCGTTCCACAGTGGCGGCGACGTGCCGCAGGTGGGTCTCGTCCAGCGGCCCCGGATCGACGACGACGGCGCGGCGGGCGCCGGGCTCGGCGAGGATCCAGGTGTTCGTGCCGTCCAGCGTCATGGGGGACGGGTTCGGCGCGAGGACGAGGAAGGAACGTTTCCCCACGGGTCCGGTCGCGACCGTGGCCGCGGGGCGGCCGGGCGGCGGGTCGATGTCGGTCATGGCCGTGGCTCCCTCGGTGCTGCGGGCAGTCGTCCCCCGAAGTCCTCGTACCCCGGCCAGGACACCACCACGTCCCCGCCCTCCACCGCGGCGCGCGCCATCACCGGGCCGGGCACCGGTGCGGCGGCCGCGGCGGCCCGTACGTCCTCGGCGCGGCCGCCGGCCTCCGCGTACGGCAGGAGCGCGCGGAGGGTCGCGACGGTCGGCGGCAGCATGCCGTACGCGAGCGCGTCGGCGGGCCGGAGCCACGCGGTGCGGTCCGCCTCGGTCGACGCGTTGCGGCACCGCTGACCGGGCGGCAGCGCGGCGACGAAGAACCAGGTGTCGTACCGGCGTGCCTCCCACTCCGGCGTGACCCACCGCGCCCACGGCGCGAGCAGACCGGTGCGCGCCGTGAGGCCGTGGTGCTCGAGGAAGGCGTCGAACGCCGGCGGGCCGCCGGGTCCCGGCACCTCCGTCACGACGCCGTCGCCGCCGGCGGGTCCGGCGAGCAGCACACCGGCCTCCTCGTACGTCTCCCGCACGGCTGCGTGCGCCGGCGACGCGTCACCCGGCTCGACGGCACCGCCCGGGTAGGCGTACATCCCGGCCGCGAACGCCATCGTCGCGCGCCGCCGCAGCATGAAGACCTCGATCCCGTCCGCGCCGTCCCGCAGCAGCAGCACGGTCGCCGCGGGCCGGGCCGGCACGGGCGCCAGCTCCCCCCGCAGGAACGCCCGGACACGCACCGGCCAGTGAGCGGGAAACCGCCCGGCACCACTTCGTCCCATGCCCGGATGCTACGCGCGGACCATAACCACCGGCCCCGCACCATCCGAGTCATGCCACCGCCATACCGACACGCCCGAGGATCTCCAGCTCCCGGCCCCTTGAGTCCGCCTACCGGGACTTCGCCACGAGCCGCGGGCATTGCGCAGGCCGGGTAATGCCTTCGGCAGCAAGTGGAAGAAGGGGGAGGGGCGGCGGGGGCCGTAGCGGTTGCCGTACTCCGCTGCCGTGCCGAATGCCAGAAGGCACCTACTCACGTGAGTAGGTGCCTTCTGATATGTGTCGGGGTGGCGGGATTTGAACCCACGACCTCTTCGTCCCGAATGAGGTTCGACCATGATCCCCATCTTTGCCGTCTTTAGATGTGCAGGTCAGGGTGTTGTTCTGAGGTGGTGTGGCGGGGCTTCAGCGGGCCTCAAGAGGAAGATCATCTCCCAGGATTCTCCCAGAAGTGGGCTGCCCGTCCACAGAGTGTCTGGGCGCCTTAGGGCAGGTCGTATAGACCCTCTTCATCTTCTTCCAGATCCTCTTCATCAACCAGTTCATCGAACGCTCGCAGTAGTGGGTAACCCACGTCTGGCTCGACTGCGGCGATATAGCATGCCCAGCCCAACAGGCGACGCCGAAACATCTCATCGCCCTCGCCGCCGAACTCTGTCATATAGGCGGCGTAACCGAATTTCGATATCACGTGCAAGATCCATCGCATCTTGCGCTTCACCCTACGTGGAATCCGCGGCCCGTCCGATTCTCCGACATACAAACCGGTAACGTATTGCGGACCGCCGCGGCGCATGAAGACGGTCTTGCGCGTGTTTATCGACCAGCCAGCGTCGTCGAGAATACGAGCGATATCTACTGAGTGGCGGTTAGTGACATCTCCAGAGAATGTCAGATCGTCCACGTAGCGCGTAAAAGAAAGACCCTCCGACCGTGCATACTCAGCGAGGGAGCGGTCCGTGCTCAGGAAAGCCAAATTAGACAAGAGGGGCGACGTACTCAGCCCGATTGGCAGCTTGCCACCGATAGTAACAAGATTGACGGCAAGTTCCGCAGCCTTCTCTTCGTAGCCTTGCTCTCGCAACAAATCCCGTATCGTTGCGGCACCAATGGACGGAAAGAAGTCCTCAAGATCCATGCGCAAGACGCACCTCTTTGCAAGGTGCTGACTGGCATTGCTGATCGTGGAACGTCCGCGAACGAACCCGTGAACATGGCCGGGAGCTTCATACGAGAATCGGCTCGTAAAGCTTCGATGCAGATTCTTGCTAATGGTATTGAATGGCGACTTCAGCTCGAATACTTCTCGTATCCCGCCGTGCTTCTTGCGATGCCTCCGCTGGACATAGAAGATCCCTTCACCTGCAGGAAGATGTGCGGATAGCCATTCCAGATCCTTGACCGACAGGAAGGCTTGCTCCGCCAGGTGATCAACCGAAAAAGCCACTGGTCCCCCTGCGGTGGCACGTCAAAGAGGTAGGGCCACACTCCCGTGCAAGGACTATCATGCAACGCACGCGAACTCGCGCACAACGTTGACCGCAGCCCCACCTCGGCGGGATTGTATCACACATCAATGAAGTGGGTCCTTTCGACTGGAAATGCGGCCGTGCTCGAACGAATAGAGTATAGAAATGGACGGCTCAACCTCGCGGAATCCCCTGTAAGGCCGGCCTTTCGGATCCAAGGTGCGGCCGGCTTGGAGCCATCTACTTACGGCTGCCATGACATAGTCGATGATGGCGGTAGACATGTAATCGCGCTTGGCGACCATTGCGAGCTTCAATTTTGGCAGCGGTGCTGTTTTGCCGATTGTTTTGTGGGCCTGCTTGGTGACGATATTAGGTAGTCGGCCAATGATCGACGTCATCTCTTCGCTCTGTTCTATGTAGCAAAGCAGCTCAGATTCATTGCGATGTCGGACCAAAAGATCACTCAACAACTTTATATACATGAACTCGATTCGCTCGGATTCCGTGCCGCCAGGGACGCGCGTTCGATCAGTGACGAGCATGTACGTCTTGAAGAAGGTGGCCCGCATCAGTTCTAGAAATGGAACAGAAACCTCTACCGGATCGTTCGAACTGTGAAAGCCATCCTTGCGGAATTCTTCGAAACTACCAAATCCGGTCAAGCTACTCCTTGCGTCTAGGCGTTTGTGCAAATCACGGATTCTCACCTCAATATCTTCTGCATCTTCACCCAGTTCAACCGCGCCGACAATTAACGGCTGGGAGGCGTTTCCGTTTCCTGACTCGTCCATAAAAATTTTCACTAAATAGCCTTTCGTGTGGCCTGCCTCAGCGCCAGCCAAGCTATCCGCACCATCGCGCTTCGAGGGGTAACGGCGTCCACCAGGCCATGCTCGGCGTTTCCCGGTCTCACAACCTAAACTTCACCGGATAACCCACACCCTATACGGGGCTGCCTGCGAATTGCATTGCGGAGCAAGTTTGCAAGGTTCTGCAGGCGAGACGGTATCTGTGGGGATGGAGCGATTTAGACCTTGGCCTTGCGCCACGGTGCGGTGGGGTGGGGTCCGACAGGGTGTCGAGGATCAGCTCGCACCAGGTGACGGCAGCGTTGACCGTGAGTCGGGCGTGGCGCACTCCAAGCCCGGACGGTGCGCTCGCCTGGCCGTGACCGCTGCCGAAGCCCTGGTTGCGTAGTTCGGCGACCCCGACGGCGATGTTCACCGAGCCCGAAAGGATCTTCTTCACGGCCTTGCTGCCGTCCGGTCCGTCAGGTGCCGAGCCGGCGTCAAGCTTCAGCGCTTTCTGGACAGTGCTGATCAGAGCGGGAAGTGCGGCGTTCTTGTCGACGTCGATGCCGAGTTCGTTGAGAGCCGTCTTCGCGGTCGCCTCGATGAGCTGCTTGGCTGAGCCAATGGCACCGTGGGGATCTGTGGTGAGATCTCTGCGGATACGCTCCAGCTCGATCGTGATGCCTGAGGCGTCGCTCAGGCCGCTCAGATCACGGACCAGCACCGGCGGGTTGGACCAAGAGATCCTGCCCTCCCGATCGAGAGCGAAGCCGTCCGGTTCCAGGCGCACCCTGATGTCGTCCAACCACTTCGGTGTGCCCTGATCGCCCGGGTCGCGGTACGCGCGAATAAAGTCCTCGAAGACCAGGAGCGCACGCCGCACCTGGTTAGGGTCTGACCAGTCGACACCTTCCGCGTAGAGCATGAACTCGGTTCGACGCTGGCCCGAGTCCTGGTACTTCAGCTCGTCTGGAGGGACGGGAGCGAACCCGTGGTCTTCCCACAGCTCGGCCACGATGCGAATGGTCAGGTCCGTGGCCAGAGAGCGAAAGGCATTGCGGGTCGCGGGGCTCACCAGATCCCGCCGTGCGGTGACGGTCATAGTCTGAAGATACGAGCAGACGCTGGCGCCCGTCTCGGTCTTTTCGCAGCGGGACGTCTGTCGCTGACGAACATCGCCCCCTCTGCTGTTACTGGGCCTACGCCCCTCTGTGGAGTACGAGCCTGAATGCAGCGGCCCGCTTGGCCATCCCCTGCTTCCACGGCGTTGGATCCTCCTCGGCGATCTCCCGCCACAGCACCGCAGATGCGGAACCGAATGCCGTCAGTGCCTCCGGATCGGTGTTCCGCCACGACGGGAAGCGGCCTGCGAACATGATCGCGTCCTCCGCCGGGTGGCCGGCGTCCATGAGCCTCAGCGCCAAGGCGCCTGGATCGATCCACGCCGCACCGCGCGTTGGCCACGCCCAGTCGATGAGGCGAGCCCGCCCGTCGGCGATCAGGTCGTTGTGCGGTGCGAAGTCGGTATGCAGCAGGGTGTTGCCACTGAAGTGCTGGAGCGTTCCGGGCGGAGCGTAATCCGCCCAGCGGTCCACCGCGTCCTTGATCTCGATGTCGGCCGGAGCGGTGACCCGTTGCAGTTCGGTGAGCGCGGCTTCTACGAGCACCAAGTCGGCTGAGCCGGGCCTGTAGTCGGCGTGGCGACCGCTCAGGACCTCGTATCCGAGAAGGCTCCATCTACCGACTTCCAGGTGCCAGTACAGGTGGGGACACGACGTGGGCAGGTGGGGAGCGATCTCCGCCTCGCGGCGCTGTGCTGCGACCTGCGGATGATCACTCGCGATGCCCTTCACGAAAACGCTGCCGCTCTCGGTCTCCAGGACGGAGGCGACACCGGAGTTCATGCCGCCGGTCATGGTCACTGCCTGATGCACGGCGCCGGTCTTGTCGGTGACAGCTTGGCGGACGTCGGCGGGGAGCTGATCGAAGGGAATGCGAGACATCCGGCGCGGGCAGTGGCGCGACCCGGGCCTCGGTCAGGAGACCTTCGGCGAGTACGCAAGCCGCTGGTACGAGGCCCAGGACCTGGCCGCCTCGACCATGCAAAACTACAAGCGCCACATCGAGGAGCACCTGCTCCCCGACTTCGAGGACAAGGCGCTCGCCGGCATCTTGCGCACGGACGTCGCCGCCTGGGAGAAGAAGGGGAAGGCCGTGTACGCGGCCTCCAGCGTCAAGACCTGGCGCTCGACCTCCACCTGATCTTCGAGGACGCGATCGACGAGGGCCTGATCACCTCCAACCCGGCCGCCAGGCGGCGAGGGCGTGGCAAGCGCGCCGGCCGCTCGCGGGACCGCGGTCCGGAGAAGGTCGTCACCGACACCCTCGGCATCCTCCTGACCGCCGAGCGAGCGGCCCTGCTGTCTGGCCGCGACGACGAGTTCGTCGCCGTGGTCCTCAAGGGCTACACCGGAAAGCGCTGGGGCGAAATCGTCGGCCTGGAAACGGAGCTCGTTCGGCCCGGCGTGTCCCGTGTCGAGTGGCAGCTGTACGAGTTGGACACCGGTGAGCTGGTGCGCTGTCCGCCGAAGGACGAAAGCTACCGCAACATCGACTCGATGGGCTGGCTATCGTCCCTGGTCTTCGACCACATCGCCCATACGAAGCCGACGCCGTGTCCCTGTCACGGAGGACGTACGTCTTCCGGGGCCAGGGGGCAGCGCGTACCGGTGGGCACCAGGGCGCGAAGCTGGTCGATGTCGCGCGGCTGGCGGGCGTCTCCACGGGGACGGTCTCCAACGTCCTCAACCGACCCGACCGGGTCGCCGAGGCCACCCGAGTGCGGGTCGAGAAGGCCATCGCCGACCTCGGATTCGTACGGGGCGGCACAGTGTCGGAGCACGCAGCCCACTGGCGCAGGAACGGCTTCGCCACCTGGCTGTTCACCCCGGCGGCCTCCGGCTGGTACCCGAAGAAGGCACCGCAGGAGGCCCGCCCCGTGCCCATCCTCGGCGAGCGGTGGCCCGGCGTCCCCGCACGAGGGCGGGGCGCCACCGCTCGCGCCGATGCCTGCTGGCTCCCGATCGCCAAGGGCCTCACACCCCACGGCCTCCGTCACACCCACCGGACGTTGATGGAGCACCTGGGCGCCGAGAAGGTGCTCATGGACGAGCGCATGGGCCACCTCGACGGTTCGGTCTCCGCGCGCTACGCCCACGTCACACCCGGCATGCGAGAACGCCTCAAGCTCGGCCTGACCCAGCAGTGGGAGGCAGCACTCGACGCCCGTCTGGCCCTGTGCCCAAGATCCCCTGTGGGTGTGCTCAACGACCTCCTTCGCACGCGCGCGGCCGCCTTCCGGTAGCCCCACGGTGCCCCACGACACTGTTGTGGGGCACCGTCGCATTCCCCGTTCTTAGCGCACTGCGATGTGCTGAAGCGTTTGACCGGTCGAAGCGATAAGGACCGCCTATCGTCGGTCGCGTGAGTGACTTCAGCCCTGGTGCCCCGCTGTGCAAGCTGCTCTTCGGCCGTGCGACGAGCTGTGCATACCCCGATTGCCCAGAGCCCTTGGTCGAGGAGCATCGAGGACTGCTGAGCATCAACGTGGAGGTGGCTCACATCCGCGCGGAGAAGGCTGGAGGGCCGCGATTCGATTTGAACTTTACCGAGGTCAACAGTGAGCCGAACTTGGTGCTTCTGTGTCACAAGCATCACAAGTGGGTGGACCGCCACCCGGACGCCTACCCCACCGAAGAACTGCTGGCCTGGAAGGAATGTCAGGCTACCCAGAGCCGTGGTGGCGGCCTGAGCGCAGACCAACTCAATCAGGTCGTAAAGGCGTTCACGACGCCGCAGGCTGAGGCGGAAGCGGTCGGCATTATCAGCGCCGGAGGCGAGAACATTGTATCCAAGATCGAACACCTCCCGGAGCTGAAGCTCCTGAACGCCGACACTGAAGCGCGCTACCTCGGCGTGCGCATCACCAACGTGGGAGCGATCGGATTCGGGGTCGATGCCGTCGGCTATGAGATCGATATCCACGGGCCAGCCCCGCTGGTCTATGGATTTCCCGCCGAGCACATCCGCCACCGGCCGCCGAGGCGCCTGGAGCCGCAGGCGAACACGGTCTGGCTCATCGACCATGATGTGCTTTGTAACGGAATCCGACTCGTGATGCAGACGGTGAGGGTATACGTCCCTGTGCGGTTTCGTGCGTTCTGCCACCTCGGATCCGGAGGTCGAGTGCTCGGGCCGTGGGTGTCCGCGCTACACCTCCCCATCTGGAAGGACCACATCTCTCAGGAGTGGCTGGACGGCTTCGCGGAGCGAGCGGAGCAGACGCGCGCGAAACTTCGGCCAAAACAGTGATTTCGCAGATCTGTTCCAACCAGAGCTGACCGTCACCACCCGGGACCCCGGTACCGGCAGCAGCCCGGTGAGGGCGGAGTGGCCGAGGCGGTTGGTGTCGAGCAGCAGTTCGATCTTCGGAATCTTGAATCTGATCCACTTAGCAGATCAGACCCCTGACCTAGCACTTTATTGTCGGGAACGCACGACGTCTTGGTCCGACGAGCGCGAGCGCGGGAACGCCCGCGAGCCGGGGGCGTTGGCTGGTGCGTCGGCGGCAGCAGCCGCCGAGCCAGCGGCGCCCGTTGGCGTACGACCTTTAGTTCTCCGCACTGCGCTGACCTGCCCCCGGCATTCGGATGTGGCGCCACACGTGCGCGTAGCTGCGACGCACTGCGCGCATCCAGGAAGGAACAGAGTTCCAGTCGGCGGCCACCTCTCGCTCGCCCCAAGCCACCTGCATGATCCGGCGATCACCGGCGAAGTCCTCGACAAGATCGCGTCGCAGGAAGAGTAGGTGGCCGCGCCAGGGCTTGTCCGCGCGGAAAACTGCGGAGGCGCGCTGGCCATCCAGGCCCACGAGGTCGACCGTGCCGGGCAGTTGGCGCAGACCGAACCTGGCAGCGAACTCGAACGACGGCACGTCGTAGCTCCCGCCGAGACCGATCTCCGAAGGGCTGTCGGGGGCGAACTCCACGGCGACCTGGTCGAGCCCGATGCCTTCGTCCTGCCAGTCGCGACGCAGCGCGCGGTGCGGGAAGGCGCCTGAGGCATCGTCGTCGAGGGTCAGCTCGAACCGGGGGCTCCACGGCATTTCAGCGGCCAGCACGTCGCGGACCATCGGCAGCGGAGGGAAGAAGTGGTTTCCCAAATATTGGCGCTCGCCGGCGAGCTGTTGGGCGGGTTCCGCGTCCTCCGGCTCCATCAGGAGGGTGCGGAAAAACCCGAACACGGTCCGCCCGTCGTGGCCGTGCTTCAGATACCCCTCGACCAGAAGCCAGCCGCCCTTCACGCCGTGGACCTCCTCGGGTGACCACAGCTGGTCCGGGACGGCCACCGTCCCCGAGGTGAGCCACGTCTGGTCGTCGGTCGGTTCCACGGGCGCCCAGAGCGGAAGGGGCATGGGCGCCACGGGAGGTCGGTCGGGAAAGGTCGGGTCGATGTCGGGCATCAAGCGCTCTGCGTCCCCGAATGGGGCTGGTGCGCGGCCGACGTCCACGAGGCGGCCGACCATTTCGTGGTAGGCGATCCAGCCGTACTTCTTGCCGTACCGCTCCACCCTCCTTTTAGAGCTGTAAGGCCGCTCGGCGTTCGCGGCAATGGACTGGTCAACGCTGCCGAATCCCTTCTCGCGCCAGCCCAGTTCCCAAACGCGGGCCATGACCTCGGCGCGGGCCCTGCGGTAGTCGGGGTGGGTGAAGTCGTAGTTGTCCCTGCCGTTGATGGCGGCCCCGATGATGTAGTTCTCGAAGTCCATGCCGAAGGTGCGGGCGCACTCCTCGGCGTTGGGGTCGTCGTCCTCCATCACCTCGGCTGGCGCCACGGCAGCGAACCTTGGCGCGAAGGCGTCGACACTCTCCGGGACGGCGGTAGGGTGGAGGGCGCCGGCGAATTCATAGGTGGCCCGTACGTGGCCGCGCAGTTGCTCGTGTGAGGTGGGTGTGGTCCCGCCATCGAGGAAGTGGCTGCGCAGTTGCACCAGCCAGTCCCGCAGCGCGCCTTCGAGCGGTCCGCCGGGATCGGGCATCTGGTGGGCGCTGACGGCGCCGAACGCTGCGGCGACGACCCGTTCGATGACGTAGGGGTCATCGATATCGAGCATCCGGGCGGCGAGGTCGAACAGCCGCTTGGGTTCGGGCCGGCCGTAGCGCTGGATGGCTTTCGTCGCCAGGTCCCGCATGCTCGTGTCCGAGGAAGTCAGCAGCCAGGCGATGGCCAGCGCTTCCAGGTCGTCGCTCTCAGCGCGATCGCTGGTGCCGGACCACCTGTCGATCGCTCGTTCCAGGTCGGCCGTCAGCCGGTCTGGAGCCTGGCCTCGAGCCCATTCGGTCCAGCGCAGGTCACGTTCGGGAAGGGGCAGCTGGCGCAGGACGCGGTCGAGGAATACGGCATTCAGGCGGTGCGGCGCCGACCTGCGGATCTCCCACAGACGGCCGAACGCTGGTCGGCCCTTCCTTCTGCTGGGATGCGCGGTAACGAGCGCGGTTGCGAGCGCGTCGACGGTCTCGTCGTCGAGGAAGTCCGATTCGGTGGTGAGTTCCTGGGCGAGCACCAACGAACGGTGTTCATCGGGGGCGACGCGCCACAGGTGGTGCCGGGTGAAGCGGCGTGGCAGCAGTGAGATGAGACCGATGAGGATGTCCTCGGCGAGGGGGTGCGCTTGGTCGCCCAGGAAGGACTGCCAGAGAGTCGCCTCCGCGAGCTGCTCGTTGACGTCCGCGGGGGGAATGCGCACCAGAATCGCGTCGGCGATCAAGTATCCAGCGAGGCGATCAAAAACGAAGCCGCACTCCGTGTCGTCGGAGCCTCTGATCTCTTCGCGGAAGATCACTCCCTCCTCTGCGAGGCGCCGGAACAGGCTTTCGTCCCAGTTCGTCTGGTCAGCGTCGAGGATTCTTCGTGCTTCGTCGAACGGAAGCCGACGGACGCTGTGCGCCCACAGGTGTCTCGCCAGAGCCGTGAGGCGGCGCTGGATCTGGTCCGCCGGCACCGGGATGCGGGCCGGATCCTGGGCCAGCCGCTCGACCACACCCTTGCGGTACAGCTCGAAGACGCCGATGAGGGACTGAGGCAGCGCTTCCACGCCCACCGGCACTCGGCGGGCGTGGTTCGCGGCCTCGCAGTACATGCGGACGAACAGCGGGTTGTGGAACTCTCCCATCGGCAGCCAGGCGTCGGCCGGATTGATCAGGTAATGACGGAAGTACACGCGGAGGATGTCGTCGACTTCCGCGCGCTGCCACTCCAGCTCCAGGAGCACTGTGTCCTGCGGGAGGGCCTGGTCGGCGAGCGCCTCGCGGAGGGTGACGATCACCGCCACGTGAGGGTAGGCGCCCAGGGCCGGTGCCAATCCGGCGAGCAGTGTTCTCCACTGCGAGGGCCGCTCTGCCTCGTTCAGGCCGTCGATGATCAAAGGAATCCGGCAGCCGGCGCGGCTACCAGCTGAGTTGAGCGCTTCCAGGAGGTCCTCGAAGTAGTCGACCTTCAGTCCGGGGATCCGTCGCGCGAGGTCGTCGAGCGTCCCGCGGGCAGGCAGGTTCCCGCCCTGGATGAAGACTCCTGCCGTGGGCTGGTCGTTCGGGGAGGTCATCTGCGCGGCGAGGTGCGTCTTGCCCTGTCCCGCGGCGGCGATGACGGCGAGTAGGGGGGCTTCGATGTCCGCCCGGGTGTCGTGCAGCCACTGGACGATGTCGCGGATCTCCGCACCGAGACCAGTGACCAGCAGCGCCTCGGGCAGGCCACGCTTCCTCAGTCTGAGCACGAGGCGTCGCAGTGTTCGGGGAGAGGTTGCGGGCAGCCGCTGTTCGGCGAGGCGCTCGCGGACCTCCCAGGGCCGGAGGCTCCTCCCTGCGTCAAGGACCTCCCGCAGGTCGTCGACGAACCGCTCCAGGTCGTCGGCAATCTTTACGGCGTCTTGGCGGAAGGTGTTGTCGAGGCCGTCGGGGGCTGCGCGCAGTGCCTGGATCCGGGCTGCGATGTCGTCGGTGCGCTGCTGCAGCCACTCGAACGACGCCGGGCGCAGCAAGGCCCGGTCGATGCGATGCTCCACGTGGTGGGAGGTGTGCAGCCGTGGCATCCACCGTGCCTCGACGGGTGCAACAGATCGCTTGTGGGCTTGCGCCAGTACGTCTGCGGTGAGGGCAAGTTCACCGAAGAAGGTGGAGCGGAGCTCGTCGTGTCCCGCGAGCTGGTCGTCGTAGTTCTCGGTGGACCAGAGTTTGACGCTGACCCCCTTCTGACCGAGTCCGTTGATCCATTCCTCGTCCCCCTTGGCGGGTCGCTTCGGAAGGCAGAGCACAAAGTCGGTCAGCCCTACGACGTGCTCGATCGCCTTAGAGAGCGAGTCCTCGATCTGCTTGCGCTGGCCTGCGCTGAGCTCATTCTTGCTGTTGAGGATGAACCACTTGCACGACCAACCCCAGACGCGGCCGGGGTCGCCGAGAGCACCGGCGTGATCGACGTGCAGGTAGAACTCGACGCCGGGCTGGTTGCGGCGCTCCCGCATCGTGCCCAGCGCGCCGTAGCGGCGGGAGACGATGGCCCGTGTGAGCGCTTCGAAGTTCCGGTCGGCGGCGCCGGGCAGACGTTCCAGATCAGTCAGATCCACTGTCGCTCCGAGTGCTTGCATCCGACCGAGTGATCGTGTCCTCGTCCCATTCGTGACGGGAGAAGATCTCGACTTTCGCGCCGTAGTGGAGAAGTGCCTTCAGGAATCCCTGGACGTCGGACTCGTCGGTCCAGATCCGGACCATCTCTCCGGTGCGGGTGACGGTGTGGTCAAGGGCGAAGACATCGACGTCGTACCTCCCCATGTCGTACAACTTCATTTTGGCGAGTGCTTCGCCGAGTTCGCGAGGCATGCGCTCGCCAGGGCTCTGCCAGTCGTCATCGGACCACGCGTCCTCGGCAAGAGCCTTCAGAGCCTCCATGCGCTCCTCCGCTGCCTTGGCACCGGTGACCGTCTGAAATCGGCCGATCAAGACCAGGTCCATCGAGTGCTCCGAGCCGTAGCCGTTCCAGATCCTCATCGGGCCTCCCTCAGCGCCTGCACGGCTTTCATGATGGAGCCCCCGACTGACAATCCCGTGGGCGCATAGGCGTGAGGGCGCAGGACGCCTGTCGCGTCGACATGCATGTGTGCGTCGAGGGGGCGCTCGCCTGGGACGGCCTCCGCCGTGGGCAGCGTGGCTTCGAGGCCGGTACGGGAAATCGCGAGCCGAACCCCGTTCCTGGCTGCCGCGGCCCACTCGACGAGGCGCTGAGCGTCGGCGTCGCTGATACCGGGAGTTGCCGCGGTTGGCTGCTCCGGAAGAAGCAGGAGTTCGGACGCGCCGACCTCGTCGGCGAACTCTGCGAGGTCATCCAGTTCGCCGACCGTGTCGGCATTGATGACAGCGTTGATGCCGAACGGGGCGAGAGAGCCGAGCAACCCGGCCGCCTGGACCACGGCCGCGAACGGCCGGCCGCGGAGCCGCTCGTAGGTGGCTGCTACCCCGTCGACTGACAGGCGGACGAAGTGCACGGCCCCGCGCAGGGATTCGACGAGTTCGGGTGTGAGCCGGTGCCCATGCGTCGTGAAGGTGACCGCCATAGACGTGGACTGGGCTATGTCCGAACACAACTGGGCGAACCTTCGGTACGCGGTCGGTTCCCCTCCTCCGAAGCCAACCCCGAGGCACCCGGCAGCATCGAGTTCGACCGCCCACGCGACTACACGCTCCCTGTCGAGCGCGGCGGCGTGCTTGGGCGCATAGCAGTAGGCGCAGCGGAGTTCGCAGGCGTTAGTCAGCGCGATGGACAGGTACCGCGGAGCACGGGAGAACTGCTCAACGGGAACAGGCACCTCGTCGAGGAGCACGTTCATCCCCGAGTTACGGTCGAACAGGTGAACACCGGCTGCGGACAGGCGAATCTTGCACGTCACCGACAGCATGATGCCACCGCTGCCAGTGATGCCGGGAGGGAGCGTGCAAGGTCGTCGGTGCAGTGCCCGCAGTGGGGCGTCGGGAGCGTTGTAACTGAGCGCGGCACTATGAGGGCGCCACGGCGACGACCAGCATCAAGGTGGAGCGGCTGTAGGAATGACGGCTGGGGTCCCCGATGCGGTTGGCCCCGGGGACCATGCCCTGCGTAATCACCCTTACAGGTCGAACAAACTCTCCTGGAAGTTCTCGACGACATCCCGTCGCGGGTAGAACAGGCCCAGCAGCAGAAAAGTCTTGGGGCGGGCCGCGACGTTTCCGACGAAGCAGTGCACGGCCTTCTCCGGAGAGATCATCCGGTCGAACCAGCGCTCGCGGAGCTTCTCCTCCACGTCGTCCTTCCCATACTGGCGAAGGAACTTGCGGTACGACTCGCCCGCCTCCCAGTCCCTCAGCCCCATGTCGTGACCACCGCACTCCCGATCCGCGCATCGGAAGCTGTACCGGAACTCAAGTGGCACCCACTCCAGTTGGCGAAGGTCCTGCGCGAGTAGATCCAACTGATCAGCCAGGGCCGCCTTTGAAGCTGGCCAGGGCTCAGCAGGTGCGAAGCGGAAGCCGGTGAACTCTTCTGGGCGGAAGACACCAAGCGATGTCCCTCGCCGTTCCTGGTCCCGCTTTATGGAGCACAAGGACGGCGCCACGAGGGGCTGAACATGCGAGAAGCGTTCGCGCCAGCCGTCCGCTGTCCCGAGGCGCTCGATGACCTTGAGGGTCTGCAGGTTGGGGCGCAAGCTCTCGGGACGGCGGTCCCCGGGGTGTCGCTGCACGTCGACCTCGACGATCGAGTACTTGGCGAACTGGCTTTCTTCGTTCAGCAACCGGAACGGAACCGGAAAGAGCCGCACATGCTGGGGCGTTCCCTGGTCGAGCCGTATGCCGGCCACGCAGCTTGTCTCGTGGTACTTCGCGGACAGTTCCGGATAGGTCTTGACTGTGATCATGATCCGTGCGCGCTCTCGACTCCCCGATCCCATGGTTGCCCCCTCCATAGATCTCCCGATCCTATGATTGGAGGAGAGGCATGCGATGCGGGCAAGAGCGCGTGCAGGAGCGAGGGGTGAAGTCAGGCCAGGGGAATTACCGGCACGGCGGCTCGATTGCGAACCGTCTCCAGGACGACCTGCCGGTGGCAGCGGCTCTCGTCCTTCTCGAAGCACAACACCGCCACCCGCGACTGCTGGGCATGCTCCGCGAGGCGGTCAAGGTCGGCCTGCGCCTCCTGGGACCGCAGCAGGCCACGGAAGCGCGCGCGTCCCACCTCGACCCGGCCGTCCCAGAAGGGCTCCCGGTTGTCCTTCGGATTGCCCAGGCCACGCAGGTGCGTGTACTCAATACCGGCCTCCGCCAGGGCATCTCCGAGGCGGGTCTTGCTGAAGCCCTTCTTGCGACTGATCGGCGTGAGCCGTACATCCGCCACGACACCGATGCGGCTGTCGACGAGCGCGGCGACGAACGAGTCGATGTCCCGCCCTTCGTATCCGGCGGACCATAGGCCGGGCGTGACGGCCGGGACCTGGGTCGCCCGGAACAGATCATCGAGAGAGACCGCAAGTGCCTCAGCCACCGAGCCAACGGTCAGGAAACCTGGCTGGATCGCTCCCTCGCTCTCCAGGCGACTCAGCGTTCCGACGGCGATGCCTGCCTCTTTCGCCAGCCGTTCCCGCGTCCACCCACGGTCTTCCCTTAACGCACGTACCCGCTGGGCGAGCGCACGGGCCCGGTCGTGAGAAGGAGCTGAGAGATGACCAGCCATATGCGGTGTTCCTAACGACCGTTGGGGTGGCCCGCACGGGTGTTCCTGATCAGCTACGAGCCCGGATTCGCGAATGCGCAGGTCATCGGGCGCGTGAGCGCCACTATTCCTGCGGCACCGGAGACTGCTCCCGGGAGAAGCCGATCAAGATCTTCTCCCATATCTCTCCCAAGCGATCTCCAGGAACCAATCAGGGACCCGACCCGCGCTGCGGATCAGGCCCCTGACCTGGTACTTCACTGTCGGGGTGGCGGGATTTGAACCCACGACCTCTTCGTCCCGAACGAAGCGCGCTGCCAAGCTGCGCCACACCCCGGTGCAGCGGTGACTACTTTAGCCGACGCGGGGCCGTTCGGGGAAATCAGGTTTCCCTCGGGGTCAGGGTCAGCAGCGTTGCCTCCGGTGGGCATGCGAAGCGCACCGGGGTGTAACGGTTCGTGCCGCAGCCCGCCGATACGTGCAGGTACGAGCGGTGGCCCGGTGTCTCGTGGGTCGAGAGGCCCTTCACCCGCTCCGGGTCCAGGTCGCAGTTCGTGACCAGCGCGCCGTAGAAAGGTATGCAGAGCTGGCCGCCGTGGGTGTGGCCGGCGAGGATCAGGGGGTAGCCGTCCGCCGTGAAGGCGTCCAGGACGCGTAGGTACGGTGCGTGGACCACGGCGAGGGAGAGATCGGCGTCCCGCTCCGGGCCGCCCGACACGTCCTGCAGGCGGTCGCGGCGGATGTGGGGGTCGTCCAGGCCCGTGAAGGCCAGGTCGAGGCCGTTCACCGCGAGGCGGCCGCGGGTGTTCGTCAGGTTGAGCCAGCCGGCGGCGTCGAAGGCGTCGCGCAGCTCCCACCACGGGTTGCGGGGCACGTTGTGCGCGGGACTGTTGCCGTGGCGGCCCGAGGCGCGCTCGGCGAGGTAGCGGGCCGGGTTGCGCAGCACCGGGGCGTAGTAGTCGTTGGAGCCGAAGACGTACGCCCCCGGGAACTCCAGCAGCGGCCCCAGCGCGTCGATCGTCTCCGGGACGGCGTCCGGGTCGGAGAGGTTGTCGCCCGTGTTGATCACGAGGTCGGGGCGCAGGCCGGCGAGGGACTGGAGCCAGCGCTGCTTCTTGCGCTGCCCCGACACCATGTGGATGTCCGAGACCTGCAGGACCCGCAGCGGTCCGGCGCCGGGCGGAAGGACCGGGACGGTCACCCGGCGGAGGCGGAACGAGCGGACCTCGAAGCCCGCCGCGTAACCGACGGCGGCGGCGCCGAGACCGGCGACGGTGAGGGCGGCGGTGAGAGGGATGCGGTATCGCGCGCGCATGGGGGACATCGTGTCACGGCTGACACAATGGTGAGCATGAGCTCCCTCAAGTCCCGCCTGCAGAACGACCTGACCGCCGCGATCAAGGAGCGGGACGAGCTGCGTTCCGCGACGCTGCGGATGACTCTCGCCGCGATCACCACCGAGGAGGTCGCCGGCAAGCAGGCCCGGCAGCTCTCGGACGACGAGGTCCTCGCGGTGATCACGCGGGAGACGAAGAAGCGGCGCGAGGCGGCCGAGGCGTTCGACCGGGCCGGGCGGGACGAGCAGGCGGCGCGGGAACGTGCCGAGGGTGAGGTCCTGACCGGCTACCTGCCGGCGCAGCTCACCGACGACGAGCTGGCCGGCATCGTCGCCGAGGCGGTGGCCGAGGCCCGCGGCGCGGGTGCCGAGGGCCAGCGCGCGATGGGCGCCGTCATGAAGATCGTGAAGCCGAAGGTCGCCGGCCGGGCCGACGGCGGCCGGGTGGCCGCCGCCGTGAAGCAGGCCCTGGCCGGCTGACCCGGCCCGTCAGGGCCAGTTGCCGCCGCCGCCGGACGGGAGGTCGATGTCTCCCAGGCCCGGCAGGTCGAGGTCGATGTCGCCGTCGTCACCGTTCCCGTTGTCGCCGTTGCCACCGTTGCCGTTGCCGTTGCCGCCGTTGCCGTTGTCACCGCGGTCGTCGTCACGGTCCTCGTCGTCGCCTTGCTCGTCGTCCCCGTGGTCGTCGGCGCGCGGCACGTCGACCTCGGTGAAGGACGAGGCCTGCACGCCCTCGAGCGCCCCCGTCATCGCCTGCCGCCAGATCGGCCCGGCGACGCCCGCGCCGCTGGCCCGCTCGAAGTACTGGCCGCCGATGGTGACGTCCTCCATCGCGAACAGCTCGTCGGCGCCGCCGACGCGGACCGCGGTGACCAGCTCGGGCGTGTAGCCGACGAACCACACGTTCTGCCGCTCGTCGGAGGTACCGGTCTTGCCGGCGTTGTCCCGGTCGGTGAGCCCCACGGCCTGGCCCGTGCCGTCCTCGACGACGCCCTTCAGCATCTGCGTGACCGTGTCGGCGGTGTGCGCCGACATGACCTGCTCGCACTCGGTCTCCGGCACGGGCAGCTCCTCGCCGTCCGCGTCGACGACGGAGGTGATCACGATCGGGGTGCAGTACGTGCCGTGGTTGGCGAAGGTCGCGTAGGCGTTGGCCATCTCCAGGGGGGCGATGGTCTCGGCACCGAGGGTGAAGGAGGGGCGGACGGGGAGTTCCTCGTCGTCACCGCGCACGACACCCATCTCGCGGGCGAGCGACACCGCGTTGCAGAGGCCGGCCTCCTGCTCCAGCTTCGCGAAGTAGGTGTTGATGGACTGGCCGAGGGCGCTGGTCATGTCCCAGGTGCCCTCCTCGTCCTCACGCTCGTTGGAGACCTCCCAGACCGGTTCGTCGGCGGAGCCGAAGCGGTTGCCCTCGCAGTCCTCGAACTCGTCCATCTGCATGACGATCTCGGACTCGGTCTCGTACGACTGGGCCGGGCTGATGCCCTCCTCCAGGGCCGCGGCCGCCGTGATCGGCTTGATGGTCGAACCGGGCTGGAAGCCGTAGTACGAGCCGCCCATGGAGTTCGACACGTTCATGTTGATCTGGGTCTGGTGCTGCGCGGGGTCGAAGCCGTACGGGCGGCTCTGCGCCATCGCGAGGACATGGCCCGTGCCCGGCTCGACCTGGACGACGGAGGCGACCGCGTCGTCCTCCGGGTCGGCGCCGTCGCGGGCGGCCTGCGCGGAGGCGGCCTGGGCCTGCGGGTCGAGCGTCGTGGTGATGGTCATGCCGCCGAGCGCCCACCGGGCCTCGCGGTCCTCCCTGGTCTCGCCGAAGACCGGGTCGTTCAGGAACGCCTGCTTCACGTACTCGCAGAAGAAGGCGGCGTCGTTGGTGGCGGTGATGCAGCCGACCTGGGTCTCACTGACGTCGAGGCCGAGGTCGGTCGCCTGCGCCTCGTCGGCCTCGGCGCGGGTGAGGTGGTCCGCCTCGACCATCTTGTCGAGGACGGTGTTGCGCCGGGCGAGGGCGGCCTCCGGGTGGAGGATCGGGTCGTATGCGCTGGGCGACTGGACCAGGCCGGCGAGGAGCGCGGCCTCCGCGACGGTGAGGTCCGCGGCGTGCTTGGAGAAGTAGCGCTGGGAGGCGGCCTCGATGCCGTACGCCTGCTGGCCGAAGTACGTGATGTTCAGGTAGTTCTCGAGGATCTGGTCCTTCGTCAGCTCCTGTTCGAGCTGTATCGCGTACTTCATCTCGCGGACCTTGCGGCCGAGGCCCTCGGCGCCGCTCTGCGTCATGGCCTCGGCGACGGCGGCCTCGTCGTTGCCCGCGGCCTCGACGAAGACGTTCTTCACGTACTGCTGGGTGAGGGTCGAGGCGCCCTCCTCGACCGAGCCCGACTCGACGTTGCGGGTGAGGGCGCGGAGGATGCCGCGCAGGTCGACGGCGCCGTGTTCGTAGAAGCGGGCGTCCTCGACGTCGACGAGGGCGTGCCGCACGTGCTCGGACATCTCGTCGAGCGGGACGACCGTGCGGTTGCGCTCGTAGACGTCGGCGATCTTCTCGCCGTCGGCGTCCAGAATGGTCGTCTTCTGTGTGAGCGGTGGCCGCTCCATCATCGCGGGGATCTCGTCGAACCCCTCCATGGTCCCCGCCGCCGCCAGACCGATGAGACCGGCGGCCGGCAGGGCCAGACCTGCGAGTACGGCTCCGGCAACGACGCTCACCCCGAGGAACTTGGCGATCTGCTGCGTCGCGCTCAGCCCGCCACCCGGACGCTTCCTACCCATGGCGCCAGCCTACGTTGCGAAACACCGGACAGGCGGCCATCCCTTCGCCTAGGCTGCTCACGATTCACACGACATGCCTGCCGTCAAGCTGAGACTCACTCGAAAGGGTGCACTCGAACAGACGTCGCACGCACGCCTGTCACGCCTGTGACCAGCGCGCCTCCTGTTCACTCGTACGAGTGACATCGCCCAACGCATAGTCCTAATGGGCCATAGGAGATTAGGCCCCTCGGGGGTGTTGTGGGGTGCCCGCCTTCCGTAACGTCCTGCTCCGGCGAGGCGAATATGCCAATCGCCGCCGTGGGGGAGCCTGGTTTTCGGGGAAGGACGGCACCTGCATGAGCTGGCTTACGGACTGGACCGCGCAGGCGGCCTGCCGCACGACGGATCCCGACGATCTGTTCGTGCAGGGCGCGGCGCAGAACCACGCCAAGGCGGTCTGCACCGGCTGCCCGGTCCGGACGGAGTGCCTGGCCGACGCGCTGGACAACCGGGTCGAGTTCGGCGTCTGGGGCGGCATGACGGAACGGGAACGGCGCGCCCTCCTGCGCCGTCGGCCCACCGTCACGTCGTGGCGCCGGCTGCTGGAGACGGCACGCTCGGAGTACGAGCGGGCCGCGCGGCCGGAGGAGGCGGACGCCGCCGGCGGCCCCGGGTTCGAGGAGTACGCGAACGTGGGGTGAGCGCCCGCGTCATGCGGCGGGCGCCGGGGGGAGGGCCAGCAGGTCGCCGATCGTGCGCAGACCGGTGAGGTCGTGCACGTCGCCGGGCAGCGCGGTGATCTCGGCGACCGGCACCGTGGGGTGGAGCGAGGTGAAACGCGCGCGGACGCGCTGCTGGCGCGCGAGGCGGCGCATGCCCTCGGCGTGCACACGGAGCAGGGCGGCGGCGAGCGCGTCGGGGGCCTGCGCGGGGCCGTCCCAGGGGTCAGCATCCCCGGTCCGATGATCGACAATGCCGGACTGCGGGATTTTTTCCGTACCGGTCGGGGGGACGGACGCGGCGCCCGGAAGGTGCTCCAGCGTCTCCGCCGCGGCCGTGGCCCGTTCCGCGCCCAGCCCCGGCACGGCCGTCCTGTGCACCCTGTTGAGGATGAGCCCGGCCAGCGGCATGCGGTCGGCGGCGAGGCGTTCCACGAAGTAGGCGGCCTCGCGCAGCGCGTCCCGCTCGGGCGCGGCGACGACGAGGAACGCCGTCCCCGGCGCCTGGAGCAGCCGGTACGTGGCGTCCGCGCGCGTCCTGAACCCGCCGAACATCGTGTCCATCGCCGCCACGAACGTCTGCACGTCCCGCAGCAGCCCGGTGCCCATGACGGTGCCGAGCGCGCCGGTGACCATGCCGAGCCCGGCCATGCCGAGGCTCATCACCTTCCGGCCGGCCCGGCCGCCAGCCCGCGCCGGGGCCGCCAGGACGCGGATGAGCCGGCCGTCGAGGAACGAGCCGAGGCGCTGCGGCGCGTCGAGGAAGTCGAGGGCGGACCGGCTGGGGGGCGTGTCGACGACGATGAGGTCCCACTCGCCGCGGGCGGCGAGCTGGCCCAGCTTCTCCATCGCCATGTACTCCTGCGTGCCGGCGAAACCGGCGGAGAGCGACTGGTAGAAGGGGTTCGCCAGGATCGCGCGGGCACGCTCGGGCTCCGCGTGCGCCTCGACGATCTCGTCGAAGGTGCGCTTCATGTCCAGCATCATGGCGAACAGTTCGCCGCCGGCCCCGCGCGCGGTGCCGGGCACGGCCCTGGGCACGTTGTCCAGCTCCGTGAGCCCCAGGGACTGGGCGAGGCGGCGGGCCGGGTCGATGGTGAGGACGACGACGCGGCGGCCGCGTTCGGCGGCGCGCAGGGCGAGCGCGGCGGCGGTGGTCGTCTTGCCGACGCCGCCCGAGCCGCAGCAGACGACGATGCGGGTCCCCGGGTCGTCGAGCAGCGGGTCGACGGCGAGCGCGGGGACGTCGTGCGGTGCGGCGTGGGATGACGGGTGCGGGCTCATGTCCGGGTCACCATTCGTGGTCGCGGAGCAGGCGGGCCAGGCGGTACAGGCCGGCGATGTCGACGCCGTCGCCGAGCAGCGGCAGGTCCCGGACGGGCAGGCCGGGGCCGGTGAGCGCGGCGCGGCCCTCGGCCTCCAGGGCGAGCCGTGCCGCGTACGCGTGTCCCTCGGCGAGGAGGGGGCCGGCGATCCGTTCGGCTTCGGGGAGGCCCGCGCGGGCGAGGGCGGCGGCGAGGGCGGCCGGCTCGGCGTCCGGTGCCGGCGGCCGGGCGAGCAGCGGCGGCCGGACCATGTTGACGACGACGGTGCCGGTCGGCAGGCCGGCGGCGCGGAGTTCGGCGATGCCGTCGACCGTCTCCTGGACCGGCATCTCCTCCAGGAGCGTCACGAGGTGCACCGCCGTTTCCGGGGAGGTGAGGACCCGCATGACGGCCTGGGCCTGGTGGTGGACGGGGCCGACGCGGGCCAGTCCCGCGACCTCGTGGTGGACGCCGAGGAAACGGGTGATGCGCCCGGTGGGCGGCGCGTCCATGACGACGGCGTCGTAGACGTACCGGCC
The DNA here is from genome assembly GCF_004193175.1 of Streptomyces sp. RFCAC02. NCBI lineage: Bacteria > Bacillati > Actinomycetota > Actinomycetes > Kitasatosporales > Streptomycetaceae > Streptomyces > Streptomyces sp. RFCAC02. The sequence continues at coordinate 3,208,347 of NZ_SAUH01000001.1, read as the reverse complement.
GTCCTGGCCGCGGCGGCGGGACGCCTCGCACGCCTTGCCGGTCAGCAGGACGTCGCGGAGTCCGGGGGCGATGGTCGTGGCGAAGTCGATGGCGCCGATGCGGCGCAGTGCCCGCCCCGCGCCGCCGAGCTTGTAGAACATGCTGAGGTAGTCGAGCAGGGCGCGTTCGGCGTCGATGGCGAGGGCGAAGACCTCGCCGCCGCCGGGGCCGATCGCGATGCGGCGTTCCTCGTAGGGCAGGGCCTCGGTCTCGAAGACCTGGGCGATGCCCTGGCGGCCCTCGACCTCGACCAGCAGCGTGCGCCGCCCCTCGTCGGCGAGGGCGAGCGCGAGCGCCGCGGCGACGGTCGTCTTGCCGGTGCCGCCCTTGCCGCTGACCACGTGCAGTCTGCGCGCTGGAGTCACACCGGCGAGCCTACGGCGCGGCCCGGACGCGCGGGGCGGGGGGACGTACGGCGGCCGGCCCGGCATTGTCAGGGGCAGGGCCTAGAGTGGCGACCATGACGAAGTGGGAATACGTGACGGTGCCGCTCCTGGTGCACACGACCAAGCAGATCCTGGACAACTGGGGCGAGGACGGCTGGGAGTTGGTCCAGGTCATCCCCGGGCCGAACCCCGAGCAGCTCGTGGCGTACTTCAAGCGGCCCAAGGGCGGCCAGGCGTGAGCACGGTCGAGGACCGGCTGGCGGGGCTCGGGCTCGTGCTGCCGCCGGTCGTGCCGCCGGTCGCGGCGTACGTGCCGGCGGTGCGCACCGGGCGCCATGTGTACACCTCGGGGCAGGTGCCGCTCGTCGACGGAGCGCTGCGGTACGCCGGCAAGGTCGGCGCCGAGGTCACCCCTGAACAGGCGTACGAGTCGGCGCGTGTCTGCGCGTTGAACGCGCTGGCCGCCGTCAAGTCGGTCGCCGGCGACCTCGACCGGGTCGCGCGGGTGGTGAAGGTGCTCGGCTTCGTGGCGTCGGCGCCCGGGTTCACGGGCCAGCCGCAGGTGGTGAACGGCGCCAGCGAGCTGCTCGGCGAGGTCTTCGGCGACGCCGGCGTGCACGCCCGCAGCGCGGTCGGGGTCGCGGTGCTCCCGCTGGACGCGCCCGTCGAGGTCGAGATCCAGGTCGAGCTGGCCGGGGACTGACCGGCGGCCGTACGCCCGGCGGCCCGCGCCGCGCGTACGCCGGCGCGCGGTGCGCCGGGCCCGTCCCGGCGATGCGCCGCGGGGCCTCTCCACTTCTCAACGGGCGTGCCAGAATGGCGAATTGGCCCGGCCGGGCCTGCGGCGTACCCGGAGCCGGGGAGGGTGAGCAGTGCGGGCGCTGAAGAAGGACGATGCACGGCGCGCCGGCCCGGACGGTGCGATCGTCGTACGGTCGCGGCGCGCCGCCGCCCCGGGCCTGCCGCCCGCCGGGAGCCTCCGGTGAACGGCGGCCCGTTCCCCTACGAGCGGTACCTGACGCCCGTCCCCGAGCAGGCCGACGCGCTCGTCGACCTCTCGGACGTCGTCCGCGACGCCCGCCTCGGCCGCCACGGCGCCCGCTCCCTCGACCGGCTCCGCCTGGTCATCGAGGCGCTCGGCGACCGGCTGCGCGACCAGTGGGTCACCGTGCACGCGATCGCCGACCCGCGCCTGCGCACCCGCCGCACCGAGTTCCCCGACCGCACGGAGCCCGACCTCCTCGCCCGGCTGATACGCGACGGGCTCGTCGCCGAGCTGCCCGACGCCCGCGAGGCGCTGCTCGACATCGCCGGCATGACCGGCCTGCCCGTCATCGGCCGCGACTCCTACGACGACCTCCGCGGCGGCCACCCCTGGGTGCAGGGCAACACCGCCCAGTTCCTCATGCCGCGCCCCGCGCCCGCGCGTACCGTCCGGCTGACGGCGCGCGACATGGGCGTGCACGCCGCCGATCGCGCGCCCCGGCCCCGCCGGCCGCTCGTCGACGTGGTGGCGCGGCACTGGCGGTGCCCGGAGCGGACGTGCTCGCTGTACGACCGGCGGCGCGGGGAGGCCGTCCAGCTCCCCCGGGTGCGCGGCGGCGAACCGCAGTGCGAGTGGCACGGTCTGCCGCTCGCCGACGACGGCCCGCGGCCCGGTGTCGCGGGGCTGAGGCTGCGCTGCGGCCCCGACGCGGTGCACCGGCTCGCGCTCGACGCCGGGACGACCGTCGTCCTCGGCCGCGCGCCGGGTCCCGCCCTGGACGGGGAGCGGACCATCGCCATCGACCGCTGCATCGCCGATGGCGGCTCCCCGCCCGACGCCGGGGGCCGCCGCGTGAGCCGCAGACACCTGGAGATCCGGGTCGGCGCCGACGCCCTCCGGCTGCGGAACCTCAGCAGGCACGGCACCCGCCTGTGGCGTCCAGGACCCGGCGCCGGGACATGGTCGGCGCTGCCCGACGACCGGCCCGCCGTCCTGCACACCCGTGACATCGCCGAACTCGCGCCGGGCGTCACCCTCGCCCGCACCGGGCGCCGGCTCCCCGCGGAGATCGCGGCGGCCTGGCGCGAGGCCGCGGCGGAGGCCGAACGCCGGGGCGGCGGGGGCGCCCTCACCGGTCCGCCGCCGTGACGCGGGCGCGACGATCCCGGGCACCCGGCGTCGGCACCCGGCCGATCGGGTAGAACGGGGCGATGACCGACTCCACATCCGCCACACCCGAGCAGGAGCGCCCCGACTGGGAGAAGCGCTTCCGCGCCGCCCGCGTGTCCCTGCCCCGCTGGGCCGAGGACGCGCCCGACCGGTCGCTGTTCGTCTCCAACGCGACCGGCACGTTCGAGCTGTACGCCTGGGACCGCGCGACCGGCGAGCAGCGCCGCGCCACCGACCGGCCGAACGGCACGGTGCACGGCACCCTCAGCCCGGACGGCGCGTGGCTGTGGTGGTTCCGGGACAGTGACGGCGACGAGTTCGGCACCTGGGTGCGCCAGCCGTTCCACGGCGGCGCGGACGAGCCCGCCGTGCCGGGCCTGCCCCCCGCGTACTCCGCCGGCCTCGCGCTCGGCCGTGACGGCACGGTCGTCGTCGGCCGCATGACCGAGGAGGACGGCACGACGATCCACGTCGTACCCGCCGGCGGCGGCGACCCCGTGGAGATCTACCGGCACCGCCAGTCCGGCGGCGTCGGCGACCTCAGCCACGACGGGACGCTGCTCGCGATCGAGCACACCGAGCACGGTGACGCCATGCACTCGGCGATCCGCGTGACCCGTCTCGACGGCACCCCCGTCGCCGAGCTGGACGACACGGCCGGCGGCACCGAGGAACTCGGCCTCACCGTCCTCGGGTTCGCGCCCGTCGACGGCGACCCCCGGCTCCTCGTCGGCCACCAGCGGCGCGGCCGGTGGGAGCCGCTCGTCTGGAACCCGCTGACGGGCGAGGAGCAGGAGCTGGACCTCGGCCTGCCCGGCGACATCGCCGCCGAGTGGTACCCCGACGGCAGCGGTCTGCTCGTCTCGCACAGCTACCGCGCCCGCGACGAGCTGTGGCGTCACGACGGGGCGACGGGCGCCACCGAGCGGATCGACACGCCGCCCGGCACGATCATGGGCGCGTCGGCCCGCCCCGACGGCTCGGTCGAGTACCTGTGGTCCTCGGCCGCCGAGCCGCCGGTCGTACGGTCCACCGCGGGCGGCCGGGTCCTTCAGCCGCCGGGGCCGCGGGCGCCGCGTTCCGTGCCGGTCACGGACGCGTGGGTGGAGGGTCCCGGCGGGACGGTGCACGCCCTGGTGCAGCGGCCGGCCGGGGGCGAGGGGCCGTTCCCGACCGTCTTCGACATCCACGGCGGGCCGACCGCCCACGACAGCGACGCGTTCGCGGCCGGCCCCGCGGCCTGGCTCGACCACGGCTTCGCCGTCGTGCGGGTCAACTACCGCGGCTCGACGGGGTACGGGCGGGCCTGGACCGACGCGCTGAAGCACCGGGTCGGTCTGATCGAGCTGGAGGACATCGCCGCCGTCCGCGACTGGGCGGTGGACAGCGGCCTGGCCGATCCGGAGCGTCTGGTCCTCACCGGCGGTTCGTGGGGCGGCTACCTCACGCTCCTCGGCGTCGGCACCCAGCCGGAGGCGTGGGCGGTCGGCGTGGCGGCCGTGCCGGTCGCGGACTACGTCGCGGCGTACGAGGACGAGATGGAGGCGCTGAAGGCCCTGGACCGCACGCTCTTCGGCGGCGCGCCCGACGAGGTGCCGGACCGCTGGGCCGCGTCGTCGCCGATCGGCTACGTGGACGACGTGAAGGCCCCCGTGTACATCTCGGCCGGCCTCAACGACCCGCGCTGCCCGATCCGGCAGATCGAGAACTACGTCGAACGGCTCGCCGCCCGGGGCGCGGTGCACGAGGTGTACCGGTACGACGCGGGGCACGGCTCGCTCGTCGTGGAGGAGCGGATCAAGCAGGTGGCGCAGGAGATCCGCTTCGCGCGAGCGCACCTTCCTGGCTCGGCCGGGGCTGCTCCGGAATGATGCCGAGCTCGGCGTCGCGCTGCTGTTCCACCTCGCGCCGGAACAGCCGGAACCACATGAAGACGGCGAACGCCGCGAAGACGAACCACTCGGCGGTGTAGCCGAGGTTCTGGAAGGCGTCCATGTCGAGGCCGGTGCCGGTCGGCGCCTCGGCCGGCACGGCCAGCATCGGCTCCTCGGCGTCCCGGACGGTCAGCCACGCGTCGGTGATCCCGTACGGCAGGATGTTGATCAGCGCGGCGGCGCCGATGACGCCGAGCTGGCCGGCCGGCAGCCCGTCGGTGGGGCCGTCCACGGTGGACGGCGACTCGGGGGCCTGGAGCGCCCCGGTGACGGTGACCTCGCCCGTGGGCGGCGCGGGGGCGCGGTCCGCGTCGGCGGTGCCGGGGAGCCAGCCGCGCACGACGGGCAGGGCGGGGCTGCCGTCGCTCGGGCGCAGCGGGGTGAGGACGTAGTAGCCGGTGCGGTCCTCAAGCCGCCGGCCCGGGACCAGCAGTTGGTGGGCGGCGTCGTACGTACCGGTGACCTCGGCCTGCTCGCCGACGCTCTCGGTGGTGAGGGGGAGGAGGTCGGCGATGGGCCGGGGGTCGCCCGTGGCCTCCGCCTGGCGCTGCTGCTCCCGGTGGTTGTCGACCTGGTCCTCGAAGCGGCCGAGCTGCCACATGCCGGCGAACAGGCAGACGGGGATCGCCAGGACGACGAAGAGGTTGATCCCCCACCAGCGCGGGGTCAGGAGGAACCGGTACACGGCCCCACCGTACTTCGGCCGGCGCCGTTCAGGACGCCGGGGCCTCCAGGACACCCGTGCGGTAGACGGTGCCGGAGCAGGTTCCCGCGAGCAGGATGCGGGCCGCCTCGGGCTCGCCGGCGGCGGGTGTGTAGCGCAGCAGGACGCCGTCGGTGGTGCCGTCGTCAGTGCCGTCGCCGTCGGTGCCGCCGGTCGTGGGCTCGTCGGTGCCGTCGCCGTCGCCGGGGGCCGTCGGGTCGGTGGAGCCGCTGCCGTCGGACGTGCCGTCGCTGTCGCCGGGGGTGGTCGGGTCGGTGGTGCCGCTGCCGTCGGACGTGCCGTCGGTGTCGCCCGGGGCGGACGGGTCGTCGGTGGCGCTCTCGGTCCCCGTCGTGTCGGTGCCGGTGCCGGCCGTCTGGGTCGTGGTGGTGCTGTCCGGGGTGCCGGCGAGCGGCGCGGTGCCGCCCAGCTCGGTGGTGAGCCCGCCGTCCGACGTGCCGGCGGCCGGCTCGGCGGCGACGGCGCAGCTCGCGGCCGTACCGGAGGACGGCACCCAGGCGAACTGGATCTCGTACGCCCGGCCGGGGGACAGGACCAGCTCCTCCAGGGTCTCGTCGGGCGTGGGCAGGCCCACGGCGCGGTCGCCCTCGGTCCGGTCGAGGACCTGCACCTGAGCGGTGGCGGACATGTCGCCGGCGGCGAGGGGCAGGGCGGACAGCTCGTCGTCCCCGGTGACGCGGCAGGCGTCGTCCGAGACATTGACCATACGGATGAACCCGTAGACGCGGCCCTGGTCGTCCGGTGTGCCGGCGACCGTATGGACGCTGCCGAGCTGGTCGCGGTCGCACGTCGGGGAGGAGACGCCGTCGTCGGACTCGACCCCGCCGGCGGCGCCCCCGGCCTGGTCCTCCGGCGACCGGCCCGTGCCGCCCGGGTCGGCGCGCGGCTCGTCGGAGGGCAGCGGCAGGCCGTCGGGCGGGTACGGGCCGGCCGCGCCGGGCAGCCCGTCGAGGTCACGTGTGCCGTCGAACGCGCTGTCGCCCTCGGGACCCGACACCGTGTGCGTCCCCGAGCCGCCGACCGCCCCGGTCGCCGACAGCACGACGGGCGCGCCGATACCGAGGAGCGCGAGTGACGCGGCGGTGCCGACGAGGAACTGCTTGCGGCGCCTGCGGCGGGCCGCGACGGCGGACCGCAGGTGGTCGAGGGCGTCGGCGGACGGATCACCGATGCCGTCGACGGCGTCCCGCAGGAGGCGGCGGAGCGCCTCCTCCCCGTCCTCACCGTCCTCGCCGCCGGGCGCGCCGGTGTCCCCGGGCGGTCCCGGACCGTCCGGTGCCTCCGCCCCCGGCTCCGGCCACCGCGTACCGCGCGCCGGCCGGCCGGGATCGCGGTCGGTCATCTGGCGGCCTCCATGGCGACGCGCAGCGCCGCGATGCCCCGGGAGCCGTACGCCTTGACCGAGCCGGCGGAGATGCCGAGCGTCTTCGCGACCTCGGCCTCCGTCATGTCGGCGAAGTACCGCAGCACGAGGACCTCGCGCTGACGGCGCTGGAGACCGCGCATCGCCCGGATGAGGTCGGCGCGCTCGAGCTGCGCGTACGCCCCCTCCTCGGCGCTGGCGGCATCGGGCATCGGTTTGGAGAGCAGCTTCGACCCGAGGATGCGGCGGCGGAGCGTGGAGCGGGAGAGGTTGACGACGGTCTGGCGCAGGTAGGCGAGGGTCTTCTCCGGCTCCCGGACGCGGCTGCGCGCGGAGTGGACGCGGATGAACGCCTCCTGGACGACGTCCTCGCAGGAGGCGATGTCGTCCAGGAGCAGTGCCGCCAGGCCGAGGAGCGCGCGGTAGTGCGCCCGGTAGGTCTCGGTCAGGAAGTCGACGGTGGTGCCTTCAGCCATCGTGCCGTCCGCGGCGTCCCGCGGGGCGTCGAGGCCGCTCGCGGGCGTCGGCGCCGAGGCGGGCAGCGGGGCGATCACCGGCATGCCCCGGCGGCGCGTCGTGCTCGCGGGACGCGGAAGGCGTCGAGGGGGGACGGCCGGGAAGTCGAGTACCTCTGCCACGCCGATTGGACACGCCGTCCCCCGCGAAGGTTGTACGGGACGCGTGGGATGGCGGTCGGCGGGGCGGTCGCCCTCATGGTCCATCACCTGCCCCGCTCGTCCGTCCGATGGGCGTCCCGCCGCCCGTGGGGCACCAAAGACGCTCCCCGTACCGCGACTGGTTCCGTTGCGGCACGGGGAGTTGAAATGGTCTCCCGGCGCCCGGTCCTGAGCAAGCCGTGGAGCCCTACGAGTTGGTCACGGCAGCTTCACGACCGGCGCGGACGCGGGACCTGGACGTACGGCGGCGGGCGCGCGCCTCAGCGGCCGGTGCCGCCGTAGACGACGGCCTCCTCGGAGTCCGAGTCGAGCCCGAACGCCGTGTGCACGGCGCGGACGGCGGGCACGACGTCGTCGTGGCGCGTGACGACGGAGATGCGGATCTCGGAGGTGGAGATCAGCTCGATGTTGACCCCGGCGTTGGACAGGGCCTCGAAGAACGTCGCGGTGACGCCCGGGTTGGTCTTCATGCCGGCGCCGACGAGGGAGATCTTCGCGATCTGGTCGTCGTAGCGCAGGGCCTCGAAGCCGATGAGCGGACGGCGCTTCTCCAGGGCGTCGATCGCCTTGCGGCCCTCGTCCTTGGGCAGGGTGAACGAGATGTCGGTCAGGCCGGTCGCGGCGGCGGAGACGTTCTGGACGACCATGTCGATGTTGACCTCGGCGTCCGCGATGGTGCGGAAGATCGTCGCGGCGACACCGGGCTTGTCCGAGACGCCGACGATCGTGATCTTGGCCTCGGACGTGTCGTGGGCGACACCCGAGATGATTGCCTGCTCCACCGGCTGACCTCCGAGCGGCTCGTTGCTGACCCATGTGCCCTGCAGGCCGGAGAACGACGACCGCACATGGATGGGGATCTGGTAGCGGCGCGCGTACTCCACGCACCGGTGCAGCAGCACCTTGGAACCGGAGCTCGCCAGTTCCAGCATGTCCTCGAAGGAGATCCAGTCGATCTTCCGCGCGGCGCTCACCACGCGCGGGTCGGCCGTGAAGACGCCGTCGACGTCCGTGTAGATCTCGCACGCCTCGGCGCCGAGCGCGGCGGCGAGGGCGACGGCGGTGGTGTCGGAGCCGCCGCGGCCCAGGGTGGTGATGTCCTTGCCGCTCTGGGAGACGCCCTGGAAGCCGGCGACGATGGCGATGTTCCCGGCGTCCACGGAGGACTGGATGCGGCCGGGCGTCACATCGATGATGCGCGCCTTGTTGTGGACCGCGTCGGTGATGACGCCGGCCTGGCTGCCGGTGAACGACTGGGCCTCGTGGCCGAGGGCTCCGATCGCCATCGCCAGCAGCGCCATGGAGATGCGCTCGCCCGCGGTCAGCAGCATGTCCAGTTCGCGCCCCGAGGCGACCGGGGACACCTGGCCCGCGAGATCGATCAGCTCGTCCGTCGTGTCCCCCATGGCGGAGACCACGACAACCACCTGGTTGCCGTTCTTCTTGGCCTCGACGACCCGCTTGGCGACCCGCTTGATGCCCTCGGCATCGGCAACGGAGGAGCCGCCGTACTTCTGCACGACAAGGCCCACGTGTGCTGCTCCTCGTTCTCTCACTCTCCGTAGCCAGTGCGGCGGCCACGGCCGGATGAATTCTACCGAGCGATACGGCCGGGCGGCCCGCTCAGCGACGACCCCTGCCCAGACGACACGCCGCACACACGGAAACACGCGCGAAACGTAACCGACCTCACACGCCGCCGGTCCACATGTGCCCACTCCCCCACCGGCGTAATGTGCGCCTATGGGGCTTTCCTCCGAATCCGGCGCGCTGGACCGGCTCCTCACCGACGCGGTGCGGGACACCGGCGCCTACGGGGCGGCCCTCTACCTTCTCGACCCGACCGGGCGGCTCCTGCTGATGACCGCCATCACCGGCCTGCCCGCCGACGTCGCGGAGCCCTGGCACCGGGTCGACCTGGACATGCCCAGCATCCTCGCGGACACGGTCCGCCTCGAACGCCTCCACTGGCGCAACGCCCCCCTGGAGGAGGCCGAGGGCCGCCAGGCAGCGCTGACCAGCCTGCCCATGCCGTACGCCTACGCCACCGCCCATGTGCCGCTCGCGTGCGGCGACAGCCCCTGCTCCGGCGCGCTGGTCGTGCTCTGGCCGCCCTCGCACGCCGCCCTCACCCCCGGGGAACACGCCGCCCTGTCGCGCATCGCGGACCGCATGGGTACGGTCCTGCGGCGCGCCGCCGACGCCGGCACCCCCGAGACCGCGGGCGACCGTCCCCGCGAAGTCCCCCTGCCGCGCGACCGCACGCCCGACCCGGCACTCACCCTGGCCGCCGCCGACTTCGCCGAACGCCTCCCCGAGGGCGCGCTCGCCCTGCGCCTCGACGGCAGCACGTCCTGGGCCAGCGCCACAGCGGCGGACCTGCTCGGCACCACCGTGCGCGACCTGCTCGACGCCCGCCCCTGGGACGTCCTGCCGTGGCTGTGCACGCCCGCCTGCACCGACCGCTACCGCGCCGCCCTGCTCACGCGCGAGCCGACCTCGTTCACCGCCGTCCGCCCGCCCGACCACCGGCTGCGGTTCCAGTTCTACCCGGGCGCCCACGGTCTCAGCGTCCGGGTCACACCGACGTCGGAACCCGTGCACGGCCCGCCGGCCTCCGGCTCCCCCTGACCCAGGACGGCACACTGCAACGCGTCACCCAGGTCGCCGTCGCGCTGACCCAGGCCATAGGCGTCCGCGACATCGTGGACATCTCCGCAGGCCACATCCTGCCCGCGTTCGACGCCCAGGGCCTCGTCCTCTACGTCACCGAGGGGGACCGGCTGCACGTCGCCGGCCACCGCGGCTACAGCGAGGAGGTCATGGCCCACTTCGACGGCGCCACCCTCGGCACCCGGGCGAACGCCGCAGCCCGCGCCATGGAGGAGAACCGGCCCGGCTTCTACGGCAGCCCCCGGGAGATGTCCGCCCTCTTCCCCGGCATCCCCGAGCTGACCGGCAAGGCCGCCTGGGCGTTCCTGCCGCTCGTCACGTCCGGCCACGCCGTCGGCTGCTTCGTCCTGTCGTACGACCGGCCGCACACGTTCACCCGCGACGAGCGGACGATCCTCACCTCGCTCGCCGGCCTCCTCGCCCAGGCCCTCGACCGGGCGCGCCTCTTCGACGCCAAGCAGCAGCTCGCCCGCCAGCTCCAGGCCGGCCTGCTCCCCCACGCCCTCCCCGACCTGCCCGGCCTGTGCCTGGCCGCCCGCTACCTCCCCGCTACCCGCGGCATGGAGATCGGCGGCGACTTCTACGACGTGCTCCCCCTCGACGCGTACGGCCGCGTCGCCGCCGTCATCGGCGACGTCCAGGGCCACAACGTCACGGCCGCCGCGCTCATGGGCCAGGTCCGCACGGCCGTCCACGCGAGCACGGACCGCCCGCCGCAGGACGTCCTGGCGCGTACGAACCGGCTGCTGACCGACCTCGACCCCGGGCTGTTCACGAGCTGCTGCTACCTCACGCTCGACCCGGCGGCGGAACGGGCCACCCTCGCCACGGCCGGCCACCCGCCGCCGCTCATCCGCCTCCCGGACGGCCGGATCACCGTGCCCGACCTACCGCCGGGACCGCTCCTCGGCATCGACGCCGACGCCCGCTACCCGGCCGTCGGGCTGCCGCTGCCCAGCGGCTCCGTCCTGCTCCTGTACACCGACGGCCTCGTGGAACGGCCCGGCCTCGACCCGGACGCCGCCACCGCCGGCCTCGCGCGCGACCTCGCCGCGGCGGCGGACCACACCTTCGGCTCCGGCGGCACGATGGACGACCTCGCGGACCACCTGCTGCGCGTCCGCCACACGGAGAACCGTGAGGACGACATCGCGCTGCTGCTCCTCAACCCGTGCGCACCGCGCTCCCCGCACCATCGGAACCACTGACCCGCGCGTCGTGGGCGGCGCGGGCGCTGTCGGCGGCTGCGCCGTGGGGCTGGCCGCGGCGCGCGGCGTACGGGTCGTGGCACTCGCCGGCGCGGTGGACGAGCCCGCCGTCCGGGCGCTGGACGCGGCCGTCCTCGGGACAGCGGCACTCGCCGCCGTCCGCACACGCGGCACCTGCGCCGCCCTGAGCGGCGGGGCGCCCGTACCGCTGCGCGCATCCGCGTGCGCACCGCCTGGATCGCGGTGGACGGCACGGCCCTCGCCGGCCTGGCCGCGCTCGCCGCGGCCGGCCGGCTCACGCTCCGCGTCGCTGGCACGCTGCCCCTGACGGACGCCGCGCGCGCCCACGAACGGCCGGCCGCCGGCGGCCTGCGCGGCCGGCTCGTCCTCGTGCCCTGATCAGGACGGCCCGTCGGCGGCCGTCCGCAGGCCGAGGGGCGCGGCGATCTCCGCCTCCATGACGCGGCCGGCCTGCCGTTCCAGGTCACCGTCCTCGGCGTCGCTGTCGGTGTCGAGCCCGTCCAGCTCGGCCAGCGGGGTGTCGAGCCGGACGTGGGCGACCAGCGACTGCAGGGCGCGGAGCGTGGCGCTCGCGGTCGGGCCCCAGTTGGACAGGTAGGAGAACTGCCACCACCACAGCGCCTCGCTGACACGCCCCGCCGAGTAGTGCGCGAGGCCGTGCCGCAGGTCGGAGACGATGTTCGCCAGGTCGTCGGAGATCCGCGCGGCGACCGGCGTGCTGCGCGGCACGTACGGGTCGAAGACCTCGGAGTACACGTCGACGGGGGCGAGCAGGGTCGCCAGGCGCTCCCGCAGCTCGTCCAGGTCGGCCTCGGGGCCGGTGTCCGGCTCGTACCGCTCCTCGGGGACGATGTCCTCGTGCGCGCCGAGCCGGCCGCCCGCCAGGATCAGCTGGGACACCTGCAGCAGCAGGTGGGGGATGGCGCTGTCCGGGTCGTCGCCGCGCGCCACCTCGCCGACGGCGACGATGAAGCTCTCGACCTGGTCGGCGATCTGGACCGCGAAGTCGTCGGGGCCGCCGGCGCCCGACGGCTCGTCCGCCGCGGCTCCGGCCGCGGGACCGCCGTGCGTACCGCTCCTTGTCATCGTGTGGCCGCCTTCCCCGTGCCGCTGCCCGGCGCGTACGTCTCTGCCTCACACATCAAGCAGCCGCCTTCCCTCGAAAGCGCGTCCCAAGGTGACTTCGTCGGCATACTCCAAGTCTCCACCGACCGGCAGCCCGCTGGCCAGCCGTGTGACGCGCAGCCCGAGGGACCCGACCATCCGCGCCAGGTAGGTCGCGGTCGCCTCGCCCTCCAGGTTGGGGTCGGTGGCGAGGATCAGCTCGGTGACCGATCCGTCCGCGAGCCGCGCCAGCAGCTCCCGGATGCGCAGATCGCCCGGCCCGACGCCGTCGATGGGGCTGATCGCCCCGCCCAGGACGTGGTACCGGCCGCGGAACTCCCGGGTGCGCTCGATGGCCACGACGTCCTTCGGCTCCTCGACGACGCAGATGACCGTGGGGTCGCGGCGCGGGTCGAGGCAGACGCGGCAGCGCTCCTCCTGGGCGACGTTGCCGCACTCGGCGCAGAACCTGACCTTGGCCTTCACCTCGGTCAGGGCGCGCGCGAGCCGCGTCACGTCGGCGGGCTCCGCCTGGAGGATGTGGAAGGCGATCCGCTGGGCGCTCTTCGGGCCGACGCCCGGCAGCCGGCCCAGTTCGTCGATGAGGTCCTGGACTACCCCTTCGTACACGGAATGCCTCGTCTCTGGTCGTTGGATCCCGCCCGGCCGGGGCCGGGCGGGACGGCGCCGGGCGGCACGGTCGGGAGGGTCAGAACGGCAGGCCCGGGATGCCGCTGCCGCCACCGCCGCCGAGCCCCTTGGCCAGGGGGCCGAGCTTCTCGGCGGCGAGCCGCTGCGCGGCCTGGTTCGCGTCGCGCACGGCGGCGATCACGAGGTCGGCGAGGGTCTCGGTGTCCTCGGGGTCGACGGCCTTCGGGTCGATCACCAGGCCGGTCAGCTCGCCGGAACCGGTGACCGTGGCCTTCACGAGGCCACCGCCCGCGCTGCCCTCGACGGGGGTGCTGGCCAGCTGCTCCTGGGCCGCCGCGAGGTCCTGCTGCATCTTCTGGGCCTGCTGCAGCAACTGCTGCATGTCGACCCCATTACCACCGGGAAACACGGTCACTCCTGGCTCGTCGCTGTCTAGAGAGGTGCCCTCCCGAGCCTACGGGGCTCATGGAGGCGCGGTCCCACCCGAGGGGGAACTCACTCGTGCTGGTACTCCTCGATGACCGTCGCGCCGAGCTCCCGGACGATCAGCTCGTAGCCGCTGAGCGCCGTCTCGTCGAGGTCGGGGTCGTCGTCGGCCGGCATGTCGTCCTCGGCGGCCACGGGCGGGGGCGCGGCGACGGGCGGCCGCGGCGCGGCGGGAGCCGGAGCCGGCTGCGGCGGACGGTCGGCCTGCGGCGGCGGGACGGCGCCCGGCGACGGCGCGGCGGGGGCCGCGGGTGCCGGCGGCGGGGTACGGGGGGCGCCGCCCCCACCGGGACCGCCGCCCGGATCGACCACGGCGTCGATCCGCCACTGGACGCCCAGGGCGTCGGCGAGGGCCTGGCGCAGGACCTCGTCGCTGCCGCTGTTGACGAAGCTGTCCCTGGCCCCGACCGTCGCGAAGCCGAGCCGCAGGGTCCCGCCGTCGAAGCCGGCGAGCTGCGCGTTCTGGCTGAGCAGGATCCAGCTGAACCGGCGGCGCTGCTTCACGGCGTCGAGGACCTGCGGCCACAGCTGGCGCACCTGCGCGGGATCGCCGCCCCCGCCGGTCGCCGCCGGGGGCACGGCGGCCGCGGGAGCCGCGGCCGGCTGCGGTTCCGGCTGCGGCGCGGCGGGCTGCCGTGCCGGTGCCGGGGCGCCCGCGGCCCGTGTGGGCCAGGCACCGGGCCGGGACCCCTGCGCGGGGGCCTGCACGGCCGGCGGGGCGGCCTGCGCGGGCTCGGCGGGCGCCGGGGGGGGCGTCCGCACCGGCGCCGGCTGCTGGGCCGGCGGCTCGACGGGGGCCGCCGGCGCGGGCGGCGGGGTCCGGTCGACCGGTGGCGCGGGCGCCTGGACGGCGGGCGGCGCCTGCTGCGGCGGCGCCGCGGGGACCGCGCCGAGCCGCTGCCCGCGCTCCAGCCGGTCCAGCCGGGCCTGGAGGGACCGCTCGTCCCCGTACGCGGCGGGCAGGAGCACCCGGGCGCAGATCAGCTCCAGTTGGAGCCGCGGCGAGGTGGCGCCGCGCATCTCCGTGAGGCCGGTGTTCACCAGGTCGGCGGCGCGGCTCAACTCCGCCGCCCCGAGCGCCTCGGCCTGCCGGCCCATCCGCTCCAGGACGTCGGCCGGCACGTCGATGAGGCCCTTGTCCGCCGCGTCGGGCACGGCGGCGAGGATGAGGAGGTCGCGCAGCCGCTCCAGCAGGTCGGCGACGAACCGGCGCGGATCGTGCCCGCCCTCGATCACCCGGTCCACGACCGAGAACGCGGCGGTCCCGTCCCCGGCCCCGAACGCCTCCACGACCGCGTCGAGCAGCGCCGCGTCCGTGTAGCCGAGCAGGCCGGTCGCCATCTCGTACGTCACGCCCTCGTCCCCGGCGCCCGCGAGGAGCTGGTCCATGACGGACATGGAGTCCCGCACGGACCCGGCGCCGGCCCGGACGACGAGCGGCAGCACGGCGTCGGCGACGGGAATGGCCTCCCGCGCGCAGACCTCCGCCAGGTGGTCCCGCAGGGTGCCGGGGGGCACGAGCCGGAACGGGTAGTGGTGCGTGCGGGACCTGATCGTCCCGATGACCTTCTCCGGCTCGGTGGTGGCGAAGATGAACTTGAGGTGCTCCGGCGGCTCCTCGACCACCTTCAGCAGGGCGTTGAACCCCGCCGGGGTGACCATGTGGGCCTCGTCGATGATGTAGATCTTGTACCGGCTGCCCGCAGGGCCGAAGAACGCCTTCTCGCGCAGGTCCCTGGCGTCGTCGACACCGCCGTGCGAGGCGGCGTCGATCTCGATGACATCGATGGACCCCGGCCCGTTCCGCGCGAGATCACGGCACGAGCGGCACTCGCCGCAGGGTGCGGGCGTGGGGCCGTTCTCGCAGTTGAGGCACCGCGCGAGGATCCGCGCACTGGTCGTCTTGCCGCACCCGCGCGGACCGCTGAAGAGGTACGCGTGGTTGACCCTGTTGTTCCGCAGGGCCTGCTGCAGCGGGACGGTCACGTGCTCCTGCCCGATGACCTCGGCGAAGGTCTCGGGTCGGTAGCGGCGGTACAGCGCGAGGGAGGACACGTCACCGACGATATAGGCCACCACTGACAAGCGGGACACGCACGACAAGACCCCTCGCGCACCCGCCAGAGCTCACCTACCCTTGCTGCCTTCCGGCCCTGGGGGAGTTCAGCGAGATGACGCCGCGCGAGGGGCTGCTGCCAACCCTACCGGATCCCCGCACGCGCTCGTCCCCCCTCCCCCTCCCGGAAGACGGTTCGCAACCACCGTCCGTCGTCTTGTATCGTTTGCGGCGGAGGATTCGCCTAGAGGCCTAGGGCGCACGCTTGGAAAGCGTGTTGGGTTCACACCCTCACGAGTTCGAATCTCGTATCCTCCGCCAGCTCTCACCGGGCTGTCCGAAGGCCCCCGCCGCCATCCACGGCCGGGGGCCTTCGTCATGTCCGTCCCAGGTGCCTGTCCGGTGACCCCGATCGGCGCCCCCGGTCGCTGGCCCTCGTGCGTCCCCGCCCCTCGGGCCGGCTACCACATGAGGGCGGCGTCCGTGGAGGTCTGCCAGTAGGTGACGGCGGCCGCGTCTCCGACGAACACCTCGCCGCCCGGCAGCGCCAGCTCGATCCCGTCACCCACCGCGTGTCCGTAGCTGTCCATGAAGGTGAGAGTGGAGGAGGTCGAGACGTACCCCTCCGCCGAGTCGCCGGACGAGGTGATCACGCCCGCGTACGCGACGTCGCCCGGCTCGAGCGTGATCACGGCCTGCGGCGCGCTGTCCTCGACGGGCGGCAGCGGAGCCTGGGAATCGTCGAACCCCAGGAGGGGATAGGAGTGGGCGTCGCACCTCTCGTCGCCGGTGTTGGTGACGGTGAGCAGCAGGTGGTTGATGGGCTGCTCGACGGGGGAGACGGTCACCTGGGTGTTCTGGTCGGCGCAGGGGATGACGGCCACCTCGTCGCCGGCGGTACCGTCCTCGCCCTGTCCCCCTTCCTCGTCGATGTCCTCGTGCTCCTCAGCCTGGCCGCCGTCCTCGGTGACGCCGTCGCTGCCGCTGTCCTGGTCGGCGGGCGCCTCGTTCTCGCTCTGGTCCGTGCCGCCGCCCGCGGCGAGTTCGTCGTCCTCGCAGGCGGTGAGCGAGAGGGCGGCCACGGCGGCGACGGTGGCGACGAGCGCCCGGGTGCGGTGGCGGAGCGTGAAGGCGGTCATGGCGTACTGCTTTCTCGAGTGGCCTGTCAGGTGCTTGCCGGCGGCGGGTCACTGCCGGACGACCACAGACTGGGCCGGGTTTCGTCCCGCCCGCCAGCGGCCATGACCGGGACGGGAGGCTGGGACGTTCGAACCACCGCTGAGCTGGGCGAATGTGAGCCGCGTCGAATGCCCGCCCGGAACGGAGAAGCGGGGGACGCGGGCCGTGCGGTGGGGATCCGCAAGGTCTTTCCCTCCCCGGGTGGATTGTGGACGGTGTGGTGCCCATCATGGCGGGGTGGAGATCCGGACTGAGCTGACTCCGTTGGTGCGCACCGATTTCGGTGATGACGGGGCCTGGTGTGCCGTTCTGCGTGTGGTCGAGGCGCCGGTGGGTGGTGAGGGTGGCGTGCGTGCGGTTGTCGAGGTGGTGGATGACCCGTCGTTCGCCGCCGTCAGCAGTGAGCGGGTTGTCGCGTCGGTCGGCGCCGATGTGCCGCACGCTGTCGTGGTCGTCGCCGATCGGCGGACCATGGTCGATCCGGCCAAGCCGCTGCTCGTCGTCGATCGCGCGGACGGGACCGGCGTGCGGTGTGTTCCCGAGGCGCTGTGGGCGCTGCTCAATGACACGGAGTTCCGGGGCATCGGGCTCGCGGAGATGGTGGAGCACGTCGGCGCGGACGGGCTGTTCCGCGGGGTGGGCGGGCCGCAGGGTCTCGAACGGCGGCTCGCCGCGATGGCGGCGCTGCGCCGGACCGGTGCCGCTCCGGCGACCGTCCGGGTACCGGGGCGTTTCCCCGGCGCCGGTGGTGGCTCAGCGGCCGAGTGACACGACGGCGCCCCGGCCCGTGCCGGAACGGGGACGCCGTCGGGACGCGGGTGCGTCAGGACGAGAAGAAGAGGCCGGAGATCCCGCCCCTGCGGTGGCCGTGGTGGCCGTAGTGGCCGCCGTGCTGCGGCGCGCCCCAGGCCGGGCCGTGGCCCTGCTGCTGGTACGGGGCGGCGGGCGGCGGAGCCTGCGGGGCGGACCACTGCGCCTCGAGGCGAGTCAGCTGCTCCAGTTCGCCGAAGTCGAGGAAGATGCCGCGGCAACCGCTGCACTGCTCGATCTGGACCCCATTCCGGTTGAACGTGTGCATCATCGCACCGCACTTGGGACACTGCATCGGTCGGCTCCCTCATCGGCTGCCTGGTGGACCCACTGGGCCGTTCAGCTTAGTCGGACAGTCTGCTGATACGGAGGCAGGCTTCGGCAAGTGCCCGTTCCTCGGCGTCCAGTTGCCGGCCCGACGCGCGGGCGCGCTCCAGCGCCCGGACGGTCAGGCAGGCCGTCATCAGACGCGCCGGTACGTCCACGTCCGGCCACGGGTCCCAGCCGGGCCGGTAGGCGCCCGTGAACGCCTCCCACGCGGCCGCGGGCAGCAGCCCCGCCGCGTACCAGGCGGCCGGGCGCGACAGGTCCCAGGCCGGGTCGCCCGCGCCGAGGTCGTCCACGTCGATCAGCCGCCAGCCGCCCGCGAACCGCACGAGCTGCCCCAGGTGGAAGTCCCCGTGGCACAGGACGGGCGCGGCGGGCGACGGCAGCGGCGTGGTCCGCAGGACGTGGGACGCCGCCTCGGTGAGCGCGCTCGGCGGCAGCGCGGCCAGCGTACGGAGGGCGGCGGGGACGCGGGACGGTGCGCCGCTCGGGGGCAGCGGCAGGCCGAGGGATGCGGCGGGGAGCGCGTGGAGCCGGGCGAGGAGCCGGCCGGCGTCCTCCCACGGGACGGCGTCCGGCGCGGCCGGGTCGATCGGTTCGCCGTACGGCCAGCGGGTCGCGGGACGGCCGTCGGGCCACGCGGCGATCCGTGCCGGCGGCAGGGGCGGCAGCAGCAGGCCGGCGGCGGCCGGGTGGGCGGCGATCGCCAGCCGGCGGGCGAGCGCGGGTATGTCGGTGTCCGGGGCGTGGGCCTTCGTCACCGTGTCGCCGGCGCGGACCACCGTGACGCCCGACCGCTCGGCCAGGACGGCGGTGCCCGCGCCGGGCGTCACCGGCGCGGGATGCGCCACGATCCGGGGCCGCGCTCGCGGCGCTCGGAGACGGCCCGTTCCATCGCGGCGCGCTCCTCGTCGCTGACGCGGTGGATGACGACGAGGCGGTCGGTGAGCTGGAGCCGCCCCACCTCCGGGTCGTCGAACGGCAGGAGCTGGTGGCCCCGTATGACGGTGACCACCAGGTCGTCGCACTCGCGCGGGGTGCGGCCCGCCTCCGCCTTGGTGACCGGCCGCTCCCGGAGGCTCAGGCCCTTGCTGTGCTGGATCAGGTCCTCCATCACCGCGCCCGAACTCGGACTGATCATGGACAGGCCCAGCAGCCGGCCGGCCGCGCTGGAGGACGTGATGACGGAGTCGGCGCCCGACTGCCGCAGCAGCGGGACGTTCTCCTGCTCCCGGACGGACACGACGATGCGCACGCTCTTGCTGAGCTGGCGCACCGTCAGCGCGACGAGGACCGCCGTGTCGTCGCGCTGGGTGGAGATCACGACCGACTTGGCGCGGTCGGCGCGGGCGCGCATCAGGACGCTGCTGCGGGTCGCGTCCCCGACGACGCCGGCGTAGCCGTCGGCGCCGGCCAGTTCGACGACGGCCGGGTTGGGGTCGACCACGACGATGCGGTCCTGGGTGAGTCCGGCGCTCATCAGGGTCTCGGCGGCGGAACGGCCCTTGGTGCCGAAGCCGACGATGACGGTGTGGTCGCGCAAGGTGTTCCTCCAGTGGGCGAGGCGCCACTGATCGCGGGTGCGCTCGGTGAGCACTTCCAGTGTCGTCCCGACCAGGATGATCAGGAACAGCACCCGCAGCGGGGTGATGAAGAACGTCGTCAGCAGCCGGGCCTTGTCGCTGACCGGCACGATGTCGCCGTAGCCGGTCGTCGAGAGGGACACGGTGACGTAGTACAGCGAGTCGAGGAAGCCGACCGGGCCGCCTCCGACGTTGTCCTTGTAGCCCTCGCGGTCGAGGTAGACGATGATCACGGCGGCGACCATCACGGCGGTGGCGAGCGCGATGCGCCGCATCACCTGGACGAGCGGGCCGACGCTGGTGCGGGGCAGGAGGACGCCGTGCGAACGCTCGTCCCGGGGATCGTCCGGGACGTCGTCGTCCTCGCTGCCGCCGCGTGCGGATCTTCCGATGATTCTCATGCCTGGGGGAGGTCGAGGAGACGGACCCGGTCACGCGCCTGCGCGCCGCCGGGCGGGATGACGGCCAGTGCCGACGCGGCGGCGATGCCGCGCAGCATCGCCGGTCCGGTGAAACCGATGGGCCGCGCAAGACCGGGCTCGGGGCACACTACCGGCACGAGCCGCGTGTCGCGCGGGTGGCCCCGTACCGGGTCCGTGAGGGCGGCCGGGCGCTCCGGTGGCGCGGGCTGGTCGGCCAGGCCCCGCAGGAGGGGCGCGGCGAGGGTGAGGAGCCCGGAGACGGCGGCGAGCGGGTTGCCCGGCAGGCCGACGAGGGGGAGGCCGGAGGGCAGTTCGGCCAGGAGCATCGGGTGCCCCGGGCGGACGGCGACGCCGCTGACGAGGAGGTGGGCGCCGAGGCGGTCCAGCGTCGCCCGCAGGTGGTCCACCGGGCCGCGCGCCGTCGAACCGGTGGTGACGACGAGATCGGCGCGGCTCGTGCTGATCGCCTCGTGGAGGGCCTCGGCGTCGTCGCCGAGGCGCCGGGTGACGAGCGTCTGGGCGCCGAGTGCCGTGAGCCAGGGGCCGGTCATGGGGCCGAGGGCGTCACGGATGCGGCCGTCGTGCGGGAGGCCGCGGTGGAGGAGTTCGTCGCCGAGGACGAGGACCTCGACGCGGGGGCGGGGGCGGACGACGAGCTGGTCGTAGCCGGCGGCGGCGGCGAGGCCGAGCGCGGCGGGCGTCAGCGTGGTGCGGGCCGGGAGGAGTTCGGTGCCGGTGCGGCACTCCTGTCCGCGGGCGCGGATGTCGGTGCCGGGGAGGGGGTGCGCGCCGGTGAGGCGGCCGGCCGCGGCACTCCCCCGTTCGGCCCGCAGCACGGCCGTCGTGCCGCGCGGGACGCGCGCGCCGGTGGCGATCGCGACGGCCTCCCCGTCGGCCAGGCGCGGGCCTGCGCCGCCGCCGGCGAGGACGCCCCGCGCGTCGCCGGTGGACAGCACGCGCCAGGGTCCCGGGCCGGCGACGGCCCAGCCGTCCATGGCGGAGGTGTCGAACGCGGGGAGGTCCGTGAGCGCGACGAGCGGCGCGGCCAGGGTGTGGCCGAGCGCGAGGTCGAGCGGCAGGCGGCGCGGGGACAGCGGCCGGGCCGCGCGGTACGCGGTCGCGCGCGCCGTCTCCCACGACGGGGGTGCGGGCGGCGGCTCGTGGCGCTCGGGGGCGGGCGCCGCCGCGGGCGGGGGCGGCGCGGCCGGCGGGCGGAGCGCCGGGGTGACCGTCGCGGCGGCGGCCGGCCCGTTGGCGAGGGCCAGGGCGTCGTCGAATTCGTCGATCACGGGTGCGCGCCCCCGGTGCCCGGCTGTCCGGGGCTCTCGCCGGCCGGGGCGGACTCCTCGTCCCAGCGCTGCGCGAGCGCCGCCACCTTGCGGGCCGCCTCCGCCGGCGACATCCCGTGGAGGGCCGCCGCGTAGCCGACGAGGAAGGTGCTCAGGGGCGCCGCCGGGCGCGCCACGGAGTGGGCGGCGTCACGGGCGACGTCGAGCAGCACCGTGGTGTCCACGTCGGGGTCGATGCCCAGTTCGGTCTTGACCGCTGCGATCCATTCGTCCAGCACCCGTCCATGGTCCCTGATCCTGGCGCGGGCCGCTGCGATGTCCGCCCAGGTGTCGCAGTCGGAGGTGTCGGCGCCCGGCACCTCGGCGGCGGGGAGGCGGCGCAGGCCGAGGCCGGTGAGCGGCAGGTGGAGGGGCAGGCCGGTGAGCGTGCCGTACTCGGCGGCGGCGAGGGCGAGTTCGCGGCGCAGGGGTTCGGCGCGGTAGACGGCCGTGAGGGGCTGGTCGCGGCCCCCGGGGTCGGTGAGGAGGGCGGCGTCGGCGTCCGGGTCCTCCGCGAGGGCGGCGCGGAGGGCGTCGATCGCCGGGAGCGCGAGGAACGGAAGGTCCGCCGCCAGCACGGCGACGACCGGCGCGTCGGTGTGGGCGAGGCCGGCCGCGAGGGCGGGCAGGGGGCCGCCGCCGGGCGGCTCCTCCCGTGTCCAGACGACGGTGCGGCCCGGGGTGGCGCGGCGGGGGCCGACGACGACCGTGCGGCGGGCGCCGGCGCAGGCGCCGAGCACGCGGTCCAGCAGGGACCGCCCGCCGACGGGCACGGCGGGTTTGTCGGCGCCGCCGAGGCGGCGGGCGTCGCCGCCGGCCAGGACCAGCGCGTCGTAAGGCGTCATGTCGCAACGCTAGCCGGGTGGTCGGCGGCGCTGTTCCCGAGGTCCCGCGTCGGTGGTGTGCCGCGCCGGCGGCCCGCCGGGTGACGGCGCGATGAGTTTTCCGGCGGCGTCCGGTCGTACGTGCACGGTGCCGGTCAGGGCGCCGGACGGACAGGCACGCGCGAGGAGAGGGCGGTCGCCATGCGGTTGACGCTGACGCAGTTCATGACACTGGACGGGGTGACGCAGGGGCCGGGTGGCCGGGAGGAGGACCCGAGCGGGGGGTTCGATCTGGGCGGCTGGTCCATGCCGTTCGTGGACGAGGACTTCGGGCGGTGGATCAACGGCTGGTTCCGGCAGGCGGACGCGTTCCTGCTCGGGCGGCGGACCTACGACATCTTCGCCGGCCACTGGCCGCGCGTCACCGACCCGGCCGACCCGATCGCGTCCCGGCTGAACGGGCTGCCGAAGTACGTCGTCTCGCGCACGCTGCACCACCCCGAGTGGGGCGGCACCTCCGTGCTGAACGAGGACGTGCTCGGCCAGATCGCCGAGCTCAAGCGGCAGGAGGGGCGTGAGCTGCAGGTCCACGGCAGCACCGCGCTGGCGCGCTTCCTGCTGGCGCACGGGGTGGTGGACGAACTGCGGCTGTTCGTCCACCCCGTGGTCCTCGGCGGCGGACGGCGGTTCTTCGCCGAGGGGGAGGCGCCGGCGGCCCTGCGGCTGCGGGAGAGCGGTACGACGCACTCGGGGGTCGCCGTGCTCGTCTACGAGCCGGCGGGGGAGCCGCTGTACGGGGAGGCGCCGCCGCCCGGGGAGTAGCCGGCGGGGGCGTGGGCGACCGGGCAGCCGGCACCCCGGGCGCGTGCGCGCGCGTCGTCGTCGAGGAAGAAGTTGGGGAGCTGGTCGGCCTCGTCGTAGTACCGGTGGTAGACGGGGGTGAGGCCGCCGGACACGGGCGGGACGATCCAGCTCCAGTCGGCCGGGACGATCCGCCCCTGGGCCTCCTCGCGTTCGATGTGGGTGAGGAAGCGGCGGGACTCGGTGTGATGGTCGGCGATCTTGACCCCGGCCCGTTCGAAGGAGTGCAGGACCGCGACGTTCAGCTCGACCAGGGCGCGGTCCCGCCACAGGGTCGTCTCGCTGCTGGTGTCGAGGCCGAGGATGCCGGCCATGACGGGCAGGAGGTTGTACCGGTCGGCGTCCACCAGGTTGCGCGCGCCGATCTCGGTGCCCATGTACCAGCCGTTGAACGGGGCGAGCGGGTAGTCGATGCCGCCGATGGACAGCCGCATGTTCGAGATGGCGGGGACGGCGTGCCAGCGCAGCCCCAGGGCGTCGAACGCGGGCAGGTCCGGGTGGGTGAGCGGCACTTCGAGCACCAGCTCGCGCGGCACGTCGTAGAGCCGGGGCCGGTCGTCATGGGTCTGGACGACGAGCGGCAGGATGTCGAACCAGCCGCCCGGCGCCTGCCAGCCGAGGCGCCGCACGGCGTCCGTGAAGTCGATGTGGGCGCCGTCGCCGACGGTGCCGCCCCAGGCGTCGCGGTAGCCGGCGTACCGGATGAGCTGGCTGTTCCAGACGCGGGGGGCGGAGCGGTACGGCGTGGCGGGGGCGAAGACGGAGAGGACGGGGCGGATCCGGCCCTGGTTGGTGGCGAGCCGGAGGTGGTCGCAGAGCCCCTGGAACACCTCGTCGGCGGTGACGGCGTCCCGGCGATCCACGACGCGCAGGCTCTTCCAGTACAACCGCCCTATGCACCGGCCGGCGTTGCGCCAGGCGACGCGCGCGCCGAACTCCAGCTCCTCCTGGGTGTGCCGGTAGGTGCCGGTGCGGTCCAGGTGCTCCCGGATCTGCCGCAGACGCATGTCGAGCGGAACGGGCTGATCGGGATGTTCCACGTGAAACATCCGCAGGAAGTCCTCGGCCTCGCGCCAGTCGGGCGTCCGCCAGTCGGGGACGTACCGGGGCGAGGTGGCGGGTATGAGGCGGTCGGTGGTCATGGGGTCTCCCGGGTCGCCTGCACCTGCTGCGCTCACGTGCGGGGTTCACGCGCTGGAGCATGGGCTGGGTCAGGTAGGTCCGCCCTCGGCTGGAGAGGGCGGATGGGGACGCACACCGGGCCGTGCGGGCCGGGGCCGTCGCCGACCGGGCGGACGCTACCACCGCGCACGGGCGATGATCATCTCGCGCACTCCGCCGGGGCGGGCCGGGCGCGCGGCGGGGGACCTCAGCCGACGTTCCCGTACGGGGGGAGACCGCGCCGCCGGGGACGCCAGAAGCGCCAGGCGGCGTCGAGGACATCGGCGTTGCGCTGCTCCCACTCGGTCGCCTCACGGGCCGCGTCCACCGGGCACTCCCAGGAACGGCCACTCGTCAGGGGAGCGAGCCGCAGCACCCGCTCCGTGCGCGCCGTGACCCGACCGACCCTGCCGGTCCGCGTGTCCACCACACACGCGCCCTGCGTCCAGGCCATCGCGGCCCCCTCCGTCGTCCGTCACCGTCGGGACCACTCTGCTCGCTGTCCGTACCGGGAGGACGCCGATTTCCACCGCATTGCGCAACGGAAGACCCCTTCGGGGGACGGGCCGGGGGTGAAACGGGCCGCGCGTTCGAATCCGCGGCGGGTGGGTGGCGGGCCGGCCCGGGGCACATGCTGGGGGCACTATGCCAGGTCCGCCCCCGGCCTGTCCCGGGTTCGGCCGGGGACCGCCCGGATCGCGTACAACACCGTTTCCCGCCCCCGGGGCCGTGCGTACGCTGCCGCCCATGATTCGAGCCGTGTTGTTCGACGTCGGTGAGTGCCTGGTGGACGAGAGCCGCGAGTGGGACGGCTGGGCCGCCTGGCTGGGCGTGCCGCGCCACACGTTCTCGACGCAGTTCGGGGTGACGATCGCCCAGGGCAGGGAGCACTGGGACACGTTCAAGATCTTCAAGCCGGGCTTCGACCTGGCACGTGAGCGGGCCAAGCGCGACGCCGTGGACCAGCCGGAGTGGTTCGGCGAGAACGACCTGTACCCGGACGTCCGGATCACCATCCGACTCCTGCGGCAGGCCGGTCTGCTGGTCGGAGTGGCCGCCAACCAGTCGGAGGCGACGACGATCATCCTCCGCCGGCTGTTCGAGAGCACCGTGGACCTGATCGCCACCTCGTACGACACGGGCGGCATCGAGAAGCCGGACCCCCGGTTCTTCCAGATCATGGCGCAGGCCCTGCGGCTCGAACCCCACGAGGTCCTCTACGTCGGGGACCGGCTCGACGAGGACATCCGCCCGGCCGGCGCGGCCGGACTGCAGACGGCGCTGATCAACCGGGGTCCGTGGGGGCTCACCCACCGCTTCGACCCCGATGCCGACACGCTGCCGACCATGCGCATCGACGGACTGCGCGAGCTGAACGAGGGCATCGCCAAGTACAACGCGGGCGCCCACTGACGTCCCGCGCGGCTCAGGCCGGCGGGCGCCGCGCCATCCAGTGGTAGAGCGTCATGGCGACGCTGGTGGCGAGGTTGTAGCTGGACACCCGTGGGCGCATGGGAAGCGCGAGCAGGGTGGTCGCGCGGGCGCGCACGGCGGGGGACAGGCCGGCCCGTTCGGAACCGAACGCCAGCAGCGCGCCGTCCTCGATCGTCACGGTCCGCAGGTCCGCGCCGTCCGGGTCGAGGGCGTAGAGGGGACCGGGGGGCAGCTCGGCGGTCGTGCACCGGCGCACGGCCGTCGCCCAGTGCAGCCCGGCCGCCGCGCGCAGGACCGCCGGGTGCCAGGGGTCGGCGGTGCCGGTGGTGAGGACGCCGCCCGCGCCCGCGCCGGCGGCGAGGCGGACGACGGCACCGATGTTGCCGAGGTGGCGGGGGTTGTCGAGGACGACGACGGGGGCGTCGCGGACCGGTTCACGGGGCGCGGGGACGGCGAGCGCCGCGACACCCGTGGGGTGCGGGCGCGTGACGAGCGCGGCGAGCACGGCGGCCGGCACGGGCGTCAGCAGCGCGTCCAGGGCGGGTGCCACGTCCGGCGCCAGGTCGGCGGCGAGGGCGAGCGCCGCCGGTTTGTCGGAGGTGACGGCGAGCGGGACCTCGGCGCCGAACCGTACGGCGTGCTTCAGCGCGTGGAAGCCGTCGAGGAGCACCGCGGGACCGGCCGCCAGCTCCCGCCAGCGGTCCGCGGCATCGTTCACCACCGTTCGGACGCCCGGTCGGGCACCGCCGGGCGCGGTCCCGGCACCGGCGCCTGCACCGCGCCGTCCCGCGGTGCCGGGACGCCCGCGGGAGCGGGCCGGGGCAGCAGCCGCAGCCGTTCCGCCACCGCGCGCACCCGCGACCCGCCCCACAGCAGGAACGCGGTCGGCAGGAACACGCTGTCCATCGCGATCATCGCCAGCGAGAAGAACGGCAGCCCCATCAGCACCGCGATGCCGATGTGCTCGCCGACCATCACGAAGAGCAGGATGTTCTTGGCCCGCCGGTTGAGCAGCGCGAAGACGAACCCGACCTGTACGAAGACGGTCATGTAGCTCATCACGAGGATGATCCAGCCGTTCTGCGACAGGAGGTCCGACAGCCAGGGCCACGGCGTGAAGTAGTCGAGGTGCATGGGGTAGTAGACGGCGGTGCCGTCCTGCCAGCGCGAGCCCTGGATCTTGTACCAGCCGGCGGCGGCGTAGATCAGGCACACCTCGCACATGATCACGGCGATCGCCGCGTTGTGGACGAGGTTCGCGATGATGTCGGCGACGACGCGCGGCTCCCCCGGCGCGTACCGGCGGAGCAGCCACCAGACGGCGTGCACGGCCCACATGCCGCAGAGGAAGGCGGCCCAGATCCAGCTGTCCAGCTTCCCCGAGGTGAGGGACAGCAGCAGCCCGACGCCCGAGGCGACCCACAGCGTGACGCCGACGGGATCGTCCCCGTCCCCGTCCTGCCGCCTCGCCTCGCGGCGCGCGTCCAGGGACCAGACGCGTCCGCAGCGGGTGAGCGTGAGGTACATGGCCATGAGGTGGATGACGTTGTCGCCGCCGTCCCCCATGAAGACGCTGCGGTTCTGGAGGGACAGGACGCCGACCATGAACACGATGGAACTGAACCGCGTCCGCCAGCCGAGGAGCAGGGCCACGCACGCGAGGAGTGTGGTGTGGTAGACGCACTCGAACCAGACCGTGGAGTGCGACCACAGCAGGACGGTGAACGCCTGGTTGCTGTCGACGAAGCGGGTCGCGAGGTCGAGGCCCCAGGGGCTGCCCGGGCCGTACAGCGTGTCGCGGTTGGGCCACTCGCGCAGCAGGAACAGCAGCATCGTCGCGGCGAAGCCGATCCGCACGACCGCGCTCTGGTGCGGGCCGAGCGTGCGGCGGGTGACATGGCCGATGCCCCGGGCGACGGCCGCGTCGAATCCCCGGCTCAGGCCCTTGAACGGCGACGGCGGGGCGGCGGGCGGCGGGGCGGCGGTCATGACCGGTCCTCCGGCAGGTCCCCGGGCTGGACGTCGCGCCAGTCCGTCAGCGTGTACTCGGTGTCCGTCTCGTAGTCCTCGGTGCGCCAGTCCGGGGCGGGAACGCGTGTCCTGGCCTCGCGGAACTGCACCCGGGTCACGGCCGAGACGTCGACGCGGTCGCCGATCCTGGCCAGCGCGATCCGGCGGATGTAGGTCTCGGACAGCTCGCCGCGCAGGCCGACCGGGTCGCCGTCGTCGTCGTGGGACCCGGTGTAGAGGTCCCAGGCGCGGCGCAGCATGTTCTGGTCGGCGTGGCTGGGGAGGAGGTTGTGGCGGATCGCGTCGATGTCGGTCGCCGTGAGGTCGTACCACTCGGTGACGCGGGAGGCGCCGCCCTCGGGACCGTCCACCTCGAACCGGACCTCGACGGCGACGTTGCGCTGCAGCGGGTTGGGCGCGAACAGCTTCCAGTTCTGCTCGAACTCGGGCATGACGTAGCCGACGACCCGGTCCTTGCCCTGTTCACGGGCGGTGTTGGACGGTGCGACGAAGAGGAACACCATCAGCAGGTGGAACACGCCGTATATGGCGATGCCGCCCAGCGCCAGCGCTATGACGATCCTGGACGGCCAGGACAGGGCGCCGATGCCGACGGTCTCCGTGCGGGTGGCCGCGTCCACGGTGCCCGGCGCCGCGGCGGGGGACGCGTAGAGCCCGCTCCCGGGCGGTTCGGCGGGCTTCTGTGGCCCCGGCTCGGATGGCAGCATGCTCGGCCCGCTCCCCCACGACGGCTGATTCGTGACCCGAGCACCGTACCCGCCCGCGGGCCGCCTTGACACGCCGGTGGCGGCCCCCGCGACCGGAACCGGTCGCGACGGCGCGGGCGGGCGGGCGGCCGGGTGACAGGATGGCCCCACGGACCGACGCGCCGCGGCCGGACGCGGACCAAGGACGGTGGGACATGAACGGCAGGCCCCTGCTGAACCGCAGGCTCGAAGGACTCGGCACCACGATCTTCGCCGAGATGTCGGCCCTCGCCACCGCGACGGGCGCCATCAACCTCGGCCAGGGCTTCCCCGACACGGACGGCCCCGAGGCGGTGCGCGAGGCCGCCGTCCGCGCCCTGCGCGACGGCCGGGGCAACCAGTACCCGCCCGGTCCCGGCGTCCCCGAGCTGCGCGAGGCGATCGCCGAGCACCAGCGGCGCTTCTACGGGCTGGCGTTCGACCCTGCCACGGAGATCCTGGTCACGGCGGGTGCCACGGAGGCGATCGCGGCGTCGATGCTCGCGCTGCTCGAGCCGGGCGACGAGGTCATCGCGTTCGAGCCGTTCTACGACTCCTACACCGCGTCCATCGCCATGGCGGGCGCACACCCCATGCCGCTGACCCTGCGCGCCCCGGACTTCCGCCCCGACCTGGACGCCCTGCGCGACGCCATCACACCCCGCACGCGCCTGCTGCTCCTCAACTCCCCGCACAACCCGTCCGGCATGGTCCTCACCCGCGGTGAGCTGGCGGCGATCGCCGAACTCGCCGTACGGCACGACCTGCTGGTGGTGACCGACGAGGTGTACGAGCACCTGGTGTTCGACGGCGAGCACGTCCCCCTGATCTCCCTGCCGGGGATGCGCGACCGGACGGTGTGCATCTCCTCCGGCGGGAAGACCTTCTCGTTCACCGGGTGGAAGGTGGGCTGGGTGACGGCCGCCGCGCCGCTCGTGGCGGCGGTGCGGACGGCGAAGCAGTTCCTCACCTACGTGAGCGCGGGGCCCTTCCAGTACGCCGTGGCCGAGGCGCTGCGCCTGCCCGGCGACTACTTCACGGGCCTGCGCGAGGATCTGCGGGCCAAGCGCGACCTGCTGGCGGCCGGGCTGGCCACGGCGGGTTTCGAGGTGCACCGCCCGCAGGGCACCTACTTCATCACGACGGACATCGCACCGCTGACCGACGAGGACGCCGCCACCTTCTGCCGCGCGCTGCCCGCCCGCTGCGGTGTCGTCGCCATCCCGAACTCCGTCTTCCACACGACGCCCGGCGTCGGCACCACGCAGGTGCGTTTCACGTTCTGCAAGCGCGGGACGACGCTCGACGAGGCCGTCGCACGGCTGCAGAACCTGTGACGGCGGCGGTCAGCCGACGGCGGACGACAGAGGTGCGAAGCGGCGGGTGATGTCGCCCGGCAGGTCGCGGATGCCCAGGGTCATCAGGGTCGAGGTGCCGTGCGGCACGAGGCCGTTGGCCGCGAGCCAGTCGGCGAGCTCGGGGTGGCGCCTGTCCACGTCCGTGCGGAGCGGGACGCCTGCGGGCGCGCCCGCAGCGAGACGGGAGATCAGGGCCTGCGCGGTCGCCGGGTCGCGGGCGATCACGGGGCCGAGCACGGTCGACGCCGGCTGCGGCCAGGCCGCGGCGAAGCCGGTGAGAGCGCCCCCGTCCTCGGCGACGAGGAACTGGTCGGCGAACGACGGCAGGCGGGCGAGGAGGTCCGTCCGGTCGGCGCCGAACGCCGTGCGGTCGAGCGCCAGGACGCCCGGCAGGTCGGCGGCGGTGGCCGGCCGGACGCCGGACGCCTCCGCCGCCGGGGCCGGGCGGGAGCCGGTGAAGTGGCCGCGGAAGGTGTCGGACGCGCCGGCCTCCGCGAAACCGAACCGCCGGTACAGCGGCAGGGCCTCCTGAGTGGCCGACAGGAACAGCGGCGTGCCCGCCGCTTCGGCGATCACATGGCGCAGCAGCCGGCTCGCGAGGCCGCGGCGTCCGTAGCGCTCGGCGGTGAGGACCATGCTGATCGCGCCGAGCGTGCCGGCGCAGGAGGTGGCGACG
This sequence comes from Streptomyces sp. RFCAC02, assembly GCF_004193175.1. Lineage (NCBI taxonomy): Bacteria > Bacillati > Actinomycetota > Actinomycetes > Kitasatosporales > Streptomycetaceae > Streptomyces > Streptomyces sp. RFCAC02. Next base: position 3,178,150 of record NZ_SAUH01000001.1, on the reverse strand, counting down.
ACCGTGGCGACGAGCCCGCCCACCGGGTCGCCGGCGGGGGCGTCGATGCCGTACCCCCGGCCGGCGGCGAGGAGGAGACGCCACTTCCTGTCCTTGCGGCCCCAGCCGCGGCTCTCGGCGAGGTCCAGGCAGGCGGTGTGATCGGCGAGACTGAGGCGCCGGATCGGCAGCGCCTCCGGATCGAGGGGAAGCGCGTCGGGCGATGCGGTGGTCGTCACCCGTCCAGCCTCCCCGATCCCGCGCCACCGGGGCGACCCGTTTGTACGAGTGCTGCGTCACACGCGATCCGCACGGCGCGCGAAGTCACTGGCGCGCCCCCGCCCCGGGCGGTTGGCTGGGCGTCATGACGGACGACTTCGACGAACCGCTGCCCGGCACACGCCGTGTCCTCGCCCACCGCCTCGCGGTCACCCAGGCCCGGGGCCGCGCCCCGTCGGTGGTCGCCGCCCTGGTGCGGGACGGCCGCACCGTGTGGAGCGCGGCACGCGGTGAACTGCCGGACGGCGCAGACCCGGCCGGGGTCCAGTACCGCATCGGATCGATCACCAAGACACTGACGGCCGTCGCCGTTCTGCGGCTGCGCGACGAGGGGCTGCTCGACCTGGGCGACCCGCTGCGCGCCCACCTCGCCACCCCGCACGGCGGCGACGCCACGATCGCGCAGCTCCTGTCGCACTCCTCCGGTCTCGCCGCCGAGGCGCGCGGCCCCTGGTGGGAGCGCACACCGGGCGACCTCCGTCCCGAACTGACCGACATCTTCGGCCCGGGGCCGCTGAAGCACCCGCCGGGACGCCGGCACCACTACTCGAACCCGGGGTACGCCCTCCTCGGCGCCCTGGTGGAGAAGCTGCGCGGCGCGCCGTGGTACGAGGCGGTGCGCGAGGACGTCCTGACGCCGCTCGGCATGACACGGACGACCCCGCTGCCGTGCGAGCCGCACGCCGCGGGCTGGGCCGTGCATCCGTACGCGGACGCGCGGCAGCCGGAACCGGCCGTGGACACCGGGCGGATGGCGCCCGCGGGCCAGTTGTGGTCCACGGCGCGGGACCTCGGCACGTTCGCCGCGTTCCTGGCCGGCGGGACAGAGGACGGAGTGCTGTCCACGGCCACGCTGGCCGAGATGCGCCGCCCGGCCGTGGCGCCCGAGGCCGCCGCGTGGGACGCGTCCTACGGGCTCGGGGTGCAGCTCCTGCGACACGACGAGCGGCTGCTCGTGGGGCACACCGGGTCGATGCCGGGGTTCCTCGCGGCCGTGCTGACGAGCCCCGGGGAACGGCTCGGCGCGGTCGTGCTGGCCAACGCCACGGCGGGACCCGCGGTCACCTCACTCGCCCGCGACCTGATCGCGCTGACGGCCGAGCACGAACCGGTGCTCCCCGAACCCTGGCGCCCGATGCCGGCCGCCGACGCCGATCCGGCGCTGATCGCGCTCACGGGAACGTGGTTCTGGGGGCCGACGCCCCATGTCCTGCGGCTCACGGCCGGCCGGCGGGTCCACCTCGGACCGGCCGACGGAGCGGGTCGCGGCTCGGAGTTCCGGCCGGAGGACGACGGGACGTGGACGGGGCTCGACGGCTACTGGGCGGGCGAGACGCTGCGCGCCGTGCACGGGGAGGACGGCCTGGTGAGCCACCTGGATCTCGGCTCGTTCGTGTTCACCCGAAAGCCGTACGACCCGGCATCGCCGGTGCCCGGCGGAAGTGATGCCGGCGGGTGGCGTTGATCACGGCACGAAACTTTCACATTGCGGTGGGCGGGGTGACCTGTCGTCCCGTCACAATTCCCGCTTGAAACCGGTGTGCGTGGCGCGGAATCCGAGCCGCTCGTAGAAACGGTGCGCGTCTTTCCTGGTGTTGTCCGAGGTGAGCTGCACCAGGGCGCAGCCGAGGCGGCGCGCCTCCTCGACGGCGAGGCGGATCATCGTGCCGCCGATGCCCCGGCCGCGGAGTGCGGAATCGACGCGCACGGCCTCGATGAGGGCACGTGACCTGCCCTGACGCGACAGGCCGTGGAGAACGGTGAGTTGGAGGCAGCCGACGGTGCGCCCGTCCAGCTCGGCGACGAGGAGGTGCTGCGACGGGTCGGCGGCCAGCCGGTCGAACGCCGCGCGATACGGCGTGAGATCGGCCGGATTCTCACGGGTCGCGCCGAGAATGTCATCCGCGAGCATCGCGACAATCGCGGGGACATCTTCGGCGGCGGCGGGTCTCAGGGCGATGTTCATGACGGCGCAGTCCAGGTGAAGACGGGGAAAGGGGAGCGAAACACGCGTCGCGGCCGGGGGGTTGTGTATCAGCCGCATAACGGTAGGGTCGGACCGGCATCACGCCGGTGAGTAGCCGTTCAGTTTATGAGATGCAGGGGGCGTGACAACCGGGTTTCCGGTTAACCACCCGCTCCCGGTGAGCATGCGCGCACGCTGTGCAATCGGGAGTTGATCGAGGCGAGGCAGGGTCATGACCGCGATATCGGCCGGTGACGGCGCCACCAGCACCACCACCGGGCAAGGGACCACCCAGGGCGGCAGGCCGCCCTCGCACGACGCGCAGATCATCCAGCGCACGCTCACGGAGATCCAGCCGGTGGCCGACCAGGCCACGTCCTACTTCTACGCGCTCCTCTTCGTCCAGGCACCGGCGCTCCGCGAGCTGTTCCCGGCCGCCATGGACTCGCAGCGCGATCGCCTGTTCGGGGCGCTGCTCGTCGCCGCGGAGCGCATCGACGACACCGAGGCGCTGACCGAGTACCTGAGCAATCTCGGCCGCGGGCACCGCAAGTACGGCACGCAGTCCGACCACTACCCGATCGTCGGCGAGTGCCTGATGTCGGCGCTGGAACGTTTCGCTCCGAGCTGGGGCCCCGAGGCCGAGGGCGCCTGGGTGCGGGCGTACACGGCGATCTCGCAGATCATGATCGACGCGGCGGCCGACGACGAGCTGCGCGCGCCGCCGTTCTGGTACGCGGAGATCGTCTCCCACGAGCGGCGGACGAACGACGTGGCGGTCGTCACCGTGCGCACCGACCAGCCGTACGCCTACCGCGCCGGCCAGTACGCGAGCGTGGAGACGCCGTGGTGGCCGCGCGTGTGGCGGTACTACTCGTTCGCCTCGTCGCCGCGCTCGGACGGGCTGCTGTCCTTCCACATCAAGGCGGTGCCGGCGGGCTGGGTGTCCCGGTCGCTCGTGCACCGCGCGCGGCGCGGGGACGTGATCCGCCTCGGGCCGCCGAACGGGCAGATGACGGTGGACCACGCCTCGTCGCGGGGGCTCGTGTGCGTCGGCGGCAGCACCGGCATCGCGCCGATCAAGGCGCTGGTGGAGGACGTGGCCGCGCACGGCGGGCGGCGCTCCGTCGATGTCTTCTTCGGCGCCAACCGCGATGCCGAGCTGTACGACCTGGACTCGTTCCTCGACCTGCAGCGCCGGCTGCCCTGGCTCTCGGTACGGCCGGTCGTCGCGGAGCTCGCCACGCGCGGGACGCAGGGCCTGCTGCCCGAGGCGGTGCGGCAGTCCGGCCCGTGGCGGGAGAGCGACGGGTACCTGTCCGGGCCGCCGCAGATGATCCGCAAGAGCGTGGACGCGCTGGTGTCCGCCGGCATCCCGGTGGAGCGGATACGGCACGACTTCATGGGCACCCTCGTCAGCGCGGCCGGGAAGTAGCCGGGCTCGGGGGATCGGCGGAGCGACAGCAGTACAGCGCGGCACGGCACCGGCGCGCGCCAGGACACGGAACAGCACAGCAGCGCACGGCGAGGATCAGGAGACATGGCAGGGATATCCAGGCCCGGTGGCACCAAGGGACGGCACCGGAACGGCCGGCTGCTCCCCCCAGGCACCGAACCGGCGGCTCCGCCGGCGCTCCCCCCGGCCCTGCCGCCCGTGCCGCCGCCCGTGCCGCCGCCGGTGACCTCCGCCGCGGCCGTTCCCGCCGTACCGGCCGCGCCGGCCCCTCCCCGCGCGCTTCCCGCGCCATCGGCGCCGCGGGCACCGCAGCCGCAGACACAGCCGGTGCCGTTCACGGTGCCGCCACCGCCGGAGCGCGCGGGCCGTCCGGGCAGCGCCGGAGAGCACGCGGTGCAGCGCGCGCTCGGCAGCGAGGACCGCGCGTCGCGGTTCTACGACGAGCAGGTCCTCGATCACCTGAACGAGCGGATGCGTGAGTTCGTGGGCCGCCAGGAGATGTTCTTCCTGGCCACCTCCGACCGGCACGGCGAGTGCGACAACTCCTTCCGCGCGGGGCCGCCCGGCTTCCTCCACGTCCTCGACCCGTACACCGTCGTGTTCCCCGAGTACCGGGGCAACGGCGTGCACGCCTCCGTGGGCAACATCTCGGAGAACCCGCACGCCGGACTGCTCCTGCTCGACTTCGAGCGGTCCCGGATCGGCCTGCACATCAACGGGCGCGCCCGCATCGTGGCCGACGCGGAGCTGCGCGCCCGGCACCCGGAGCTGCCGTCCGACACGGTGCCGGGCCGCCGGCCGGAAGTGTGGGTGCGGGTCGACATAGAGGAGGCGTACATCCACTGCGCCAAGCACATCCCGCACATGATGAAGGTGGACCGGCGCACGGCGCGTGAGTGGGGCACGGACGACATGAAGCGGAAGGGCGGCGACTTCTTCGGCGCCGCCCGCGAGGCGCAGGTGCGCCGCGCGCGGGAGCTGGGCGGCGGGGCCGCCCCGCGCACACTGCCGCCGGGGGCCGGCGTCGTGGCCGTCCGGGAGGCACCCGTGCCCGAGGCGCCCGTGCCGCCACCGTCGGCCGAGGCGTGGCGGGAGGAGGCCCGGCGGGCGCTGGAGCGGGCCGAGCGCTCGGCGTCCGCCGGCGGGGGCGGCGGCTGGTTCGGCTGATGGGGCGGTGGCGCCCGGGTCAGGCCAGGTCGTCGGCCAGCAGGGCCTGGAGGCCCGCGATGTTGCGGATCAGGTAGGCGGCGAGCGACGCGGGCACGATGTCCGCCGACACGAGACCGCGCGGCGTGAACGGCAGCCGCACGATCTCGTACGTGCCGCGCGGCTGCTCCACCTCGGGGCCGTGCCGTCTCCGCGGGTCCATTCCGGCGAGGCGGCAGACGAAGAAGTGCTGCACCTTCAGCCCGCCGGGCGGCACGTCCTCGCCGGGCTCGGGGACGTGCGGGACGGTGTCCACGAAGGCGGGCACGACGTCGGTCACCTCGGCGCCCAGCTCCTCGGCCACCTCGCGGTGCAGGGCGGCCACGACCGTGGGATCCGTCGGTTCGACACCGCCGCCGGGGGTGACCCAGTAGGGCCGCAGGCCGGGCTTGGTCCGCTTGATCAGGATCAGCCGCCGGGGGCCGGCCGGGTCGGAGTCGTCGAACAGGATGGCGCGGGCGGTGCGTTTGACCACACGGCGGGCAGGGGTCATGAGGGACATGTCGCCCGCGCGCCCGGCAGCGAAACCTGCTGCCTCACCGGGCGGCGGCGTCCAGGGCCCGCAGCAGGTCGGCGACGATGTCGTCCGCGTCCTCGACGCCGACCGACAGCCGTACGAACCCCTCCGGCACGGGGTCACCGCCCCACCGGCCGCGCCGCTCGGCGGTGGACCTGACGCCGCCGAAGCTGGTGGCGTCCCCCACGATCCGCAGCGCGTCCAGGAACCGGTCGGCGAACTCCCGCCCCGGCAGGGTGAAGGAGACCACGCAACCGAACAGGCGCATCTGCCGGGCGGCCAGGGCGTGCGACGGGTCGTCGGGGAGCCCGGGGTGCCGCAGCCCGGTGACCTCGGGACGCTCCCGCAAGGCGCGGGCGACGGCCAGGGCATTGGCGGCCTGCCGTTCGACCCGCAGGTGGAGGGTCGCGATGCCCCGGTGGGCGAGCCATGCCTCCATCGGGCCGAGGATCGCGCCGACCTCGGTGCGCCAGGCCCGGATGCGGGCGGCCAGCTCCTTGTCGCGGCAGACCACATACCCCAGCAGGACGTCCCCGTGGCCGTTGAGCGCCTTGGTGCCGCTGGCGACGGAGAGGTCCGCGCCCAGGTCGAGCGGGCGCTGCCCGAAGGGTGTGGCCAGGGTGTTGTCCACGGCGACGACGGCACCGCGGGCGTGGGCGGCGTCGGCGAGCCTGCGGATGTCGCACACGTCGAGGCCCGGGTTCGCGGGAGTCTCCAGCCACAGCACGCGGGTGTCGTCGTCGAGGGCGTCGAGCTGGGCGTCGCCGCCCGTCGGCGCGGTGCGGACGGTGACGCCGAGGGAGGCGAGCCGCTCACGGACGCGCGGCATCATCTGGTACGCGTCGTCGGGGAGCACGGCCGCGTCGCCGGGCCGGAGCAGGCCGAGGAGCACAGCGGAGATCGCCGCCATGCCGGAGGGGAACACGATCGCCTCGGCGTCCTGGTCGGGCGACTCCAGCGCGGCGATGGCCTTCTCCAGCGCGGTCCAGGTCGGGTTTCCCTGCCGGCCGTAGGCGTACGGGGCGACCGCGGGGTCGCCGGGCAGGTGGAAGTGCGCGGCGAAGACCGGACCGGGGAGCGGCGGTTCGTAGGGCTCGGGGGTGGGCACCCCGGCGTGCACCGCGCGCGTTCCGTCTCCGGTCATGAGCTGCCTCCTGGATTGTCGTATTTGACCAGAGTAGGCGGTGGGCGGGAGGAGGAGCCGGTCAGGGGAGGGCGGCCCGGGCGGCGGCGCCGGCGCTCCGGCCGTAGGCACCCCCGAACAGCGCGGCGTGCACGAGGAGGTGCTGCAACTGGTGCAGCGGTACGCGGGCCGCGCGGCCGGGGATGGGGCGGACGGACGTGTAGGCGCCGAGCAGCCGGTCGAGGTGGGGACAGCCGAAGAGTTCGAGGAGCGCGAGGTCGGTCTCTGGGTGGCCGCCCTGGGCCGCGGGGTCGATGAGACGGGGCCGGCCGTCGGACGACCACTGGATGTTGCCCGACCAGAGGTCGCCGTGCACCGTGGCGGGCGGCTGGGGCGGACCGGCGGCCTCGCCGATCCGGTCGCACAGCAGCTCCACGGCCCGCGCGTCGGCGTGCCCGATGCCTCCCGCGTCCACGGCGCGGCGCAGGAGGGGCAAAAGGCGATGTTCCACGTGAAACATCGGCCAGTCGGCCGGGTCACGGACGGGCTCGGCGGGGCGGGACAGGGGGATGGTGCCGAGGTAGCGGGGGCCGGCTGTGCCATAGCGGTCGGCGGGGGTGGCGTGGAGCGCGGCGAGATCCCGGCCGAGGCGCTCGGCCTGTGCCGCGTCGGGCGCGGCGGGCTCCAGCCACTCCAGGACGAGGAGGTCCTCCTCGACGGCGAGCACCTCGGGCACGCGTACGGCCCCGGTGGCCCGCAGCAGGGCCAGCCCGTCGGCCTCCGCGGCGAAGAAGCCCGGCGGGGGTGCGTCGAGTGTCTTGACGAAGACGCCGGTGTCCGTGCCCGCCGGGGAACCGCCGGGCAGCGTGACGCGGTAGGCGTCGCAGATGTCGCCGCCGGCCAGGGGCTGGACGGAGAGGGGGGAGCGGGTGGCGAGGAGCCGCGCGGTGCGGGTGCCGAGCGCGGCGGCGTTCACCGCTCCCCGTCCGGCTCGGCCAGCCACGCGACCAGCCCGGGAACCGCCCCCTCGATGATGCGGAGCGAGGTGACGAAGTCCTCGGCGCCGCCGTAGTAGGGATCGGGCACATCGAGCCCGGCGCCCCGGCCGGGACCGGCCGGCTCGAAGCTCCGCAGGAGCCGCACCTTCGCCCGCTCCTCCGGGGTGCGCGCGAGGGCACGGAGCGCGCGCTCGTGCCCCCGGTCCAGGGCGATGACCACGCCGTACCGGTCGAACCAGTCGGCCTCGAACGCCCGGGCCACGTGGACCTCGGGCGCCGTGTCGTACCCGGCGTCGAGGAGGGCGGCCGTGGCGCGGGGGTCGGCGTGCTCACCCACATGCCAGTCCCCCGTGCCGGCGCTGTCCACGGCGTACCGGTCCGCCGCCCCCGCTTCGCCGAGGCGGGTGCGCAGCACCACCTCGGCCATGGGGGAGCGGCAGATGTTGCCGGAACAGACCATGCAGATCCGTCCGGGAGGGGTGTCCGTCATGCCTGCGTGTCCGCTCCTGTGCTCGGGCCGGTACCGGTGCCGGTCAGTCGTCGTCGTCCCGGTCGAGGACCATGTTCACGGCCCAGGACACGATCGAGATGATCAGCGCGCCGAGGAACGCCGCTCCGAACCCGTCGACCTCGAACCGGTCGTCACCCGCGATCCAGCTCGTCAGCAGCAGCATCAGCGCGTTGATCACCAGGGTGAACAGGCCGAGCGTCACGATCAGCAGCCCGAGTGAGAAGAACTTCACGATGGGCTTCACGACCACGTTGACCACACCGAAGATCAGTGCGACGACGAGCAGCGTCACCGTACGGCTGCCGGTGTCGTCGCCGTCCTCCCCGAGGGTAATGTCACCCACCAGCCACACCGCGACGGCGAGGGCCACCGCGTTGGCTACGAAACGGAACAGGATGCTTGTCATACGGAGATCGTTTCAGATGGCACGGTCGAAGCAAGGGGTCACGGGGCGATGAAGGAATTCCGGCTGGACCGGCTGGAGGCCGAGCGGCTGGCGAACGACGGGGCCTACCTTCGCTTTCTTCGCGAGCGCACCATGTCCGCCGGGCTCTACGCCCTGGACGCGGGCGCACAGGACTCCCAGGGTCCGCAGCGGCAGGACGTCGTGAACTTCGTCGTCAGCGGACGGGCGTCCATGACCGTCGGCCAGGAGACCACGACGGTGGGCCGGGGCAGCGTGGTCTTCGTCCCCGCCGGGGTGCCGGCGCGCTTCCACCACATCACGGAGGACCTGCGCGTCATGGTCGTGTTCTCGCCCCCCGAGGGCTGATCCGGCCCGCTCTCTCAGGGTCGCGTCAGGGAACGGTCAGGGGCGGACCGGGGCTGCCGAGCCTCCCGTCGCCCCCCTGACGCGCCTAAGCTCGCAAGAGCCGGGGCAGACGCGTCCCGGCGACACGTTCTCGGAAACAGGAGCCCCTGGCCATGAAGGAAGCCTTCACACGACTGCCGTGGTGGGTGCGGTGGATCGCCATCCCCGCCATCCTGCTCGTCGTCTTCGGCAGCCTTCTGATCTCGGTGATCACCTGGGTGGTCTCGCTCGTCTTCCGCATCCTCCTCGCGGCCGCGCTCATCGCGATCCTGATCTTCGTGGTGCGGAAGTTCACCTCTTCCTCCTCCTCCGGCGGCGGCTGGTAGGCGCCGCCGCGGGCGGCGCCTTGTCGGCCGTGACCATGAGCGCGGCGAGGCACGTCGTCACCGGAACCGACGCCACGAGGCCGATCGAGCCGACCAGCGTGCGGACGATCTCCTCGGCCACCAGCTCGCTGAACGCCACGCTCCCCACGCTGCTCCGCGCGATGGTGAACAGCAGGAGCAGCGGCAGGGCCGCGCCCGCGTAGGCCAGCACCAGGGTGTTCACCACCGAGGCGATGTGGTCGCGCCCGATGCGCATGGCCGACCGGTACAGCGTGAGCCAGCTCGCGCCGGGGTCGGCCTGCTTCAGCTCCCAGACGGCGGACGTCTGGGTGACCGTGACATCGTCCAGGACGCCGAGGGACCCGATGAGGATGCCGGCGAGCAGCAGGCCGCGCACCTCGATGCCCGGATAGAGGCTGTGGACGAGACCCGTCTGCTCGTCGGTGTTCCCCGTCAGGTGGGCCCACCCGGTGAACAGCGACCCGAGCACGCCGATCAGCAGCAGCGAGACGAGGGTGCCGAGGACGGCGACGGAGGTCCGCGCGGTCACGCCATGGGTCAGGTAGAGCGTCGTGAGCATGATGACGGAGCCGCCGATGACCGCGACGACCAGGGGATTCGAGCCGTGGAGGATCGCGGGCAGGATGAAGAGCGTCAGCACCGCGAAGCTGACGACGAGTCCGACCAGCGCCAGGACGCCGCGCAGCCGCCCCACCGCGACCACCGCGAGCGCGAAGATGCCGGCGAGCAGCAGGATGGGCGTCTGCCGCTCGACGTCGCGGACGCTGTACTGGAGCTCCTCCGGCGCGTCGGGCGCGTAGGCGACGATGACCCCCTGGCCCGTCTCGTACCGCAGGGTCGCGTCGGGCGGCACCACCTCGGTGAACTGCCGGCCGCTGTGCGGGCCGGTGGTGACCTCGACGGTCGCCTCCTCGCACGGCCCCTCCGAGCCGCGCGGCACCTGCACGCCGAGGTCCTCGCAGGCGTGCTCGGTGACGGCGACGACACGGGCGTGCTCCGTCTGCTGGTCGAAGCCGACGCCCGTGTGTTCCTGCTGTTCGGGGCTGCCGCCGGGCCACAGGAGCACCAGCCCTGCGGCGACCGCGGCGGCGAAGGGGATCAGCACGGCCGCTATCACCCGCCGCAGCCGCGCCGATACGGGCGTGGCGGGGCCGTGCCCGTGCCCGTGCGCATGCCCGTGATCGTGTCCCGGTCCTGGCCGGTCACCGGGGTCGCGCCGGCGTCCGGACGGGGTGCCCGCCGGGTCGCGGGGCGCGGGCGGGGTGTCGTCGTCGAGTCGGCTCACGCCCCGATCATCGCGCAGCCCCGGGGGCACCCTGGTCAGCACACCCCGGCGCGGGCTAGCGTGTGGGGTGCGACCAAGCACATCGCGGGAGCTCCGGGCACGGGGCTGAGAGGGCGCTGCAGCCGCGCCGACCGCCGAACCTGTTACCGGGTAATGCCGGCGTAGGGAGTGGGTCTGATGACCACGCAGAACGCACGCACGTCCGACGTGTCCGCACTCGGCTCGCACAAGGGGTATGTGACGGGTTCACGCCCCGACCTGCGGGTCCCGGTCCGCCGCGTGCACCTCACCAACGGAGACGACGTCACCCTGTACGACACGTCGGGTCCCTGGACCGACCCGTCCGTCGAGACGGACGTCCGCGCCGGGCTGCCCGCCCTGCGCGCGGACTGGATCGCCGAACGCCGCGCCGACGGCCGGCCGGCCGTCACCCAGCTCGCGTACGCGCGGGCCGGCGAGATCACGCCGGAGATGGAATTCGCCGCGATCCGGGAGAAGCTGGCGCCCGAGTTCGTGCGCGACGAGATCGCCGCGGGCCGGGCCGTGCTGCCGGTCAACGTCAACCACCCGGAGTCCGAGCCGATGGTGATCGGCAAGAACTTCCTGGTCAAGGTCAACGCCAACATCGGCAACTCAGCTGTCACCTCCTCCATCGACGAGGAGGTCGAGAAGATGCGGTGGGCGACCCGCTGGGGCGCCGACACGATCATGGACCTCTCGACCGGCCGCGACATCCACACCACGCGCGAATGGGTCCTGCGCAACTCCCCCGTGCCGGTGGGCACGGTGCCGATCTATCAGGCGCTGGAGAAGGTCGGCGGCCGGGCGGAGGAGCTGACCTGGGACGTCTACCGCGAGACGGTGATCGAGCAGGCCGAGCAGGGCGTCGACTACATGACGGTCCACGCCGGCGTGCTGCTGCGGTACGTGCCGCTGACAGCGCGCCGCAAGACCGGCATCGTCTCGCGCGGCGGCTCGATCATGGCGGCCTGGTGCCTGGCACACCACAAGGAGAGCTTCCTCTACACGCACTTCGACGAGCTGTGCGAGATCCTCCGCGCGTACGACGTGACGTTCTCGCTCGGCGACGGCCTGCGCCCGGGGTCGATCGCCGACGCCAACGACGCGGCGCAGTTCGCGGAGCTGCGGACCCTGGGCGAGCTGAACCGGATCGCCAGGGCGCACGACGTGCAGACGATGATCGAGGGGCCGGGCCACGTCCCGATGCACCTGATCAAGGAGAACGTCGACCTGCAGCAGGAGGTGTGCGACGAGGCGCCGTTCTACACGCTCGGGCCGCTGACGACGGACGTGGCGCCGGCGTACGACCACATCACGTCGGGCATCGGCGCGGCGATGATCGCGTGGTGGGGGACGGCGATGCTGTGCTACGTCACGCCGAAGGAGCACCTGGGCCTTCCGGACCGGGACGATGTGAAGACCGGCGTCATCACGTACAAGATCGCGGCTCACGCGGCCGATCTCGCCAAGGGGCACCCGGGCGCCCGGGAGTGGGACGACGCGCTGTCCGACGCGCGGTTCGAGTTCCGCTGGGAGGACCAGTTCAACCTGGCCCTCGACCCGGACACGGCGCGGGCGTTCCACGACGAGACGCTGCCGGCCGAGCCGGCGAAGACGGCGCACTTCTGCTCGATGTGCGGGCCGAAGTTCTGCAGCATGAAGATCTCGCAGGACATCCGGCGCGAGCACGGGGACGCGCTCGCCGGCGCGGCGGCCGGCAGCGAGGCGGAGGCGGCGGCCGGGATGGCGGCGAAGTCGGCGGAGTTCGCCGAGGCGGGCCACCGCGTCTACCTGCCGGTCGCCGAGTGACCGACGGCGGCTGACGCACCGCCGGCGCGGCCGTCCCCGGGCGGGGGCGGCCGCGCCGTGGCGTACGGACGGGGTGTCAGGCCGTGAACCCGCCGTCCGCCGTGAGGACGGCCCCCGTCGTGTACGACGCGTCGGGCGACGCGAGGAACGCCACCGCCGCCGCCACCTCGTCCGGCGACGCGTACCGCCCCAGCGCGGTGAAGCCGCGGACGGTCTCGGCGAGCGGGCTGTCGGCGGGGTTGAGATCGGTGTCGGTGGGTCCCGGCTGCACGAGGTTGACGGTGATGCCGCGCGGGCCGAGGTCGCGGGCGAGGCCCTTCACCATGCCGGTCAGGGCGGCCTTGCTGAGGGCGTAGAGCGTGAGACCGGGGAACGTCGAGCGCTCCGCGATCTGGCTGCCGATCGTCACGATCCGGCCGCCGTCGCCCATGTGCCGCAGCGCCGCGCGGGCGGCCAGGTAGGGCGCCCGCACGTTGACCGCGAGCGTCGCGTCGAGCTCCGCGCGCCCCATGTCCTCGACGGATCCCATCGGGTAGGACGCGGCGTTGTTGACGAGGATGTCGAGCCCGCCCAGGCGCTCGGCCGCCGCGTCCACCGCGGCCTCGACGGCGTCCGCGTCGGCTGCGTCGGCACGGAGCGCGACGCCCGTCCGCCCGGCACGTTCCACCGCGCCGGTCACGGCGGCCGCGCTCACCTCATCCCTCAGGTAGGTGATGGCGACGTCGGCGCCGCCGTCCGCGAGCCGCAGGGCCACCGCGGCACCGATCCCCCGGCTGCCGCCGGTCACCAGGGCCTTGCGGCCCGCGAAGATCTGTTCGTTCATGTCTCGATCCTCGGCCGGGAGCAGCCACGGCACCGGCGGTCGCCGGACATCGCGTTCGGGGTACGCGCGGCGCGGCGTCAGCGGGCGGCGAACCGGTCCGTCGCCGCACGGACACGGGCGCGCGTCTCCTCGTTGCCGAGGTGGCCGGCCGCCTCCGTGACGTGCAGTTCGGCGTCGGGCCACGCCTTCACCAGCTCCCAGGCGGTCGTCAGCGGACTGCCCATGTCCATCCGGCCGTGCACCAGGAAGCCGGGGATGCCCGCGAGCCGTCCCGCGTCCCGGATGAGCTGGCCCTCCTCCAGCCACGCCCCGTGCGAGAAGTAGTGGGCGCAGATGCGCACGAGCGAGATCCTGTCGCGCGCCGGGCGGCCGCCGTACGGGCTTCCGCCGGGGGGCACCTCGCCCGAGAGGACCGTGTCCTCCCAGGTGCACCAGTCGGCGACCGCTTTGTCGCGCACAGCCTGGTCGGGGTGTTCCAGGAGCCGCGCGTAGGCCCCGACGACGTCGCCGTCGCGCGGCGTGCCCGGCGCGCCCTCCAGGAAGCGGTCCCACGCCTCGGGGAAGAAGCGCCCGACACCGCGGTACAGCCAGTCGATCTCGGAGCGGCGTGTCGTCGTCACGGCCGTGACGACGATCTCCGAGACGCGCTCCGGGTGGGCCTCCGCGTAGGCGAGCAGCAGGGTCGAGCCCCAGGAGCCGCCGTACAGGAGCCAGCGGTCGATGCCCAGGTGCTCGCGCAGCAGCTCCATGTCGGCGATGAGGTGGTGGGTGGTGTTGTGCCGCATGTCGGTGGCCGGGTCGGCGGCGTGCGGGGTGCTGCGGCCGCAGCCGCGCTGGTCGAACCGCACCACCCGGTACAGCTCGGGGTCGAACACCTGGCCGCCCCGGTAGCTCATGCCCGAGCCGGGGCCACCGTGCACGACGACGGCCGGCTTGCCCGCCGGGTTGCCGCTGACCTGCCAGTACACCTGGTTGCCGTCGCCCACGTCGAGCATCCCGGACGCGTACGCCTCTTCCATGGCGGAGATCCCTCCCTGTTGTGACAGCACTAATACAGCGCTGTTACGATACCCCCATGGACCCCACCGGACCCGCGTACCTCGGCACCCGCCTCCGGCACCTCATCGAACTCCTCGACGGCGACATCGCCGCGGTCCAGGCGGACATGGGCATCACGGGCTTCCGCATCCGGTACTCCGCGCCGATCCGCGCCATCGCCGCGCGCGGCCCGCTGTCGATCCGCGACCTGGCCGCCGCCACGGGCGTCACGCACTCCGCGGCCAGCCAGACCGTCGCCCGGATGGCCAAGGACGGCCTGGTCGTCCTCGACGCGGGGACGGACGCCCGCCGCCGCATGGTCCGCCTCACCCCGCGCGCCGAGGCCCTGCTGCCGAAGCTGAACGCCGAGTGGGACGCCACCGCCCGCGCGGCGGCGGCGCTGGACGCCGAACTGCCGTACCCGCTCAGCCGCCTGATCGAGGAGACCCTCGACGCCCTGCGCCGCCGCCCGATGCGTGCCCGCGTGACCGGGATCGCCGAGGCCGCCGACGACCAGCAGCCGCCCCCGTAGGGTGATCCCATGGATTCACCCACCCGTACGAACGGGGTCGCGCTCGTCACCGGCGCCTCACGCGGCCTCGGCGCCGTCATCGCCGCGCGCCTCGCCGCCGACGGTCACCCCACGGCCGTCGTCTACCGGTCCGGCGCCGACGGCGCCCGCCGGGTCGTGGACGGCATCCGCGCCGCCGGCGGCACGGCCGAGGCGATCGCCGCCGACGTCACGGACGAGACGGCCGTCACCGCCCTGGTCGAGGACGCGGCACGGCTGCTCGGCGCGCCCGTCACCACTCTCGTCGTCAACGCCACCGGGCCGCAGCCGGACACCGACCCCACGGAGGTGACCTGGCAGGATCACCTCGACCAGCTCACGTTCTTCGTGAAGAGCCCCACCCTGCTCATGCGCGCCGTGCTGCCCGGCATGCGCGCGCACGGGGGCGGCCGGATCATCCAGATCGGCTCGGACGTGCTGGAGCGCGCCCTCCCCCAGATGACCCCGTACGTCGCGGCGAAGGCCGCCCAGCACGCGCTGACCGAGTGCTGGGCGCAGGTCCTCGGCCCCGACGGCATCACGGTCAACACGGTGGCGCCCGGCTGGGTCCCCGTCGAGCGGCACGCGGGCACGGCCGCCGAGTCGCTCGCCTCGTACGCGGCCGAGGTGCCGCTGCGCCGGATGGGCCGCCCCGAGGACATCGCGGCGACCGTCGCCTTCCTGGCGTCCGACGCGGCCTCCTTCATCACGGGTGAACGCGTCAAGGTCAACGGCGGCCACACCCTGGGGTGAGTCCGGGGCGGCGGCGCGGACCCGGACCATGATCACGAAACCCCGCATACTGGTCGGATGACCGACAGGACACGGGGGTTCGTCCTCCGCTCCCCCGAGGGCGCCAGGTACCGCTTCGACCCGGGCGCGCTGAGTCTGGAGTTCCTGCTGACCGGGGGGCCGGGGCCGCAGGCCGCCCGCCACGAGTCACTGCACGAACCGGGTGACCTCGGCGCCTGGGCCGCCAGGTCGCGCCTGGCGCTCCGCCCCGGCACGGTGCGCGTCGCGCCGGACGACGTACCCGCCGCCCGGCGCCTGCGGGACGCGCTGTGGCGGCTGGTCGGCGCCGTGATCGCGGAACGGGAGCGCCCCGCCGCCGACATCGCGGAGCTGAACGCGGCCGCCCGCGAGGCACTCGTCCCCCGCATGACCGAGGACGGACGGCACGGCTGGGCCGCTCCCCCGACGGGCCGCCAGGTCATCGGGACGGTCGCGCGGGACGCCATCGGCCTCCTCACCGGCCCGCACGCCGCGCGCGTGCGCCAGTGCGCCACGGACACGTGCTCCCTCGTCTTCGTGGACACCTCACGGCCCGGCCGCCGCCGCTGGTGCTCCATGGAGCGCTGCGGCAATCTCCAGAAGGCCCGCGCGCTGCGCGAACGCCGCAGGACGGCCGCGGGCTGACCCGTGCGCTACGCTCCGCCCGGGTCCAGGGCGCGCACGGTCCGGGCCGGGTTCCCGACGGCGAGGACGTCCGCCGGCAGGTCCCGGGTGACGACCGCCCCGGCGCCGACGACCGTGTTCGCGCCGATGGTGACGCCGGGGCAGACGATGACACCCCCGCCGAGCCACACGTTGTCGCCGATGGTGATCGGCCGCGCCGCCTCCCACTTCGCGCGGCGCGGCCCCGCCTCCAGCGGGTGGGTCGGCGTCAGGAGCTGGACGTTCGGACCGAACTGGACGTCGGCGCCGATGGTGATGGGGGCGCAGTCGAGGAGGACCGCTCCGCAGTTGACGAACGTGCGGGGGCCGATGGAGATGTGGATGCCGTAGTCCACCTGGAGCGGCGGGCGGACGTAGGCGCCCTCCCCGAGGTGGCCGAGGAGTTCGGCGAGGACGGCGACGCGGTCGGGGTCGTCGTCGGCGGTGGCGTTGAAGCGCCGGGCGAGCCGGTGGCCGCGGGCCGCGTCCGCGGCCAGCTCGGGGTCGTCGGCGAGGTAGGGCTCGCCGGCGAGCATGCGGGCCTTCATGGACCGCGGGTCGGGGTCCGGGACGACGCTGGTCATGCCGTCCGTTCTACCGCCCGGATCCCTCCAAAAGGGACAGAATGCCGGAAATCGCCAGATCGAATGACCTGGAATCGTCCGCCGCGCGCGCGAGGACGTAACCCCCTTGCAGGACGGCGACGACGGCGGCCGCCAGAGCGGCGGGCTCGGCCGCGGGCCGCGGGTCCTCGGCGAGGACCGCCGCGACGCGCTCCCGCAGCCAGGCGAACGTCTCCTCGACCGGGGCGCGCAGCACGGGGTCGGCCATCACGTCGGGGTCCTGCGTGAGGCGGCCGATCGGGCAGCCGCGCAGCACGTCGCGCTCACGGCGCAGGTAGCCGGCGACGCGCTCCGCCGGCGCCCCCGGAGCGGACAGCGCCTCGTCGGCCGCGGCGCGCAGCGCGTCGGCCGTGCGCCGGATCGCGGCCAGGGCGAGCGCCTGCTTGCCGGGGAAGTGGTGGTACATGCTGCCCTGGCCCGCGCCGGCGCGCTGCTGGATGGCCTTCGGGCTGGTGCCGACGTAACCGCGCTCCCACAGCAGCGCGCGGGCGCTCTCGATCAGGCGCTCCCGCGCGGACGCCTCCGGGGAGGACTGCCGCGGCACGCTCACAGGACGTGCGGCTCGACGCCGGGCGCCTCCGCCGCCATCGGACGGCCCGCCGCCTCCCACGCGAGCATGCCGCCGTCGACGTTGACCACGTCGAGGCCGCGCTGCGCCAGGTACTGCGCGACCTGCGCGGAACGCCCGCCGACCTTGCAGATCACATACAGCGGACCGTCGTGCCGGGCGGCGAGGCCCGTGATCTCCTCCAGGCGTGCCACGACCTGGCTCATCGGGACGTGCGTCGCGCCGTCCGCGTGGCCTGCGGCCCACTCGTCGGGCTCGCGGACGTCCAGGAGCGGCGCGTCGGCGGGAACGGCGGTGGCGGGCGTGGACGGAAGCGGTGCGAAGGTCATGCGCCGACCCTAACGCGCCGGCCCGTCGCCGCCGCCCGGCTCCGCGGGACCCGTACCGTCCGCTGTGCCCGGGTCGTCGGCGAGGAGACCGGCGAGTTCGGCCTCGCGCTCGGCGACGCGGCGCCGCAGGCCCTCCGCGATCTCGTCCAGCATGCCGTCCGGGTCCCCGCCGGCCATGCGCAGCATGGAGCCGACCGCGCTGTCCTCCAGGGCGGCCACGGCGTCGGCGAGGAGGTCCTTGCGCGCGGCGAGCCACTCCAGGCGGGCGTACAGCTCGTCGGCCGGCATCCGGCCGGGCTCGGGGGCCGGGCCGCGCTCCCACTCGTCGGCGAGCTCGCGCAGGGCGGCCTCGTCGCCGCGCGCGTACGCCTGGTTCACGCGGGCGACGAACGCGTCGCGGCGGTCGCGTTCGTTGGCGTCGGTGGCCAGGTCGGGGTGGCAGCGGCGGACCAGCTCCCGGTAGAGGCGGCGCGCCTCGTCGCTCGGCCGGACGCGCGGGGGCCGCTGCACGGACTGCTGGGTGAGCATGGCGTAGCCCTCGGGGCTGAAGCCGTCGCCGTCGAGCCAGCCGTGGAAGAGTTCGGCGACGCCGGGCATCGGCATGATGGCGGCGCGCAGCTCGCGGGCGCGGCGCTCGTCCTCGGGGTCGCCGGTGCGGGCGGCGACGGCCTCGGCGATGGCGGCGTCCAGTTCCTCCAGGCGGGCGTACAGGGGGCCGAGGCGTTCCTCGTGGAGGCGGGAGAAGTTTTCCACCTCGATGCGGAAGGTCTCGACGGCGATCTCGAACTCGATCAGCGCCGTCTCCGCGGCGCCGACCGCGCGGGCGAGCCGCTGCGTGGCCTCGTCGTACGCCGCCGCGTCCGTGGCGTCGGGCTCTGCGGGGGAGGGGACGGCCTGTGGTGTGGCGGGGTCTTCGGGGGTCGCTGCCATCCGGACAGGGTACGGGTCAGGGCCGCAGTGCCCTGGGGCACCTCTCGGCTTCCTCGGGGCCGAGGTGGTTCTCGGCCCAGCGGCTCAACTCGACGAGGGCAGGACGCAGTTCGTAGCCGGCCCGGGTGAGTTCGTAGCTCACGCGCAGGGGCGGGCCGTCCACGACACGCCGGGTGAGGAGGCCGAGGGCTGCCAGCTCGGAGAGGCGGTCGGAGAGCATGCGCTCGCTGATTCCGGGGACGGCACGCTTGAGCTCGCCGAAGTAGCCGGGGCCGGTGAGCAGTGCGGCGATGAGGAGGCCGGTCCAGCGCTTCCCGAACACCTCGAAGACGCGCGTGATGGAGGAGCCGGGCTCCGTACAGACGCCCGCCCCTTCACTGTCCCGTGCGTCCTGCATGTCATCAGCCTAACGGTGATATGAGACTTTCTCGTCGGTGCAGAAAAGTAAGCTACCTGTGGTACTAATAGTTGAGTACGTAACCACAGTACCTGAGATCACCGCCCCACAGGAGGTCCCCATGGCCACGCTCCTTCACCTCGACTCCTCGCTCAACGGCGACGCGTCCGTCTCCCGCGCCGTCACGCGCACGTTCCGCGAGACATGGGAGCAGGAGCACCCGGAGGGCACGGTCGTCTACCGCGACCTCGCCGCCGACCCGCTGCCCCACCTGACCGGCATCGCCTACCACACCCAGAACACCCCGCCGGCCGAGCGCACCCCCGAGCAGACCGAGTCCTTCGCGCTGCGCGAGCAGCTGATCGAGGAGCTGGAGAACGCCGACGCCGTCGTGATCGGCGCCCCGCTGTACAACTACTCGATCCCCTCCACGCTGAAGTCGTGGTTCGACCACGTGATCGTCCCCGGCCGCACGGCCGGTGAGACCTCGACGATCGCCGGCAAGCCGGTGACCGTCGTCACCAGCCGGGGCGGCTCCTACGCCGAGGGCACCCCGATGGCGGGCAACGACTTCAACCACCCCTACCTGCAGTGGCTGCTCGGCGGCTCGCTCCAGCTCGACGTCACGTTCATCGTCCCCGAGCTGACCCTCGCCTCGGTGGTCCCGGCCATGGCGCCGCTGCTGGACAAGGCCAAGGAGTCGGAGGCCACCGCCCACGAGACCGCCCGTTCGACGGCCCGCGAGCTGGCGTCCCGGCTGGCCGCCTGACCGACGCGGCGCCGGCGGGGGGTCGGGGCCCGGCCGGCCCCCGACCCCCCGCGTCAGCGCGCGGCCAGGGCGCGGGGCCGGGGCTCCGTCGCGGCCAGATGCGCCCGTACGCCCGCCACCAGCCGCGGCGCCGCGAACGAGGCGCCGTACACGAACCGCATCGAAGGCCCGAACACCGGCGCCGTCAGCAGCCCGGCGAAGAACAGCCCCGGGTGCGACGAGGCGAACGCGGCCGTCAGATCGGGGGACGCCGTGCCCCGGACCGTCCGCAGCGTCTCGCGCAGCGAGGCGTCGAGGACGCGCAGCCGGCGCAGGTCCGGCTCGAACCCGGTTGCCGCGATCACGTGGTCGGCCTCGGCGGACTCGCACACGCCGGCCCCCTCCGTCGGCGCCAGGTCGATGCGCAGGCGGGCCGCGTCACCGTCCGGCACGGCACGGACGACCCGCAGGCCGAGCCGCACCGGCACCACGCCCTCCACGCGCTCCCGCAGCCACCAGGCGCCCGCGGGGCCGAGAGCGGTCCGGGCGATGTGCGTCCTCGCCTGCGCCGGCAGCAGGCGCACGGCGCCCGGCAGCCGGGACCAGGCCCAGCTCGACCAGCCGGTGCCCAGGCCGCTGTGGGGGGCGCGCAGGGTGGACAGAGGGCTGCGTCGCAGCGGGAGAGGGAGCGTGTTCCACCGGATCGCGCCGGCGCGCGCGATCAGTACGGGGCGCGCGCCTTCTTCCGCGAGCAGCGCGGCCGTCTCCAGCGCCGCCTGTCCCGCCCCCAGCACGACGACGTCCCGGTCGCGGAAACGGGCCAGGTCCCGGTGGTCGCTGCTGTGGGACGCCAGCCCCAGCGGCAGGTCGCGGAGGGCGCCCGGCAGGTGCACGAAGGGCATCACCCCCGGCGCCATCGCGACGGCGCGCGCGTCCACCGTGCCCCCGTCCGCCGTCTCCAGGCGGAAGCCCGGCGCGCGCGGCAGGACGGCGGTGACCGTCCTGTCCTCGACCGGCACCGGCAGCCGGTCCGCGAACCACAGGCCGTAGCGCGTGAACGCGCCGATCGGCAGCGGTCTGCCGTGCTCGGCGCGCAGCCCGTGCGCGGCGGCGTACGCGGCGAACGACGTGCCCTCCCCGGGCGCCGACAGGTCGGAGGCCCAGGGCTCCGACTTCAGGTACATCCCCGCCGGCATGTGGTCGCGCCACGACGCCATCGCCCGCCCGAACACCCGTACGTCGAGTCCGGCGGCCGCTGCGTGCGCGGCGACGGACAGCCCGTACGGACCGGCACCCACCACAACGAGGTCATGCATCAGGCGTCTCCTTCTCCCACTGTCCTGCCGGTCCGGCGCACCAGGCGGCGCGCCCACGCCCCCGCCACGGCGCAGAACGGCGCCGGGTCGTCCGCCGCGAACCACGCCCACTCGGTCTCCCCCCGCCCGCCCGGCCGGCCGCCCCACCACCGCTCGCCCCGCCTTGCCCCCGCCAGCGCCGCGAGGAGCCCGTGGCTCTCCACGACGAACGTCCGCCACGCCCCCGCCGGGCGCGCCGGTGCCGGCCGCTCGGGACGCCGCCCGGTGAGGTCGAGGTGCAGCGCGCGGACGACGTCGAGCCCGGAGCGGTCGGCGAACAGCCGGAACTGCGCGCCGGGGCGCGGATTGAAGTCGAGCAGGTGGTACGCGCCCCCTGCCGGGTCGCGCCGGAAGTCCAGGTCCACGACGCCGCGGAAGCCGAGGCGTGCCGCCAGATCGCGGGCCAGGGCGGTGAGCGGCGGGTTCGGCAGCCAGCGGCCCACCGCGGTCCCTCCGGCGGGTCGCGGCCACGCCAGGTCCTTGCGGCCGGTCCCGGCGAGGAGGCATGTCCCGTCCGCCGCGAAGGTCCCGTGGAAGAACCAGTCGGCGCCAGGGCCGCCGCGCACGAACCGCTGGAGCAGCAGACGGCTGCCGGCCCGCGGCGCGCGCTCGTAAAGCCGCAGCGCATCGGCCGCCGTGCGGACGACGACCGTGCTGCGCAGCCCCGTGCCCGGCGGCAGCAGCCACGGGCGCGACCACTTGGCGACGAGCGGCAGCCCGAGCGCGCGGACGGCCGCCGTGACGTCGGCCGGGCCTTCGGGCACGACGGTGCGCGGGTGCGGTACGCGGTGGCGCGCGCAGAGGTCGGCGAGCGCCGCCTTGTCCGCCACCGCCTCGACCACGTCGGGCGGGGCGCCGGGCAGCAGGAACGCGGACGCGATCCGCGGGGCGATACGGGCCGCGGTGAGGGCGCCGAGGTCGTCCATCGGGATCAGCGCCGCGGGCCGCCCGATCCGCCGTGCCGCGGCCAGGAGCGCGCGGGCGACGGCGTCGGGGGAGGCCGGGTCGCCGGGGAACGGGTGCGCGGCTGCGAGGTGGCGGGAGCGGGCCAGCGGCACGTCGTCCGACTCCGTGAACGCGTGGACCTCGACCCCGGCCCGTCCCAGCGACCTGACCGCTCCCAGCGAGCCGTGGTGGAACGGGTTGCGGTCCAGGCGCAGCAGGAGGGCGGGGACCCGCGCGTCGAGCGGTGGCATGGGGTGATCCTTCATCGCCGCCCGCGCACCGGCGCCGCGGCGGCGGCCGCGTCCGCGATCGGCCGGGCGGAAAGCGTTCGGGCGGCCCATTGGTCCGACCTGCACTCGATACGACGATCAGTGCGCGCTGCGGGTACTCCCCCGGTCGGCCGTGTCCTCGCGACCCGGCGCGGCGTTAGGGAGGGACCGGCCCACTCCGCACCCCGTCGAAGGTGATACCCCCCATGCAGCACGCCCGACCCGCCGCCGTGTCCGGGCAGGTCCCGCAGCCCCGGCCGGCCCGGGAACCCGACATGACGAACGCCGAGTACGCCGCCTCCCGCCATGCGGTCTGGCTCAGCGCGACGGCCGTCATCACCGATCCGTACGGCCGCGTCCTCGTCGTCGAGCCGACGTACCGCGACACGCTGCTGCTCCCCGGCGGGGGCGTCGAGGCGGGGGAGACCCCGGCCGAGGGCTGCCGCCGCGAGATCGCCGAGGAGACCGGCCTCGACCTGCGGCCGAGCGGTGTCCTCGCCGTGGACCACGTGGGGCCGCGCGCGGAGGGCATCCCGGACGACCTGCCGTTCCCCGGCGATGTCCACTTCGTCTTCGACGGCGGCACCCTGCCCACCGAGACCGTCGGCCGGCTCCGCCTGCCGGCCGACGAGCTGGCGGGCGCGCGGTTCCTCCCCGCCGAGGAGGCGGCGGCGCGCATGGCGCCGGGCGAGGCGCGCCGGCTGCTGGCCGCGCTGCGGGCGCGGTGGGGCCGGCCCGGGCCCGTCTACCTCCAGGACGGCCGGCACGCCGGGCCGCTGCCGGTCCTCGACCGGCACCGGGTCGTCGGCAGGCCGGGCGACGGGGCGTCCCGGCCCTGGCGGCCGGGGACCGAGCTGCCCACGGCGCTGCCGCCGGTGCGCTCGTGGGGGTGGCTCTTCGCGCCCGACGGACGGGTGCTGCTGCTCGTCCACCCGGGCGGGCGGCACATCCTCCTGCCCGGCGGCCCCCTGGTGGGACGCGACGGGGGCGATCCCGGCGCCGCGCTCGTGCGGGAGGCGTACGACACGGCCGCCGCCAGGGTCACGGATCCCCGCGTCCTCGGCCACGTCCCCGACGCTGCGGGCGGGCACCAGGGGCTCGGCCCCTGCGCCCGTGTCGCCATGGCCGGGCGGCTGACCGGCATCGGCCCCGCCGCTCCCGACCCGGCGACCGGCCTCACCTACCCGCGCCTGCTCGCGACACCGGCGCAGGCCGCGGAGCTGCTGGGCTGGGGGGCTCCCGCGCACGAGCAGGCCGCGGCGGCCGTACGGATCGCGGCGGAGCGGTGGGGCGTCCCGGCCGCACCGGAGTCGGCCGTCTCGGACGTGCCGGCGGAGGGGCTCCCCGGCCCGGCCGGGACGGAGCGCGTCAGTCCCCGATGACGCCGGCCGCGCGCGCCGCCGTCAGCCACGCCGGGAACTCCGACAGCAGCCGGTCGTACAGGTCGGCGTCGGCCATGGCGGCGATGTCGTCGACCGCGAAGAAGCCGACGTTGTCGATTTCGCGGTCCGGCAGGGTGTCGAACCGCTCCAGCACACCGAAGCCGCCGCTGCCGAGGCCCACGAACTGCCAGAAGACCGGCTCGTCCGCCGCGGCCCGCAGCTGCTTCTCGATGAGCGCGTTCTGGTAGACGCCGCCGTCCGAGAAGAACAGCACGAGCGTCGGCACGGTCGCGGACGAGCCCTTCACGAAGGAGCGGACCTGCCCGATGACGAGGTGCTCGTTGTTGCCGAAGCCGATGCGGGACATGTCCACCTGGCCGTCGGTCAGTTTCCCGCGCCTGGCCTTCCGGCCCATCTCCGAGCCGCGGACGTGCAGTTCCAGCCAGCGCGGGAGGTCGCCCAGTGCGAGGTCCGGCAGCCGGGCCGGCTTCGACGCGAAGGTCCACGCCTGCATCGCGCCGTCGTCGTCGAGGCTCGCGGCGACGGCGGCCATGCGCTCCACGACGCCGTGGACGACGCGCTCGCGGTACAGGTGGCTCATCGACCCGGAGGCGTCCAGGACGAGGACGACGCGGGCGCGGACCCCGCCGGCCCCACGCTTGGCGAGGCTGACGGCGATCTGTTCCTTGCGCAGGGAGAGCCGCCCCCGCATGTCGACGGGCAGGCGTTCCTCGCCCTTGGTGAGACGTACCGCGGGCGCGGCGGGCTCCGGTTCCGGCACGGGCGGGGGCGCGTCGTCGTCCACGCCGATGCCGAAGTCGGTGGCGAGGCCCGCGAGGCCGCTGTCGTACCCCTGCCCCACCGCACGGAACTTCCACTGGCCGGAGCGCAGATACAGCTCGCCGCCGATGAACGCCGTCTCCGCCGCCGCCGTCATGGGGAAGACGGCGAGTTCCCGGCCGGTCGCCGCGTCCAGCAGCAGCATGCGCAGGTCGGCGAGCCCGCCGAACGTCCCGCCGTCCGCCGACGCGGCGAGCAGCACTCGTTCGACGCCGGGTTCGAGCGCTGCGAGGTCCACCTCCACGGTGTCGGTGCCCGGCTGCTTGCCGAGGTGCCGTACCGCGCCGGCGGGATGGACCGGCTGGTTGTAGAAGACGAAGTCGTGGTCGTCGCGGACGCGTCCGTCGGCGGTCAGCAGCAGCGCGGAGGCGTCGGCGTCCGGTCCGCCCGGCGCGGCCGTCCAGGACAGGACGGCCCGCACCGAGGGGACGCCGACCGGCATGTTCGCGCCCTTGGCGAGGTGTATCGGGGTCACGTCGCCAGTGTGCGGCACGGTGGCCGGAATCAGACCCCGAGGCCGCCCGCGATCTCGGTCTCCTCGCGGGTGAACTCACCGGTCAGCAGGGGCATCGCCGCCCGGATCGACTCCTGAGCCGCGGGCAGGCGCAGGGACGCGTCGTGCGCCTCCTTGTCCGTCCAGACCTCCGTGACCCAGATCAGATCCGGGTCGCCGGCCGCGCGGGCCACCACGTACGCCCGGCAGCCGTGGTCCTTCAGCGCGTCGGCGGAGCGCAGCAGCAGGCCGATCACCTCGTCGCGGCGGCCGGGCTGTGTGCGCATGCTGCCGATGTATCCGTAGCTCATGTCCCCTGCCTACCACCGGCCCACCGCGGCCTCAAGAGTGGTACGGGAGCACACGCGTCACGGCCCGCACCGGCAGGGAATCCGGTACGGGCCGTGGTCGGCACCGCGTGGCGGCGCGGGGTCAGCCGCCGATGTACCACCCGCCACCGCCCATCGCGGCGATCGCCACGATCGCCAGGACGATGTCGATCGCTCCGAGGATGACACCGGCCTTTGCCATACCGGTCGGGGTGCCGCGGTTCGCGAGCATGCCGAGCACGATGGCGATCACACCGAGGGGTATCCCGGCCAGGAACAGGCCGACGATGCCGCAGACGAGGCTCGCCACCGCCATGGCGTTGCTGTTCTGTCGCGTACTCGCGTAATGCCCTGCCATCTCCGCCTCCGTCACATTCGTGTCGCTTGCGTCTCGTTCAGGTCATTCGTTCGCCGAGGTTCCGGTTACCCGTGAAACGGAGGAGCACACGGCGCGAGTACGGCGGAGCCCCGTCGGGTCACCTGGGCGCGCCGGCGGGCGGGGCTTCCGTGGCGGCGGGGGCCGTCCGGGGGGATGCGGCGGCGACCCGCCCGCCGCTCCCGGCACGGGGAGCACCGCGCCGCTCCAGGACGGCGGCGGCGCCCGCGAGCGCGAGCGCCGCCAGGGCCATGCCGCTGCCCACCAGGTTGGCCCTGGTGGCGTCGGCTCCGGTGGCCAGGACGAGGCCGCCGAGCCAGGCGGCGAGCGCGTTGCCGAGGTTGAAGGCGCCGATGTTCAGCGCGGACGCCAGGGTCGGCGCTCCGCCCGCGTGGTCGAGGACGCGCTTCTGCAGCGGGGGGACCGAGGCGAAGCCGAACGCGCCGATCAGCGTGAGCGTCACGGCCGCCGCCGCCTTGTCGTGCGCCGTCACCGTGAACAGGGCGAGGAGCGCGGCGAGACCGCCGATCGTCACGGCGAGCAGCCGCATCGGGGCTCGGTCCGCGTACCGGCCGCCGACGAGGTTGCCCACCACCATGCCGGCACCGAAGAGGATCAGCAGCCACGTGACGTCGCTCTCCGCATAGCCGGCGCTTCCGGTCATCATCTCGGCGATGTACGTGATGGCGGCGAACACGCCGCCGAAGCCGAGGATCGTCATGCCGAGCGCGAGCAGCACCTGCGGGTGGCGGAGGGCGGCCAGTTCGGCGCGCAGCGAGCCGGCCCGTCCCCGGGCCTGGGGCTGTGCGGACGTGCGGCCGGCGTCGGCGGGGACGAGGAGGAGGACTCCGGCGAGTGCCACGACCCCGACGCCCGCGATGGCGGCGAAGCTGATGCGCCAGTCGAGGCGCTGTCCGATGAGGGTGGCCAGGGGGACGCCCGCGACGTTCGCGACCGTCAGGCCGGTGAACATCAGCGCGATGGCACGCGCCCGCTGCCCGGGGGCCACCATGCGCGCGGCGACCACCGACCCGATGCCGAAGAACGCGCCGTGGGCGAGGGAGGAGACGACCCGGCCGGCGAGCAGCACGGAGAAGGCGGGGGCGACGGCCGAGAGGGCGTTGCCGAGGACGAAGAGGACCATCATCGCGGTGAGGACGCGTTTCGGGGGCGCCTTGGCCCCGAGGATCGCGATGACGGGCGCGCCGATCACGACGCCGAGCGCGTACCCCGTGGCGGTGGCGCCCGCCGTCGAGGTGGACACGCCGAACTCGGCCTCGAACTGCGGCAGCAGACCGGTGACGGCGAACTCGGTGGTGCCGATGCCGAACGCACCGATCGCCAGGGCCAGGAGTGCGACGGGCACGGGAGTCCCCTCCTCGGTTGGTGGATGACCGCACAGGACGGCGACAGTACGCGCGTACGCCGATAGTTGCAAGCGCGCTATATTGCTGACGCGCCTATTACCGGTAGCCCTCTAGCGGCCCGCGCCGAATATTGCGCGGTCGCTTACCCTGGTGGAGTCCGCCGCGCCGAAGGGAGAGGGCCATGTCACGACCGGAGCCGGCCCTCGCGCAGAGCTGGTGCGCCCTCTCGGCCCTGCACAACCGCATCGAGAGCCACATCGAGAAGGCCCTCCAGTCCGCGCACGGCATCAGCGTGCGCGAGTTCTCCGTGCTCGGCGTCCTCAGCGGGCAGCACGACGGGGACGGCGGCCACTTCCGGATGAACGAGCTGGCCGACGCCGTCGTCCTCAGCCTCAGCGCCACCACCCGCCTGGTGACCCGCCTGGAGGACCGCGGCCTGCTCTCCCGCTACCTCTGCCCCACCGACCGGCGCAGCATCTACACGGACGTCACCGCGGCGGGCGCCCGGCTGCTCGCCGAGGCGGGGCCGACGAACGACCGCGCGCTCGCCGAGGCCCTCGCCGACGCCGAGCGGCGGCCGGAGCTCGCCCCGCTCGCCGCGGCCGTCCGCACGCTCCGGCCGGCCGCCTGACCTGCGACGCGCCGCGGACACCGACACGGCCGATTCCTTCAAGAACCGGGCCGAGGCCCGTGCGTAGCCTGCGGGCATGACACCTCGACTCGACCTGTTCGGCATCATCACCGACGACATGGCCGCCTCCCTGGCGTTCTACCGGCGCCTCGGGCTCGCCGTCCCGGCCGACGCGGACAGGCAGCCGCACGTGGAGATCACCCTGCCGGGCGGCGGACGGCTCGCCTGGGACACGGCGGACACGGTGCGCGCGTTCCTCCCGGACTGGACGCCGCCGCAGGGCGGGCACCGGCTCAGCCTGGCCTTCCTGTGCGAGGGACCGACCGAGGTCGACACCCTGTGGACGGAGCTGACGCAGGCCGGCTACACCGGTGAGAAGGCGCCCTGGGACGCCTTCTGGGGCCAGCGCTACGCCATCGTCCTCGACCCGGACGGCAACCCGGTGGACCTGTTCGCGCCGCTCCCCCAGGCGGAGAGCCCCAGCTGAGCCCCGTCCCGGCCCGGCAGCGCCCCGGCCGAGCCGTCCCCGCTCGCCGCGCCGCCCGGGACCCGGGTGGGGCGGCCGCGCGGGGCCCGGAGCCGTCCCGCGTCAGGACGCGCCGCCGGCAGGGCGCCGGTCGCGTCGCAGCCGCGACCACGGCACACCGGCCAGGTCACGCACGTCGCGCGCCAGGTGCGCCTGGTCCGCGTACCCGGCCAGCGCGGCCACCGACGCCGCCGGCACCCCGGCGTCCCCGTACCGCAGGGCCCGCTGCAGGCGGAGGATGCGGCCCAGCGTCTTCGGCCCGTAGCCGAACGCCCCGGTGCACCACCGTCTGAACTGCCGCTCGCCCAGCCCGGTCCGGCGCGCCGTGGCCGCCACTCCGAGCCCCGCGCCGAGGGCCGCCACCGCCTCCCGGCGCCACGCGGGCGGCGGCGAGGCCGACCGGGCGAGCAACCGTGCCGCGAACGCCTCCAGCGCATCGCCGGTCCGGCCGCCCGGCGCGATGGACCCCAGCCGTTCGGCGGGCTCCCGCACGGCGCGCGGCGACCACAGGTCCGCCAGGGGGACGCGCAGCCCGGTCAGCTCGTCCGCCCGCACCCCGAATACGGCGGGTCCCACGCCCGGTTCGAACCGCACACCGACCGTCTCCACGCGCCGCCCCGTATCCGGGACGACGAACGCCCGCCGGTCCGGGCCGGCCACCGTCAGACACGCGCCGTCCCACAGCAGGTCCATGCACCCGTCCGGCAGGATCCGACCGCCCGGCCCGGCCGTGCCCCGCCACACCCGCGCCGCGCCGAGCACCGCCGAGCGCGCCGGTCGTTCCCTGTACATGGTTCCCCATCGTGGCACGCTGCTGCCGTGCGCCATCTCGGACTGATCACGCTCCTCGTCCCCGACTACGACGAGGCCATCGCCTACTACACCTCCGTCCTCGGCTTCGAACTCCTCTCCGACCTGCCCGTCCACGAACCGGGCAGGCCCAACAAGCGCTGGGTCGTCGTCGCGCCGGGCCGGGACGCCCAGACGGGCCTGCTGCTCGCCCGCGCGGACGGTGAACGGCAGACCGCCCGCGTCGGCGACCAGACCGGCGGCCGGGTCGCCTTCTTCCTCTACACCGACACCTTCGACACCGACTGCCGCCGTCTGAAGGAGGCCGGTGTCTCCTTCGAGGGGGAGCCGAGGAACGAGCCGTACGGCCGGGTCGTCGTGATCGCCGACCGGTACGGCAACCGCTGGGACCTCATCGAACCGGCACCGGCCTGACGGCGTCCGGCACCGCCGGGGCGCCGCCGTCCGGGTCCGCGAAGAGACGGAGCAGTTCGAGCAGGCGGTTCCCGGGCTGGGCGCTCCAGTGCGGCGCTCCAGGCCGGGGGCCGTCCCCGAGCCGGGCGACGGCCCAGCTCAGGTGGAGCAGCAGGACGCGCGCCCACCACACGCCGGCCTCGCCCGGCGGGACCCCGTACCCGGTGAACACGTCGCCGAGCGACCTCGGCGGCACCTTCGCGAACTCGACCGCCGGGTCGGTGACCGCCGCGTCCCCCCAGTCGACCAGTGTCACCGCACCACCGTCCGCGGGAGCGTCCACCAGGATGTTCAGCGCGGAGACGTCGCCGTGGATCAGGACCGGCCGGACCACCGCCTGCGCCGCGAGCCCGGTGAGCCGGTCGCACCAGTCCCCCAGCCAGCGCGCCGGCCCCGGGCCGATCCACCCCTCCGCCGCCGAGCGGTCCACGCCCGGCCGCGGATCTCCCGCCACGTCCTCCACCGGCACACCGGGGAGCGCGGAAGCCGGCGGCCCGGCCCCGTGCAGGAGGGCGAGCTCACGGCCCAGCGCGCGGTGGACGGCCGGCGACGGCTCGCCACCGCCGGGCACCGTGCCCCGTATCCGGCGCAGCAGGAGGTACGGGACGTCCGCCGCGCCGCCGTCCTCGACGATCTCGGGCACGCGCACCCCGAGCCGCGCGGCGTACGGGATGACGACGGCCTCCTTCCGCAGGTCGGCGACCGGCCCGGGCGACCGCCGCGCGACCTTGGCGACCAGCCCGTCCCCGAGGTACCAGGTGTACGCCGCCTCGCCCGCGACCGGCACCGGGCGCACCGCCGCGGACGGGACGCCGTGCCGCCGCGCCACGGCCGCCACCGTTTCCCGCACGGCGGCCGGCGCCGCTTCCTCGCCACCACGATCACTTGCAGTGAGCATCTGCTGTCTCATGGTGGCGACCTTACCCGGGGCCACTGACAATTCGTTACGTGGTGTAGTCGGCGTTGATCCTGACATAGCCGTCCGACAGGTCGCAGCCGTACACCGTCGCCCGGCCCTCGCCGATACCGAGCGTCACGCCGATGTCCACCTCGTCCTGGCTCATGACCCGCGTCAGCCGGGCCAGCACCTCGCCGGTCTGCTCGGCGGGGTAGACCTCGACGTCACCGAACCGCACGGTGACCTTCTCCTGCTCGATGTCCAGGTCGTCGCTGTTCTTGCCGACCGCCATGACGACCCGCCCCCAGTTGGGGTCGGCGCCGTGCACGGCCGTCTTGACGAGCGGCGAGTTGACGATGCTCTTGGCCACCCGCTTGGCCTGCTCACGGTCCCGCGCGCCCTCGACCGTGACCCGCAGCAGCTTGGTCGCGCCCTCGCCGTCCCTGGCGAGCTGCTCGGTCAGATCGAGGCACACCTCCCGCAGGGCCGCGGCGAACGCCACCGCGTCCACGGGGCCCGCCGCGCCGCCCGCGATCACCGCGACGGTGTCGGACGTGGAGGTGTCGCTGTCGACGCTGAGCGAGTTGAACGTGTCGTCCACCGCCGCCCGCAGCGCGCCGTCCAGTTCGTCCGCCCCGACCTCGGCGTCGGTGACGAGGTACGCGAGCATCGTCGCCATGTTCGGCTCGATCATGCCGACGCCCTTGGCCACCCCCACGATGCGGGCGCCACCGACCGCGCGGACCGCCGTCTTGGGCCGGGTGTCGGTCGTCATCATGGCGCGGGCCACGGCCGTCGGATCCGCGTCGAACGCGCCCCACGCACCGGTCAGCCGCGCCCTGATCGGCCCCATCGGCAGCGGCCTGCCGATGACGCCCGTCGAACTGATGAGCACCTCGTCCTCGGCGACGCCGGTCAGCCGCGCCACATGGCCGGCGATCTCCGTCGCGTCGGCCGCGCCCTGCTCACCGGTCGCCACGTTGGCGTTGGAGGCCAGCGTGACGATCGCCCGCAGCCGCCGCCCCGCCGCGTGCCGCCGGCTGACCACCACGGACGGCCCGGCGAACCGGCTGCGCGTGAACATGGCCGCGCTGACGGCCGGCCGGTCGGAGACGATGACCGACAGGTCGTCGCCGGCCTCACGGACCCCCGCGTGCGCGGTGACCGCACGGAAGCCGGCCGGCCACTCCACTGCATCAGTATTCGACATGCCGCATATGATTTCACGCGTCTCGGGCGGCGTCCAGTGGCTTCCCCCGCCCCCCGCCAGCCCCGTACCGGCATGACGAGCGTCGTGAACGTCCCCTGGTCGGCGGACCGCACCACGACCGGCCCGGACTCCGCCGGCACCTCGATCAGCACGTCCGGGTCGAACGCCACCCGCACCCGCCCGCCCGTACAGATCGCGCCCAGGTCGCCCGAGCGCAGCACGAACGGTGACACCGCGTCCGACAGCGCATCGCGCAGAACGGCACGGCACGCGCCTCCTGCCCGGGGGCATACCGGCGGTACCCCGCCGCGTCCACACGCTCCGGGCGGAGCAGACCGCAGTCGTCGTAGAACCGCAGCGCGCTCGGGGCCGGCCCCACCCGGCGGGCGAAGGCACCGATCGCCGGCAGTCCGCCGTCCTCCTCATCGGCCATATGGACGATGCTGGACGTTCAGCCCACTCGAAGGTCAAGCCGCGCCGCCCGCCCGCGATACCGGTTCCGGCGGACGCTGGCCTTGACGCCGACGTCAAGGCATACGGTCGCGACGACAGACCGGCTCTGCACCGTGCCGTCGTCGGAAGGGAACCGCGCATGCGTATCGGAGAACTCGCCGCGCTCGCCGGGACGACACCCCGCGCCCTGCGGCACTACGAGTCCCTGGGGCTCCTCGCCTCCCGCAGGGACGCGAACGGGTACCGCACCTACGACAGCGGTGACCTGCGCCTGCTGCGCCAGATCCAGGCGCTCCAGGCGTTCGGCTTCGGGCTGGAGGAGACCCGCCCGTTCCTGGACTGCCTGCGGGCCGGACACCCGAGCGGCGACACCTGTGCCGGCTCGCTGGCGATGTACCGCGACAAGCTGGCCGAGCTCGAGGCGTGCATCGAGGAGCTGAGCGCCATCCGCGACACCGTCAGGGAACGCCTCGCCCGGGCCGAGCGGGCCGCTCCCCCGGCACCGCCCCGGCCGCTCTGCGAACTGACCGCCCACCGGCCCCCGGCCTGACCCCGCACCGAGGAGAACAGCATGCCGCCGACCACCTCCGGACACGCCCCCCTCACCGAGACCACCGACGACGACTTCGCCACGACGGTGCTCGCGTCCCCCGTCCCCGTCCTGGTGGACTTCACCGCCGACTGGTGCCCGCCCTGCCGGATGGTCGCACCGGTCCTCGCCTCGCTCGCGGCGGAACGGGGGGACTCCCTGCGCGTCGTCAGCCTGAACGTGGACCACAACCCGGTCACGACGGCCAGGTACGGCGTCCTGTCCATGCCGACCCTGATGCTCTTCCGCGCGGGCGAACCGGTGCGCTCCCTGGTCGGCGCCCGGTCCAAGGCACGCCTGCTGCAGGAGCTGGGCGACGACCTCTGATCCCTCGGCTTCTTCACGCGGAGATGTGGTGTTCTGCTTCCTTCCGGCGAGCGACGGGTGTCCGCGCTCCCGGGGGAAGCCTGTCCGTCGCCCATACGGCCATCGCGCAGACCGCGAATCCGGCCCCGAGGAGACTGGAGCCCGCCCAGCCGTGGGCGGCGTACATGGCGGTGGTCGCGGCTGCGCCGACGGCGGAGCCGAGCGAGTAGAAGACCATGTAGGCGCCGGTGACGCTGCTGGTGCGCCCGGGGTGCGCCGAGGTGAGCACGTGCTGGTTGCTCACGTGCACGGCTTGGACGGCGAAGTCGAGGGCGACGATCCCGATGACGAGGAGCCCCAGTGTCCACGGCAGGTGCGCGATCGCCGCCCACGAGAGGACGAGCAGCGTGAGCGCGAGGCCGGTGACCCGAGCCGTCCGTCCGGCGTCCGCCCACCGCCCCGCCCGTGCGGCGCCGAGCGCGCCGGCGAGCCCCGCGATGCCGAACAGTCCGATCCGGCTCTCGTCCAGGTGCCACGGCGCGTCCGCGAGCGGCAGGGACAGCCCGCTCCACAGCGTCCCGAAGGAGGCGAACGCGAAGAACGCGATGAGTCCCCGCGTCAGCAGGAGACGCTGACCGAAGAGTCCGCCGAGTGAGGCGAGGGCCTGCCGGTACCCCGTGGGCCGGCCGGGTCCCGCCTCCGGTGGCAGGGTGACGAGAACGACGGCCGCGAGCCCGAGCGACAGCACCGCCACCGCGGCGTAGACACTCCGCCAGCCCCACACATCGGCGAGCGTGCCGGTGACGACGCGCGCGCCCAGGATGCCGACCACGACGCCCGAGGTCACGAAGCCGATGTTCCGTCCGCGGTCGGCGGGCGGCGACACCGATGCGGCGTAGGCCACCGTGATCTGCACGACGACCGCGAACAGCCCGGACACCGCGAGCCCGGCGAACGCCGTCCACGCTGCCGACACGGATGCCGTGAGGAGCATGCCCGTCGCGGTGACCGCCAGATGCACGGCGATGAGCCGGCGCCTGTCGATGACCACATCGCCGAGCGGCACCAGGAGCACCAGCCCTGCCAGGTAGCCGAACTGGCCGGTCGCGACGATCCATCCCGCCTGCGATGCCGGCAGTCCGAGGTCACGCCCCATCGGTTCCAGAACCGGCTGTGCCGCATAGATGCCGGCCACGGCGACACCGCACACCGCCGCGAGCAGAAGCCGCCGCCACACGTCCATCGCGCCCCAACCCCAGTGAGTAGCTGATTGCAACCATTTTGACGGTAGGGCATGATGGTTTCAATAAGCAACTCATCGGAGGTGTCATGCCGCGCACCGCCCTGCGCGCCCCGAAGCCCGACTGGACCGACCCCGACTGTCCCGTCGCCCGCGCCCTCGACTTCGTCGGCGACAGGTGGAGCTTCCTCGTCATCCGCGATGCGATGGACGGAGCGCGATCGTTCACCGAGTTCCGGCGACGAACCGGGATCGCCCGCAACATCCTCACCGAGCGCCTGCGACGGCTCACCTCGTACGGACTTCTCGCCCAGCGCGCCGCGCCGTCGGGCCGCCGCCAGGAGTACGTCCTCACCGACGCCGGGCGCGACCTCTTCCCCGTCATCCTCACCCTGCGCCAGTGGGGGGAGCGCCACGCCTTCGCCCCCGGTGAGGCCCGCTCCACCCTCGTCGACGGGCACGGAATCCCCGTACCGGAGATCGTGCCGACCGGCGCGGACGGCAGCCCTCTCGATTCCTGTACCGCCCACGTGCAGAAGGCGCGTTAGAGGGCGTTCTCCGACGGGTCCCGAAGCGACGGGCGCCTCAGAAGCCGCCCTCCATGTTGACGAAGCGTGAGTAGTGACCCTGGAACGCCACGGTGATGGTGGCCGTCGGGCCGTTGCGGTGCTTCGCGACGATGAGGTCCGCCTCGCCCGCGCGCGGCGACTCCTTCTCGTACGCGTCCTCGCGGTGCAGCAGGATCACCATGTCCGCGTCCTGCTCGATCGAGCCCGACTCGCGCAGGTCGGAGACCATGGGCTTCTTGTCGGTGCGCTGCTCAGGACCTCGGTTCAGCTGGGAGAGGGCCACGACCGGTACCTCCAGCTCCTTCGCGAGCAGCTTCAGGTTCCTGGACATCTCGGAGACCTCCTGCTGCCGGCTCTCGGGCCGCCGGCTGCCGCCGCTCTGCATGAGCTGGAGGTAGTCGATGACGACGAGCCGGAGGTCGTTGCGCTGCCTCAGGCGACGGCACTTGGCGCGGATCTCCATCATCGACAGGTTGGGGGAGTCGTCGATGTAGAGCGGGGCCTCGTTGACCTCGGCCATCTGGCGGGCGAGCCGGTTCCAGTCCTCGTCGGTCATGCTGCCGGACCGCATGTGGTGCAGGGCGACGCGCGCCTCGGCGGACAGCAGGCGCATCGCGATCTCGTTGCGCCCCATCTCCAGGGAGAAGATCACGCTGGGCAGTTTGTGCTTGATGGAGCAGGCCCTGGCGAAGTCGAGCGCCAGAGTGGACTTGCCCATCGCAGGACGAGCCGCGATCACGATCATCTGGCCGGGGTGCAGGCCGTTCGTCAGCGAGTCGAGATCGGTGAAGCCCGTGGGGACGCCCGTCATCTCGCCGCTGCGGTTGCTGATCGCCTCGATCTCGTCGAGCGCGCCCTCCATGATCTCGCCGAGCGGCAGGTAGTCCTCGGCGGTGCGCTGCTCGGTGACCGCGTAGACCTCGGCCTGCGCGCTGTTCACGATGTCGTCGACGTCGCCGTCCGCCGCATAGCCCATCTGGGTGATACGCGTGCCGGCCTGTACGAGGCGGCGCAGAACCGCCCGGTCGTGGACGATCTCCGCGTAGTACTCCGCGTTGGCCGCCGTCGGGACCATGTGGACGAGCTGGTGCACATAGCCGGCGCCGCCGACCTTGGCCAGCTCGCCGCGCTTCGTCAGCTCGGCCGAGATGGTGATCGGGTCGGCCGGCTCGCCCCGGGCGTACAGGTCGAGGATGGCGGCGTAGATCGTCTCGTGGGCCGGCTTGTAGAAATCCTGACCCCGCAGGACCTCCACGACATCGGCGATGGCGTCCTTCGACAGCAGCATGCCGCCCAGCACGGACTGCTCGGCGGCCAGGTCCTGCGGCGGGACGCGCTCGAAGGCGGCTCTCTCGTCCGGCTCGCCCTCGGCGCTGCGCCGGGGCCGGGAGACGACCGTCCGCTCCGCCGTCTCGATGTCGTCCCACGAAGGACCCGCGTGTTCGAGATCAGCCATCGATCCCGCCTCCTCCCGGCCAGGCGAACCGCCCCGTCGTTTCTCAGTGATACGGCACAGCTCTGACATCCACCGGCCGGTGCGGGGCCTACGCTACGAGCCCCGGCGGAAGAGGACCAACCAAGTTATCCACAGGCTATGTGGATTTCAGATCGCACCCTGTGGACAGCCGCCCCTTTCCTGTGGACGACGGGGGGTCCGGCGGGGGACAACGCTGTGGAGAACCCGATCAAGATCATCGAAAAAGCCGCCTGACCTGCGGGTTCACCATCCACCACCTGTGGGTGGAAAAAAGTTCGAACCTTCCCTCCGCGCGCCGCCGCACCGGCCGCGACAGCGTGTGACCACCAGCACGAAGTAAGGGTCAGTTCACCATTGCATCTCTTACCTGTGGATGTTTGGATCGGAGCATGCCAGCCACCGTCCCGGGCGCACGCCGCCACGACCGGGAGATCCTCGCCCTCGCGCTCCCCGCGTTCGGCGCACTCGTCGCCGAGCCGCTGTTCCTCATGGCCGACAGCGCCATGGTCGGACACCTCGGCACCCCGCAGCTCGCCGGCCTCGGCGTGGCCGCCGCCCTGCTCGGCACGGTCGTCAACGTGTTCGTCTTCCTCGCCTACGCCACCACCGCCGCCGTCGCCCGCAGCGTCGGCGCCGGCGACCTGGCCACCGCGATCCGGCGCGGCATGGACGGCGTCTGGCTGGCCCTCCTCCTCGGCACCGTCCTGTTCACCGTGGTGCTCGCCACCGCGCCCGCCCTCGTGGACCTCTTCGGCGCATCGGCCACCGCCGCCCCCCACGCCACGACCTACCTGCGCGTGAGCGCCGCCGGCATCCCGCCCATGCTCATGGTTCTGGCCGCCACCGGCATTCTGCGCGGCCTCCAGGACACCCGCACCCCGCTGCGTGTCGCCGTCGCCGGCTTCGCCGCCAACCTCCTGCTCAACGCGCTCTTCATCTACGGCCTCGGCCTCGGCGTCGCGGGGTCCGCCTGGGGCACGGTCGCCGCCCAGTTCGGCATGGCCGCCGCCTACCTGCGCGTGGTCGTCCGCGGCGCCCGCCGGCACGGCGCCGACCTCCGCCCGAGCGCCGCCGGTCTCCTCGGCAACGCCCGCGCCGGAGCGCCGCTCCTCATCCGCACACTGTCACTGCGCGCCGTCCTGCTCATCACCACCGCCGTGGCCGCCCGCTTCGGCGACGCCGAGATCGCCGCCCACCAGATCGCGCTCACCGTGTGGACGCTCCTCGCGTTCGCCCTCGACGCCATCGCCATCGCCGGCCAGGCGATCATCGGCCGCTACCTCGGCGCCGGCGACGCCCCCGGAGCGCGCTCGGCCTGCGCCCGCATGGTGCGCTGGGGCGTCGTCTCGGGACTGGTCCTTGGCCTGCTCACGGCCGCCGCCGCACCGGTGCTGCTGCACCTGTTCACCGGGGACGAGGACGTACGCGGCCACCTGCTGCCCGTGCTGCTCGTGGCCGCCGTCTGCCAGCCGGTCGCGGGCGTGGTGTTCGTGCTGGACGGGGTCCTCATGGGCGCCGGGGACGGCCTCTACCTGGCGGGCGCCATGCTGGTGACCCTCGCCGTCTTCGCCCCGGTGGCACTCCTCGTGCCCGTGCTCGGCGGCGGCATCACCGCGCTGTGGTGGGTCTTCGGCGGCCTGATGATGGCCACGCGGCTCGTCACCCTCGCGCTCCGCGCGCGAACGGGCCGCTGGGTGGTCACCGGAGCGGCCCGCGCCTGACGCCGGCGCTACCCGGACACACCGATGGCCGCGCACCGCCGCTCGGACGGGGCGCGGCCATCGCGCGGGTCACTTCGCGGCGTCCACCTGGAGGCCGACGTTCGCGACGACCTCGGGGTGCAGCCGGACGGAGATCCGGTGCGTGCCGAGGCTCTTGATCGGCGTGGTCAGCTCGATGCGGCGCTTGTCCACATCGGGGCCGCCCGCGCTCTTCACGGCGGTGGCGATGTCGGCCGGCGTGACCGAGCCGAACAGCCGGCCGCCCGTGCCGGCACGGACCTTCAGCCGGACCGTGACGCCCTCGAGCTGGGTCTTCACCTCGTTGGCCTGCTCGATCGAGGCGAT
Source organism: Streptomyces sp. RFCAC02 (assembly GCF_004193175.1). Taxonomy (NCBI): domain Bacteria; kingdom Bacillati; phylum Actinomycetota; class Actinomycetes; order Kitasatosporales; family Streptomycetaceae; genus Streptomyces; species Streptomyces sp. RFCAC02. The sequence goes on along the minus strand of NZ_SAUH01000001.1, from coordinate 3,139,818 downwards.
CTCGCGGATCTTGCGACCGCGGCGGATCTGCTCGACGTCCTTCTCACCACCGCGGGTCCACCGGATGGCGACACCGCGGGGCAGCAGGTAGTTGCGGGCGTACCCGTCCTTCACCTCGACGACATCGCCGGGCGCGCCGAGGCCGGAGACCTCGTTGGTCAGGATGATCTTCATGATGCGTGAGCCACCCGTTCCTTATCGCGCGGTCGAGGTGTAGGGCAGCAGCGCCATCTCACGGCTGTTCTTCACGGCCGTGGCGACGTCGCGCTGGTGCTGGGTGCAGTTGCCGGTGACCCGGCGGGCACGGATCTTGCCGCGGTCGGAAATGAACTTCCGCAGCAGGTTCGTGTCCTTGTAGTCGACGTAGGAGATCTTCTCCTTGCAGAAGACGCAAACCTTCTTCTTGGGCTTGCGCGCAGGCGGCTTCGCCATGGTGTCTCTCCGGTGAGTTCAAACAGAAGTTGGGTGGGAGCCGTCCGTCAGAACGGGGGCTCGTCCGAGTAGCCACCGCCACCGCCGCCCCAGCCGCCACCGCCGCCGCCCTGGCCGCCGGCCGGCGCGCCCGTGGCCCAGGGGTCGCCCGCGGGCGCGCCCTGACCGCCACCGCGGCCGCCCTGGCCGCCGGGCTGACCGCCGCCCTCGGGGCCGCCCCAGCCGCCGCCACCGCCCTGGCCGCCGCGCCCGCTGGCACGGGTGACCTTGGCCGTGGCGCTGCGCAGGCTGGCGCCGACCTCGTCCACCTCCAGCTCGAAGACCGTGCGCTTGACGCCCTCCCGGTCCTCGTACGACCGCTGCTTGAGGCGGCCCTGCACGATGACACGCGTCCCCTTGGTGAGGGACTCGGCGACGTTCTCCGCGGCCTGCCGCCACACCGAGCAGGTGAGGAAGAGGCTCTCGCCGTCCTTCCACTCGCTGGTCTGCCGGTCGAACATGCGCGGGGTGGACGCGACACGGAACTTCGCGACCGCCGCACCGGATGGGGTGAAGCGCAGCTCGGGGTCGTCGACCAGGTTGCCGACGACCGTGATGACGGTCTCGCCTGCCATTGGGGGAACCTCTCGGCGGGGGTTAACTGCTGTTGCTGCGATGATTGCTTACGGCACTGACAGTGCTGCTCGAAATGCCGGACATTCCCGGCCGTTCCCCTGCCTCAGTGGGTGGCGGGGCGGAGGACCTTCGTCCGCATGACCGACTCGTTCAGGTTGAGCTGGCGGTCGAGCTCCTTGACGAGAGCCGGCTCGGCCTGGAGGTCGATGACGGAGTAGATGCCCTCGGGCTTCTTGTTGATCTCGTAGGAGAGCCGGCGACGGCCCCAGGTGTCGACCTTCTCGACCTTGCCGTTGCCCTCACGGACGACGGACAGGAAACTCTCGATCAGGGGGGAGACAGCGCGCTCCTCCAGATCGGGGTCGAGGATCACCATCACCTCGTAGTGACGCATGCGGAAACCCACCTCCTTCGGACTCAGGCGGCCACGGTCGTTCCGTGGCAGGAGGGTCGTGATGCGTGTGCCCGCCGCCTCCGCGACGGAGGGGCGGACAGTACACCGTACCCGGTCCAGCCGTTCCGGTTGAAATCGGGCCGGAAGAGGGAGCACCCTGGACCAAGGAGGACATTCACGTCCAGGAGGTGTCATCCATGGCACAGGCCGCGCATCACGGGCCGCTGGCCCGCGCGCTGAACACCGACGGCCGGTCCCACCCCAGAGAGAACGGCCTCGCCGTCCTGACGCTCGTCCTGGGGGCGATCGCAGCCGTCACCTGCATCTTCTCCGGACTGCACATCCTGAGCGCCTGGGTCGGCATCGCCGGGCTGCTGGTGGGCGGCTGGTCCCAGATGAACTCCGCCACGACCGGGCAGCGCGTCCTCACGGTTCTCGGACTCGGGGCCGCCGGCATCGGTCTGTACATCGGCATGGCGAACGGCGGGCCCTGGAACGGCTGGCTCGACTGACGCGCCCCGGGGCGCGCGGACCGGACCGTCCGCCAACTATCCGGCCCTACGGGCGGCCGTACGGGACGGGCGCCGTTAGGCTTCCGGCCAGACCCTGCGATTGACGCAGCCGGCGACCGGAGGAGCGCCCCGTATGAGCCTGACCCTGAGGACCATCAGCCGCGAGGAGCACCTGGCGTACATCGACTCACTGCCGTCGGCCAGCCACATGCAGGTCCCGGCGTGGGGCGACGTGAAGTCCGCCTGGCGCTCGGAGTCGCTCGGCTGGTTCGACCGGGTGGGGCAGATGGTCGGCGCCGGCCTGGTGCTGTACCGCCAGGTGCCGCGGGTGAAGCGGTATCTGGCGTACCTGCCCGAGGGACCGGTGATCGACTGGTTCGCGCCGAATCTCGAGGAGTGGCTGAAACCGATGCTCGCGCACCTCAAGCAGCAGGGCGCGTTCTCGGTCAAGATGGGGCCGCCCGTCGTGATCCGGCGCTGGGACGCCGCGGCCGTCAAGGCCGGCATCCAGAACCCCGACGTCAAGCGCCTGAAGGACGTCCAGGCCACGTTCATCGAGCCGCGTGCCTTCGAGGTGTCCGACCGGCTGCGCCGCATGGGGTGGCAGCAGGACGAGGACGAGGGGGCCGGCTTCGGCGACGTGCAGCCCCGGTACGTCTTCCAGATCCCGCTGCGCGGCCGGTCGCTCGAAGAGGTCCACGCCGGCTTCAACCAGCTGTGGCGCCGCAACATCAAGAAGGCCGACAAGGCGGGCGTCGAGGTCGTGCGCGGCGGCTACGAACACCTGCCCATCTGGCAGCACCTGTACGAGATCACCGCGGAGCGCGACCACTTCAGGCCCCGCCCGCTCAGCTACTTCCAGCAGATGTGGCAGGCCCTGAACCGCGAGAACCCCGACCGCATGCGCCTCTACATCGCGCAGCACGAGGGTGAGCCGGTGGCCGCCGCCACGATGCTCATCGTGGGCGGACACGTCTGGTACTCGTACGGCGCATCGGCCAATCACAAGCGCGAGGTCCGCCCGTCGAACGCCATGCAGTGGCGGATGCTGCAGGACGCGTACGCCCTCGGCGCCCACGTCTACGACCTGCGCGGCATCGGCGACGCGCTGGAGGACTCGGATCACCTCTTCGGCCTGATCCAGTTCAAGGTCGGCACGGGCGGCGAGGCCGCGGAGTACCTCGGTGAGTGGGACTTCCCGCTGAACAAGCTGCTGCACAAGGCGTTCGACATGTATATGTCGCGTCGCTGACCCGCTCGCCGTCCTCACGCCCACCGCCGACGCCGAAGACGCCGCCGACACCGAAGACACAGAGAACACCGAAGACACAGAGAAGAGGTCCCATCGGCCATGGCGCTCACCCTCTACGTCGACACCGACCGCTGGCGGGCGCACCAGCGGTCGGTGCTGGCTGACTTCCCCGACCTGATCCCGGTCTGCAAGGGGAACGGTTACGGTTTCGGCCATGACCGCCTGGCCGAGGAGGTGGACCTCCTCGGCACCGGCATCATCGCCGTCGGCACCACCTTCGAGGCCGCGGCCATGAAGGACCGCTTCAGCGGCGACATCCTCGTGCTCACGCCCTACCGGCGCTCCGAGGAGCCGGTGCCGCTGCCCGACCGCGTGATCAGGTCGGCGTCGTCCGTCGACGGCGTGTACGGCCTGGTCGGCTCGCGGGTCGTGGTCGAGGTGATGAGCTCGATGAAACGGCACGGCGTGACACCGCGCGACCTGGGGAAACTCCAGGCGGCGCTGGACGACGTCCGGCTTGAGGGCTTCGCCATCCACCTGCCGCTCGACCGCACCGACGGGTCGGACGCCGTCGAGGAGGTCATCGGCTGGATGGACCGTCTGCGGGCGGCCCGGCTGCCGCTGGACACGATGTTCGTGAGCCACCTGACGTCGCAGGAGCTGGCGCGGCTGCGTCAGCAGTTCCCGCAGACCCGGTTCCGGGCCCGCATCGGGACCCGGCTGTGGCTCGGCGACCACGGGGCGACCGAGTACCGGGGCGCGGTCCTGGACGTGACGCCGGTGGCGAAGGGCGACCGGTTCGGGTACCGGCAGCAGAAGGCGCCGGGGGACGGCTGGCTCGCCGTCGTGGCCGGCGGCACGTCGCACGGGGTCGGTCTGGAGGCGCCGAAGGCCCTGCAGACGATCACGTCGCGCGCCAAGGGCATGGCCCGCGCCGGTCTCGCCACGGTGAACCGCAACCTGTCCCCGTTCGTCTGGGACGGGAAGCAGCGCTGGTTCGCCGAGCCGCCGCACATGCAGGTCTCGATCCTCTTCGTCCCCGCGGAGGCGCAGGGGCCGAAGGTCGGGGACGAGCTGAAGGCGATCCTGCGGCACACGACCACGACCGTCGACCGGGTCGTCAACCGCTGACCGCACAGACGGCGGCAGCCCCGGGTCCGGACCGGGGCTGCCGCTCATTCATGCCGATCGCGGCATGAGGGCCGCGAGGGGTCGGGTCAGCGCTCGACCTCGCCGCGGATGAACTGCTCGACGCTCTCGCGGGCCACGTCGTCGAAGTACTGGACCGGCGGGGACTTCATGAAGTAGGAGGACGCCGACAGGATCGGGCCGCCGATGCCGCGGTCCTTGGCGATCTTCGCGGCGCGCAGCGCGTCGATGATGACGCCGGCCGAGTTCGGGGAGTCCCAGACCTCGAGCTTGTACTCCAGGTTCAGCGGGACGTCACCGAAGGCGCGGCCCTCCAGGCGGACGTACGCCCACTTGCGGTCGTCGAGCCAGGCGACGTAGTCGGACGGGCCGATGTGCACGTTCTTCTCGCCGAGGTCCCGGTCGGGGATCTGGGAGGTGACGGCCTGCGTCTTGGAGATCTTCTTGGACTCCAGCCGGTCGCGCTCCAGCATGTTCTTGAAGTCCATGTTGCCGCCGACGTTCAGCTGCATCGTGCGGTCGAGGATGACGCCGCGGTCCTCGAAGAGCTTCGCCATCACACGGTGGGTGATGGTGGCGCCGACCTGCGACTTGATGTCGTCGCCGACGATCGGGACACCGGCCTCGGTGAACTTGTCCGCCCACTCCTTGGTACCGGCGATGAAGACCGGCAGGGCGTTGACGAAGGCGACCTTGGCGTCGATGGCGCACTGGGCGTAGAACTTGGCGGCGCTCTCGGAGCCGACCGGCATGTAGCACACGAGGACGTCGGCCTTCGTGTCCTTCAGGACCTGGACGACGTCGACGGGGTCCTCGTCGGACTCGACGATGGTCTCGCGGTAGTACTTGCCGAGACCGTCGTGGGTCTCGCCGCGCTGCACGGTCACGCCGCTCGGGGGCACGTCGCAGATCTTGATGGTGTTGTTCTCGCTGGCGCCGATGGCGTCGGCGAGGTCGATGCCGACCTTCTTGGCGTCGACGTCGAAGGCCGCGACGAACTCGATGTCCGAGACGTGGTATTCGCCGAACTGGACGTGCATCAGACCCGGGACCCGGCTGTCCGGGGAGGCGTCCTTGTAGTACTCGACGCCCTGTACCAGCGATGCGGCGCAGTTGCCCACGCCGGCGATGGCTACGCGAACCGAACCCATACCGGTTTGCTCCCTGTTGTGTGTGCTTGACATACCCCGCTCCGTCGCGGGGTGGTTATGTGGTGGTGTCGTCGGACGGCGGCCGGTCGCGCCGACGCCCACCGTCACGGTCGTCACGTCGCTCGCGCTGGTCGCGCCCTTCCCGCTCGCTCTCGATCAGTTCGTTGAGCCAGCGGACCTCGCGCTCCACGGACTCCATGCCGTGGCGCTGCAGTTCGAGGGTGTAGGCGTCGAGCTTCTCCCGGGTGCGGGCCATGGAGGCGCGCATCTTGGCGAGACGCTCCTCCAGCCGGCTGCGGCGTCCCTCCAGGACGCGCATGCGCACGTCCCGGGACGTCTGGCCGAAGAACGCGAAGCGGACGCCGAAGTGCTCGTCCTCCCACGCGTCGGGGCCGGTCTGGTCGAGCAGTTCCTCGAACCGTTCCTTCCCCTCGGCGGTGAGGCGGTAGACGATCTTGGCGCGGCGGTTGGACAGCGGGACGGCCGCGCGGGGGTCGTCCGGGTGGCGGCCGCTCTCCTCGGCCAGCCAGCCCTGCTGCACGAGGGCCTTCAGGCACGGATAGAGGGAACCGTAGCTGAACGCGCGGAAGACGCCGAGCGAGGTGTTGAGCCGTTTCCTCAGCTCGTATCCGTGCATCGGGGACTCGCGCAGGAGACCGAGGACGGCGAACTCCAGAATCCCTGACCGCCGGCTCACCGGGGAAACCACCTCCGTCCTCATGCGCGTGCCGTGCCTTGCCTGTCCGTCCGGGTGCCTGCCGTGCCGTTCGCACGGTCATGTCGTCGTCATGCCGCCCCGATGTATCGGTGCGATACATCCTGACGATAGAGGGGGCACCATCTCTCGGCAAGCGGGGGGTGAGTGAACGGGATCACATCGGCGGTTCACCCGGTCGTTTCGTGCGGATTGACCCGCACCGTGGACAAGGGGGATTGCGGTGCTGCGTAGTCTTGGGGCCGTGCGCACCACCATGGCGGGGAACCTCACGGCGCGAAACGGCGTCCAGGTCGGTGGTGCCGTGCGCCCGAACATCCATCCGGGGCGCGCGTCGGGGGAGTCGAAGCAAGCAGAAGTGTCTGCCGTCACCAGGCGATGGCGTCTGTCCGAGGAGTAGCTGTCCCATGAGCGAGCACCGTCGCAAGCAGCCGCCGAGCCGCGGCCGCCGGGCCGCGGCGCCGTCCGGCCGCAGAGCCGGGCCGCCGCCCCCGCCGCCGTCCGAGGGAGCCACACGGTCGGAGGGCGGCCCCGGCGCGACGGCCGAGCGCCCGTACGGCAGCCGTGCCGAGGCGAGGCGCGCGGCGCAGCGCTCGGGCCGGCGCCGGGGCAAGCCGGAGGTCCGCAAGAAGCGGTTCATCGACTACCCGCGCTCCGGGTACACGGGGCTGCGCCGCTGGGTGCCGTCCTGGCGCCAGGTGCTCGGGTCCGCCCTGACGTTCTTCCTGATGCTCATCGGCCTCGTCGGCGTCGCCTACGCGATGATCGACATCCCGCCGGCGAACGCCCTCGCCCAGGTGCAGAGCAACACGTACTACTGGGCCGACGGCTCCGAGATGACCGTCACGCGCCCGAGCGACACGAACATCACCCGCCAGTCGCTCGCGCCCGAGGAGATCCCGCAGGACACCAAGGACGCGGTCGTCGCCGTCGAGAACGAGTCGTTCTGGACCGACCGGGGCATCGACCCGATCGGCATCGGCCGCGCGATGCTCAACATGGCGCGGGGCGGTGACGTCCAGTCGGGCTCGACGATCACCCAGCAGTACGTGAAGAACTTCTACCTCAACTCCGACCAGACGCTCTCGCGGAAGTTCAGGGAGCTGCTGCTGTCGGTGAAGGTCAGCGCCGAGCAGTCGAAGGAGGAGATCCTCGCCGGCTACATCAACAGTGCCTGCTGGGGACGGGGTGCCTGCGGTATCCAGGCCGCTTCGCACGCCTACTTCGACAAGGAGCCGGAGGAGCTGACCATCAGCGAGAACGCGTTCCTCGCCGGTCTGCTCAAGGGTCCCTACCTGTACGACCCGTTCGACGAGAACGGCAACACGGACGAGGAGCGCCAGGAGCGGGCCACGAACCGCTGGCTCACCGCGATGCAGCGGCTTCTCGACGGCGGCGTGGTCGATCAGGCCGAGTACGACGAGATCATCGAGGCCGGCTTCCCCGAAGTGGTCGAGTTCCAGCCGGGCGCGGGCCAGGAGGGCCAGATCGGCTACCTGGTCAATCTCGCGAACCACTACATCATCTCCAGCACCGAGGAGACCGCGAACCCGGTCACCCAGGAGGACCTGGACAAGGGCGGCTACTCGATCTGGACCACCTTCGACAAGACGATGATGGAGCAGATGGAGGAGGCGGTGCAGACGACGATCGAGAACAACCTCGATCCGGAGAACCGCCCCGAGGACCGCTACGTCCAGTTCGGCGGCGCGGCCGTCGAACCGGGTGACGGCGCGATCCGTGCCATCTACGGCGGCGAGGACTACCTCGAGCACTACCTCAACAACGCCGACAGTCCGAACGTCCAGGTCGGTTCGACGTTCAAGCCGTTCGTCCTGGCGGCGGCCTTCCGGGACGGCATCCGAGATCCCGACAAGGGACCGGACCAAGGCCCCGAGGACAGAACGAGACTCTCGCCCGACAGCGTCTACCGCAGCGAGAACCACCTCCCCATCGTGACGTACGACGGGGAGCCCGCCATGGTCGAGGACGCGGAGACCGGCGAGGACGTGCAGTGGGAGCAGGAGAACTTCGAGGGCGGTGACCAGGGCGACATCACCCTGCGACAGGCCACGAACGTCTCGGCGAACAGCCCCTTCGTCCAGCTCGGCATGGACATCGGCACCCAGACCGTGGCCCAGGCGGCCGTGGACGCCGGCGTCCTCGAATCCAGCCTCGGCACGGTCAACGACACGGTGCCCACCTTCGCGCTCGGTGTGTCGACGCCGGGTCCGATCCGTATGGCCAGTGCCTACAGCACCTTCGCCGCGAGCGGTGAGCAGAACGACCCGTACTCCGTGACCAGGGTCGAGCAGGGCGGCAACACCGTTCTCGAGCACGAGGGGGACCCGGAGCAGGCGTTCAGCTCGGATGTCGCGGACACGGTCACCGACATGCTCACCGGTGTGATCCAGGAGGGCAGTGGTATGGGGGCCAAGGACATCGGGTTCCCCATCGCCGGCAAGACCGGTACCACGGACGACAACCGCAGCGCCTGGTTCATCGGCTACAGCTCGGAGCTGTCCACCGCCATCGGCATGTGGCGGCAGGCCGACTCCGAGGAGGACATCGTCGAGGGCGACGATGTGCAGCCCAACGAGTTCCTCCCCATGTACGGCACGGCCGGCAAGGACAAGATCAACGGTGGTTCCCTCCCGCTGGAGACGTGGAAGCGGTTCATGAGCGCCGCCTCCAACGGCGAGGAGGAGGACTTCCCCGAGGCGCCGGACGACCTCGGCGAGGTCGTCTGGGACGACCAGGCGGAGAGCCCGACTCCGGAGATCACGGAGGAGGAAGAGGAGGACCCGACGGAGGAGCCGACGCAGGAGGAGACCCAGGAGGAGCGGCCGACGCAGGATCCCACGCAGGAGGAGCCGACCGAGGAACCGACGGACGACCAGACCACACCGTCGGGGAACGAGACGTGTGGCGGCTGGGTCAACCCCTGTTCCGATGACGGCGGTGGATCCGAAGGGGACACCGAGGGCGATACCGAGGGATCAGAAGGCACATCCGAGGGGGACACCTCCGGCGAGGAGACGGACGAGGGCGCCAGCGAAGGCGCCGACGCGGGCGAGGGGGACAGCAACACGATCTGGTAGCTGCTTCCCGGTCGCTGTGCCCTGACCGGGGCACAGCGGGGCCGTGCGGCAGGATGTGGACATGGATCACCCCACTCCGCGTCCGGTCGCACGGCCCTCCGCCGAGGACGGGGTCGCCGCCGCGGCCAGTGAGCTGATCGGCGGCCCCATCGGCCGGCGGGCGGTCTCCACCGGAGACCCGCGGACCCCCCTCCGGGTCGTCGCACTGGTCATGATCGGGATGTTCGCGCTCGGGATGGCGCAGAAGGCGTCCTGCTACCACGGGGGCTGGTTCTCCGGCCCGGCGGACCAGTACACCCACGCCTGCTACTCCGACATCCCCCATCTCTACGGAGGCCGCGGCTTCGCCGACGGCCTCACCCCGTACTTCGACCGCATCCCCGAGTCGGTATCCACCATGGAGTACCTCGAGTACCCCGTGCTGACCGGCCTCTTCATGCAGGTCACCGCGTGGCTCACCCCCGGTTCCGACCCGCGCCCCGAACAGCTCTACTGGCTGATCAACTCGTCACTCCTCATGGTGTGCGCGGTGGTCCTCGTCATCTGTGTGAGCCGCACCCACGCGCGCCGCCCCTGGGACGGGATGCTGGTCGCCCTGTCCCCCGCCCTCGCGCTCACCGCGACGATCAACTGGGACCTCCTCGCCGTCGCCCTCGCGGGAGCCGGGCTGCTCATGTGGTCGCGCAGCCGGCCGCTGGCCGCCGGGCTGCTCATCGGCCTCGCCACCGCGGCCAAGCTCTACCCGGCTCTGCTGCTCGGTCCACTGCTACTGCTGTGCTGGCGGGCCGGTAAGTGGCGTCCCTTCCTCACGGCCGCCGGCGCCGCCGTCACCGCGTGGCTCGCGGTCAACCTCCCGGTCGCCATCCTGGCCACCGAGGGATGGGCGCAGTTCTACACCTTCAGCAGGGAGCGCCCCGTCGACTTCGGCTCCTTCTGGCTGATCATCGCCCAGCGGGCCGACACGACGCTCGACTCGGTGAACGTCTGGGCCACCCTCCTGGTCCTCCTGGGCTGCGCCGCCCTGGCCGTTCTGACGCTCTCCAGCGCCCGCCGTCCACGCCTGGGCCAGCTCGCCTTCCTGGTGGTTGCTCTCTTCGTCATCACCAACAAGGTCTACTCGCCGCAGTACGTTCTGTGGCTGATCCCGCTCGCCGCCCTGGCCCGACCGCGCTGGCGGGACATTCTGATCTGGCAGGCGTGCGAGGTGCTCTATTTCATCGGCATCTGGATGTACCTCGCGTACCTCAACACCGAGGGCAACGATGGGCTCCCCACCGGGGGCTACCAGTGGATCGTGCTACTGCACCTCTTCGGCACGCTCTACCTGTGTGTGATGGTCGTCCGGGACATCCTGCGCCCCGCCGAGGATCCGGTCCGCCAGGACGGCTCCGACGACCCGGGCGGCGGAGTCCTGGACGGGGCAGCCGACCGCTTCACGCTGCGGCGTCCCCGCCCGGTCTCCCCGCCGCCCCCGACCGCCTACGCCGGCTGGGGCATCGGTGCCGAAACGACTCACCCCACGGACGTTTCACGTGAAACATGACCGACATGACCGACAGAGCAGGCAGCACGAGCCGAGCGAAACGGAACAAGCCGAGCCCGGGTCCTCCGGCTCTTCGGTGAGCCGTACCGTCCCCGCCGCCGGAGTCGGCACAGCCGGCGCGCTCCGTGCGCTGCTGCGCCTGGCCGGGTTCCGCCGACTGCTGACCGTCCGTCTGCTCTCCCAGTTCGGGGACGGCGTCTTCCAGGTCGGTCTGGCCACCTACGTCGTGTTCTCCCCCGAGCAGCAGACATCGCCGGGTGACATCGCCGCCGCGATGGCCGTCCTCCTCCTGCCCTATTCGCTGCTCGGCCCGTTCGCGGGCGTCCTGCTGGACCGGTGGCGCAGGCGGCAGGTCCTCCTCCACGGCAACCTGCTGCGCAGCCTGCTGGCCCTCCTCACCGCCGCCCTGGTCATGGCCGACGTCGCCGACTGGCTGTTCTATCTGGCAGCGCTGTCGGTCACCGCGGTCAACCGCTTCATCCTGGCCGGTCTCTCCGCCGGGCTGCCCCGGGTCGTGCACCGGGAGCAGCTCGTCGTCGCGAACTCCCTGTCCCCGACAGCCGGAACGCTGGCCGCCACCATAGGCGGCGGGGCCTCCTTCGTGGTCCAGCTCGTCGCCCGTTCCCAGGGGGCCGAGGACGCCGCGGCCCTGGTGCTGTCGGCGGCCATCTACACGGTCGCGGGTCTGTCCGCTCTCACGATGGCCGCCGACCTCCTCGGGCCGGCCGGCGACACCTCCGTCCCCCGGCTCGCGACCGCCATGGCCGACGCCGCGCGTGGCCTCGCGGCGGGGCTGCGCCACTTGGCCGTGCGCCCCCTCGCGGCCCGCTCCCTCGCGGGCGTGGCTGTCATGCGGTTCTGCTACGGCGCGCTGCTGGTCCTCGTGCTGATGCTCACCCGCTACGGATGGTCCGAGGGCGACGACGACGGCATGGCCCTCCTCGGCCTGGCCGTCGCCGTGTCCGGCGCCGGATTCTTCGTGGCCGCCGTCGTCACACCGCCGGCCGTGGCGCGCTGGGGCGCCCTGCGGTGGTTCAGCTTCTGCGCGGGTACCGCCACCGTCCTGGTGCCCGCTCTGGGGCTCACCTTCAGCCCGGTGCCGATCATGGTCGCTGCCTTCGTCCTCGGGCTGGTGACGCAGGGCGCCAAGATCGTGACGGACACCGTGGTGCAGTCCTCGGTGGACGACGCCTACCGGGGACGTGTCTTCTCCCTCTACGACATGCTCTACAACGTCGCGTTCGTGGCGGCGGCCGGCCTCGCGGCACTGGTCCTGCCGTACGACGGCCGCTCGCCGACGCTGGTGGTGACGGTGACCGTCCTCTACGCCGGCACCGCGCTGCTCGCCCATCGGCTCACCAGCCGGGCGGTTTCACGTGAAACGGTCACTTCTGGGCGGACCACCACGTCCTGAGCGCCGCCTCCGCCGCTTCGCGGCCCAACGGCCCTTGCTCGATCCGCAGCTCCAGGAGGTACCGGTAGGCCCGTCCCACCTCCGGCCCCGGGCCGACGCCGAGGGCCGTCATGATCTCGTTGCCGTCGAGGTCGGGCCGGATCGCCTCCAGCTCCTCCTGCTCCCGGAGCCGCTCGATCCGCTCCTCAAGGCTGTCGTACGCCTGGGAGAGGGCCAGGGCCTTGCGCCTGTTGCGGGTCGTGCAGTCCGAGCGGGTCAGCTTGTGCAGCCGGGGCAGCAGCGGCCCGGCGTCACGGACGTACCGGCGCACGGCCGAGTCCGTCCACTCCCCGGTGCCGTAGCCGTGGAAGCGCAGGTGGAGCTCCACCAGCCGCGCCACGTCCCGCACCATGTCGTTCGGGTACTTCAGACGCGTCATCCGCTGCTTGGTCATCTTGGCCCCGACGACCTCATGGTGGTGGAACGAGACACGGCCGTCCGACTCGAAGCGCCGTGTCCTCGGCTTCCCGATGTCATGCAGCAGCGCCGCGAGCCGCAGCACCAGATCGGGCCCCTCCTTCTCCAGCCCGATGGCTTGCTCCAGCACGGTCAGACTGTGCTCGTAGACGTCCTTGTGCCGGTGGTGCTCGTCCCGTTCCAGCCGGAGCGCCGGGATCTCGGGCAGGACCCGGTCGGCGATGCCGGAGTCGACCAGAAGCGTGATGCCCTCGCGGGGGTGCTCGCTCAGGAGCAGCTTGTTCAGTTCGTCCCGGACCCGCTCGGCCGAGACGATGTCGATCCGCTCCGCCATGGCGCGCATCGCGGCCTGGACCGGCTCGGCGACGGCGAAGTCGAGCTGAGCCGCGAACCGGGCCGCGCGCATCATGCGCAGCGGATCGTCGGAGAAGGACTCCTCCGGGGTTCCCGGCGTCCGCAGGACACGGCGCGCGAGGTCGCTCAGGCCATCGTGCGGGTCGATGAACTCCTTGCGCGGCAGGGCGACGGCCATCGCGTTCACGGTGAAGTCCCGGCGCCGCAGGTCCTCGTCGAGCGAGTCACCGTACGCGACCTCCGGCTTGCGGGAGGTCCGGTCGTACGCCTCGGAGCGGTAGGTGGTGATTTCCAACTGGAAGTCACGCCCGTCCTGCGCCTCGGGCACCCTCTTCCGGCAGCCGACCGTGCCGAAGGCGATCCCGACATCCCACACCGCGTCCGCCCAGGGCCGGACGATCCGCAGCACGTCCTCGGGGCGGGCATCGGTGGTGAAGTCCAGGTCGTTCCCCAGCCGGCCCAGCAGCGCGTCCCGCACCGAGCCGCCGACCAACGCCAGGGAGAAGCCGGCCTCGGCGAACCGCGCGGCCAGGTCGTCGGCGACGGGAGCGACGCGCAGCAGCTCGCCCACGGCCCGCCGCTGCACCTGGTTCAGCTCCGGAGCGGCAGGACGGAAGTCGGTGTCTTTGGTGTCGTTCGGCACAACAGCACAGGGTACGTGGCCGGTGCTCGTCGGGTGTCCGGCCAGGTCCGGGAAGCGCGGCACCCGGGCCGGTCGATCATCGTTACCATGAGGGCCGATTCATGACGAGGGAACGGGGCTTACGCGTGCCAGAGGCTGCAGAGACGGTGTCCTGCGCCCCTCCGGACAGCCGCCGGAGGGCCGTGCCACGCCGCCGCAGATGGGTCGCCGCCCTCCTCACCACGCTGTCGGCCGCTCCGGTGCTCGCCGGGCTCACCGGCACCCCGGCCGCGGCCGCGCCGACCGCTGCCGTCGCCGATGTCGCCTCCGACTCCGTGCGGACGACCGTCACCCTCACCGAACTGACCCCGGCCTCGCCCGGCCCGGACGACACGATCACCCTGCGTGGCACCATCACCAACAACGGCGATGCCGCGATCACGGACGGGACGGTGGACGCCCGCGAGGCCGTCGCCCTGTCCAGCCGCAGTGCCATGGACGATGCGGTGGAACGCCAGGGCTTCACCGACAGCTCGGTCGAGGGCGAGATAGTACGCGGACACGGCCAGGACATCGGGACCATCCCTCCCGGCCTCTCGACCACCTTCGAGCTCCAGGTGCCGGTGGACGCGCTGAGCCTCGGCGAGGACGGCGTCTACCAGATCGGGGTGACCCTCACCGGGCAGACGGAAGCCGAGCGCTGGGACCACATCTACGGTGTCGGCCGCACCCTGCTGCCCTGGTACCAGGAGTCCAGCAGCACGCCGGACACCCGGCTGACCGTCCTGTGGCCGCTCATCTCCACCACCCACCTCACGGCGGAGACCGGGCCGGACTCCGAGCAGACGCCCGCCTTCCGCGACGACTCGCTGCTGCAGGAGATCTCGCCCGGCGGCCGGCTCGACCAGCTCGTCAGCCTGGGCACCTCGCTGCCCGTGACCTGGGTGATCGACCCGGACCTCCTCGCCTCGGTGGAGGCCATGACGGAGGGCTACCGCATCGACACCCCCGAGGGCGCGGTCGACGGGCAGGGGCAGGACGAGGCCACCGCCTTCCTCCAGCGCCTGCGCGAGGCGGTGAGCGGCGACGAGGTGATCGCCCTGCCCTTCGCCGATCCCGACATCGCCTCCCTCGCCCATCAGGGACAGGAGGTGCGCGGCGCCCTCGGACACCTGCGGGACGCGACAGAGATGGCCGGCGACACCGTGGAGGCGGTCCTGGACACCGACTCGATCACGAATGTCACCTGGCCGGTCGAAGGGGCCGTCGACCCCTCCATCGTGACGGTGGGCACCTCTGCGGGCGCGGACACGATCATCGCCCGCAGTGACAGCCTCCGAACTCCCGACTCCCTCGACTACACCCCGTCGGCCGTTCGTGCCCTGGATGAGGGGATCAGCGCGACCGTGGCCGACGCCCGGCTGTCCACTCTCTTCGAGGGCGACATGACGAGCGCGGGCAATGTGTCGCAGGCCCGGCAGGAACTGCTCGCGCAGACCCTGGCCGTCGCCCAGCAGGACGCCCCCGGCGAGCGGAACATCCTGCTGGCCCCCCAGCGGATGCCGGACCTCGCCCAGGCCCAGGCCATGGCCGAGGCGATCTCCGCGCTCCAGCGGGAGGGGAGCTGGATCGGGTTCGCCGACTTCTCGGAGACGGCAGCGGCCACACCGGACCCCGCGTTCTCCCAGGAGGTGCCGTCGGCCGAGGCATACCCGCAGGAGCTGCGCGACCGGGAGCTGCCCACCAGCGCGTTCCAGGCGATGCGGCAGACCGAGCGGACCCTTGAGGACTTCACGGTGATCCTGACGCAGGCGGACCGCGTGGAGACGCCGTACGGCAACGCCCTCCGCCGTGAGATGTCCACCTCGTGGCGCGGGAACGCCCAGGAGGCGTCCGTCTACCGGGCCAGTGTGCAGAACGGCCTCGACGACCTGAGAAGCCAGGTCCATCTCATCCAGAAGACGCCCATCACCCTCTCCGGGCGCAGCGCGACGATCCCGGTCACGGTGCAGAACAACCTCGTCCAGGACGTCGAGGGCCTGACCCTGCGCATCACGTCCAGCCGGCGCTTCGGTCTCGAGGTGAGCGAGCCGCAGGAGATCTCGGTCAGCGGTGGGCACAGCCAGTCGGTCAAGTTCTCGACCACGGCCAGGGCCAGCGGCCGGGTCACGATCACGGCGCAGCTCTACACGGCCGACAACAAGCCCTACGGTCAGCCGATGGAGTTCACCGCGGATGTCACCTCCATCACCTCGGCCGTGATGATGGTGATCGCGGGCGGTCTGCTCCTCGTGGTCCTCGCGGGCATCCGGATGTACACGCAGCGCAAGCGGGCCGCCCGGATATCCGGGTCCGACGAGGGCGCCCCGGACGCGGACGCCGAAGCCCGCCCGGAGCCCGGTGCGGCGCCCTCCGGGCAGGAGGCTTCCGAAGGGACACCGCCCGGTGAAGCTGCCTCGGGAGACACCGGCGGGACGGGGCGGCCCCCGGGTGAGCACGACGCCGACACCGGCGGCGGGAACACCGGCACCCAGCCCGGTAGTGAGAGGCTGGACGACGACCAGTGAGCCGCCGGGCGGCGGGGCACCACCGGCCCGTGAACCTTGAGGTGGAGTAGCGATGGAAGCGCCATACGACCGTGAGGACGGCCAGGCGCCGGGTGCCGGCGCGCCCTCGGGCCGTCGGCACGACCATCCGGCCGGTCCCTACCCGTCCGGCGCTCCCGGCTCGCGGCCTCCGGCGTCCGGCTACGACCCTGCCCATGATCCGCGGGCGGGTCATGGTGGGCACTATCCCGCCGACGCATACCATCAGGGCGCTTACGGTCAGGATCCCTACGGCTCCGACGCGGGGTACGGCGTGGGCACGCCCTACCCGTCCTCCCCGGAGCACCATGCTTCCTACGCGGCCCCCTATGACCCCGCGGGTCCGCAGGCCGGGTACCCGCCGCAGTATCCGGACACCGGAGCCGGTGGCTATGCGCCGGGGCACCAGGGCGCACCCGCCAGGCACTATCAGCCGCCGCAGAACCAGTCCGAACGCCCGCCGCCGGCAGACATGCAGCAGCCGCACAGCGGCTACCCGCAGCAGTCCCCCGACCCCTACCAGCAGGCCCCCTCGAACTGGCCCGATCAGGGCGGCGCCGGAGGCTACGCACCGGACCAGCAGCGCGCCCCCTATCCGGCGCAGTACGCGGAGCCCTACGGGGACCCGTACGCGCCCCCTGCCGATGGCATCGACGGGCTGATGAGCAGCGCGGCCGGGCCGCCCGCGGAGCCCGGCGGCCCGGGCCACCACCGCCCGGACCTCGACGACGCCTTCGCCCACCTCTTCCGTGACCAGCAGGGCGGCGCCGGCTCCTACCCGTCCCGGCCCGCGCCGCCGCCGGCTCCGCACCCCTCCGCGTACGGGGAGCAGTACCAGCAGCAGCCCGCCGGCCCGGAGCACTCCGGCTCCCCCGGCGGTCCCTACGGGGCTGCGGAGCAGCAGGAACCGGTGGCCCCCGAGGAGCCCGCGCGGCCGGCCGCCCCGGCGAAGCGGCAGGGCCGCGCGGCCGGGCTGCTGCGCTCCAGTGCCGTGATGGCCGCCGGCACCCTGGTCTCCCGGCTGACCGGCTTCGTACGTCAGCTGATCATCGTCGCCGCCCTGGGCGCCGCCGTGCTGGGCGACACCTACACGGTCGCCTGGGCACTGCCCAACATGATCTACATCCTGACGATCGGCGGCGGGCTGAACTCGGTGTTCGTCCCGCAACTGGTGCGGTCGATGAGGCAGGACCGGGACGGCGGCACCGCGTACGCCAACCGGCTGCTGACCCTCGTCATGGTGATCCTCGGGGCGCTGGTCGTCGTCGCCGTGCTGGTGGCGCCCGTGCTGGTCCGCCTCATGTCCGCGAAGATCGCGGACGATCCGGCCGCCAACGAGGTGGCCGTCACCTTCGCCCGCTACTTCCTGCCGACCATCTTCTTCATGGGCATCCACGTGGTGCTCGGACAGATCCTCAACGCCCGCGACCACTTCGGTCCGATGATGTGGACCCCGGTCCTCAACAACATCGTCGTCATCTTCACCTTCGGCATGTTCCTGTGGGTGTACGGCACCCAGCGCACCTCGGGCGTGGACGCGGCGACGATCACTCCGGAGGGTGTCCGGCTGCTGGGCATCGGCACGCTGCTCGGCCTCGTCGTCCAGTCCCTCGCGATGCTGCCCTACCTGCGGGCCGCCGGCTTCCGGGTCCGTCCCCGGTTCGACTGGCGGGGTCACGGCATGGGCAAGGCCGCCAAGCTCGCCAAGTGGACGGTCCTCTTCGTCCTCGCCAACCAGGCCGGGCTGGTGGTCGTCACCCAGCTCGCGACCTGGGCCGGTGACAACGCCGAACGTGCCGGCCATCCGGGCACCGGATTCATCGCCTACAACAGCGCGCTGCTGATCTGGCAGATGCCGCAGGCGATCATCACGGTCTCCGTGATGGCCGCCCTCCTGCCACGGCTGTCCCGGTCCGCGGCGGACGGCGACACGGCCGCCGTGCGGGACGACCTGTCCCACGGTCTGCGGACCTCCGCCGTGGCGATCGTGCCCATCGCCTTCGCGTTCCTCGCGCTCGGCGTACCGATGTGCACGCTGCTCTTCGGCTCGGCCGGCGAGGAGGGTGCCCGCTCCTTCGGCTACATCCTGATGGCCTTCGGCCTGGGTCTCATTCCCTTCTCGGCCCAGTACGTCGTCCTGCGTGCCTTCTACGCCTACGAGGACACCAGGACGCCGTTCTACAACACCGTGATCGTCTCGCTGTCGTGGATCGTCCTCTCGTCGATCTGCTTCGTCGCGCTGCCCGACCGCTGGGTGGTCGCCGGCATCGCGCTGAGCTACGGCATCTCCTACGCGATCGGTGTACGGACGGCCTGGCGGCGCCTGCGCCGCCGCATGGGCGCGGATCTCGACGGCACGCGCGTCGTACGGACCTACATCCGCCTCGCCGGCGCGAGCATCCCGGCGGCTGTACTGGGCGGCGCGGCGGGGCTCATGGTGCTGGGGGCGCTCGGCGAAGGCATGATGGGATCATTCGTCTCCCTGGTCAGCGGCGGTCTGATCCTGCTGGTCGTCTTCTACGGAGCGGCCAGGAAGATGCGGATCGAGGAGCTGACCGCGCTCGTCGGCATGATCCGTGGGCGGTTGGGCCGCTGAAAATGAACGAACGGGGCACCCGATCCGGTGACACCCGGCACGACACCACTCGGCCATATGGCGTACAGCCTTCGGCCGCCCTCATATGTCGTGCACTACGACGGACTACCGGCACAATGAGTCTGGCAGTGTCAAGAGCCCGACAGCCGAGAACGGGGAGGCGGAACGACGGTGGCCGAACGGAGCACGGCGACGAGCGCGCCGCAGGGGCCGACCAGCGTTCGCGACACCAGCGACGCCCCGGACGCCGAGCGCGCCGACACCAGGACGATGGCGCTCACCGCGGAGCCGGCGCCCGGCCGGCCGGGGACGGCCGACGACACCCCCCGCACGCCCGAACTGCACAGCGGCCACAGACTCGCCAAGCGGTACCGCCTGGAGGAGTGCATCACCCGTTTGGACGGGTTCAGCAGCTGGCGTGCGATGGACGAGAAGCTGCGTCGCGCCGTGGGTGTCCATATCCTGCCCGCGCACCACGAGCGCGCGGCCGCCGTGCTCTCCGCGGCCCGCTCGGCGGCTCTGCTGGGTGATCCGCGGTTCGTCCAGGTCCTCGACGCGGTGGAGGACAACGGACTCGTCCACGTCATCCACGAGTGGCTGCCGGATGCCGTACCGCTGAGCGCGCTGCTCGCGGCGGGTCCGCTGGAGGCGCACGAGGCGTACGCGCTGGCGAGCCAGGTCGCGCAGGCGATGACCGCCGCCCACCGCAAGGGGCTGGCGCACCTGCGCCTCACCCCCGGCACGGTGCTGCGTACCGCACCTGGCCAGTTCCGCATCCGGGGTCTCGCCGTGGACGCGGCACTGCGGGGGATCGTCTCGGACCAGGCCGAACGCGCCGACACGGAGGCCATCGGAGCGCTCCTCTACGCCGCCCTCACGCAGCGCTGGCCCTATGACGAGGGTGCCTATGGCCTCGCGGGCGTCGCAGGGCTCAGCAAGGGCTCCCGCGACTCACTGGCCACTCCCGAACAGGTCCGGGCCGGGGTCCACCGCGGTCTGTCCGAGGTCGCCATGCGCGCTCTGGTGAACGACGGCGCCACCGCGGCCAGCCAGAAGCCCGCCTGCACCACTCCGGAGGAGCTGGGGAAGGCACTGGCCGCTCTGCCCCGCATCCGCCCCGCGGACCCGACTCCGACGGGTATCGCCGGTTTCCAGCGCACCACCTACCAGCGGGGCTCGCTCGGTGCCGCACCGACGGCGGTGAACCCTCCCGTCCAGCCGCCGGCACCGCCCGCGCCGGCCCTCCCGGGCCGTACGGGTACCGCATTGAAGTGGGGTGTCTCGGCCCTGCTGATCGCGGCTCTCGGGCTGGGGAGCTGGCAGCTCGCCGACACCCTGCTGAAGGGGGACAGCCCCGGCGGGACCACCACGGAGGAGCAGGCGGCGCCCCCGGTCCAGCCGAACGACGCGCCCGAGCCTCAGCCGATCGACATCGCCGACATCACCGAGTTCAATCCCGGGGGCAGCGACCAGAGCCCCAGCACCCTGCAGAACGCGATCGACGACGACCCCGAGTCGGACTGGCACACCAAGAACTACTTCGGTCCGCACTTCGCCAACCTCAAGGACGGCCTCGGGGTCGTTCTCGACCTGGGTGACGTCACGACCGTCCACTCGGTCACCGTCGAGGCCGTCGGTGACACCCCCATGGAGTTCCGGGCGGCCGACCCGGAGGCGACATCCGCACCGTCGGATCCCGAGGACTTCACCACCGTCGCCGAGGGCAGCGGGGAGTCCGTCACGCTGGCCGGGGACGGCACGATCGAGACACGGTACATTCTCGTCTGGCTCACCGATCTGCCGCAGGGTTCCGACGGCAACTACCGTGGCCGCATCACTGACATCACCGTCACGGGGGAGTGAACACCGGGCAGTGCCCGGCCCGCCCGTCCGGGCCGGGCAGCGACGAGGGGAGGGTTCGCCGTGGGACACCGCGCGCCCCGCGAGCCTTCCGACACCGCGACCGATGACGATCTGCTCCACCGGCACGTGGCGGGCGACCCCGATGCCTTCACCGAGATCGTGCGCCGCCACCGCGACCGACTCTGGGCCGTGGCCCTGAGAACGCTCGGCGACCGCGAGGAAGCCGCTGACGCCCTCCAGGACGCCTTCGTCTCCGCCTACCGGGCGGCCCACACCTTCCGCGGCCAGGCCGCGGTCACCACCTGGCTGCACCGGATCACCGTCAACGCCTGCCTCGACCGCATGCGCAAGGCGAAGAGCCGTCGCACCGCCCCGCTCCCCGAGCCGGGACGCCTGGAGGACCTCCTGGAGCCCCAGGAGTCCGCCGCCGATCCGGCCGAGCGTCAGGACCTCCGTCGCCAGCTCGAAGAGGCCCTGGCCGAACTGCCCGCCGAGCAGCGCGCCGCACTGGTCCTGGTGGACATGCAGGGCTACCCCGTCGCCGAGGCCGCCCGCATCCTGGAGGTACCGGTGGGGACCGTCAAGAGCCGATGCGCCAGGGGACGATCCCGGCTGCTGCCCCTGCTCCGACATCTTCAACCCCGCACGGAAGCGGAAGACAAGGGAAGGAACCGGACACCGGGCGCATCCGTCCCATCTCCGAGGAACGCGGGAGAGACCGGAGCCGTACAGGGAAGGGGGGAGAAGCGCTCATGAGTGATCGACACCCCGGGCCGGAGGAGCTGGCCGACCTCGAAGAGGATCTCCTCCCCACGGCCGAGGCGGCAGCACTCCACGACCACCTCACCCACTGCACCGCCTGCTCGGACACACTCGCCGATCTCGCTCTGCTGAGACAGGAACTCCAGGCCTTCCCGGCTGCGCCGATACCGGACGACATCGCTGCGCGCATCGAGGACGCCCTCGGCGCAGTTTCACGTGAAACCAGAAGAGAGGTGCCGCGTGAAACCAGAGGAGCGGTGCCACGTGAAACCAGAAGAGCGGTGCCGCGTGGCACCGAGAAGGAAGGGCCACGGGAGTTCGGGGAGGGAAACCCCGCGGACGGTCGGACGGCGGAAGCCGAATCCGAGGAGTGGGGTCCGGTCGCATCCCCGACAGGGCCGGGCAGCGGTTCCCGGCGGCGCCGGCCGCGCCTGGCGCTCGCAGCAGCGGGCGCCCTGGTCATGCTCGGCTTCGGCGCGATCGTCGTGCAGTCCATGGACCATGTCGGGACGGGGACGGAGGATGCCGGAACCGCCGAGATGTACGCCGATGGCGAGGCGGCCGATGGTGCGGATCAGGTGGCCGTGCAGGTGCGTGAGCTGCTCGCCGAGGCGGCGGTACTCCCCAGCGTGCTGAGCACCAGTGGCACGGCCTCCCCGGACCCCTCCGAGGAGCGCTCCGCGGAATCCGCGGAGCCGACAGAGACCGAGGCTCCGGACTCGGCCGAGGCTTCGCCCGACATGGGTTCCGGGACCAGTCCTGGGCCGGACGAGACCGGCGTCGCCGAACCGGCCGAGGTCCCCTCCTGCGTCGAGGCCGCCATCGGACGCCGGGAGGCGCCGCTGGCCGCGGGTGAAGAGGACTACGCGGGGAACGACGCCTATCTCGTCGTCTTCGCCCACTCGGCGGACCCGGACCGCGTCGACGCCTACATGGTCGACGCGGGCTGCGTGAACGCCCACCCCCCGATCTCGGGGGAAGTGCTGCTCCGGGCGAGCTACCCGCGCGAGTGAGGGCTGCCCGTCGCGCGAGGAGCCGGGAATGTCTGGGACCCTAGGATCGGTTATTGGACTGTGGGCCCCGGCCGGGGTCCCGGGTGAGAGATCCTGAGACAAGGAAGATTTCCGTGAGCGACGTCCGCAACGTGATCATCATCGGCTCTGGACCCGCCGGCTATACGGCTGCGCTCTACACCGCACGCGCTTCGCTCAACCCCCTCGTCTTCGAGGGATCGGTCACCGCGGGCGGCGCCCTGATGAACACCACCGAGGTCGAGAACTTTCCCGGCTTCAAGGACGGCATCATGGGTCCCGACCTGATGGACGGCATGCGTGCCCAGGCTGAGCGATTCGGCGCCGAGCTGGTCCCGGACGACGTGGTGTCCGTGGACTTCAGCGGCGAGATCAAGAAGGTGACCGACACCGCCGGCACCGTCCACGAGGCCAAGGCCGTCATCGTGGCCACCGGATCGCAGCACCGCCGGCTCGGCCTCCCTCAGGAG
The DNA here is from genome assembly GCF_004193175.1 of Streptomyces sp. RFCAC02. Classification (NCBI taxonomy): domain Bacteria; kingdom Bacillati; phylum Actinomycetota; class Actinomycetes; order Kitasatosporales; family Streptomycetaceae; genus Streptomyces; species Streptomyces sp. RFCAC02. The sequence continues at coordinate 3,116,801 of NZ_SAUH01000001.1, read as the reverse complement.
GACCAGCTCTCCGGCCGCGGGGTCTCCTACTGCGCCACCTGCGACGGTTTCTTCTTCAAGGAGCAGGACATCGTGGTCGTCGGTGGCGGTGACACAGCCATGGAGGAGGCCACCTTCCTCAGCCGCTTCGCCCGCTCGGTCACCATCGTGCACCGCCGGGACACCCTGCGGGCGTCCAAGGCCATGCAGGAGCGTGCCTTCGCCGACCCCAAGATCTCCTTCGCCTGGGACAGCGAGGTGGCGGAGATCCACGGCACCGAGGGCAAGCTCTCCAGCCTCACCCTGCGCAACACCAAGACGGGTGAGACGTCCGAGCTGCCGGTGACCGGCCTGTTCGTCGCCATCGGCCACGACCCCCGGGTGGAGCTGTTCACCGGTCAGCTCGAACTGGACCGCGACGGCTATGTCCAGGTCGAGGCCCCCACCACGCGCACCAGTGTCCCGGGCGTCTTCGCCGCCGGTGATGTCGTGGACCACACCTACCGCCAGGCGATCACCGCCGCCGGGACGGGCTGCTCCGCGGCACTCGACGCCGAGCGCTACCTGGCCGCCCTCACCGACGCCGAGGCCGTTTCCTCGGACGTCCAGGTCTGACTTTTCTCTCCCACCACCACCCCACCGAAAGTGAAGGAGAAGCATCATGGCCGGTGCCACCGTGACCGCCACTGACGCGGACTTCGAGGAGAAGGTCCTCAAGAGCGACAAGCCCGTCCTGGTCGACTTCTGGGCGGAGTGGTGCGGTCCCTGCCGCATGGTCGCCCCCGCGTTGGAGGCCATCGCCGCCGAGCACGCCGAGAAGCTCACCGTCGTCAAGCTCAACATCGACGAGAACCCGGCCACGGCGGCCCGCTACGGCATCATGTCCATCCCCACGATGAACGTCTACCAGAACGGCGACGTCGTGAAGACCATCGTCGGAGCCAAGCCGAAGGCCGCGATCGAGCGGGATCTCAACGCCTTCATCTCCTGACACCGGCACCCCCTCCGAGGGCCGGTCATGTTTCACGTGAAACGTGACCGGCCCTCAGTGCTGGCTGGAGCGAGACCCTCCCTCTACCGCTCCCGACCAGCCGGTCCCACGCCTGCCCGACGTCCGTCCGCCAGGACACCGTGCGCCGCAGCTCCAGCCGCATGCGGGGAGACACCCGATGGGAACGCGCCTCCTCGAACCCCACCGCCGCCAGGAACGGCGCCGGGAGCAAGCAGGAGTCGGTGCGCCCACGCGCGTCGGCGAAGCACTCGATCGCCCGGACGCCGCGGCCCGCGAGATCCTTCACCACCGACTGCATCAGGGTCCGCCCGAGCCCCTGTCCCCGGCACTCAGGGGCGAGCCAGGCAGTCAGCAGCAGGACGGCGTCCGGACTGACGGGGCTCGTGGGGAAGGCAGCGGCCCGGGGCACACGGTCGGGAGGCGCGTAGAGAGCGAAGCCGACCCGAGTCTCATCGACCACGACCAGTCGGCCGCAGGGCCCCCACTCCTGAGTCAACGACGACACCCACGCCCGCTTCCGACGCAGGCCGTCCGCTGGTCCCTCGGCGGACAGCGAGCCGGACTCCCGGCGCGGCTCACCGACCGGACCGGCCTCCCAGAAGAGACAGTCACGGCAGCGGGCCGGTAGATCCCCGACACAGTCGGGCGTCAGTGGCACAAGACGGCGCCCCATGGATGCATGGTATCCATGGGGCGCCGAGATGATGCGACGCTCGCTGCCGGTCGCTTTCCTGTCAGTCGCTCCCCTCGGCGGAAGGCGCGGGATCGGCAGCCCGGGTCTGCTCCAGGACCGGCCGCTCGTCGGGCGCCAACTGGCTGAGGATGCGGTTCAGGTCCTCCACCGAGGCGAACTCGACGACGATCTTGCCCTTCTTCTGACCGAGGTCCACCTTCACGCGTGTCTCGAAGCGATCCGACAGGCGGCCCGCCAGCCCTTCCAGGGCGGGGGAGATCCGAGTGCCGGCCCGGGGGCCACGCGGCTTCGCGCCCTTCTTGGCGGCCGAGCCCATCAGCACGAGGATCTCCTCGATGGCCCGGACCGAGAGGTTCTCGGCGACGATGCGATGCGCCAGCCGCTCCTGCTCCTCCGGGTCCTCGACAGCCACCAGGGCACGGGCATGGCCGGCCGACAGCACACCGGACGCCACGCGCTTCTGGACGTTCGTCGACAGGCGGAGCAGCCGGAGCGTGTTCGACACCTGCGGACGGGACCGGCCGATGCGATCGGCCAGTTCGTCGTGGGTGCACTGGAAGTCCTTCAGCAACTGGTCGTAGGCGTGCGCCTCTTCCAGCGGATTGAGCTGAGCCCGGTGGAGGTTCTCCAGCAGCGCGTCCAGGAGCATCCTGTTGTCTTCGGTGTGCCGGACGATCGCGGGGATCGCTTCCAGCTCCGCTTCCTGACAGGCCCGCCACCGGCGCTCACCCATGATCAGCTCGTACTGATCGGAGTTCACCTGCCGGACGACGACCGGCTGGAGCAGCCCCACCTCCTTGATGGAGGTGACGAGTTCGGCCAGCGCGTCCTCGTCGAAGACCTCGCGGGGCTGATGGGGGTTCGGGATGATCGCGTCGATCGGGATCTCGGCGAAGTACGCTCCGGCCGGCGGAGCCGGTACCGGTTCAGCGGCCGGACCCGAAGCGGGGTCCGGGGCGCCCGGTGCCCGCTCCACGGCCGGCGTACCGTCCAGACGCTCAGCAGCGGACGGGACGGGGATGCCCCGCTGCGGGTTGAGCATGGGCAGGGAAGCGGGTGAGGCCGGCCCCGCCTCGGAGGCCGCGGCCTCGCTCTCCGAACGCGGCGGCGCGGCGGGAATCAATGCTCCCAGCCCACGGCCGAGACCTCTGCGTCGTTCGCTCACTGTGTTCCCTCCACCGGGCCGCGCTGTTCCTGCTGCGGCAGAACATGCTGAGAAGCCACACCCCGCAGGGCGATCTCCCGAGCGGCTTCCAGGTAGGACAGGGAACCGCTTGAACCGGGATCGTAGGTGAGGACCGTCTGTCCATAGCTCGGTGCCTCGGAGATGCGGACGGACCGGGGGATGTTCGTCCTGAGGACCTCGGCGCCGAAGTGGCTGCGCACTTCCTCCGCGACCTGGGAGGCCAGCCTGGTCCGGCCGTCGTACATGGTCAGCAGGATGGTCGAGACGTGCAACTCGGGGTTGAGGTGTCCCCGGACCAGCTCCACATTGCGCAGGAGCTGCCCCAGGCCCTCCAGGGCGTAGTACTCGCACTGGATGGGGATGCAGACCTCCGCGCCGGCGACCAGCGCGTTGACGGTGAGCAGGCCGAGCGAAGGCGGGCAGTCGATGAAGACATAGTCCAGCGGTTGCTCATAGGCGCTGATCGCCCGCTTCAGCCGGCTCTCCCTGGCCACCAGGGAGACCAGCTCGATCTCGGCACCGGCCAGGTCGATGGTGGCGGGAGCACAGAAAAGGCCCTCGACATCGTGCACCGGCTGGACGACGTCGGACAGCGGCAGGCTCTCCACCAGGACGTCGTAGATGGACGGGACTTCGGCGTGATGATCGATACCGAGCGCCGTCGAGGCGTTCCCCTGCGGGTCGAGGTCGATCACCAGGACCCGTGCCCCGTGCAGGGCCAGCGAAGCGGCGAGGTTGACCGTGGTCGTGGTCTTGCCGACGCCGCCCTTCTGGTTGGCGACGATCATGATGCGGGTGCTCTCGGGACGCGGCAGGCTTCCGCCGGTGCGGTACATCGCCGCCACCGCCTGCTGAGCCGCCCGGCCTGCCGGAGCCGGCCCGGTCGGCGGCGGGGCGCTCGACGCGATGTCCACCGCGCCTCCCGGTGCATCCGCCGGTTCGGACCGAGGGCCGGGGACCGGATCGGCCGTCGGCCCCGCGATATTGGCGTCGGACCGCAATGGTTCACTCTCCTCGACACGCGCAGCCTTCGTGGGTTCAAAGCCTGCCATGTCGGAGGGCTCCGGAACCAGCGAGGTCCCCATACCTGTGGACAACTGACTGCCTGTGGAGAGTGGCGCCCCTCGTGTGGGTGAGGAACGGCGGCCCCCTCGCTCCCTCGACTCGGAGGCCGCGCGTCCCCGGCTGATGATTCCGTGCAACAGCGAGCGACGTTTCACGTGAAACACGATGCCCAGCGCCACGACCGCCCGAGGAGCGACACTCCGCGTCGAGGTCATCTCAGACGCTTTTACCGTCGCTTCGGACGAACCCATGACACTGGGCAGGAGAAAGGAAGGCGGAGCGGCCGGACCGCTCAGCGGTGCCCGCGGCCGGAACGGGTGCCGCGGCGTGCGGCCTTGGCCCGTTTGGCAGCGAAGCGCACACCGCCGGGGCTCTCCCCGACCTCGACCCGCACCACGGTCGACGGCGGATCCACAACATCCGCCCCGACGCGGAGGACGGAGCTGCTGACGGCCCCCAGCTTGCCGAGCGCGGAGCGGGCCGCCCGCAGCTCATCCTCGGCGGTGTCGCCCTTGAGGGCGAGCATCTCGCCGTAGGGCCGCAGCAGTGGGATGCCCCACCCCGCGAGCCGGTCGAGCGGAGCGACGGCCCGGGCGGTCACCACATGGACGGGCGTGAAGGTGCTCAGCACCTCCTCGGCTCGTCCCCTCACCACGGTGACCTGGTCGTCGAGGCCGATCAGCTCGACCACCTCCTGGAGGAAGGTCGTGCGCCGCAGCAGGGGTTCCAGCAGGCTGATCCGCAGGTCCGGCCGGACCAGGGCGAGCGGAATACCCGGCAGACCCGCACCCGAGCCGACATCGCAGACGGTGACACCCTCGGGCACCACCTCGGAGAGAACCGCGCAGTTCAGGAGGTGGCGCTCCCAGAGACGGGGCACCTCACGCGGACCGATCAGGCCGCGGCGCACCCCCACCTCGGCGAGCAGGTCCGCGTACCGAACCGCGTCGGGCAGCCGGTCGCCGAAGACCCGCTGCGCCGCGGGAGGCGGCGTCGGTACCTTCGGCGACTCGTCCGCGGAGGGGGCCTCACTCACGGGAGGACGACCACCCGGCGCTGCGGCTCCTCGCCCTCCGACTCGCTGCGCAGGCCGGCCGCGGCCACCGCGTCGTGCACGACCTTGCGCTCGAACGGCGTCATCGGCTTCAGCTTGACCGGCTCGCCGGTCTCCTTGGCCTCCCGCGCGGCCTCGGTGCCCAGCGCGGTGAGCTTCTCGCGCTTGTGCGCCCGGTGGCCGGCGATGTCGAGCATCAGACGGCTGCGCTCACCGGTCTCCCGGTGCACCGCAAGGCGGGTCAGCTCCTGGAGGGCCTCCAGGACCTCGCCGTCGCGGCCGACGAGCTTCTGCAGGTCACGCGCCGAACCGTCGGCGATGATCGAGACCGCGGCCCGGTCGCCCTCGACGTCCATGTCGATGTCGCCGTCGAGGTCCGCGATGTCGAGCAGCCCCTCCAGGTAGTCGGCCGCGATCTCGCCCTCCTGTTCCAGCCTGGTCAGCGCATCGGTGACCTCGGCGGGAGCGGCGGCGGCTGAAGTGGTCTCCGTCACGGGTGGCGCTCCTTCTTACTTCTTGCTCTTCGCGGACGGCTTGTTCTTGCCCTGGGAGGGCTTCCGGGCGGGCTGCTTCTTCGCCGCCGGCTGCTTCTTCTGCGCGGTGCCGTTGCTCTGCGCTTGCGGCTGGGCCTCCGGCTCCTCGACATCCGCATCGGGCTTGTCGGTCGCCGAGGACTCGGCCTGGGACCGCGGCTGCTGCCCGGTGCCGGACTGGCGCTGTGCCTTGGACTGCCGCTTGGGCTGCGTCCGCGCGCTGCGGGCCGCCTCGGCGGTCTTCTTCCCCGGGGACTCCGCCGGCGCGGCGATCTTGCCCTTCTTCTGCAGCCGCTCCTGGCGCTGCTTGTAGGCGAGGCTGCCCGGCGTGGGGTTCCGCTGGATCACGAAGAGCTGCTGACCCATGGACCAGACGTTGGTGGTGAGCCAGTAGATCAGGACGCCGACGGGGAAGTTGATGCCGAAGACGGCGAACATGATCGGGAAGACGTACATGAGCAGCTTCTGCTGGTTCATGAACGGCGTCTTCGCGGTGAGGTCCACGTTCTTCGTCATGAGCTGGCGCTGCGTGTAGAACTGCGACGCCGACATCAGGATGATCATGATGATCGTGACGGTGCGGACCGTGCCCAGGGAGGCGCCCAGCTCGGCCACCTCGTGGGCGCTGTCCATGAACCGGGTGGCGATCGGAGCGCCGAACACCGTCGCCTGGCGCGCGCTCTCGACCTCGGCATCGGTGAGGACACCGACCTTCTGGTTGTTCGCGATGTGGCTGAGCGTCTGGAAGAGGGCGATGAAGAAGGGGGACTGCGCAAGGATCGGCAGGCAGCTCGCCAACGGGTTGGTGCCCGTCTCCTTGTACAGCTTCATCATCTCTTCGGACTGACGCTGCCGGTCGTTCTTGTAGCGCTCCTGGATCTTCTTCATCCGGGGCTGGAGCGCCTGCATGTTCCGCGTCGCCTTGATCTGCCGCACGAAGAGCGGGATCAGGCAGATGCGGACGAGGACCACCAGGGAGACGATCGACAGGCCCCAGGCCCAGCCGCTGTCCTCATCGAAGATCAGGCTGTACAGCGAGTGAAACCGGATGATGATCCATGAGACAGCGATATAAAGAGGACTGAGGATCGAGTTGATCGTGTCCACGGGTCAGGCTCCTTGGGCATTGTTGGGGGCACCCCCGGGCGAGGCGTGGGAAAGCGTCCGGTGCCGCAGACGGTCGCGAAGCCGCCGATGCCATACCGGGCGCTTCCGGGGAGGAACGTGATCGACTCCCCCGGGCGACCAGGGGTTGCAGCGCAGGATGCGCCAGGCCGCCAGGACGGTCCCCTTCACCGCACCGTGCCGGTCGATGGCCGTGTATCCGTAATGGGAGCACGACGGGTAGTAGCGGCAGACGGGGCCGAGCAGCGGGCTGATGGTCCACTGGTACAGCTTGATCAGCAGCAGCAGTGGGTACTTCATGGCCGTACCCCTCCCAGCAGCCGTTCGAGCGCGGCATCGAGCTCCCGGGCGAGGCGCTCATGGGCGAGATCGCCCGCACCGGGCAGTGCCCGCACGACGACCAGGCTACCGGCGGGAAGCCGCGTCAGCCGGTCCCGCAGGAGATGACGCAGACGCCGTTGCACGAGGTTGCGCACGACCGCGTTGCCCACGGCCTTGCTCACGACGAAACCCGCACGCGGCGGAGGAAGGGTTTCCTCCGCCGGGTGCGGGTTGTCACCGCCGCTCAGATGGACGACGAGGTGCGGGCGTCCGGCCCTGCGCCCGCGGCGCATCGCCGTCGCGAAGTCCTCGCGCCGCCTCAGCCGGTTCTCGGAGGGCAGCACCGCATGGACCTGTGATCGGGCAGGTCAGGCCGACAGCCGGGCGCGGCCCTTGCTGCGGCGGTTCGCGATGATGGCGCGGCCGGCACGCGTCCGCATCCGCAGCCGGAAGCCATGGGTCTTGGCCCGGCGCCGGTTGTTCGGCTGGAAAGTGCGCTTGCTCACTCGGGGACTCCAGAAGATCTTCGGTGTCCGGCTTCGGGTAGGCAGCCGGGACAGGACGTGGACCGCCGACAGCTGTCACCGTGCGCCCGCGAGGAACCCGCTGCGCCCGAGTCAGCCGCTGGCCAGCTCTTCGAAGGCAGATCTTCGGAGGCATGCGGCAGCAGCCGTCGACGACTCGACCTCGCCACGGTACGCGCGACGCGTCCCACAGGTCAAACCCGGACCGCCCCGACTTGTACACAGCCTGTGGACAATGACTTGATGTGCCCCCGGACCGCTGACTAACGTGGCTGAACTCGGAATCTTTTCCCGACCGCCCCGGAGTCAACCCTCGGGCGCCCGACAACGCCAGCGCCACCCGTGCGAGTGAGGAAGCGTGCCCCGTGGCCGACCTGCCTGTAGATCTTGCCGCGGTCTGGCCACGCGCGCTGACGGCCATGCTGTCCGACCCGCAGCGTCTCGAGGCGAAGGATCACCGGTGGCTCCAGGACTGCCAGCCACTCGCCCTCGTCTCGGGCACGGCGCTCCTCGGCGTCTCGAACGAGTACGCGAAGAGCGTCCTGGAGGGGAGGCTCGCCCCGCTGCTCGGCGACGTGCTCAGCCGCGAGTGCGGCCAGCCGATCCGGCTGGCGATCACCGTCACGGCGCCCCCGCCGGAGCCCCGGCGCCCGCTCCCGGAGCCGCCGGCGCACGAGGCACCCGGGCACCACGACGTACCGGCGCCGCACGCGCCCCCCGAGCACGATCCGTACGCGGACGGCGGCTACCGCGGTGAGCCGGTGGTGCGCCCCGCGTATCCGGACCATCCGCAGGCACCGCGCCCCGGCGGCGGGTGGCAGCAGGCGCACACCGCGCCCCCGGCCCCCGAGTACGCGTCCTACGGCCGTTCCGAACCGTACGAGCACCAGTACGGAGGTGGCGGCGCGGTCGGCTCGCCCGCTCCGCCGCCCGGGGGCTCGCCGGGCGGTCCCGCCGAGCCGACCGCGCGGCTGAACCCGAAGTACCTCTTCGACACGTTCGTCATCGGCGCGTCCAACCGGTTCGCGCACGCGGCGGCCGTGGCGGTCGCCGAGGCGCCGGCGAAGGCCTACAACCCCCTCTTCATCTACGGGGAGTCCGGCCTCGGCAAGACGCACCTGCTGCACGCGATCGGGCACTACGCCCGCAGCCTCTACCCGGGCACCCGCGTGCGGTACGTGAGCTCCGAGGAGTTCACCAACGAGTTCATCAACTCGATCCGCGACGGCAAGGCGGACGCGTTCCGCAAGCGCTACCGCGACATGGACATCCTGCTGGTGGACGACATCCAGTTCCTGGCCAGCAAGGAGTCGACGCAGGAGGAGTTCTTCCACACCTTCAACACCCTGCACAACGCCAACAAGCAGATCGTGCTGTCCTCGGACCGGCCGCCCAAGCAGCTGATCACCCTCGAGGACCGGCTCAGGAACCGCTTCGAGTGGGGCCTGATCACCGATGTCCAGCCGCCGGAGCTGGAGACGCGCATCGCGATCCTGCGGAAGAAGGCGGTGCAGGAGCAGTTGAACGCGCCGCCCGAGGTGCTGGAGTTCATCGCGTCCCGGATCTCGCGGAACATCCGCGAGCTGGAGGGCGCGCTGATCCGCGTCACGGCCTTCGCCAGCCTGAACCGGCAACCCGTCGACCTGGGCCTGACCGAGATCGTCCTCAAGGACCTCATCCCCGGCGGGGAGCACGCGACGCCGGAGATCACGGCGGACGCGATCTCCTCGGCCGTCGCCGACTACTTCGGTCTGACGGTGGAGGACCTGGCGGGCTCGTCGCGCAGCCGCATCCTCGTCACGGCACGGCAGATCGCCATGTACCTGTGCCGGGAGCTCACGGACCTGTCGCTGCCCAAGATCGGCCAGCACTTCGGCGGCCGGGACCACACGACCGTCATGCACGCGGACCGCAAGATCCGCGCCCTCATGGCCGAGCGGCGGTCCATCTACAACCAGGTCACCGAGCTGACCAACCGCATCAAGAACGGCTGAGCGCGGCCCGCGAGCCGGCCGGGCACCCGCACGACGGTGCCCGGCCGCGTCCGTGTGCCCACGTTTGTGTGCCCGCAGCCGTCCGTCGACCGTCCACGGCGCCCCCGGAGTCCCGGAGGCGCCGTTCGATTTGTGATCCAGGCAGGCCAGTTGTCCACAGGAAGAGCGATCCGCGCCCGTCCACACCCTGTGTGCGGCCGGAGTTGTCCGCAGCCGTATCCACAGGGCCTCGACAAGAAGATCGTTCGCGCTGGTCAGGCGGCTGTGGAAATGTGGGAAACGATGATCCACAGTCTGTGGACGAAGCAGGCGCCCACAACGGTCGCGGAGCGTTGTCCACCGCTCACCCACAGGCCGAGGCGGGTTTTGCACAGGTAATCCACAGGGTTGTCCACTGTTCGGCAACACAACGCGCCGCCTCACCGGGGAGAGTGAATCAGATCACAGGACGGCCCGCCGGAGCCTGTTGAGAACCGCCCCGGATCTGGGGACGAAGCTGTGGGCAAACCGGCCGCTCCTGTGGACGCCCTGTGGACGGCCGGGCGTCATCCACAGGAGGCCCCTGTTCATCCACTGGTCCACCCACAGGCGCTGTGGACAAAAAACGGGGCTTGAGCTGGGGAAACGCGGTTATCCACGGTTTCCACAGGCCCTACTACTACCACTACGGATATAAGTCGGCCGGATCGTTTGAAAGCGGGGGCTGTGCACAACTCGGCCCGGAGCCGGTCTACCCACCTCGCATCGATTTGACTCACCGAAGCGCCTAGTGTCAGTGGGGTGCGCCAGACTGGAGCCTCGAACGAGAGCCAGCAGGCGACGAGCCAGCGAGAGCGGGAGGCTGCCGAAGTGAAGATCCGGGTGGAACGCGATGTGCTCGCGGAGGCGGTGGCATGGGCCGCCCGCAGCCTGCCGGCCCGGCCTCCGGTACCGGTGCTCGCGGGCCTGCTGCTGAAGGCGGGCGACGGCGTCCTGAGCCTCTCCGGCTTCGACTACGAGGTGTCGGCGCGGGTCTCGGTCGAGGTCGACGTCGAGGACGAGGGCACGGTCCTGGTCTCCGGCCGCCTCCTCGCCGACATCTGCCGCGCCCTGCCGAACCGGCCGGTGGAGATCTCGTCGGACGGGGTGCGCGTGACCGTCGTCTGCGGCACGTCGCGCTTCACCCTCCACACCCTCCCGGTCGAGGAGTACCCGGCGCTGCCGCAGATGCCCACCGCGACCGGCACCGTCCCGGGCGACGTGTTCGCGTCCGCGGTCTCCCAGGTCGCCATCGCCGCCGGCCGCGACGACACCCTGCCGGTCCTGACCGGTGTGCGGATCGAGATCGAGGGCGACCGGGTCACGCTGGCGTCCACCGACCGGTACCGGTTCGCGGTCCGCGAGTTCCTGTGGAAGCCGGAGACGGCCGACATCTCCGCCGTGGCGCTCGTGCCCGCCAAGACGCTCCTGGACACCGCGAAGTCCCTCAGCGGCGGCGAGACGGTCTCCCTGGCCCTCGCGGGCGCGGGGGCGGGCGAGGGCCTGATCGGGTTCGAGGGCGCGGGCCGCCGCACCACGACCCGGCTGCTCGAGGGCGACCTCCCGAAGTACCGGACGCTCTTCCCCACCGAGTTCAACTCGGTCGCCGTCATCGAGACCGCGCCGTTCGTCGAGGCCGTGAAGCGCGTGGCCCTCGTCGCCGAGCGCAACACCCCGGTCCGTCTCGGGTTCGAGCAGGGGGTGCTCACCCTGGAGGCCGGGTCGAGCGACGATGCACAGGCTGTGGAGCGGGTGGACGCCCAGCTCGAGGGCGACGACATCTCGATCGCCTTCAACCCCGCCTTCCTCCTGGAGGGGCTCAGCGCGATCGACGCACCCGTGGCCCAGCTCTCCTTCACCACCTCCACGAAGCCCGCGCTGCTCAGCGGGCGGCCGGCGGTGGACGCCGAGGCCGACGAGTCGTACAAGTACCTGATCATGCCGGTGCGGCTGAGCGGCTGAGCAGTCGGCCGCCCGGTCCTGGCGGCCGCCGGGCACCGAGCAGGTGAGCGGCCTGGCCGGACAGGTGTGCGCCGGGCGTGCGAAGTAGGCTCGGGCTCAGTTTCGCAACGTCACGAAGGAGTCCTGATGGAGCTCGGTCTCGTCGGTCTCGGCAAGATGGGCGGGAACATGCGCGAGCGCATCCGCCAGGCCGGCCACACCGTGGTGGGATACGCCCATGAGGCGGATGTCGCCGATGTCCACAGCCTGCGGGAACTGGTGGACGCGCTCGCCGCTCCGCGGGTGGTGTGGCTGATGGTCCCGGCCGGTGCCGCGACGCAGTCCACGGTCGACGAACTGTCCGAGCTGCTGTCGCCCGGCGACGTCGTCGTCGACGGCGGCAACTCGCGGTGGACCGACGATGCCAAGCACGCCGAGCAGCTCGCCGCCAAGGGCATCGGGTTCGTGGACTGCGGCGTCTCCGGCGGTGTCTGGGGCCTGCAGAACGGCTACGCCCTCATGTACGGCGGTGACGCGGAGCACGTCGCCCGCGTCCAGCCGATCTTCGACGCCTTGAAGCCCCCGGGCGAGTTCGGCTCCGTGCACGCCGGCAAGGTCGGCGCCGGCCACTTCGCCAAGATGGTCCACAACGGCATCGAGTACGCCATGATGCAGGCCTTCGCCGAGGGCTGGGAGCTGCTGGAGGCCGCGGACGAGGTCACGGACGTCCGCGAGGTCTTCAAGTCCTGGCGCGAGGGCACCGTCATCCGCTCCTGGCTGCTCGACCTCGCGGCCCGCGCCCTGGAGGAGGACGAGCACCTGGAGTCCCTGCGCGGGTACGCGGCCGACTCCGGCGAGGGCCGCTGGACCGTCGAGGCCGCCATCGACAACGCGGTGCCCCTGCCCACCATCACCGCGTCCCTGTTCGCGCGGTTCTCCTCGCGGCAGGACGACTCGCCGCAGATGAAGATGATCGCCGCGCTGCGCAACCAGTTCGGCGGGCACGCGGTGGAGAGCTCGAAGTAGTCCCGCCGTGCATGTGACGCACCTGTCGCTGGCGGACTTCAGGTCCTATCCCCGGGCCGAGGTGGAACTCGGCCCGGGGGTTTCGTCGTTCATCGGCCCCAACGGCCAGGGCAAGACGAACCTGGTGGAGGCCGTCGGCTATCTCGCGACGCTCGGCAGCCACCGGGTGGCCTCGGACGCGCCGCTGGTCCGGATGGGCGCGGAGCGCGCCGTCGTCAGGGCCTCGGTCACGGAGGGCGGCAGGCAGCAGCTGGTCGAGCTGGAGATCAATCCCGGCCGGGCCAACCGCGCACGGCTCAACCGGTCCGCGCAGGTGCGTCCCCGCGATGTGCTGGGCGTGGTCCGCACCGTGCTGTTCGCCCCGGAGGACCTGCACCTGGTGAAGGGGGACCCGGGGGAGCGCAGGCGGTTCCTCGACGAGCTGGTGACAGCCCGCGCGCCGCGCCTCGCGGGCGTCCGGGCCGACTACGACCGGGTCCTCAAGCAGCGCAACACCCTGCTGAAGTCGGCGGCGATGGCCCGCCGCCACGGCGGCCGCGGCGCCGATCTGACGACCCTCGACATCTGGGACCAGCACCTCGCCCGGTCCGGCGCCGAGCTGCTCGCCCAGCGGCTCGCGCTCGTCGCCGCCCTGCGGCCCCTCACCGACAAGGCGTACGAGGAACTGGCGCCCGGCGGCGGGCCTGCCGGGCTGGCGTACCGTTCCTCCGCCGGGGAGGCGGTCGAGGAGGGGGCGTCCCGGGATGAGCTGTACGCCGCGCTGCTCGGCGCGCTCGGCGAGGCACGCGCGCAGGAGATCGAGCGCGGTGTCACCCTGGCCGGCCCGCACCGGGACGACCTCGTACTGCGGCTCGGCGACCTCCCGGCCAAGGGATACGCGAGCCATGGCGAGTCCTGGTCGTTCGCGCTGGCGCTGCGGCTCGCGGCCTTCGGGCTGCTGCGGGAGGAGGGGCCCGAGCCGGTGCTCGTGCTGGACGACGTGTTCGCCGAGCTGGACGGCAGGCGGCGGGAGCGGCTGGCCGAGCTGGTCGCGCCCGGCGAGCAGGTCCTGGTGACGGCCGCGGTGCCGGAGGACGTGCCGGCCGGGCTCACCGGGAGCCGGTACGCGGTCGCGGAGGGGCGGGTGGACCGTGTCTGAGACCACGGGTGACGGCGCCGGTGCGGGTGCGGGAGGCGGGGCGGAGCCCGGCGAGCCCCGGCTGTCCGGCGTCGACCTGGCGCGCGTGGCGCTGCGCGCCGCCCGTGAGCAGGCGCGCGCCCGGGGTGCCATGACCCAGCAGCGCCGGCAGGCGCGGCGTGGCGGCGGCCTGCGCTCCGGCGCACGCGCCGGCGGGCGCGATCCGCTCCCGCTGGGCGCGGCCATCGAGCGGCTGACCGTGGAGCGGGGCTGGGAGATGCCGCTGGCCGTGGGCGGTGTGGTGGGCCGCTGGCCGGACCTGGTGGGTCCCGAGGTGGCGCAGCACTGCGCGCCCGAGGGGTACGACGAGGAGGCGCGCGTTCTCACCGTCCGCTGCGACTCCACGGCCTGGGCGACGCAGCTGCGGCTCCTCGCCCCGGAACTCCTGCGCCGCCTGAACGCCGACCTCGGGCCGGGGACGGTCCGGCTGATCAGGGTCCTGGGGCCTTCGGGACCGGGGCGCGGCCCCGGCAGACTGCGTGCTCCGGGCAGCCGCGGCCCCGGTGACACCTACGGGTGACGGAGGTCGATCAGGGGTGCGGAAGTGATGCCGGTCACGTTCGCGGGACGTTGACAGGTCGAAGCGCTGAGTACGGCCGTGAGCGGATTCGGGACCGGCCCCGAATATGGGGAGTCACCGGAGGGCGGTTGAGGGCGGCACATGCGGACTGAGAGGCCGGGAAACAGCCACTATGGTTTGCGCTACCGGTAGACTGGAGTAACCCGCCCCGTTGCGGACCATGTCGAACGACGCAGCCGCTCCTGTTTGCCGGAGTTGGCTCGTGCTGTGCCAGAAAGGGCGCTTCGTGGCCGATTCCGGCGATGCCAACAACCCCACTCCGTCCCCGGCCGACCCCGCGGACGGCTCCTCCTACGACGCCAGTGCGATCACGGTCCTGGAGGGCCTGGACGCGGTCCGCATGCGGCCGGGCATGTACATCGGTTCGACCGGCGAGCGCGGCCTGCACCACCTCGTCTACGAAGTCGTGGACAACTCGGTGGACGAGGCACTCGCGGGCCACGCCGACCTGATCGATGTCACCGTGCTCGCGGACGGCGGCGTCCGCGTCGTGGACAACGGCCGCGGCATCCCCGTGGGCATGGTGCCGTCCGAGGGCAAGCCGGCCGTCGAGGTCGTGCTCACGGTCCTGCACGCGGGCGGCAAGTTCGGCGGCGGCGGGTACGCGGTCTCCGGCGGCCTGCACGGCGTCGGCGTCTCCGTGGTGAACGCGCTGTCCACCCGGGTCGCCGTCGAGGTCCGCACTGACGGTTACCGCTGGACCCAGGAGTACGAGCGGGGTGTCCCCACCGCCCCCCTGCGCCGCAACGAGGAGACCGACGAGACCGGCACCACGGTCACGTTCTGGGCGGACGGCGACATCTTCGAGACGACCGACTACTCGTTCGAGACCCTCTCCCGCCGCTTCCAGGAGATGGCGTTCCTGAACCGCGGGCTCACGATCACCCTCACCGACGAGCGCGAGGCGGCCAGGCAGACCGCCGGCGCCGACTCGGCCGACGGCGACGGCCACGACAAGCCGCGCACCGTCACCTACCACTACGAGGGCGGCATCGCCGACTTCGTCCGCCACCTCAACTCCCGCAAGGGCGAGGTGATCCACCCCTCCGTGATCGAGATCGCCGCCGAGGACCCGGAGCGCAAGATCTCCCTCGACGTCGCGATGCAGTGGAACACCCAGTACAGCGAGGGCGTCTACAGCTTCGCCAACACGATCCACACCCACGAGGGCGGCACCCACGAGGAGGGCTTCCGCGCGGCGCTGACGGGCCTCGTGAACCGTTACGCGCGCGACAAGAAGCTGCTGCGCGACAAGGACGACAACCTCACCGGTGAGGACATCCGGGAGGGGCTGACCGCGATCATCTCGGTGAAGCTCGGCGAGCCCCAGTTCGAGGGCCAGACGAAGACGAAGCTCGGCAACACCGAGGCCAAGACGTTCGTCCAGAAGATCGTCAACGAGCACTTCGCCGACTGGCTCGACCGCAACCCGAACGAGGCCGCCGACATCATCCGCAAGGGCGTCCAGGCGGCCACCGCCCGCGTCGCCGCGCGCAAGGCCCGCGACCTCACCCGCCGCAAGGGCCTGCTGGAGACGGCGTCCCTGCCGGGCAAGCTCAGCGACTGCCAGTCGAACGACGCGGCCCAGTGCGAGATCTTCATCGTCGAGGGCGACTCGGCCGGCGGCAGTGCCAAGGCCGGCCGCGACCCGCAGTACCAGGCCATCCTGCCGATCCGCGGCAAGATCCTGAACGTGGAGAAGGCCCGCATCGACCGGGTCCTGCAGAACACCGAGGTCCAGGCGCTGATCTCGGCCTTCGGCACCGGTATCCACGAGGACTTCGACATCGCGAAGCTCCGCTACCACAAGATCATCCTCATGGCGGACGCCGACGTCGACGGCCAGCACATCAACACCCTGCTGCTGACGCTGCTCTTCCGCTTCATGCGCCCGCTGGTGGAGGCCGGGCACGTGTACCTCTCCCAGCCTCCCCTCTACAAGATCAAGTGGGGCCGGGAGGAGTGGGAGTACGCCTACTCCGACCGGGAGCGGGACAGCCTCATCCAGCTCGGCCGCGAGCGCGGCAAGCGCATCCGCGAGGACTCGATCCAGCGGTTCAAGGGCCTCGGCGAGATGAACGCCGAGGAGCTGCGGGTCACCACCATGGACCGCGCGCACCGCGTGCTGCGCCTGGTGACGCTGGACGACGCCGCGGCGGCCGACGACCTGTTCTCGATCCTCATGGGCGAGGACGTGGAGGCGCGCCGCTCCTTCATCCAGCGCAACGCCAAGGACGTCCGCTTCCTGGACATCTGACGCCGCCCGCCCGTCCCACAGCAGCCCGAAAGGAACCGGACACACACGATGGCCGAGGACATGCCTCCCACCGACACCCCCGCGTCGGGGGACGAGGGCGCCCTGCGCATCGAGCCGGTGACGCTCGAGACCGAGATGCAGCGCTCGTACCTCGACTACGCCATGAGCGTCATCGTCTCCCGCGCGCTGCCCGACGTGCGCGACGGCCTGAAGCCGGTGCACCGGCGCGTGCTGTACGCCATGTACGACGGCGGGTACCGCCCCGAGCGCGGCTACTACAAGTGCGCCCGTGTCGTCGGCGACGTGATGGGCACGTACCACCCGCACGGCGACACGTCGATCTACGACGCGCTCGTCCGGCTCGCCCAGCCCTGGGCCATGCGCATGCCGCTGGTCGACTCCAACGGCAACTTCGGCTCGCCCGGCAACGACCCGGCCGCCGCCATGCGGTACACCGAGTGCCGCATGGCGCCGCTGGCGATGGAGATGCTCCGGGAGATCGACGAGGAGACCGTCGACTTCCAGGACAACTACGACGGCCGCAACAAGGAACCGACCGTCCTGCCCGCCCGCTTCCCGAACCTCCTGATCAACGGTTCGGCCGGCATCGCGGTCGGGATGGCGACCAACATCCCGCCGCACAACCTGCGCGAGGTGGCGTCCGGCGCCCAGTGGTACCTGGAGCACCCCGACGCGTCCGCCGAGGAGCTGCTCGACGCCCTGGTCGAGCGCATCAAGGGCCCCGACTTCCCCACCGGCGCGCTGATCGTCGGACGCACCGGCATCGAGGAGGCGTACCGCACCGGGCGCGGCTCGATCACGATGCGCGCGGTCGTGGAGGTCGAGGAGATCCAGGGCCGCCAGTGCCTCGTCGTCACCGAGCTGCCCTACCAGGTCAACCCGGACAACCTCGCGCAGAAGATCGCCGAGCTGGTCAAGGACGGCCGGGTCAGCGGCATCGCCGACGTCCGCGACGAGACGTCGTCCCGTACGGGCCAGCGCCTCGTCATCGTGCTGCGGCGCGACGCGGTCGCCAAGGTCGTGCTGAACAACCTCTACAAGCACACCGACCTCCAGACCAACTTCGGCGCGAACATGCTGGCCCTCGTGGACGGCGTGCCGCGCACCCTGTCGCTCGACGCGTTCATCCGCAACTGGGTGACGCACCAGATCGACGTCATCGTCCGCCGCACCCGCTACCGCCTGCGGAAGGCCGAGGAACGCGCCCACATCCTGCGCGGCCTGCTCGCGGCCCTCGATGCCATCGACGAGGTCATCGCCCTCATCCGCGGCAGCCAGACGGTGGACGTGGCGCGCCAGGGCCTGATGGGGCTGCTGTCGATCGACGAAATCCAGGCGAACGCCATCCTGGAGATGCAGCTCCGCCGCCTGGCCGCGCTGGAGCGGCAGAAGATCATCTCCGAGCACGACGAGCTGGAGCAGCGGATCCGCGAGTACAACGCGATCCTCGCCTCGCCCGAGCGGCAGCGGGAGATCATCTCCGAGGAGCTGGCGTCCATCGTCGAGCGGTTCGGTGAGGACCGGCGCACCGCGCTGATCCCGTTCGAGGGCGACATGTCCATCGAGGACCTGATCGCCGAGGAGGACATCGTCGTCACGATCACCCGTGGCGGCTACGTCAAGCGCACCAGGACGGACGACTACCGGGCGCAGAAGCGCGGCGGGAAGGGCGTGCGCGGCACCAAGCTGCGCGAGGACGACATCGTCGACCACTTCTTCGTCTCGACGACGCACCACTGGCTGCTGTTCTTCACCAACAAGGGGCGCGTCTACCGGGCCAAGGCGTACGAGCTGCCGGACGCCGGGCGCGACGCGCGCGGCCAGCACGTGGCCAACCTGCTGGCGTTCCAGCCGGACGAGCGCATCGCCGAGATCCTCGCCGTGCGCGACTACGAGGCCGCGCCGTACCTGGTGCTCGCCACGAAGTCGGGTCTCGTGAAGAAGACGCCCCTCAAGGACTACGACTCGCCCCGCTCGGGCGGCGTCATCGCCATCAACCTCCGCGAGATGGCCGACGGCCGGGACGACGAACTGATCGGGGCCGAGCTGGTCTCGCCCGAGGACGATCTGCTCCTGATCAGCAAGAAGGCACAGTCGATCAGGTTCACGGCGACGGACGACACGCTGCGTCCCATGGGCCGGGCCACGTCCGGTGTGAAGGGCATGAGCTTCCGCGAGGGCGACGAGCTGCTCTCGATGAACGTGGTGCGTGCCGGAACGTTCGTGTTCACCGCCACGGACGGCGGGTATGCGAAGCGCACGCCGGTCGACGAGTACCGGGTGCAGGGCCGTGGCGGGCTCGGCATCAAGGCGGCCAAGATCGTCGAGGACCGTGGCTCGCTGGTCGGCGCGCTCGTGGTGGAGGCGACCGACGAGATCCTCGCCATCACGCTCGGCGGTGGGGTGATCCGCACGCGGGTCAACGAGGTCAGGGAAACGGGCCGTGACACCATGGGCGTCCAACTGATCAACCTGGGGAAGCGGGACGCCGTCGTCGGCATCGCCCGCAACGCCGAGGCCGGCCGCGAGGCCGAGGAGGTCGAGGCGGAGGACGCCGACGCCGGCACCGAGGCCGGCGCGGCGGTACCCGGGCAGCCCGAGGGCACCGACGCCCCGGGCGCGGAGCATGAGGAGTGACGCGTGAGTGAAGCCACGGGCGCCTCGGCAGGCGGCACGGGAAGCGACGGCGCACCGCCGTACCCCCCGCCACCGGCCGCACCGCCGGGCGTCGGCGCCCGTGGCGAGGGCTCCGGGGGCACCCGTTCCCGGGGCAGATCCCGTAAAGCCGACCGTGGGGGGACCACGATGACCAGCGCCAGACCCGCGGACCCCTATGGGCAGGGCCAGGGAACCGGCCAGGACCAGCACAACTACCACCCGCCGCGCGCCTACCAGGCGCCCGCGGGCAGCGGCCCCACCGTGGGCCACCAGCAGGGCGACCGCGGCCAGCGGGTGGCCCGTACGGGCGCCCGTACGGTGCCGAGGACGCGCAAGGCCCGCCTGCGGGTCGCCAAGGCCGACCCCTGGTCGGTGATGAAGGTCAGCTTCCTGCTGTCGATCGCCCTCGGCATCTGCACGATCATCGCCGTGGCGGTGCTGTGGATGGTGATGGACGCGATGGGCGTCTTCACGACCATCGGCGACACCATCAGCGAGGCCACCGAGACGGACACCTCCAGCGGCTTCGACCTGGTGGCGTTCCTGTCCCTGTCGCGCGTGCTGCTGTTCACCGGTGTGATCGCCGTGATCGACGTGGTGCTGGCCACCGCGCTCGCGACGCTCGGGGCGTTCATCTACAACCTGTCCGCGGGCTTCGTCGGCGGTGTCGAGGTGACGCTCGCCGAGGACGAATGACGCACGCCGCCCGGCCGGCTCCCGGCCCGGGCGGCGTCCGGACCGGTGCGATTTTGGCGCGGAGGCGGGCATGCGCTAGCCTTTCTTCATCCGCGCGGGGCTATAGCTCAGATGGTTAGAGCGCATCCCTGATAAGGATGAGGCCACAGGTTCAAGTCCTGTTAGCCCCACCGCGTGTTCTGGCCCGGTGGAGGGAGGATCTCCCTCCACCGGGCCAGACCCTTTGTGGCAGGACACGATTGGGTATCATCGGGCCCCAGATGATCCGATCACGTTTGAAGAAGGACGAGGTAGCGCGGTGAAGAAGCTGCTCCTGGTCGCCCTGGCCGCCGTGGCCGGTCTGCTCGTGTACCGCCAGATCCAGGCGGACAAGGCCGAGCAGGACCTGTGGACCGAGGCGACGGACTCCGTGCCGTCCGGGTCCGCCGGGGCCTGAGCCGTCCGGCGCGTTCCGCCCGTCGAGGCGGAGGCGATTTCCCGAAGACACAGACACGCCTCCCGTTTCCCGTCGCCGCTGTGCGGCCCGGGGCGGGAGGCGTCGTCGTACCCGTGTGCGCGTGTGCGGGTGCGAAAGAGGCGGGTGCGGGCGGCTGACGTCCGCGGTGCACGACCCCCTTGTCGTGCACCGGCGGCCTGTCAGCCCTGGTGGTGCTCGTAGTGCTCGACGGCCTCACGGGTGCGGGCGATGCCGTAGACCCGGAGGAATTCGGCCAATTCCGGGTGGGTGTCCGCGAGCAGCCGGGAGGCGCTCTGGATCTCCGAAGCGTCCGCGACCGACCGCAGCAGCGCCTGGATCTCGCGGACCACGCGCTTCGACGGGTTCGCCGGAACGCCCACCGAACCCGGGCGGGTGGCCGTCGAGTTGGGGCTGAGGACGTTCCCGCCGGCGGTACGCCGGATCTCGTCCATGGCGGCGGTCGCCTCCGCCGCGCTGATGCGCCCCGCCCGCACCTCGCCCGCCAGGTCCTGGAGCGCGCGGACGCGCTGGACCACGGCCGGATTGCCGATCTTCGCCCGCTGGCCGCTCATGAGCTGCGACAACATCGGTGCCGAGAGCCCCAGAACCACCGCCAGGCGCGCCTGGTTGAGGCCGAGATCGGCGATGAGACGGCGGAACAGGGTACCGAGTGGCTCCCCGTACCAGGTCGTCTGCTGCTCTCTGGCCTTGTCCGTCGACTCCTGCTGTGTTGCGTCCATCGGTGTCTCCCCTGTTCTCCCCTGATCGCTTCACGTGAGCGAAGCTGCGCGTCATCCTACGGAGGGACCCTTGCCCGGGGCGATACCCGGTCGGCATCGGGCGTCCGGATTGGGTAACCTAGGGCGAGGTCGCCGCCGGGGAGTTCCGGTGGTGGTCGAGGGGCCTTAGCTCAGTTGGTAGAGCGCCGTCTTTGCATGGCGGATGTCAGGAGTTCGACTCTCCTAGGCTCCACACTTCCCGGATCAGTCCGCCTCCCGCAGTTCCGCGGGCGGTGTGCGGGCCTCGTCGACCGGTTCCGTGCGCTCCAGCTCGCCCCAGACGATGTAGCGGTGCCGCGACGTGTAGACGGGCGTGCAGGTCGTCAGGGTGATGTAGCGGCCGGCCTCGGTGGCGCCCGAGCCCTCCGGGACGGGGGCGATCACACCGGTGTCGTACTTCGAGGTCTCCGGCAGGATCTCGAACACCCGGTAGATGTACCAGGTGTTCTGCGTCTCGAAGACGATCGGGTCGCCCTCCTCGATGTGGTCGATGGAGTGGAACTTCGCCCCGTGGCCGTCCCGGTGGGCGGCGAGCGCGAAGTTCCCCTCCTCGTCCCACGGCATCGCGGACTCGACGGGCTCGTCGTAGTAGCCGGCGACGCCGCCGTTCAGCACATCGAGGGCGATGCCCTCCTTGACGAGGATGTCGTCGTCGCTCATGGACGGGACGTGCAGGAAGCCGATGCCGTCCTCGGGGTCGTACTCGGGCGGGACGGTGGCGTCCTCGCCGTCGTCGTCCGCCCCGGCCGCCCAGTGCTCGCGGACGGCGTCGCTGTCGTGCTTCGCCTCCTGGTTGGCGACGACGTTGGTCCACCACAGGGAGTAGACGACGAAGAGGGCGAGCACGACGCCGCCGGTGATCAGCAGTTCGCCGAAGACGCCGACGGCCGCGGCGGCCCGGCGCCGGGCCGCACTCACCGGCGCGGGGGCGGGCACCGCGGTCTCGTCGTCCGCATCGTCGTCCGCGTCGGTGTCGGGCTCGGTGCCCGGTGCGCCATCGGTCTCCGGCTCGGGACCGTGCCCGGCGGTGGGTTCCCCGTCGGCTGGATCCCCGGCCGGCCCGGTGTCCTCCGGGGGCGGCGACTGCCCGGCCCCGGAGGCGGCGCCGGGCTCCTCCGGCGGATCAGTCGGTGAGGGCATCGGGAGTCCCTTCGCTGCGGGGACGCTCATCGGTCAACGTCCCCCACACGATGAGCCGGTAGGTCGAGGTGAACTCCGGTGTGCAGGTCGTCAGGGTGATGTAGCGGCCCGGTTCGGTGAACCCGCCCTGTTCGGGCAGCGGGTCGAGGACGGAGACGTTCGACGGGGAGGTGGAGTCCAGACGGCTCGTCACCTCGTAGGTGTAGAACGCGTCCTCGGTCTCGACGACGATCGGGTCGCCGTCCTCGAGGTTGTTGATGTAGCGGAACGGTTCGCCGTGCGTGTTGCGGTGGCCGGCCAGGCCGAAGTTGCCCTCGTCCTCCCACGGCATGGCGGTCGGGAGGCCGTCGTCCTCGGTGTAGTGCCCCACGAGGCCCTGGTCGAGGACGTCCTCCTTGTCCACGCCCTCCGCGATGGGCACGCGGATGTCGAGCGTCGGGAGGTAGAGGATGGCGAAGCCCTCGCCCGGTGAGAAGACGCCCGGGTCGCGGTCGTCCTCCGGCTCCTCGTCGCCCTCGTCGCCCGTGCCGCCGGTGTCCTGCTGGTCCCACTGCTCGGTCAGGTTGTCGGCCTCGGTGTTGGCGTGGGCCTGGGCGCGGTAGTTCGTCCACCAGAGCTGGTAGACGACGAAGAGGAGCATCACGACACCGGTCGTGATGAACAGCTCCCCGATGACGTTGCTTATCGCGGTGCCCGTCTGGCGGGCGGCCTTCGCCGCGGCCTTGGCGGCCCTGCGCCGGGCGGCGCGCCCCCCGGTCACCTCGGCGGCGTCGGCGGGCGGGGCGGCCGGGGTCTGCGCGGCGCCCGCGGGACGGGCGCGGCGCCGTGACGCCGGCTTCCCCCGGGCGGCGCGGCGGCGTTCCGCGCGGCCGGGCCCCGGGGGTCGGCCGGGATCGGTCAGGTCAGCGGGGCGGCGCAGCCCCACCGTCTCCGGGTCCTCGGGGAACGGACCGGGCAGCCCGGGACCGTACCCGGTGCCCTCGTCGTCGCCGGGGACGGCGGCCATGATCTCCGTGGCCTCCCCGGCGTCCTCGGGGCCTTGCGGAGTCGCGGGGCCGGGGATGTACGGGGGATGGCCGTGCGGAGCGTCGTACGGGTCGTCCCGCGGACGGCCGTCGGTCACGCCGCCGGCTCCTGGAGGCCGGTCCGCCCCACCACCGGGGCCAGGCCCGCCGACCGGGCGACCGCCTCCTCGTCGCCGCAGACGGTGAGCCAGTTCGCCAGCATGCGGTGACCGCCGGTCGTCAGGACGGACTCGGGGTGGAACTGGACTCCCTCGACGGCCAGTTCGCGGTGGCGGAGGCCCATGATGACGCCGCTCGCGGTCGTGGCCGTCACCTCAAGGCCGGCCGGGACGGTCGCGACCTCGACGGCGAGGGAGTGGTAGCGCGTGACCGTCAGCGGGGCCGGCAGCCCGGCGAAGACCCCGGTCCCGCTGTGGTCGACCTCGGAGGTCTTGCCGTGCAGCAGCTCGGGCGCGCGGCCGACGACGCCGCCGTACGCGACCGCCATGGCCTGCATGCCGAGGCAGACCCCGAAGACCGGGATGCCGTGGCCGGCGCAGTGGCGGACCATGTCGATGCAGACACCGGCCTGTTCGGGGGTGCCGGGCCCCGGGGAGAGGAGGACGCCGTCGAAACGGCCCTCCGCGACGCGGGCCGGGGTGACGGCGTCGTTGCGCAGGACCTCGCACTCCGCGCCGAGCTGCTGGAGGTACTGGACGAGGTTGTAGACGAAGCTGTCGTAGTTGTCCACGACGAGGATGCGGGTGCTCATGGGGACGCTCATTCGACGGTCACGTTGTTGAAGGGGAGCAGTGGCTCGGCCCACGGGAACACGTACTCGAAGAGCAGGTACACCACCCCGAGCACCAGGACGATGGAGAGCAGGAGGCGCACCAGTGTGTTGCCCGGCAGGTGCCGCCAGATCCACCCGTACATGGCTCAGCCACCCCTTCGATCAACCACCGGCTGGACCAAGCGTACGACGTGGTGCCGGTGGGCCGGAGGGGATCGCGGTCATTCCACGGGCGACGCGTGACGCAGGGCCGTGCCGCCCGCGTAGCCGGGGAGCGTGACGGTGGTGTGGTCCGTGACCTCCCAGCCGAGGCCGTACGCCGCCACGTACTGCTGATAGGTGCTGATCGCGGGGGAGGCGGCGATGGCGTCGTGCAGGGCGCCGGTGTCGCCGACGGCGGTGATGGTGTACGGCGGGGAGTAGAGGCGGCCCTGGAGGATCAGGGTGTTGCCGACGCAGCGGACGGCGCTCGTGGAGATGAGGCGCTGGTCCATGACCTGGATGCCCTCGGCGCCGCCGGCCCACAGGGCGTTGACGACGGCCTGGAGGTCCTGCTGGTGGATCACCAGGTCGTTCGGCGAGGGGTCGGGCACGTCGGGGACGAGGGGGCCGGCGCCGGGCGGGGCGTCGGTGAGCGTGACGGTGAGGCCGGGGCCGGTGAGGGGGGTGAGGCCGGCGGCGGCCTCCAGGCCGGCGAGCCGGTCGCCGGCGGCGGGGTCGTCCGCCGCGTCGTGCCGGGCGAGCTCCTCGACCTCGGCGCGGAGGGCCGCGGTGGCGGCCTCCAGGTCGTCGTTCTCGCGGGCGCGCTCGCGGATGAGGTCGGACATCCGCAGGAGGGAGTCGTCGGTGCGGATGTTGCTGCCGCCGGAGACCTCGACGCTGGACCAGAAGATGAGGCCCGCGAGCGCGAAGACGGCGGCGGTGGCGAGCCGGGCCGGCCGCAACCGGATCCTGTTCACGGTACCCCTGGTCTCCAGAAACCGTTGTGGACGGACTACGCTAACGGACGTGTCCCGTGCTACGCGCTGAGAGGCGCATCGACAGGAGAGCACTCGTGCCGAAGTCCAGGGTTCGCAAGAAGAAGGACGACACCTACACCCCGCCGGAGAAGCGGCAGGCGACCAAGCTCGACATGGGCGGTCGCCGCTGGGTCGCGCCCGTGATGCTGGCGCTGTTCGTGATCGGTCTGGCCTGGATCGTCGTGTACTACGTGACCCAGGCGGATCTGCCCGTCGAATCGCTCGGGGACTGGAACATCGTCGTCGGCTTCGGCTTCATCGCGCTCGGGTTCGTCGTCTCGACGCAGTGGAAGTAGCGGGTTGAGCGGCCCCGGGAGACCGGGGCACGTTTATCCACCGACCATCACACCATCTGTGGACAACGGAGTGATGGGGCGAACGTCTGTGCGGGTTCTGTGTGGGGTCGGATTGTGTCGAAACCTGCGCTGACCAGGGGGAACGTCGTCCTCGACGGAGAGCGGATCAGTGCGCCGACCCCATGCACAGGGACGTGCACCGCCTGTGGATAACTAGCTCCCGAGCAGGGCCGACGTGCGCAGCGCGATGGCGGTGAGCAGCACGGCGAGCACGACCGCGCATGTCCCGGCCTGGACGAGCAGCCGCCCCTTGCGCGGCGCGTGCACCATGCCGAACGTCACGGCGGCGCCCGCGACCAGGCCGCCGATGTGGGCCTGCCACGCGATGCCCGACATGACGAAGGTGATCACGAGGTTCACCGCGAGCAGGGTCAGGATCGGGCGCATCTCCATCCGCAGCCGGCGTGCGAGGACGGCGGTGGCGCCGAACAGGCCGAAGATCGCGCCGGAAGCGCCGAGGGCCGACTCGTTCTGCGGGGCGAGCACGTAGAACAGCGTGCTGCCGCCCAGGGCGGAGATGAGGTAGAGAGCGGTGAACCGCACCCGGCCGAGCGCGGCCTCCAACTGCGGGCCGAGGAACCACAGCCCCAGCATGTTGAAGGCGATGTGCCAGATCTCCTGGTGGAGGAACGCCGAGGTCAGCAGCCGGTACCACTCGCCGTCGGCGACGCCGCGCCACTCCCACGTGTACCACTCCTGGGCGTGACCGAGGAGGCTGAGGTCGAGGACCAGGTCGTCGCCCCCGGCGAGGACGGCGACGAAGACCACGAGGTTCAGCGCGAGGAGGACGCTCGTGACCACGCGGGTGTTGGCCGTGAGCGCGGCACCGGTGATCGTACGGGGGCGCGTGGCGCGGTTCGCGCGGGCGGCGGCGGCTCCCCCCGCGCACTCGGGGCACTGGTAGCCGACCGCGGCCGGCACCATGCAGGCCGGGCAGATCGGTCGGTCGCAGCGCGCGCAGCGGACTCCCGTCTCCTGGTCCTGGTGCCGGTAGCAGCGGGCCAGGGCGGGCTGCTGCGGCTGGCTGTACCACTGCGCCATGGTGCTGTCCTCCCCTCTCCGTCCCAGCGTAACCGTGCGGCTGCCGAACGGGGCCGGCCTCCCGCACGCACAGTACGCGCGGGAGGCCGGAAAGGTTCCCGGGCCGTCAGCCCTCGGTGGAGATGGTGACGGACTCGATGACCACGTCCTCGACGGGACGGTCGGTGCCCCGGTCGGTCGCCGTGGTGGCGATGGCGTCCACGACCTTCTGCGACTCGGGGTCGGTGACCTCGCCGAAGATGGTGTGCTTGCCGGTCAGCCAGGTCGTCGGCGCCACGGTGATGAAGAACTGCGAACCGTTGGTGCCCGGACCGGCGTTCGCCATGGCCAGGAGGTAGGGGCGCGTGAAGGCGAGGTCCGGGTGGATCTCGTCCTGGAACTTGTACCCCGGGCCGCCGGTGCCGTTGCCCAGCGGGTCGCCGCCCTGGATCATGAAACCGCTGATCACACGGTGGAACACGGTCCCGTCGTACAGCTTGTCCGACGACCGCTCGCCCGTGGCCGGGTGGATCCACTCGCGGGAGCCCTCCGCGAGTTCGACGAAGTTCTTGACCGTCTTGGGCGCGTGGTTCGGGAAGAGCCGGACCACGATGTCGCCGCGGTTGGTCTTGAGAGTGGCAAGGAGCTGCTCGGCCACGATGTACCTTCCGTCTACGTCAGTGACGGTTCCCGATCCTGCCACGACCGCACGACACGCGGTGACCCCGGATGGCCGTTAGGCGTGCCGGAGGCCCCGGTAGCAGGAATGATTTCCGCACGAGTGGACAAACGCCACCGGTAAGCGCATGGAGGAGGAACAGTGAGTCACAACGGGAAGTCAGGTGTGCGCCATGCCACTGACATGGTGACCCCCTACGCCCTGACGGCCAAGGAGAACGCCGTTCACTACGCGCAGCAGGCGGGTGCCCACGTGGCGCCGATGGCCAGGAAGGCGGCCACCCGGGCGAAGCACGGTTACGCCTCCCAGGTGGTCCCCCGTGTGGCGCGCGCGAAGGCGGCGGCGGGGCCGGCCCGCGCCCAGGCCACGGTCCGCTCCCAGGCGGCGATGGCCGCGCTGCGGGGCGACGTGTCCGTGCGGGACATCAAGGCGGCGGTCCGGCGCCGGCAGCGGCGCGCCAGGACCGGACGCATGATGCGCCGGGTCGGCATGATCGGTCTGGTGGCCGGTGGCGCGTTCGCCGCATGGAAGTGGTGGTCGGGGCAGAACAGCCCGGACTGGATGGCCGAGGACTCCCCCGCCACCGAGGTGCCGCAGGACTCCGGCGAGCACTGAGCGCGCCGTGCGCGGCGTCGCACGGGCGGGGCCGTACCCGGAAGTCCGGGTACGGCCCCGCCCGTGACGTGTGCCGCGGTGAGCGCGGCGGCTGTCAGCCGTTGCCGAGGATGGTGTTGCCGTTGTTCCCGCCGTTGTCGCCGCCGCCGTCCTGGCCGCCGTCCTGACCGCCGCCGAGGTCGTACGTGCGGAGCACGATCTCGGAACCGGGCTCGACCTGCTGCGTCGAGTCCGGGGACTGCGTCATGACCATCGCCGTCGCGGTGTCGGGACCCTCGACCCTGACGGTGAAGCCCTGGGACGTCAGGGTGTCGCGCGCCGTGGAGAGCAACTGGTTCGTGACGTTCGGCGGATTGACCGTCTCCGGCTGCTCCGGGGCCTTCGCGACCGTCAGCGTGACCTGGCCGCCCGGCTGGTAGGAGTCATTGGCCTGCGGGTCCTGGGCGATGACCTGGCCCTCCGGGTAGTCGGACGTCTCCTCGTAGCGCGGGGCCGCGGTGAAGTCGTCCTGTTCGAGCCGGGTGACGGCCGCGTCGTACTGCATGCCGACGACATCGGGCACGGTGACCTCGTCCGGCTCGACGGCGACGGTCACCGTCACCTCCTCGCCGGGCTGGATCATCTCGCCAGCCTCGGGATCCTGATCCAGGACCGTGCCGGGCTCCTCGTCGTCCGTCTCCTCGGTCTCCTTGGTCGACTCCAGGCCCGCATCGGTGAGCGCTGCCTCCGCGTCCTCCCACGACATGCCGCTGAGGTCGGGGACCTCGATGTCCTCGGGACCCGCGGAGAGGAACAGGGTCACCTGCGCGCCCTTGTCCAGCTCCTCGCCCTCGGCCGGGTCGGTCCGGCAGGCGAGGCCCTCGTCCTCCTCGCACGCCACGGGCTCGCCGGTGGTGACCGCGAAGCCGCGGTCCTCCAGCGCCGCGGTGGCGTCCTCCTCGCTCTGCCCGGCGACGTCGGGCACCGTGACCTTGGCCTCGGGCGAGTCGCCGGAGAACAGGACCCGGCCGATGAAGATCGCGCCGATCAGGACCAGGACGGCCGCGATGACCAGGAGGATGGTGGAGGTGTTGCGGCGGCGCTGGCGCCGGTCGGCGCGCCCGCCGTAGTCGTCGTAGGAGTCGTACCCGTCGCCGCCGTCGGCCGGGGGCATCATCGTGGTGCCCGGGTCGGTGGCGCGCAGGGCCGTGGTGGGCCGGTCGTCGTACCCGTACGGCACGGAGCCGAGGCCCACCGCCGCACCGACCGGGCGGCCGTCGAGCGCCGCCTCGATGTCGGCCCGCATCTCGTCGGCGGACTGGTAGCGGTAGTCCGGGTCCTTGACGAGGGCCTTCAGGACGATCGCGTCGGTGTCCGGAGTGATCTCCGGGTCGAAGACGCTGGGCGGCTGCGGCTCCTCGCGCACGTGCTGGTACGCGACCGCGACCGGGGAGTCGCCGATGAACGGCGGCCGGACGGTCAGCAGCTCGTACAGCAGGCAGCCCGTCGAGTACAGGTCGGAACGCGCGTCGACCGTCTCGCCCTTGGCCTGCTCCGGGGAGAGGTACTGGGCGGTGCCGATCACGGCGGCCGTCTGCGTCATCGTCATGCCGGCGTCGCCCATCGCGCGGGCGATGCCGAAGTCCATGACCTTCACCTGGCCGGTGCGGGTCAGCATGACGTTGGCCGGCTTGATGTCGCGGTGGACGATGCCGTTGCGGTGCGAGTACTCCAGGGCCTGGAGGATGCCGATGCACATCTCCAGGGAACGCTCCGGCAGGAGCTTGCGGCCCGAGTGCAGCAGCTCGCGCAGCGTCGACCCGTCCACGTACTCCATGACGATGTACGGGATGGAGATGCCGTCGACGTAGTCCTCGCCGGTGTCGTAGACGGCGACGATGGCGGGGTGGTTCAGCGAGGCCGCGGACTGGGCCTCGCGGCGGAAGCGGGCCTGGAACGTCGGGTCACGCGCCAGGTCGACGCGGAGCGTCTTGACGGCCACGGTACGGCCGAGGCGCGTGTCATGGGCGAGGTACACCTCGGCCATGCCGCCGCGGCCGAGCACCTGGCCCAGCTCGTACCGCCCGCCGAGGCGACGCGGCTCTTCCATGTTTCCAGCCCTCTCCGTTCGGTCACGGGCGGCACCCCCTGGCCGGCCCGTGGGGCGCGGGGACCAAGCCCTGGCTTACGGTACCCGCCGGACGCCCGCCCGCCGGACGGCGGTGGGCCGCCGATACGCAACCGGTATCGCCGTCCCCCGCGGCCGGCCGCAGGGGACCGGTCCTGTGTGAGACGTACGGGGCGGGCGCGCGGTTGCCGTGCCGGGGGTGCTCATCCGCGGCCCGTCGTCCCCGGGCGGCCGGTCACTCCTGGCTCCCGAGGACGGCCTCCATCACGTCGTGCGCGATCGGGGCGGCGAGGCCGCTGCCGGAGATGGCGTCACGCTCGACACCCGCGTCCTCCACGACGACGGCGACCGCGACCGGCGACTCGTCGTCCACCATGGCGTAGGAGACGAACCAGGCGTACGGGTTCTCCGAGTTCTCCTCGCCGTGCTGCGCGGTGCCCGTCTTGCCGCCGACCGTGACGCCGTCGATGGACGCCGCGTCGTGGGACGGGCCGTCCGACACGACGCTCTCCATCGCGGACTGCATCTGCTGCGCCGTCTCCGGCGACATCGGCCGGCTGAACTCCTGCGGCTCGTGCTGCTCGATCACGTTCAGGTTCGGCGCGACGAGCTTGTCCACCATGTACGGCTCCATGAGGGTGCCGTTGTTGGCGATGGCGGCGGCGACCATGGCCATCTGGAGCGGGGTGGCCCGGTTGGACGCCTGGCCGAAGCCGGCCTGCGCGTTCTGCGGGGCGTTGTCCTCGGGGTAGACGCTCTCCTGCACCCGGATCGGGATGGTGAGGTCCTCGCCCTGGTTGTACCCGAAGGACTCGGCGGTCTCGATCATCTGCTCGTTGCCCAGCTCGTCGGAGAGCTTGGCGAACACGGTGTTGCAGGAGTCGACGAGGGCGATGCGCAGGGTGGCGTTCTCGCAGCGGTCGTTCGTGAGGTTCGTGACCTCGGACTCGGTGCCGGGGAGGTAGTACGGGTCCGGGGTGTCCGTGGGCTCGTCGACGTCGGGCAGGAGGCCGTTCTCCAGGGCGCCGGTGGCCGTGACCAGCTTGAACGTCGAGCCCGGCGGGTACGTCTGGCGCAGGGCGCGGTTCAGGGTGGGCTCGTCCGGGTCCTCGCTCAGGGCGGCGAACGCCTCGCTCGCCTCCTCCGAGTTGCCCGTGACGGTGTTCGGGTCGAAGCTCGGCGTCGAGACGAGCGCGAGGACGGCGCCGGTGCGCGGGTCGATCGCGGCGACGGCACCCTTCGCGTCGCCCAGGCCCTCGTATGCGGCGCGCTGGGCGTCGGCGTTCAGGGTCGTGACGACGTTGCCGCCGCGCGGGTCCTCGCCGGTCAGCATGTCGATCGTGTTGTTGAAGAAGAGGCGGTCGTCGTCGCCGGTGAGGAACTCGTCCTCGACGCCCTCCAGCATCGTGGCCGACCGGAAGAGCGACGTGAAGCCCGTGACCGGCGCCCACAGCTCGCCGTCCGTGTAGGTCCGCTCGTAGGTGAAGTCGTCGTCGTCCGTCTCGACGGAGCCGGTGACCGGCTCGCCGTCGACGATGATGTCGCCG
The DNA here is from genome assembly GCF_004193175.1 of Streptomyces sp. RFCAC02. Taxonomy (NCBI): domain Bacteria; kingdom Bacillati; phylum Actinomycetota; class Actinomycetes; order Kitasatosporales; family Streptomycetaceae; genus Streptomyces; species Streptomyces sp. RFCAC02. The sequence goes on along the minus strand of NZ_SAUH01000001.1, from coordinate 3,085,424 downwards.
CGCGGCTGGGCGTACCGCTCGATGATGGTGCGGCGGTTGTTCGCGTCGTTCTGCAGCTCGTCGGCCTGGACGAACTGGACCCAGTTCACCCGGGCGAGGAGCGCGAGGATCAGCAGGCCGCAGAAGATGGCGACCCGGCGCATTGGCTTGTTCATGCTCGGACCACCTGAGTCTCTTCCGCGTCGAGGGAGGGTGCCGGTGCGGGCGCGGGCTTGCGGGCAGTGTCACTGATGCGCAGTAGGAGCGCGATAAGCGCCCAGTTCGCGATGACGGAGGAACCGCCCTGGGCGAGGAACGGCATCGTCATGCCCGTCAGCGGGATCACACCGGTGACGCCGCCCGCCACCACGAAGATCTGGAGGGCGAAGACCGCCGTCAGACCGCCGGCGAGGAGCTTGCCGAACGGGTCGCGCGCCGCGAGGGCGGTGCGGAAGCCGCGCTCGATGAGCAGGGCGTACAGCAGGATGATCGCCATCATGCCGGCCAGGCCCAGCTCCTCGCCGACCGTGGCGAGGATGTAGTCGCTCTTGGCGCCGATGCCGCCGATCAGCCGCGAGAAGCCCTGACCGAGGCCTGAGCCGAACAGGCCGCCCGAGCCGAAGGAGTACATGACCTGCGCGCTCTCCGTCACACCGCCGTTGGACGCGAGGGCCAGCGGGTCGAGCCACTGGTCGACACGGGTCTTGACGTGGCTGTTGAAGCTCGCGACGAAGACGGCGCCGCCGACCGAGAGCAGCAGACCGAAGACGATCCAGCTCGTCCGCTCGGTGGCGATGTACAGCATGATGACGAAGACGCCGAAGAACAGCAGCGACGTACCGAGGTCCGTCTCCAGGACCAGGATCATCAGGCTGATCGCCCACACCACGAGGATCGGGCCGAGGTCGCGGCCGCGCGGCAGGTACAGGCCCATGAAGCGGCGGCTGGCCAGCGCCAGCGCGTCCCGCTTGACCATGAGGTAGCCGGAGAAGAAGACGACGATGATGATCTTGGCGAACTCGGCCGGCTGCAGTGAGCCGACGCCGGGCAGCGAGACCCAGATGCGGGCGCCGTTGACGTTCTTCCCGAGACCGGGCACCAGCGGCATGACCAGGAGCACCAGCGCCACGACCATGGAGATGTACGTGTAGCGCTGGAGGATGCGGTGGTCCTTCAGGAACAGCAGCACCAGGATGAACAGCGCCACGCCCACCGTCGACCACAGGAGCTGGTTCGGGGCCATGGGGCCGCCGAGGGAGTCCGTCGTGATCGTCGGCTCCTGGTCGAGGCGCCAGATCAGCACGAGGCCCATGCCGTTCAGCAGGACCGCGACCGGCAGCAGGAGCGGGTCGGCGTACGGCGCCCAGCGGCGGACCACCAGGTGCATCACGCCGGCCAGCAGGCCGAGCCCGAGCCCGTAGCCCGCCATGCCGGCCGGGAGGCTCTCGTCCTTGGCGAGGCCGACGTTCGCGTACGCCAGGACCGGAAGGAGCACGGCGAACACGAGCATGGCCAGCTCGGTGTTCCGGCGGCTCGGGAGCCCGCCGGTGGAGACGGTGGTGTTGCTGGTGCTGCTCATGACCTGGTCTCTGGGTCGGCTGCTCGGGGACGGGACGCTACGCCGGGGCGCACTCGCTGGCCAGCTCCTGCTGGCGCTCGGTCATCGACGGCACGGCCGGCTTCTCGGAACTCTTGCCGTCGTCGGCCCCCTGGTCCAGGGCCTCATCCTGCTCGGCCTTGAGGCGGCACGCCTCGGCCTGCTCGGCCAGCTCGGCGATGGCGGCCTCGGCGTCGGAGCGGCCACCGGGCGAGATGCTGCCCTCCAGCTCCTCGCGCTGGTACGGCGGGAGGTCGTCGAGGGTGATCTCGGGGTGGTCCTTCTCGACGCTGCTGAGGCTCAGGGGGCCGAGTTCCTGGCTGATGCCCCGGTACAGCGCGACGTGATCGCCGTTGACCGCGACGTAGTACTGGGTCTGCGTCCAGCGGTACCCGGCGTACGCGCCGCCGCCGACCACGGCGAGGGCGAGGACGATCAGCGCGGCGCGCTTCAGCCCGCGGTGGCGGCCCTTCGGGCGCCGGGGGACGTACTCCTCGTCCGTGAACGCGCCGAACACGCCGGTCGGCGGGTCCTGCCCGGGGGCGGGCTGCGCGCCCTGCGGCCGCGCCAGTTCGGCGGCGCGGGCGGCGGGGGTGCGCGGCGTCTCCTGCGCGCGCTGCGCCTGCGCCTCGGCGACAGCGCCCACGATCTGCGGGGCGTCGTTGAGCTGGCGGGCGAGCGTGTCGCCGACCTGGGTGTCGGTGTCCAGGACGTCGGCGACGATGCACGTCACGTTGTCCGGGCCGCCGCCGCGCAGGGCCAGCTCGATCAGCTCGCGGACCGTGTCCTGCGGCGGGTGGTAGGTGCCGAGGGTGTCCCGCATCGTCTCGGCGCTCACGACGCCGGACAGGCCGTCGGAGCACAGCAGGTAGCGGTCCCCGGCGCGCACCTCGCGGATCGACAGGTCCGCCTCGATGTGGTCCTGGCTGCCGAGCGCGCGCATCAGCAGCGAGCGCTGCGGATGCGTGGTGGCCTCCTCCTCGGTGATGCGGCCCTCGTCGACGAGGCGCTGCACCCAGGTGTGGTCCTGGGTGATCTGCGTCAGCTCGCCGTCGCGCAGCAGGTACGCGCGGGAGTCGCCGACGTGGACGACGCCGAGGCGCTGGCCCGTCCACAGGAGGGCGGTGAGCGTCGTGCCCATGCCGTCGAGGCGCGGGTCGTCGGCGACCATGGAGCGCAGCAGCCCGTTCGCGCGCTGCACGGACTCGTCGAGCGAGGTGAGGATGTCGGAGCCGGGGATGTCGTCGTCGAGCTGGACGAGGGTGGAGATGACCTCGCTGCTCGCCACCTCGCCGGCCGCCTGCCCGCCCATGCCGTCGGCGATGGCCAGCAGGCGCGGCCCCGCGTAACCGGAGTCCTCGTTGTGCTCGCGGATCATCCCCGTGTGGGACCCGGCCGCGAATCTCAGTGACAGGCTCATGCGCGCCTTTCCCACCCTCCGGTCGTCATGGGATCGGGCCTACTTCCGCAGTTCGAGGACGGTCTTGCCGATACGGATCGGCGCGCCGGTCGGGATGGGGACCGGTGTGGTGAGCCGGCCGCGGTCCAGATACGTCCCGTTGGTCGAGCCGAGGTCCTCGACGATCCACTGGCCGTCCCGGTCGGGGTAGATCCGGGCGTGCCGTCCGGAGGCGTAGTCGTCGTCCAGCACGATGGTCGAATCGTGTGCCCGGCCGAGCGTAATGGTCTGCCCCTGGAGCGCGACAGTGGTTCCGGCGAGGGAACCCTCGGTGATCACGAGCTTCGTCGGGGCGCCCCGGCGCTGCCTGCCCCTCGGCTGCGGCTGTGGCTGCGGCTGCGGCGCGGGCCGGCCGCGGTCGGCGCGGCGCGGGGACGCGCCCTGGGGCTCGGGGCGGCGGGCGGTCGCCCGCTGCGTGACCCGGGTGCCGAACAGGTCGCTGCGGATGACCTGCACGGCGACGATCACGAACAGCCACAGGACGGCCAGGAATCCCAGCCTCATGACCGTCAGGGTCAGCTCTGACATTGCCCCCCGCTTACCCTTCGGCTTGCCGGTAGATGACTGTGGTGCTGCCCACGACGATCCGTGAGCCGTCGCGGAGCGTAGCGCGTGTGGTGTGGCGGCCGTCCACCACGATCCCGTTCGTGGACCCGAGGTCGCGCACCGACGGGGGATCCGTGGCCTGGATCTCGCAGTGGCGGCGGGAGACACCGGGGTCGTCGATCCGCACATCGGCCTCGGTGCTGCGGCCGATCACGAGGGTCGGCCTGGCGAACTGGTGGCGCGCGCCGTTGATCTCGATCCAGCGCCTGGTCCTGCCCCTGGCCGGAGCGGCGGGCGGCACCGGGGCGGCGTTCGCGCGGGGCGGGGCCGGCGGGCGCGGGGGCGCGCCGGGCGGCACCGCGCCGGGCCGGGGGGGCATGCCCGCGGGCGCGGGGGCCGGGTCGGCGTAGGCCGGGGGGACGGCGCGGCTGTCGTAGCCGGGGCCGGAGGAGGCCGCCAGGGTGCGGCTGCGGACGCGGTAGAGGCCGGTGTCGAGGGACTCGGCCTTCTCCAGGTGGACGGTGATCTCGCCCATGAACGTGTACCGCTGCTGCTTGGCGTACTCACGGACCATGCCCGCCAGCTCCTCGCCGAGCTGGACGGCGTAGGGCGCGAGGCGCTGGTAGTCCCCGGCGCTGAGCTCGACGATGAAGTCGTTCGGGACGACGGTGCGCTCGCGGTTCCAGATGGTCGCGTTGTTGTCGCACTCGCGCTGGAGCGCGCCGGCGATCTCGACCGGCTGCACCTCGGACTTGAAGACCTTCGCGAAGGTGCCGTTGACGAGGCCCTCCAGACGCTGCTCGAAGCGCTTCAGTACTCCCATGTGTGCACCTCCTCCTCGCATGTCCCGGGTGCGCGCCTGAAGTGGTAGGGATTGCTGATCGTATCCACGCGCACGGATGATCAGGTGGTTCCCCGGAACGCAACGCTCCACCCCGGATCGTAGGGGGGAGCTTGGAACAGTGTCGCGCATGCCGGGAGGTAATGCGGAGGGGATGCCCGGTCCGGGAGCCGGGGTGCGCGGGGAACGGGGATGAGACCGGGGTCCGGGGCGTGTTAGCCTTCTGGATGTCGGCGCCCGGGCCGGTCCCGCGAGGGATCGGGGGCTGGGAGCCGGTGGTGCGAGCGCGGGTGGCGGAATAGGCAGACGCGCTGGATTCAGGTTCCAGTGCCCGAAAGGGCGTGGGGGTTCAACTCCCCCCTCGCGCACCACGATCAGGACCCCCGTTCCGGGTACGGAGCGGGGGTCCTTCGTCGTGTGCGCGGGGTGCCGGCCGGGCTGCCGCGGTGTGAGGCGTTTCACGTCAGGCAGTTGATATGTAAATCCCAGAATGACCTTGTGTGTCTGGCGCCGCGCGTTTTACGTGATTTCGCTTTTGTTGTCTGTCATGGTTTTCACCGCTTGCCGATCACGGGTTGGAAGTGGGGCCATGAGACATTTCGCGCCGATTTCTCTGCTCTCCCTGGTGCTTCTCGCGCTGTTGCCGCTGGCTCCGGCCGGCACCAGCGCCGCGGCGGACACCGTGCCCGCCCCGCCCCTCGCCGAGCGGTATCGCGCGGTGCTGCACGGAGGGTTCGCGCGTGCCGCCAACACCGTGATGACCTGCGGCGACGTCATGGTGGACGACGCCGTCCCGTGCGCGGACGCGCAGGCCGGGCAGGCAGCGGCGAGCGGCCAGTACGCCATGACGTACGTCGACACCGACGACGACCCGAACACCTACGATTCCAGCGCCGCCGAACTACGGCTCCCCGCCGGTGCGCGGGTCGACTACGCGCGGATCTACTGGAGCGCGAACATCAGCGTCGGCGAGGAGAAGGCGCCCGCCGACAACCCGAGAATCCTGCTCGCCGAACCCGGTGGCCGATACCGCGAGATCCTCGCCGACGACACCGCCGGCGACGTCACGGCCGAGGACGGCTCCCTCTACACCGCGTCCGCCGACATCACCGAACTGGTGCGGTACGCGGGCGGACGCGGCCCCTGGACCGTCGGGCAGGTCAACGCCGCCGCGGGCAACTCCCCCGCCGGCGGCTGGGGCGGCTGGACGATCGTCGCCGCCTTCGAGCACCCGGACGAACCGCTGCGGGAACTCGTCCTGTGGGACGGCCTCGCGACCGCGGGCCGCGGCAGCCCCGTCGAACTGACCGCGACCGGACTCGACGTGCCGGCCGGCGCGGAAGGGCGGCTCGGCCTCGTCGCGGGCGGCGGCGAGCGCGTGCCCGACGGCGCGGACGGCGGCGACCGGGTCACGGTGAGCGCCCCCGGCGCACCCCCGACCGTCCTGCACGACGCGGCCAACCCGGGCACCGACGTCCTCAACGGAACGGTCGCCGACCTCGGCCGCGCCACGGCCGGCCGCGACCCGGCCCACGCCCACACGCTCGGCTACGACTCGGACGTGCTCGACCTGACCGGGGCGCTGGAGCCGGGCGCCGACCGGCTGTCCGTGGCGTTCGGCGGCGGCCGGGACGCCTACCACCTGAGCGCGGTCTTCCTCCAGACCGCCGCGCGGCAGTGAGCGGGGGCGGGCGGCCGTGTCCACCGATCCCCGGACGGCCGGGGCGCCCCGCGCGCTGACCGTCGCCCACCTCGTCCAGCCCGTGGACGGCGGCGTCGCCCGGGCCGTCGCCGACCTGGTGCGCGCCCAGACCGGGGCGGGCACGCGCGCCGTCGTCCTGTGCCCGCCGGGCGGGCGGCTCGCGCGGGACGTCCGGGCGGCGGGCGCCGGGGTGCGCCTGTGGCTCGCAGGCCGCGGGCCGGGCGCTGACCTGCCGTGGGAGGTGCTGTGCGCCGCCCGCCTGCTCGGGCGGCTGCGGCCCGACGTCGTCCACCTCCACAGCGCCGAGGCGGGCCTCGCGGGGCGGCTCGCGCTGCGCGGCCGGGTGCCCACCGTGCTCCAGCCGCACGCGTGGTCGTTCCAGGCCCTCACCGGACCGGCCGCCGCGGCGGCGCGGCGCTGGGAGCGGTACGCGGCGCGCTGGACCGGCCGGTTCCTGTGCGTCAGCGAGGCGGAGCGCGCGGAGGGCGAGCGGGCGGGCGTCCGCGGCCGGTACGCGGTCGTGCCGAACGGCGTCGACCCCGCGCGGCATCCCGTCGCCGGGAGCGTGGACCGGCGGCAGGCGCGGGCCGCGCTGGCCATGGTGCACGGGCTGCCGCAGCGCGCGCCCCTCGTCGTGTGCGTGGGGCGGCTCACCCGGCAGAAGGGGCAGGACGTGCTGCTGCGGGCCTGGCCGCGGGTCGCCGCCCGCGTGCCGGGCGCGCGGCTCGCCCTCGTGGGCGAGGGTCCCGAAGGTGCCGCGCTGCGCCGCGCCGCGGGTCCCGGGGTCCTGCTCGCCGGGCACAGCGACGACACGCGCCCCTGGTACGCGGCGGCGGACGTGGTCGTGCAGCCGTCCCGCTGGGAGGGGATGGCCCTGGCGCCGCTCGAAGCGATGGCGGCCGGGCGGCCCGTCGTGCTGACGGACGTCGGCGGGGCGCGGGAGAGCCTGCCGGACGGGCACGCGCCGCACTGCCTGGTGCCGCCGGAGTCGCCGGACGCGCTCGGGGACGCGCTGGTCGCGCTGCTCGCGGACGCCGGGCTGCGCCGTCGCCTGGGGGAGCGGGCCGCCGGGCATGTGCGCGAGGCGCACGACGTGCGGCGCGCGGCGGACGCGTGCGCCCGTGTCTATCGCGAGCTGACGTCCGTGGTGGCGCCGCGGGTGCCCGACGACGGGGAACGCGCGCGGCGATGACGATCGAGGGAACGGCCGGGCGCGCCGGCACGACGGGGCGCCCGGGGACGCGCGGACCGGCGGTCGTCCCACCGCGCGGGCCGCTGAGCGCGCCGATGGCGCCGCGGATCCGCCCCGGGGGCGGCCGGCTGCGGGACGCGGCCCACGGGCCGCTCCTGGCCGACGTCCTGGCCGTCGCCGTCACGGCCGCCGTGTGGACGGGCGCGCAGACGCACCGCCTGCAGGCCGCCGTCGCTGCGGCAGCCGTACTGATGCTGCTGAACGCCACGCGCGGTCTGTACCGGCCGGCCCCGACGGACGGCGCCCTGGACGAACTCCCCATGCTGTCCGCCCACTCCGCCGTCGCCTGGTGCGTCGCCGATGCGGTGCTCGACGCGGCAGGATCGTTCCTTCACCTGCTGGCGGCCGTCATCGGACAGGCGCTGACCGCGTGCGCGCTCCGCGCCGTGGCGCACGCCGTGCGGCGCGGCGCCGCACGCAGCAGGCCGCGCTCCACGCTCGTCATCGGGACCGGCCCGCTCGCGCAGCGCCTCGCGGCGGGACTCGCGCGGCACCCGGAGTACGGCATGCGGCCGGTCGGACTCGTCGGCCGCGCGCCGAGGCGGTCGCACGGGGCGGCGCCGCTGCCCGTGCTGTGCGCTCCGGGCGACATCGAGCGGGCCGTCGTCCAGAACACCGTGCGCGACGCTGTCTTCACGGTCCCGCCGCGCCCCGAGCTGCTGCGGCTCCTCCACGGGCGCGGATGCACCGCGTGGCACGTCTGCGGCGAAGCCGGCGCGCGGTCCGCGGGGAACCTGCTCGGTCACCCGTGCCGGCGGGTCGAGCCGCCCCGGACACCGGGCGCGCGACGGCCGGTGAAGCGCGGGCTCGACATCGCCGTGGCGGCGGTCGCGCTCGTCGCCGCCGCGCCGCTGCTGCTCGCCTGCGCGCTGGCCGTCCGGGTCTCGGACGGCCCCGGCGTGCTGTTCCGGCAGGTGCGCGTCGGGGAGGGTGGACGCCGGTTCGTGCTGCTGAAGTTCCGCACGCTGCGGCCGGCCGACGACCGGGAGGCGGCGACCCGGTGGTCCATCGAGGGCGACCCGCGCGTCTCCGCCGTGGGCCGCCTCCTGCGGCGCAGCTCCCTCGACGAACTGCCGCAGCTGTGGAACGTCCTGCGCGGCGACATGAGCCTCGTCGGACCGCGCCCCGAGCGTCCGTACTTCGTCGAGCGCTTCAGCCGCGCCCATCCCGGCTACGCGGACCGGCACCGCATGCCGGCCGGGCTGACCGGGCTGGCGCAGATCAGCGGGCTGCGGGGGGCCGCGGCGTCGATCGAGGAGCGCGTCCGTTTCGACAACCTGTACATCGACACCTGGTCGCTGTGGCAGGACGTGCTGATCATGCTGCGCACGACGGCCGTGTGCCTCCGGTTCGGAGGCGGGCGATGACGGCCCTCCTGGCGCCCGTCGCGGCCCGGACGGTCGCGCACCGGCGGATCGTCCCGCTGCTGGCGACCGTGCTGCTGCTCGCGCTGCCGGCCGACCGTTGGGGCCTCGGCGCGGGGCGTGCCGGGCCGGCGGACCTGGCGTCGGTCGTGCTGGTCGGCGTGTGCGGGGCGGTGCTGCTGCGGGGGGAGCGGCCCGCACTGGGGCGTGCCGCGGTGGCCGTCCTCGGGGCGCCCGCCGTGGTGTTCGCCCTGGTGACGATCGCCGCGCGCGACCCGGAGGCCGCGCTGCCCGGGGCGCTGCGGCTGCTGCAGACCTTCGTGCTCGTACCGCTCGCGGTCGTCGTCCTCGTGCGGGACGCCCGGGACGTACGGCTCGTGGCGGGCGCCCTGGTGGTGCTCGCGCTGGTGCAGGGCGCGGTGGGGACGTGGCAGTACGCGTCGGGCAGCGGGGCGTCGTACATGGGGCGGACCGTGCGGGCGGTCGGTACGTACGGTCCGCAGCACGTGATGACCATGGCGACGGTCGTCGGCTTCGGGATCGTCGCCGCCCTCGCGTGCGCGCTGGCCCCGCCGCCGCGGGCGCCGCGCTGGTGGCGGCCGGCGGCCCTCGGGTGCGCCGTGCTGCTCGGCGTGCCCCTGGCCGTCTCGTTCAGCCGCGGCGCGTGGCTCGCCACGGCGGTCGCGGTCCTGGCGGTCGCGGTGCCGGCGGCGCTGCTCGGCGGGCGGCGGGCGCGGCGGGTGCTGCTCGCGCTGCTCGCGGCCTGCGCCCTGCTCGGCGGGGGCGCCGCGTTCGCCTCGGGCATGGTCGGGGAACGGCTCGGCAGCATCGGCGAGGTGACGGGGACACCGGACCAGTCGGTCGTCGACCGGTACGCGATGTGGGACGCGGCGCTCGGGATGTGGGCGACCGACCCGTGGACGGGCGTCGGGCCGAAGGGGTTCGCCGCGCTGCGGGACGGGCACGCCTCCATCGCCCTGTCGGGCGGCAGCGACACGGGCGGCGCGGGGCACGGCTTCGTACGGCAGGAACTGCTGTCGCCGCACAACATGTACCTCATGGTCCTCGCCGAGCAGGGCCTGTTGGGCGCCACGGTCCTCGTCGGCGGGTGGGCGGCGCTCGTGGCGCTGGGCGCGGCCGCGCTGCGGCGGCGCCGGGCGGACGCGGCGGGGCTGCTGGCCGCCGGGCTGCTGGCCTGGCAACTGGTGGCGTTCCTGTACGGGGACATCGGCGGGCCGACGACGGTGCTGACGGGCATCGCGTTCGGGCTCGCGGCGCGGTGGGTGGTGCCCGCGCCGGCCGGCGACGGCGCGGGGGGTGCGCGGCCGTGAGCGGCACGCTGCGGGCACCCGCGCGTACGCCGGCCGGCGTACGCGGTGACGGGGCGCGCGCCCCGGGCCGGTTCGTCGCCCGGGCCGCGGCCGTCACCGCCGCCCTCACGGCGGCCGGTGCGGCCTGCGGGCTGGTGCGCGACCAGATCATCGCCCACCTGTTCGGCGCGGGCGGGGAGACCGACGCGTTCCTCGTCGCGTGGACCGTGCCCGAGTTCGCCTCGACGCTGCTCATCGACGACGCGATGGCGCTGGTGCTCGTGCCCGCGTTCAGCATGGCGCTGGCCCGGGGCGGCGCCGGGCACGTACGGGCGCTGCTGGCCGGCACGTTCCCGCGCCTGCTCCTCGCGCTGGGCTGCGTGTGCGCGCTGCTGGCCGCGGGCGCGCCGCTGTTCGTACGCCTGCTCGCGCCCGGGCTCGCCGACCCCGCGCTCGCGGTGGACTGCACGCGGCTGACCGCCCTCAGCGTCCTGACGTTCGGCATCGCCGGGTATTTCAGCGCGGTCCTGCGCGCCCATCGCTGCTTCCTGCCACCGGCGTCGATCCTCGTCGCCTACAACGCGGGGATCATCGCCGCCGCCCTCGCCCTCCACGGCCTGTGGGGCGTACGGGCCGCCGCCGCCGGGGTCGCGGTGGGCGGCGCGCTGATGGCGGCCGTGCAGCTCCCGGCGTTCCTGCGGCGGCTGCCGCGCGGTGCCGCCGTGCCGCGGACCGTGGAGCGCGCCGTCCCCCTCGTCGTGCCGGTGGTCGCGCCGGTGGCCCTGTTCGCGGCCGTGCGGCAGACCCAGGTGCTGGCGGAACGGTTCCTCGCGTCCGGTCTGCCCGCCGGTGCCATCTCCCACCTCAACTACGCCCAGAAGGTCGCCCAGCTCCCGATGGTGCTCTCCCTGATGGTCTGCACCGTCACCTTGCCGCTGGTCGCCCGCGCGCTGGCCGACGGCGACACCCGGGGGGCGCGGCTGCGGGTCGAGCGGGACCTCGCGCTCGCCGCCGTCGTCGTCCTCGCCGGTGGCGCGTACATCGCCGCGTACGCCCCGCAGATCGTCGCGCTGCTCTTCGAGCGCGGCGCCTTCGACCCGGAGGCCACCGCCGCCACCGCCCGGGTCATGCGCGTGTACGCGCTCGGGCTGCTCGGGCACACGCTCGTCGGCGCCCTCGTCAGGCCGTACTTCTCCACGGGGCGGCCCACCTGGTACCCCGCCGCCGCCATGGCTCCCGGCCTGCTGGTCACCGTCGCGGCCGGCGCCGTGGCGGCCCGCTGGGGCGGCGCGCCGGGCATCGCCGCCGCCAACGCGGCGGGCATCACCCTGACCGCCCTCCTCCTGCTGCGCGGGCTGGGCCGGTACGCGGTCCCCGTGGACGCGCGCCGCATCGTCGGCCGCCTGCTGCGGCTCGCCACGGCCGCCGCGCTCGCGGCCGGCACCGGCTGGCTCGTCACCGCGACCGGCCCCGCCACCGGACCCCTGGCCACCGCGGCGGCCGGCTGTCTCGTCGTACCCGCCGCCTTCGCCGCGTACGCCCACGCGCTCCGCGCCCCCGAGGCGGCCCTGCTCGTCACCGCCGTCCGGACCCGCCGGAAAACCCGTACGACCCCCGACCGGAGGCTGCCGCATGCCCGTTGACCCCCGCCGCCGCGGCGAAGCGCCCGGCGCCGTCCCGCTGTGGGTGCTCATGTACCACTCCGTGGACTACGCCGACGAGGACCCGTACCGCATCACCATCACCCCGGACCGGCTCCGCGAGCAGCTCGCCTGGCTGCGCCGCCGCGGACTGCGGGGCGTCTCCGTCGGGGAACTGCTGCGCGCCCGCGCGGCGGGGCGCGGCGAACGGCTCGTCGGCCTCACCTTCGACGACGGGTACAAGGACTTCGTCGACTACGCCGTGCCGCTCCTGCGCGGCCACAACTGCACCGCCACCGTCTTCGTCCTCCCCGGGTACCTCGGCGGCAGCAACGTCTGGGACGCCGACGGGCCGCGCAAGCGCCTGCTCACCGACGACGGGGTGCGCGCCGCCGCCGACGCCGGGATGGAGATCGGCTCGCACGGCATGACGCACGCCGCCCTGACCGCGCTCCCGGACGAGGACCTCGACGCCGAACTCACCCGGAGCAGGGCCGCGCTGCACGAGATCACCGGCGCCGACGTGCCGGGTTTCTGCTACCCGTACGGCGCCGTCGACCGGCGCGTCGCGCGTGCCGTACGGGCGGCCGGCTACGCGTACGCCTGCGGCATCAGCCCGGGGTCGCTCACCGGACGGTGGGCGCTGCCGCGCGTCCACGTCGGCGAGTCCGACTCGGCACGGCGGCTGCGGCTCAAGCACTGGCTGCACCCGGTCCGCCGCCGGTCCGTGCGCCTCGACGCAGCGGCCGCGGGCGGGGCGCTGCGGTGAGACGCGCGCTGCACGTCATCACCGGCCTGGGCGTGGGCGGCGCGGAACGGCAACTGCGCGCCCTGCTGCGGCGGCTGCCTCTGGCGTGCGACGTCGTGACGCTCACCGACCCGGGGCCGGTCGCCCGCGACCTGCGCGCCGACGGCGTCCGCGTCGCCCACCTCGGCATGCGCGGCAACCGCGACCCGGCGGTCCTGCCCCGGCTCGTGCGGCTCATCAGGAACGGCCGCTACGACGTGGTGCACACGCACCTGTACCGCGCCTGCGTGTACGGGCGCGTCGCCGCGCGCCTCGCCGGTGTGCGGGCCGTGGTGGCGACCGAGCACTCGCTCGGCGAACGGCGCATCGAGGGCCGGCCGCTGACGCCGGGGACCCGTTCGCTCTACCTGGCGACCGAGCGGCTGGGCGCTGCCACCGTCGCCGTGTCAGCGACCGTCGCCGAGCGGCTGCGCGCATGGGGGGTGCCGGCGGGGCGCATCCACGTCGTCCCGAACGGCGTCGAGGCGGACCGGTTCCGTTTCGACCCGGCCACGCGGCGTGCCGTACGGGCGGCCCTCGGGGTGCCCCAGGACACGGTGGTGGTGGCCGGCGTCGGGCGGCTGGTGCCGGGCAAGGGCTTCGGGACGCTGGTGCGTGCGGTGGCGACCCTGCCCGGCGCGGTGCGGCTCGTGCTCGTGGGCGACGGACCGGAGCGGGACCGCCTGCGGACCCTCGCCGAAGGGCTCGGCGCGGCGGGGCGGGTGCTGTTCGCCGGGGAGCGGCCGGACGTCCCGGCGCTGCTGTCGGCCGCCGACCTGTTCGTATCGCCCTCCGCCGAGGAGACGTTCGGCCTCGCCGTGCTGGAGGCGCTGGCCGCCGGTCTGCCGGTGCTGCACGTGACGTGTCCCGCGGTGGACGAACTGCCGCGCCGGGAGGCGCCGGGTGCCCGCCGGGTGGGCGCAGGGGCCGGGGAGCTGGCCCGCGCGCTGCGCGCCGAACTGGCGCTGGGAGTGCGGCGGCTCCCCGTGCCGGCGGCCGTCCGCCGCTACGGCGTGGACCGGGCCGCCGAGCGGCTGATGACCGTGTACGAGGGAGTGCGGGAACGATGAGCCAGCGGGTGGTACGGGTGGTCGCGCGGGTGCGGCCGGGCCGGCGGCTGCGCCGGCGCCTGGCCCGGCTCCGGTCGTGGTTCCGGCGGGGGTTCCGCGCCTGGCCGCGCGTACGGCTTCGGTCGCTGTCCCGTCCGTGGCTGCCGCCGCTGGCCGGGATGGCGCTCGGCGCGCTGCTCGGCTGCGGCTGCGCGGCGCTGACCGACCACGCCTACGCGGCCGACGCCTACGTCGTGGTGGCAGCCGCCGACGACGCGGACCGCGCGGCGGCCGTGGGGCTCGCCCAGGCGTACGGCCGGCTGGTGACGAGCGGGGACGTGCTGCGGACGGCGCACACGGACGCCGGGGTGGACACGGCGACGCTGCGGGACCGGGTGACGGCCGCCACGTCACCGGACGCGCCGGTCATCGGCATCACCGGGCGGGCGCCGGACGCGCAGGACGCGGCACGCGCCGCCAACGCGGTGGCCCGTGCCCTCGTGGCCCGGACGGACGCGGCCGACGAGGCCACGGGCACGTCGCTCGTCCAGGTGCTGGAGGCCGTGCCACCGGCGGATCCGGTCACGCCGCGCGGCCTGCTGTCGGCGGCGGTGGGAGGCTGCGCCGGGGCGGTGGCCGGGCTCCTCCTGCCCCTCGCCCGTCCGGGCGGGGGCACCGGGCGCGGCCCGGGCCGCACCGGCCAGCCGCCGGTGCCGGCACAGCCGGATCCGCAGGAACGGGCCGGAGCGACGGTGTGACACGGGCCGGCACTTCCGTGGTCAGTGCGGGCGGGACGCGCCGCCGTCGATCATGAGGGTCTGCGCCGTGATGTGCGCGGCGGCGGGGGAGGCGAGCCAGTGCAGCGTCGCCGCCACGTCGCCCGGGCGGCCGGTGCGGCCGTCGAACGCGTCCGTCGTCGCGTGCGGGACGGCGCCGGCGCCGTCGACCGGGCCGGGCGCCACCACGTTCACCGTGACGCCGCGCGGCCCGAGGTCGCGTGCGAGGCACACGGCGTACGGGTGGAGCGCCGCCTTGGCGCCCGTGTGGGCCGCCGGCGCGCCGCCCCGGCAGGCGGCGGCCGAGGACACGAACAGCACCCGGCCGCCCGGGGACGCCAGGCGGTCGCGCAGCGCCTCCGTCAGGAGCACGGCGGTCAGGACGTTGCGCCGGAAGTGCGCCGTCCACTCGCGGGCCACGGTGGCCAGCGGATCGGCGGGCACGTCGCCGGTCTCCGTCCCGTCCGTGCCGCCGGCCGCGAGCACCAGGACGTCCACGGCGCCGAACCGGTCCCCGACCCGGCGGGCCACCCGGTCAGCGCCGGCCGGGTCGGTGAGGTCGGCGGGACAGGCCACGGCGCCCCCGACCGCTTCGGCCGCCCGTTCGAGGACGGCCGCCCGCCGGCCGACCAGCACGGCCGTGTCGCCGTCGCGCGCGAAGGCGTGCGCCGTGGCCAGGCCGATGCCCGTGCCGCCGCCGCTGATCACCACCGTCCGTCCGGCCATGTCCGGACCGTAACCCGTCACCTCGGGACCCGCCACGTGAGCGTCGTCCCCTTCCCGTCCGGCCCCGGCCCCGTCGACGCCTCGCCGCCGAGGGACACGGCGCGGTCCCGGATGTTGCGCAGGCCGCTGCGCCGCGTCACGTCGGGCGGGACGCCCACACCGTCGTCCGACACGGTGAGCGTCACGGCGGGACGGCCGTCCGGCAGGGTGCCGGCCGCGTCCACCGTGACATCGACGCGCGAGGCCCTGGCGTGGCGCGCGGCGTTGGACAGGCCCTCGCGGAGCGCGGCCACGAGCTGCCCGGCGACCTCCTCGCCGACCAGGGCGTCCACCGGACCGCCGAACGCGACCGACGGCGCGAAGCCGAGCGTCGTGGCCGCCGCGCCCGTCTCCCGCAGCACACGGGTCCGCAGGCCGCTCGGCGCCTCGTCCGGCGGCTGCTGGAGCGCGAAGATCGCCGTACGGATCTCCTGGATCGTCGCGTCCAGTTCGCGGGTCGCCGTCTCGATGCGCTCCGCCGCCGCGGGAGCGGCGCGCCGGGCGCCCTCCAGGACCATGCCGACCGCGAACAGCCGCTGGATCACCAGGTCGTGCAGGTCGCGCGCGATCCGGTCGCGGTCCTCCAGGACGGCGAGCTGTTCGCGGTCGCGCCGCGCGCGGGCCAGCAGCAGGGCCAGGGCCGCCTGCTGCGCGAACTGGATCGTGAGCGCCCGTTCCTGGACGGTGTACGGCGGCGCGCCCGGCTCGCGGGAGAGCGCGAGCGCGCCGAGGACCGTGCCGTCGCTCGCCAGCGGCAGCAGCATGCCGGGTCCCTGCGCGCTGGTCAGGCCCATGTGCATCCGGGGGTCGCCGACCGGGTCGTCGAGCACGACGGGTTCTCCGGCGAGGACCTGCCGCACAGCCAGGACGTGCCCGGGGAGCACCGTTCCGATCAGCCCGCGGGGGGCCTCGGCGCTGGCGGCGACGACCTGCAGGCCCCGGTCGCCGGTCGGTTCGAGGACGGCGCCGGTCGTGGCGCCCGCGAGCCGGCGGGCCTGTTCGGCGACGACGGCCAGGGCGTTGTCCTCGTCGTCGGACAGCAGGGTGGTCGACAGTTCGAAGCTGCTGTCCATCCACCGGGACTGGACGCGGATCGCCTCGTGCAGCCGGGCGTTCCCCAGCGCGATGCCCGCCTCCGTGGCGAGGACGCGCAGGAGCTGGCGGATCTCGGCCGTGAACGGGCGGCCGTCCGCGCGGGCGGAGACCTGGAGGGCGCCGAACTTCGCGCCGTGCACGAGGACCGGCACCCGGAGCGTGTCGGGAGTGCGCGGGGAGGTGCCGTCGAGCAGCGCGCGCACCAGGTCGTCGGGCGGCGGGCCGTCGCCGTGGGTCACGAGGTGGCCGATGCCGTTCCCGTCGTCGTTGAGGACGGCGACGGCGGCGAACCGCGCGCCGGCCAGTTCGGCGGCGGTGGCGGCGGTACGGCGGAGCACGGCCAGGGGCTCGGTGTCGCCGCCGATGGACTCCATGGCCCTCAGCAGCCGGGGGATCGGTGTCCGCTGCCGCATGGGCCGAGCGTAATCAGTCCGGTATGGGGGCGAAAGTCGGGAATGCGGGAACGGGGGGTCACCCGGCCGCCGCCATCACCGGTCCGTCCTGGGCCTGCTCCCGCGCGAGGAGGCGCCGGTAGGGGCCGTCCGCCAGGGCGAGCGCGGCGGGGGTCCCGCGCTGTACGACCCGGCCGCGGTCCAGCACCAGCACCTCGTCCACGGCGTCGAGGCCGGTGAGCCGGTGGGTGATCAGCACGGCGGCGCGTCCCTCGGTGGCGGTGAGCAGGTCGGCGGTCAGGGCGTTGGCGGTGGGCAGGTCGAGGTGTTCCGCCGGCTCGTCGAGCACCAGGACCGGGAAGTCGGCCAGCAGAGCGCGGGCCAGCGCCAGCCGCTGCCGCTGCCCGCCGGAGAGATGGGCGCCGTGTTCGCCGACCGGGGTGTCGAGGCCGTCCGGCAGGCCGTCGACCCACTCCAGCAGGCGGGCGGCGGCGAGGGCACCGCGGAGGGCGGTGTCGTCCGCGTCCGGTGCGGCGAGACGCAGGTTCTCCCGCAGGGTGCTGTCGAAGAGGTACGCGTCCTGGGCGCACAGGCCGACCATCCGGCGGACGGCGTCGCCGTCGAGCGCTGTCGCGTCGGTGCCGCCGAGGGTGTACGTCCCGCCGGCCGGGTCGAGGAACCGCAGCAGGCAGTGCGCGAGCGTTGTCTTGCCCGCGCCGGACGGGCCGATGACCGCGACACGGCGGCCCGGCGTGAGGTCGAGGTCGATGCCGCTCAGCGCGGCGGGCGCCGTCGCGTCGGCCCGGTCCGGGTGGCGGGCGGTCAGACCGCGCAGCCGGACCGGGAACGGACCGGCCGGCGGGGACGCGGGACGGTCCGGCTCCCGGACCGGCGCCGGGGCGTCCAGGATGTCGCGGACGCGCTCGGCCGACCGGCGGGCGCGCTGGCGGTGCGCGACGGCGAGCGGCAGGCCGGCCACCGCCTCGAAGACGGAGAGCGGCGTCAGCACGAGGGTCGCCAGCCAGACGCCCGGCTCGGCGGGTACCGCCAGCCAGGCGACGGCGGTGACGGTCCAGCCGGTGATCAGGGCCAGCAGGCCGCCGCCCAGCGCCTGGGCGGCGGCGGAACGGGCCGCGAGCCGGGTGAGGCGGCGGTCGGCCTCGGCGGCGACGGCCAGCCGGGCGGGCAGCGCGCCGGCGACCGCCAGTTCCGCGGTGCCGGTCAGCAGGTCGACGGTGGCCGTCGACAGGGCGCCGCGCGCCGGGGCGAGGCGCTGCTCGGTACGGCGGGCCACGGCGGCCGTCAGCAGCGGTACACCCACCCCGGCGGCGAGCAGGCCGGCCGCGAGCGCGGCACCGGCGGCCGGGAGCAGCGCGCCGGTGAAGACGACCGCCGCCAGGCCGACCGCCGCCGCGCCCACCAGCGGCAGGAGCCACCGCAGGAAGTAGTCCTGGAGCGCGTCCACGTCGGCGACGAGGCGCGAGAGCAGGTCGCCGCGCCGTGTGCGGCCGAGCCCGGCGGGGGCGAGGCGCTCCAGCCGCCGGTACACGGTGACGCGCAGACCGGCCAGGACGCGCAGCACGGCGTCGTGGCCGACCAGCCGCTCGGCGTACCGGAAGACGGCCCTGCCGATGCCGAAGGCGCGGGTGGCCGTGACGGCGACCATCAGGTAGAGCACCGGCGGCTGCTCGGACGCCCGTGAGATGAGCCAGCCCGAGGTGGCCATCAGACCGGCCGCGCTGCCCAGGGCGAGGGCGCCGAGGAGCGCCGCCAGGCCGAGGCGGCCCGTGTGGCCGACCCCCTCGGCGCGTACCCAGCGCAGCGGGGACAGGGCACGCGATCCGCCGGCCCTGTCCGTGGCCTCGGCGAGCGGCGCACCGTCCTGCTCGGTCCTCGTCGCGGACGGCGCCCCGGCCTCGTCGGTGGGGCCGGGAACGTCCGGCTTGGCGGCCTTCGGCCGGTTTGGTTTCACGTGAAACACGCGGTCCGCGGCGGCCAGGAGAGCGGGCCGGTGGGTGACCAGGAGGGCGGTACGGCCGGTGGTCAGCCGCCGGATGGCCGCGACGACCTCCGCCTCCGTGTCGCCGTCCAGGGCGGCCGTGGGCTCGTCGAGCAGGAGGATCGGCCGGTCGGCGAGGAACGCCCTGGCCAGCGCGACACGGCGGCGCTGTCCCGCGGAGAGGCCGGCGCCCAGCTCGCCGAGCCGCCGCTCCGGGGCCAGGTCGCCGGCCGCCGCGGCGCGCAGGGCCGCGGCGACGGCCTCGTCGTCCGCGTCCGGGCGTGCCAGGCGGACGTTGTCGGCGACCGTCCCCGCGAAGAGGTGGGGGTGCTGCGGGACCCAGGAGATCCTGCGCCGCCAGGCGGCCGGGTCGAGCGTGGCGAGGTCCTGACCGCCCACCAGGATCCGGCCGGCGGCCGGCCGCACCAGTCCGAGCAGTGCTGCGAGGAGGGTGGACTTGCCGCCGCCCGACGGGCCGGTAAGGGCGACGGTCTCGCCGGGGGCCAGCGTCAGACTGGTCGGGGCGAGCGCGTCGTCGGTGCGCCCCGCGTACCGCACGGTCAGCCGGTCCAGCGTGATCGTGCCGTCCGCCGGAACGGGAGCGGTGCCGGTGGCCGGGAGTTCGGCCTCCAGCAGGGTGAACACCTCGTCGGCCGCCGACAGGCCCTCCTGCGCGGCGTGGAACTGCGCTCCGACCTGCCGCAGGGGCAGGTATGCCTCCGGCGCCAGGATGAGGACGACGAGCCCGGTGAAGAGGTCGAGTTCGCCGTGCACCAGGCGCATGCCGATGCCGACCGCGACCAGTGCGACCGAGATGGTGGCCAGCAGTTCGAGGGCGAAGGAGGACAGGAAGGCGACCCGCAGGGTGCGCAGCGTCGTCCGCCGGTAGTCGTGGGTGATGGCCCGGATGGTGTCCGCCTGGGCCTTGGCGCGGCCGAAGACCTTCAGCGTCCCGAGGCCGCCGACCACGTCGAGGAAGTGGCCCGCGAGCCGGGTGAGCTGTCGCCACTGCCGGTCCATCTGCGTCTGGGTGGCCCAGCCGATCAGCGCCATGAAGAGCGGGATCAGCGGCAGCGTCGCGGCGATCGTGGCCGCCGACACCCAGTCGTCGGTGACGATCCGGGCCAGCACGGCGGCCGGTACCACGGCGGCCAGCCCGAGCTGGGGCAGGTAGCGGGCGAAGTAGCCGTCGAGGGCATCGATGCCGCGCGTGGCCAGCGTGGCCAGCTCACCGGTGGACCGGCCGCCGCCGTCCGGCAGCCGGGCGGCCCGCTCGAGCAGCCGCATCCGCAGCTCCGACTTCACGGCGGCGGCCGACCGGTGCGCGGCGAGTTCGGTCAGATAGCCGACCAGGCCGCGCCCGACCGCCGTCGCCGCGAGCAGCAGGAGCGGTGTGCGCAGGTCCGCGAGTGCCCTGCCGTGGACGAACGCGTCGGTGACGATGCCGGCGATCAGCACGGCCTGGGCGATGACGAGCCCGGCGCCGGCCAGCCCGAGCGCCACCGACGCGGCCAGGAAGCCGCGTGTGGCGCGGGCGTGGCGCAGCAGGCGGGGGTCGATGGGCTTCATGGTCGTCCCGCCCTACGACGCTATGTGCTGGGTGCCGACGCGCTTGCGGAACACCCAGTACGTCCAGCCCTGGTAGAGCAGCACCAGCGGCGTGGCGAGGACGGCGCACCAGGTCATGATCCGCAGCGTGTACGGGGCGGACGCGGCGTTCTCCACGGTCAGGCTCCACGACGGGTCCGTCGAGGACGGCATGACGTCCGGGAAGAGGGCCAGGAACAGCGTGGCCACCAGGGACACGATCACCACGCCCGAGAAGACGAACGCCCAGCCCTCGCGGCCCGCCGCGTTGGCGGCCAGTGCCGCGGCGAGCGCGGCGCCCGCCACCACGATGGCGGCGAGGCTGCGGACGTTGCCGTGGTCGGCCTGCGTCCAGGCGAGGAACAGGCCCGCCAGCACGGCGGTCGCCGCACCGAGCCCGCCCGCCGCGCGCCGTGCCCGCAGCCGGATGTCGCCCACCGTCTTCAGCGCGGCGAACACCGCGCCGTGGAACGTGAACAGGACCACCGTCATCACGCCGCCGAGCAGCGCGTACGGGCTGAGCAGGTCGGCCGGGCCGCCGGTGTACTCGTGCCGCGCGTCCATGGGCACGCCGCGCACGATGTTGGCGAAGGCGAGGCCCCACAGGAAGGCGACGCCGAGCGAGGTCCAGAAGACGGCGCGCTCCCAGTTCCGCTGCCACCGCTCGGACGACCGCTTCGCCCGGTACTCGAACCCGACGCCCCGCACGATCAGGCCGACGAGGATGAGCAGCAGGGGCAGGTAGAAGCCGGAGAAGAGGGTCGCGTACCAGTCGGGGAACGCGGCGAACGTCGCCCCCGCGGCCGAGATGAGCCACACCTCGTTGCCGTCCCAGACGGGGCCGATGGTGTTGATCAGGACCCGGCGCTCCGCCCGGTCGCGGGCCAGGGTGCCGCTGAGGACGCCGATGCCGAAGTCGAAGCCCTCCAGGAAGAAGTAGCCGGTCCACAGCACGGCGATGATGACGAACCAGATGTCGTGGAGTTCCATCGCACGCTCCTCAGTACGAGAACGCCATCGGGCGGTCGGCGGCGGGGTCGTCCCCGCCGATCCTGCTCGGCGGATTCAGATCGGACTCGGTCAGCTCCGGCGGCCCCGCCTTGGCGTACTTGATCAGCAGCCGCACCTCGATGAACCCGAGCACCGCGTACAGGGCGGTGAAGACGATCAGCGAGATGAGGACCTCCGCCTGCGACACCCCCGGGGACACGGCGGCCGAGGTGCGCAGCAGGCCGAAGACGGCCCACGGCTGGCGGCCGGTCTCGGTGAAGATCCAGCCCCAGGCGTTGGCGATCAGCGGGAAGAGCATGGTGAGCACGGCGAGCCGCCAGTACCAGCGGGTGAGGACCGGACCGAGGGCGCGGTCCCGGGTGAGCGCCAGGTGGGGGCGTTCGTCCGGTCCGGTGCGCAGGTGCTCCGCGAGCCACAGCCGACGGCGGGTGAGCCACAGTCCGACGGCGCCGAGCGTGAAGGAGGCCATGCCGAAGCCGATCATCCAGCGGAAGCTCCAGTAGGCCACCGGGATCGCGGGCCGGTAGTCGCCGGGGCCGTACTGCTCCTGCATCGCCTCGTTGGTGTCGTTGATGCCGGGGACGGCCTCCGAGAAGTTGTCGTGCGCGAGGAACGACAGCAGACCGGGCAGTTCCACCGTGACCCGGTTGTGGCCCTCGTCCACGTCGCCGATGGCGAAGAGCGAGAACGGCGCGGGTGCCTGGGTCTCCCACAGGGCCTCGGCCGCGGCCATCTTCATCGGCTGCTGCTCGTACATGATCTTGCCGAGCCGGTCGCCGGTGAACGCGGTCAGCAGGCCGGCGACGACCATCGTGACGAGGCCGAGGCGCAGGGACGTCCGCATCACCTGGACGTGCCGGCGGCGCATCAGGTGGTAGGCGGCGATGCCGACCATGAACGCCCCTCCGGTGAGGAACGCGGCGGTGATGGTGTGCGCGAACTGGGCGACGGCCGTGTTCTGGGTGAGGACGCGGACGAAGTCGGTGAGCTGCGCGCGGCCCGTCTCCTCGTCGATCCGGTATCCGACCGGGTGCTGCATCCAGGAGTTGGCGGCCAGGATGAAGTAGGCGGACAGGACGGTGCCGACCGCGACCGTCCAGATCGTGGCGACGTGCAGCTTCGGCGGCAGCTTGTCCCAGCCGAAGATCCACAGGCCGATGAACGTGGACTCGAAGAAGAAGGCGATCAGCGCCTCGAAGGCGAGCGGGGCGCCGAAGACGTCTCCGACGAAGCGGGAGTAGTCCGACCAGTTCATGCCGAACTGGAACTCCTGCACGAGGCCGGTCACGACCCCCATCGCGATGTTGATCAGGAAGAGCTTCCCCCAGAACTTGGTCGCCCTGAGGTACTTCTCCTTCTTGGTGCGCACCCACGCCGTCTCCAGGCCCGCCGTCAGCGCGGCCAGCGAGATCGTCAGCGGGACGAAGAGGAAGTGGTAGACGGTCGTGATGCCGAACTGCCACCGCGCCAGGGTCTCCGGTGCGAGAGCGAGGTCCACGGTTGTGCTCCCTCCGCCGATGAGCGGGTGGAATGATCAGGTCTTGTGAACGTATTCACATTCACAAGCCATTATGGACCACACCCCCCGCGATCACCGTCGCGGGGGGTGCCGTCAGCTCCGCAGCCTGGGATGCCGGGCCAGGAACGCCTCGGCCGTGCGCAGCAGCAGGTCGTTCCCTTCGCGCTCCCCCACCGAGGCGCGCACGCCCTCGCCCTGGAACGGCCGCACGGTCACGCCCGCCTCCTCGCACGCCGCCGCGAACGCACCGGTGTCCGCACCGAGCCGCAGCCACAGGAAGTTCGCCTGCGAGACGGGCACCCGCCAGCCCTGCGCCGTCAGCGCGTCCCACAGCCGCGACCGCTCCGCCACCAGCGCGTCCACCCGCTCCGCCAGCGCCGCCTCGCTCCGCAGCGAGGCGATGGCCGCGTTCTGCGCGATCTGGCTCACACCGAACGGCACCGCCGTCTTCCGCAGCGCGGCGGCCACCGGCGCGTGGGCCACGGCGAACCCGACGCGCAGCCCCGCCAGGCCGTACGCCTTCGAGAACGTCCGCAGCACGCACACGTTCGGCCGGTCGCGGTACAGCTCGATGCCGTCAGCGACCTCCGGGTCCCGGTTGAACTCCCGGTACGCCTCGTCGAGCACCACCAGCACGTCGTCCGGCACCCGGTCGAGGAACCGCACGAGGTCGGCGCGGGGGATCGCCGTGCCGGTCGGGTTGTTCGGCACGCAGACGAAGACCAGCCGCGTCCTGGGCGTGATCGCGTCCGCCATCGCGTCGAGGTCGTGCCGCTCGTCCGGCGTCAGCGGCACCCGGACCGAGACGGCCCCCGAGATCTGCGTGATGATCGGGTAGGCCTCGAACGAGCGCCACGCGTAGATCACCTCGTCGCCCGGCCCCGCCGTGCACTGCACGAGCTGCTGGGCCACTCCGACGGAGCCGGTGCCGGTCGCCAGGTGGTCGGCGGGGACGCCGAACCGCTCGGCCAGCTCGGCCGTCAGCGCGGCGCAGGCCAGGTCCGGGTACCGGTTGAGAGCGCCCGCCGCCGCGACGGCCGACTCCAGCACACCGGGCAGGGGCGGGTACGGGTTCTCGTTCGAGGAGAGCTTGAACGTCACCGGCCCGCCGTCGGCCGGCTTCCCCGGCACATAGGCGGGGATGCCGTCCAGCGCGGACCGCAGCCGTGGACCCGCGGCCGCCACGGCTGCCGGGTCCTGAGAAGATGAGGTTGTCACCCGATCCACCCTAAGAGACCCCCCACACCGGCGTGTCTCCGCGCGGGAGAGGCGCTGACGGCATCCGTGCGCGGGTGGCGTGCGCCGTGGCGCGCCCCACTCTTGAGGGTGAGGCGCGGGGCGTTGAATCGACGGCCGCGGGGCCGCGAATTCCGCACACCCCCTTGGGATCTTCGGCGAGGTGTGCCACTCAGCCTTCGAAAGCTCTCCAGAAGACGCCTCCTGTCGTGCAGAAACGTCACGCCGTCACCGCGTCCACGTCCCGCCGCGCCGTGCCCCGACCGGGCCTACCATCAGGTCGCCATGACAGCAGCGAAGCATCAGGTGACCCGGACCGCCGGCCGCAGGACGAGCGGGCAACGGGCGGGCATCAGGGATGTCGCCGCGGCCGCCGGGGTCTCGATCACCACCGTCTCCGACGCGCTCAACGGCAAGGGCCGCCTCCCCGACGCGACCCGACGCCACGTCCGCTCCGTGGCCGACCGCCTCGGCTACCGCCCCTCGGCCGCCGCCCGCACCCTGCGCACCGGCAAGTCGGGCCTGATCGGGCTCACCGTCACCACCTACGGCGACGAGCCCTTCACCTTCACCGAGTTCGCCTACTTCGCGGAGATGGCCAGGGCCGCCACCTCCGCGGCACTCGCCCGGGGCTACGCCCTGGTCATCCTCCCCGCCGGCGCGCAGCGCAGCGAGTTCGACGTGTGGTCCAACGTCGCCCTCGACGGCACCGTCATCATCGACCCGTCCGACCACGACCCGGTCGTCGCCGAACTCGTCCGCCAGGGCGTGCCCGTCGTCTCCGACGGCAGGCCGGGCGGCAGTCTCCCCGTCACCGCCTGGGTGGACAACGACCACGAGGCCGCCGTGACCGGCCTCCTCGACCACCTCGCGGCCGGCGGCGCCCGCCGGATCGGCCTGCTGACCGGCACCAGCACCGACACGTACACCCGCCTCTCCACCCGCGCGTACCTCACCTGGTGCGAGCGCCACGGCCAGGCCCCGGTGTACGAGTCCTACCCCGCCCACGACCCGTGCGCCGGCGCCGTCGCCGCCGACCGGCTGCTCGCGCGCCCCGACCGGCCCGACGCCGTCTACGGCCTGTTCGACCCGAACGGCACGGACCTCCTGGCCGCCGCCCGCCGCTACGGCCTGCGCGTTCCCGAGGACCTGCTCATCGTCTGCTGCAGCGAGTCGACGGTCTACGCGGGCACCGAGCCGCCCATCACCACCCTGTCCCTCAAGCCCGCCCGCATCGGCACGGCCGTCATCCAGCTCCTCATCGACGCCATCGAGGGCGTCGACGGACGCTCGGCCACCCCCGTCCCGGCCGCCGAGGCCGTGCACCGGGTCATGCCCACCGAACTGATCGTCAGGACCTCGTCGCAGCGGCCGCCCCTCACCGCGGCCCGCGCGGACGGCGGTCCCGCGGTCCCCCGGGTGGCCGCCCCGCGCCGCGCACCCGCCGCCGACCAGTAGATTCCCGGGTACAGGTGTGTCACATCCGGGCACCGGCGTTCCTATGATGGGCGAACGGCACCGGGACCGGCCGGTCGGCGGGTCCAACAGGTGGAGGCGGCGCGTAGTGGTGGAGGGGTCGATGACTCAGGGGGCCGGCGAGGGACCGGATGTGTGGCCCGGCGGAGCGGAACCGGCCGTGCCCGGCGCCCCCTACACGCCGACGGAGCGCGACCTGCCGGTGATCGAGGGGGCGGGGCCGCTGTACGTCGTCGGCGACGTCCACGGCTACCTGGAGGAACTCCGCGCCGCCCTGCGGGAGGCGGGCCTCATCGACGGATCGGACGCCTGGGCCGCGGGCAACGCGCGGCTCTGGTTCCTCGGCGACTTCACCGACCGGGGGCCGGACGGCGTCGGCGTCCTCGACCTCGTGATGCGGCTGTCCGCCGAGGCCGCCGCGGCCGGGGGCTACTGCAAGGCGCTCCTCGGCAACCACGAGCTCCTTCTGCTCGGTGCCTGCCGCTTCGGCGACGCCCCGGTCGAGTCGGCGGCCGGCACCGGCTCGTTCAAGACCGCCTGGCTGCTGAACGGCGGCCAGCACTCCGACATGGAGCGCCTCGAGGACCACCACCTCCAGTGGATGTCGCGCCTCGACTCCCTCGCCCTCGCGGACGGGCACCTGCTGATGCACTCCGACACCACCTCGTACCTGGAGTACGGCAGCACCGTCGAGGACGTCAACGACGCGATCTGGCAGGCGCTCCAGCGCAATGACGTCGAGGAGACGTGGGAGCTGTTCCGCAAGTTCACCAAGCGCTTCGCCTTCAGGGACGACGCCGGGCCGCAGACGGCGCGCGAGCTGCTCGACACGTACGGCGGGCGCCGGATCGTGCACGGGCACAGCCCCATCCCCTACCTCACGGGGGAGACGGGCGGCGCCGACGGTGACGGGGAAGGCGGCGACGAGCCCCCGGGCGCCCGTGTGACCGGCCCCTACGTCTACGCCGACTCGCTCGCCGTCGCGATGGACGGCGGGGTGACCATGGCGGGGAAGCTGCTGGTCGCCTCGCTGCCGCTCACGCAGGAGTGACCGCGCGGGCCTGACGGACGCGGCCCGCGTTCAGCCGGCCACGGGCCGCCGGCAGGACAGGAGCTGCTCGATCACCCGGGCGACTCCGTCGTCCTCGTTCGACGTGGTGCGGTGCGGTGTCGCCGCGAGGACGGCGGGGTGGGCGTTGGCCATGGCGTACGCGGTGCCCGCCCAGCCCAGCATCTCCAGGTCGTTCGGCATGTCGCCGAACGCGACGACCTCGTCGGGCCTGATGCCCCGGCGGGCGCAGCGGTCGGCGAGCGTGCTGGCCTTGCTCACGCCGGGCGCGCTGATCTCCAGGAGCGCGGCCGGGGAGGAGCGCGTGACCTCGCCGTACGCGCCCGCGACCGAGCGCGCGAGGGTGAGGAAGGCGTCGGGGTCGAGCGCCGGGTGGTGTGCCAGCAGCTTGAGGACGGGCAGCCCGGCGTGCCGGGCGTCCGGGGCGAGGAGACGTTCGACGGGCGCGATCTCGAACGCCGGGTCGAAGCCGAACGGCGGGTAGTCCGGCTCGTAGTGGAGACCGGTGGTGCGTTCCACCGCGAAGGTGACGCCGGGCGCGGCGGTCCGCAGGGCGCCGACGATCGCGCACGCGTTCTCGCGCGGCAGCGGCCGGGTCTCCACGAGCTCACCGCCCTGGTGCAGGTCCACGACGGCCGCGCCGTTGCCGCAGATGGCGATCCCGTGGCCGTGGACGTGGTCGCTGACGACGTTCATCCAGCGGGCCGGGCGCCCGGTCACGAAGATCACCTCGAGCCCGGCGCTCTCGGCGGCGGCGAGGGCGGCGATGGTTCGTGCGGAGACGGTCTTGTCGTCGCGCAGCAGCGTGCCGTCGAGGTCGGTGGCGATCAGGCGCGGCAGGGCTTCGGGAAGGGACACAGTCAACGAGCATATGCGCGCACATCCGTGCGCGACCTCACTCGTATGTGGGCGGAGCCGGTCGTTGTCGTGAAGCGGCGGTTGCGCGGCCGGATTGGCCCTACGCTTGCGGGATGGCTGACACACCCGAGCTGCCGCTCCGGCTGTCCACCGTCATCCTTCCCGTGCACCGCTGGTCCGGCGGGGGCCGGCGGATCTGGCAGCGCGCCGAGGAGCTGGGCTTCCACACCGCCTACACCTACGACCACCTGTCGTGGCGCGGCTTCCGTGACCGGACCTGGTTCGGTGCCGTGCCGACGCTGACGGCCGCCGCCGCGGTGACCGACCGCATCCGTCTCGGTCCGCTCGTCACCTCGCCCAACTTCCGGCACCCCGTGACGCTCGCCAAGGAGCTGATCACGCTCGACGACATCGCGGACGGCCGGATCACCCTCGGCATCGGCGCGGGCGGCACCGGCTTCGACGCGACGGCGCTCGGGCACGACGCCTGGTCGCCGCGCGAGCGGGCGGGGCGCTTCGCCGAGTTCCTGCGGCTGCTCGACCGGCTGCTGAGCGAGGGCGGCACGGGCAGTGGCTCCCGCGGCGTCTCCTACCGGGGGGACTACTGGTCGGCGCACGAGGTGCGCATGATCCCCGGCTGCGTCCAGCGGCCGAGGCTGCCGTTCACGGTGGCCGCCACGGGGCGCCGTGGCATGCGGCTCGCCGCCCGGCACGGGCAGGCGTGGGTCACGGTCAGCGACCCGGCCGGGTTCGACGGGGGCAGCACACCGGACGCGTTCGACGCGCTGGCCCGGCAGGTGCGGCGGCTCGACGCGGTCTGCGAGGACGAGGGGCGCGAGCCGGGGACGCTCGGCCGTGTCCTGCTGGACGCGGGGGGTCCCGGCGGCGGCGCGCCGCTCTCCTCGGTGGGCGCCTTCGTCGAGTACGCGGGGACGGTCGCCTCGCTCGGGTTCACGGAGCTGGTGCTGCACTGGCCGGTGGAGGACTCGGCGTTCGCCTCGGACCCGGCGGTCTTCGAGCGCATCGTCACGGAGGCACCGGCGCAGCTCGCCGCGTGAGTGCCGCGCCGGGCGGTGTCCCGGGGCCGGCGTCCACCGGGAAAGCTACCGAAGTCGACAAGGGGTGCGACCAAAGAAGGACGCGCCGTCCGGCGGTGCGGCGTTAGCGTCCCTGGTGTGAGCGGACACAGCACGTACACGAGTGTGATCCGGACCGACGGTCTGACGAAGCGGTACCCCCGGGTGACCGCGCTGGACCGGCTGACCGTGGACATCGGCCCCGGCGTGACCGGCCTCGTCGGGGCCAACGGCGCCGGCAAGTCCACGCTGATCAAACTGCTCCTCGGCCTGGCCCCCGCCACCGAGGGATCCGCCGCCGTGCTCGGTCTCGACGCGGCGCGTGAGGGCGGCACCATCCGTGAGCGCGTCGGGTACATGCCGGAGCACGACTGCCTGCCGCCGGACGTGTCGGCCACCGAGTTCGTCGTCCACATGGCGCGCATGTCCGGGCTGCCCGCCACGGCCGCCCGCGAGCGCACGGCCGACACGCTCCGCCACGTCGGGCTCAACGAGGAGCGCTACCGCCCCATGGGCGGCTACTCGACGGGCATGAAGCAGCGCGTCAAGCTCGCCCAGGCCCTGGTGCACGACCCGCACCTGGTGCTCCTCGACGAGCCGACGAACGGCCTCGATCCCGTCGGACGGGACGAGATGCTCGGCCTGATCCGCCGCGTCCACACGGACTTCGGCATCTCGGTCCTGGTCACCTCGCACCTGCTGGGCGAGCTGGAGCGCACCAGCGACCACATCGTCGTCATCGACGGCGGCCGGCTGCTGCGCTCTGAGGCCACCGCCCGCTTCACGGAGGTGACCACCGCGCTCACCGTCGAGGTCACCGACACCGACACCCATCCGGACGGCGCGGACGCCCTGCGGTCCGCGCTGGCCGCCGCCGGGCTCACCGTGGAGGCGGCCCCGGGCCGGCTGCTGAGCGTCGAGGCGGGCGACGACTCCGTGTACGACACCGTCCGCGACACCGTGGCGGAGCTGGGCCTCGGCCTGGTCCGCATGGAGCAGCGCAGGCACCGGATCGCCGAGGTCTTCGAGGAGGCACGGTCATGACGACCCCGCGAGAGGCGGCGCCCGACCGCATCCACAACATCGGCTACCGCCGCTACGACGGCGCGCGTCTCGGCGCCGGGTACGCCCGGTTCTCCCTGTTCACGCACTCGCTGCGCGGCTCGTACGGCCTGGGCCGGTCGGGGAAGTCCAAGGTGCTGCCGTTCGGCCTGTTCGGCGTGATGGCGATTCCCGCCGTCGTCATGGTGGCGGTCGCGTCCACCACCGGCATGGACGAGCTCATGATGGACTACCGGTCGTACGGGCTCACCATGCAGCCCGTCCTCGGCCTGTACGTGGCGCTGGCCGCGCCGCAGATGGTCTCCCTCGACCTGCGGTTCAAGACGATGCCGCTGTACTTCGCGCGGCCCATCGCCCGGGCCGACTACGTGCTCGCGAAGTACGCGGCGCTCAGCGCGTCCCTGTTCCTGTTCGTCGGGGTGCCCATCACCGTGGCGTACGCGGGCGGCCTCCTGGCCGAGCTGGGCTTCGCCGACCAGACGACCGCGTACCTGCGCGGCCTCGTGGTGACGGCCGTCCTGGCCGTCCTGCACGCGGGCATCGGGCTGCTCGTCGCGTCGCTCACCCCGCGCCGCGGCTTCGGGGTCGCCGCGATCATCGCCGTCCTCACCATCCCGTTCTTCGCCGTGAACGCCCTGCAGGTCACGGCGAGCGAGCAGGGCAGCACCGGGGCCGTCGGCTGGCTCGCCGTCTTCTCGCCGGGCACGCTGCTCGACGCCTTCCAAAGTTCGCTGCTCGGCGGCGAGAGCGGCTTCATCGACGGCATCACCCCGTCCGTCGCGGCGGGCACGGTCTGCCTCCTGGTGATCGCAGGGCTCGCGGTCTCGTGCCATCTGCTCCTGCTGCGCCGCTACCGGAAGGCCGGGCTCTGATCACCATGACCACCATCGACATCACCAACGCCTCCCGCTGGTTCGGCAACGTGGTCGCCGTCAACGACGTGACCATGTCGATCGGCCCCGGCATCACCGGCCTGCTCGGCCCGAACGGCGCCGGCAAATCGACCCTGATCCACATGATGAGCGGTTTCCTCGCGCCCTCCGCCGGCACGGTCACCCTGGACGGTGCCCCCATCTGGCGCAACGAGGACGTCTACCGGCACATCGGGCTCGTCCCCGAGCGCGAAGGCATGTACGACTACCTGACCGGCGGTGAGTTCGTCCTCGCCAACGCCGAGCTGCACCGGCTGCCCGATCCGCCGGCCGCCGCCCGCGCGGCCCTGGCCACGGTGGAGATGACGGAGGCGGCTGACCGCCCCATCGCGACCTACAGCAAGGGCATGCGGCAGCGCGTGAAGATGGCCTCGGCCCTCGTCCACGAGCCGTCGGTCCTGCTGCTGGACGAACCGTTCAACGGCATGGACCCCCGGCAGCGCATGCATCTCATGCGGCTCCTCCGGCAGATGGGCGACGACGGGCGGACCGTCCTGTTCTCCTCCCACATCCTGGAGGAGGTCGAGCAGCTCGCCGGGCACATCGAGGTGATCGTGGCGGGCCGGCACGCGGCGTCCGGCGACTACCGCCGCATCCGCCGTCTCATGACCGACCGGCCGCACCGCTACCTCATACGCTCCAGCGACGACCGGTCCCTGGCCTCCGCGCTGATCGCCGATCCGTCCACGACGGCTGTCGAGTTCGACGCTGCGGAGCACGCCCTGCTCGTGCAGGCCCAGGACTTCGGCCGCTTCACCACCGAACTGCCCCGGCTCGCGAGGGAGCGCGGCATCCGGCTCCTGACCGTCTCGCCCGCCGACGAGTCCCTCGAAAGCGTCTTCTCCTACCTCGTCAGCGCGTAAGGAGCGCCCGCGTGTACAACGAGACCGTCGCCCGGCTCACCTACCGGGCTCTGCTCGGCCGCCGCAGGGCCGCCATCCTCGCGACGCTTCCCGCGCTGCTGATCGTGATCGCCATCGTGGTGCGCGCGCTCGGCGGTGAGGACGACCGGTCGGCCGAAGGCGTGCTGGGCGGCTTCGCCCTCGCGTCGATGGTGCCGCTGATCGGTGTCATCGCCGGCACGGGAGCGATCGCCCCCGAGATCGACGACGGGTCGATCGTCTACCTGCTCGCGAAGCCCCTGCCCCGGCGCACGATCATCCTCACCAAGCTGTCCGTCGCCGTCGCCGTCACCGTCGTCTTCACGACGATCCCCGTGCTGATCGCCGGGCTCGTGCTCAACGGCAACAGCCAGGGCATAGCCGGGGCGTACGTCCTGGCCTCGGCGGTCGCCTCCGTGGCGTACAGCGCGGTGTTCCTGCTCCTCGGCACCGTCTCGCGCAACGCGGTCGTCCTCGGCCTGGTCTACGCCCTGGTGTGGGAGGCGCTGTTCGGCAGCCTCGTCCCCGGCGCGCGGACGCTGAGCATCCAGCAGTGGGCACTCGCGACGGCCGAGCGGGTGGCGGCCGACGGCACCGGCGTCACATCGGACGTGGCGCTGCCGACCGCGATCGTCCTGCTCGTCGTGGTGACGGTCGCGGGCACCTGGTACGCGACCCGGAGGCTCCGCTCGCTGACGGTCGCCGGGGACGACTGAGGCGGCCGGGCGGCAGGTCAGCGCGCGTTTGCCGCGACGCGTCCGACGACCGTCACCGCCCGGTCCAGCTCCTCCTGTGTCGTGTAGTAGTGCGGCGAGAGGCGCACGAGCGGCGGCAGCTTCCGCTCCAGGGCGTCGAACTGCGCGCCCTCCCGGTTGGTCAGGCTGACATTGATGCCGTGGTGGGCCAGTTCGGCGGCGACCTCGTCCGCCGGCACCCCGGCCACGGACGCCGTCACGATGGCGCACCGATCGCGCCCGAGGTCGTGCGTCGTCACGCCGGGCAGGTCGTCCAGGGCGTCGCGCAGCCGGGTGCCCAGCGCGACGGCCCGCGCGCCCGTCACGGCCGGATCGAGGGCCAGGGCCTCGCGCACGGCCGTGCCGAGCCCGAGGACGGCCGCGTAGTTCTTCTCCCATGTCTCGAACCGGCGGGCGCCCGGCCGCCAGGTGAAGCCCTCATCGCCGTCCCACTCGGCCGAGGCGATCTCGGCCACCGGCGGGTCGAGCAGGGGAAGAATCGTTTCCGCAGCCCACAGGAAGCCCGTGCCGCGCGGCCCCCGCAGGAACTTGCGGCCCGTCGCCGCCAGCAGGTCGCACCCGATCGCGGCCACGTCGACGGGGAACTGCCCGACGGACTGCGTCGCGTCCAGCAGGTAGGGGACTCCGGCGGCCCGGGTGATCCGCCCGATCTCGGCCGCCGGGTTCACGAGCCCGCCGCCGGTCGGCACATGGCTGACGCCGACCAGCTTCGTCCGCTCGTCGATCAGCCCGGCCAGCGCGCCGGTGTCCAGGGCGCCGTGCTCGTCGTTCGGCACCACCACGATCTCGACACCGGTGCGGCGCGCGGCCTGGAAGTACGTCAGCACGTTGCTGCCGTACTCGGCGCGGCCGGTGAGGATGCGGTCGCCGGGCCGGAAGGTGTGGGCCAGCGCGGCGAAGGCGGCCTGCCAGGCGCGCGTCGAATTGTCGAACAGGGCGATCTCCGAGGCCCGGCCGCCGATCAGCGCGGCCAGGTCGTCGTGGACCCGGGCGATCCGGTCGGCCGCCGCATCGGCCGCCTCGTAGCCGCCCGTCCTGGCCTCCAGGTCGAGGTGCTCGGTCATGGTGCGGAGTGTGCCGGAGCTGAGGAGCCCGGCACCGGCGTTGTTCAGATGGATCCGGTGCGCGCAGCCCGGTGTGTCATGGCGGAGGGCGTCGATGTCCAGCCTGTTGAGAACCATGGATCACCAGGATGCTTCACGGCACACGGCCGCACAAGCGCAGCGCCGGTACGCGCGGAAGTGGCGGTGGTCACGGGAGTGGCGGAGGAACGGTGGTGGGGCGTCGGGAAGTCCGGTTATCCACAGGCTCGTTGTGCACAACCTGTGGATAACTTCCGCCGCGTGATCGCCGGTTGAGCCGTGCGGATCAGACCGTCCGGTCCGTCGAGGGCCGCAGCAGCGCCTCGAGCACCAGCGCGATGCCGTCCTCCTCGTTGCCCGCGGTCACCTCGTCGGCCACGGCGATGACCTCCGGATGGGCGCCGGCCATCGCCACGCCGCGCGCCGCCCAGGTCAGCATGGGAACGTCGTTCGGCATGTCGCCGAACGCGATGGTGTCCGCCGCCCCGACGCCGAGACGCCGCGCCGCGAGCGCGAGCCCGCGCGCCTTGCTGAGGCCGAGCGGCAGCATCTCCACCAGCCCCTCGCCGGACACGACGACCGTCACCAGGTGGCCCACCCGCTCCCGCGCGGCGGCGGCCAGCGCGTCGTCGGACAGCGAGGGGTGCTGGAGGTACAGCTTGATGACCGGCTCCGCCAGCACCTCGTCCCGGCCGGGCACCCGGTACTCGGCCACGGCGGCGTCCTCCGTGACGCCGTACCCCGTCATGCTGCGGAAGCGCGCGTCGAGGACCAGCCGGCCGTCGGCCCCGCCCCGGTCGGCCGCGAGCCCGAGGGGCCCGAGAGCCTCCTCCAGCAGACCGACGGCGTGCCGCGCGACGGCCCGGTCGAGGGTGACCGAGGTCAGCAGCCGCCGTTCGCCCGCGTGGTAGACCTGCGCGCCCTGCCCGCACACGGCGAGCCCCCGGTACCCGAGGTCGTCGAGTATCGCGCGGGTCCACGCGACACTGCGGCCGGTCGCCACCACGTGCTCGGCGCCCGCCGCCTGGGCGGCGGCGAGCACGCCCCGCGTGCGTGCCGAGACGGTCTTGTCGTCGCGCAGCAGGGTCCCGTCGAGGTCGGTGGCTATCAGCCGGTACGGGAAGCGCTGCGGCAGGCTGGGCCGGGGCGTCACGCGCCGGCCGGGGACAGGACGTCGCGGCCGCCGAGGTACGGACGCAGCACCTCGGGGACACGCACCGACCCGTCGGGGAGCTGGTGGTTCTCCAGGAGGGCGACGATCGTGCGGGGGACGGCGCACAGGGTGCCGTTCAGCGTGGCCAGGGGCCGGACGCCCGACTCCTTGGTGCGGACCCGGACGTTCAGCCGGCGGGCCTGGAACTCCAGGCAGTTCGACGCGGAGGTCAGCTCGCGGTACTTGCCCTGCGTGGGGATCCACGCCTCGCAGTCGAACTTGCGCGAGGCCGACGCCCCGAGGTCACCACTGGCCACGTCGATCACGCGGAACGGCAGCCCGAGCGAGGTGAGCCACTGCTTCTCCCACTCAAGAAGCCGCCGGTGCTCCGCCTCCGCCTCCTCCGGCGCGACGAAGCAGAACATCTCCACCTTGTCGAACTGGTGCACCCGGAAGATGCCCCGGGTGTCCTTGCCGTACGAGCCGGCCTCGCGCCGGAAGCACGGCGAGAAGCCCGCGTACCGCAGCGGCAGGCGGTCGGCCGGGAGGATCTCGTCCATGTGGTACGCCGCGAGCGGGACCTCGGACGTGCCCACGAGGTAGAAGTCGTCCTTCTCCAGGTGGTAGACGTCCTGCGCGGCCTGGCCGAGGAAACCGGTGCCCTCCATGGCGCGCGGCTTCACGAGGGCGGGCGTGAGCATCGGCGTGAAGCCGGCCGCCGACGCCTGCGCGACGGCGGCGTTGACGAGGGCCAGTTCGAGCAGTGCGCCGACGCCGGTCAGGTAGTAGAAGCGCGACCCGGAGACCTTCGCGCCGCGCTCGGTGTCGATGGCGCCGAGCGCCTGGCCGAGCTCCAGGTGGTCCCGGGGGGCGAAGCCCTCGGCCTCGAAGTCGCGGATCGTGCCGTGCGTCTCCAGGACGGCGAAGTCCTCCTCGCCGCCGACCGGCACGTCGGGGTGGACGATGTTCCCGAGGCGCAGGAGCAGGGCCTGGGCCTCGGCGGCGGCCTCGTCCCGCGCGGCGTCGGCCGCCTTGACCTCGGTGGCCAGCTCGCCGGTGCGCGCGAGCAGGGCGGCCTTCTCGTCGCCCGTGGCGCGCGGCACGCGCTTGCCGAGCTGCTTCTGCTCCGCCCGCAGCTCGTCGTAGCGGGCGGTGGAGGACCGGCGGCGCTCGTCGGCGGACAGCAGCGTGTCCACGACGGCGACGTCCTCTCCTCGGGCGCGCTGGGACGCGCGCACTCGGTCCGGGTCCTCACGAAGCAGGCGAAGGTCAATCACGGGACCAGGCTACCGGGGGCCGCGGGACGCGCGTAAACAATAAGTCCCCTCGATGCATATGCCCGTTTTGCCGCTTTGATGGAGAAAGCCGCGCCGGGAATCCACAGGTCAGGAGCGCTCCCGCAGAAAGTTATCCACAGGGATGGAGATGCAGCTGTGGACAAGTAGGGGAATGCCGGGAGTGCTGTTTGAGGCGTCTGGGAATGCCCGATTCAAACCCCGTTCACGCTCTCTTCCGGGGGAATCCGGCCCGAATTGACTCACTCCGCAGAGTTATGGGTACCGCGCGGGGTGACGAAAGTGGTTTCGACACCCTGTGGTGCCCTTCGCTCCCGGTGGGGCGGTATGTCGATATTGTCCAGCCGCCCGTATCGACTTGTCCACAGCCTCCGGACCCCGCCTGTGGATAACTCGGCCGGTCATCCACAGGCGGCCGCCCCGTCGCCCGTCAGGACCGGTCGGGCGCCGGCCTGCCGTCCAGGCAGCGCGTCAGCCAGTCCGCCGCCGCGAGGAAGTCCGCGTCCGCCGTGCCCGTCCGCACCGTCGGCGCCACCCCGTCCGCCCGCGGGTACGACCCGAGGAACCGTACGTCCGCGCACAGCCGCCGCAGCCCCATCAGCGCCTCGCCGACCCGACGGTCCGCGATGTGCCCCTCGCAGTCGGCGGAGAAGCTGTACTGCCCGATCCCCGCGCCGGTCGGCCGCGACTCGATGCGGGTCAGGTTCACACCGCACGCCGCGAACTCCTGCATCACCTCGAGCAGCGCGCCCGGATGGTCGGCCCGCAGCCACAGCACCACCGACGTCTTGTCCGCGCCCGTCGGCGCCGCGGGCCGCGCGGGGCGGCTCACCAGAACGAACCGCGTCGTGGCGTTCTGCGCGTCGTGGATGTCCGTCACGAGCGGCACGAGACCGTAGATCGGCGCGGCGAACTCCCCGGCGAACGCCGCGTCGTACCGCCCCTCCTGCACCAGCCGGGCACCGTCGGCGTTCGACGCGGCCGACTCCCACTGCGCGTCGGGCAGGTGCCGCGCCAGCCACCCCCGCACCTGCGGCTGCGCCACCGGGTGCCCGGTCACCGTCTTGATGGTGTCCATCGTCGTCCCCGGCCGCGCCAGCAGGGCGAACGCGATGGGCATCAGCACCTCGCGGTAGATCATCAGCGGCCGGCCCGACGCCAGCTCGTCCACCGTGGCGTTGACGGCGCCCTCCACCGAGTTCTCGATGGGCACGAACGCGGCGGCCGCCTCACCGCCGCGCACGGCGTCGAGCGCGGCGGGCACCGAGATCGTCGGGACCAGCTCGCGCGTGGCCGCCTCGGGCAGCGTCCGCAGCGCCGCCTCGGTGAAGGTCCCCTCGGGGCCGAGATACGTGTAACGGCTCGCACCTGTCATGCCGCCACCGTAGCGGCGCGCCGCGCCCGGCCGCCCGCCGGTCTCAGCCTTCGAGCAGCCGTTGACCGACGTACTCCCCCTGTGCTGCGCCGCCCGGCACGGCGAACAGCGCGCTCGCCTCGTGCCGGATGTACTCGGACAGCGCGTCGCCCCGGTCGAGCTTGCGCTGCACCGGCACGAAGCCCTTCAGCGGATCCGCCTGCCAGGCGATGAACAGCAGCCCCGCGTCCGGGCTCCCGTCCTCCCCGAACCCGTCGTGGTACGAGAACGGCCGCCGCAGCATCGCCGCTCCGCCGTTCGTGTCGGGCGAGGTGACGCGTACGTGCGCGTCCGCGGCGATGACGGGCCGCCCGTCCCCGTCCACCGCGTCCAGGTCGACGGGCGAGGTCTCGGAGCCGCCGGTCAGCGGGGCGCCGTCCGACTTCCGGCGCCCTATGACGCGCTCCTGCTCGGCCGCCGACAGGTCCTCCCACGGGTCGAGCAGCATCCTGATGCGGCGGACGACGGCGTAGGAGCCGTGCGCCATCCACGCCGGGTCGCCGTCGGACGGTACGAAGATCCGCTCGTCGAAGTCGGCGTCGCCGGGCGCCGGGTTGTTGGTGCCGTCCACCTGGCCCATGAGGTTGCGGGTCGTCATCGGGCGCGCGGTGGCGCCCGGGCTCCGGTTGAAACCGGACATGGTCCAGCGCACGTCCGCCGTGCCCGCCGCCGCCCGCTGGATCGTGCGCAGCGCGTGGAACGCCACCAGCGCGTCGTCCGCGCCGATCTGGACCCACAGGTCGCCGTTCGAGCGGTCGGGGTCGAGCGCGTCCGACGAGAAGTCGGGCAGCGGGTCGAGCGCGGCCGGCCGGACGGCGGTCAGCCCGGTCGCGTCGAAGAAGCTGTGGCCGAAGCCGAACGTCACGGTCAGGGACGCGGGACCGGCGTCCAGCGCGACCCCGGTGTCGGTCTCCGGGGTGCCGCCCGCCATCAGGTCGGCGGCCAGCGCGGACCAGCGGCGCAGCAGCGCGGCGGCCTCCCGCCGCCCCGCGTCCGGGACGAGGTCGAACGCGGCGAGGTGCCCGCGGGCCTGCATGGGGGTCGTGATGCCGGGCTGGTGCGTTCCGTGGAACGCGACGGACGTACGCCCCACCGTGGCCAGGTCGGGACCCGGGTCGCCGGTGGCGGCCGAGTGGCCGAGGGCGCCGCCGGCGCCGCCGACGGCGAGTCCGGCGGCACCGGCGGCGCCGGTCGTGGTGAGCAGTCGGCGGCGGGAGATTTCGGGCATGACGGGTCTCGCAGTGTCGCAGGATCAGCCGATGGGAACGGTCGCGGTCTCGGTCACCTGGTCGATGTCCGAGGTGCGCAGGGTGAGGGCGAGCTGCCAGTCCCCGGCGAGCGGGAGCTGGACGTCGGTCACGGTCCAGTGTCCGGAATCGAACGGCACCGGGTCGTGGCGCAGCGGGCCGAGGTCATCGGCGGGCAGCGTGAGGGCGACCTTGATCTCCGCCACGTCGAGGGGCTCCCCCTGCGGATCGGTCAGGGTGATGTGGAGCGTGTTCTCGCCGGTGCGGGCGGGGGTCAGCTCCAGGGCTGCGGTGCCCTGACCGCCCGGACCGCCGGTGTCGAACGGCATGCTGACGGAGACGGGCCCCGACGGCTCGACGGTGTCCCCGCCGCCCTCGCCGCTCCCGTCGGCCGCCGCCGGCGCGTCCGCCGCCGTGTGCGCCGGGGTCGTGGCGGTCAGTGCCGTCGTGACGGCCAGCAGGACGGCGGCGATCACCGTCTCGGCCAGGACGGAACGCCGCAGGCCGCTGCGCTCCGGGTCGCCGTCGCGCGCCCTGCGCCGGGCGGTGGCGGCCACGGCGTCGCGCTGGCGGGCGAGCTGGCGCGCCCGTTCCGGATCCTCGGCACCCCCGGCCGCGGCGGGGACGGGCTCGGGTTCGGGCTCGGGTGCGGCGGTCCCCGCTTCCGCGCGGTCCATGAGGCGGCCCGTCCAGCGCCGGGAGAAGCCGGCGGCCACGAGCATCGCGGCCACCAGCGCCACCTTCACCATCAGGAGCTGCCCGTAGGACGTGCCGGTCAGCGCGTCCCAGGAGAGGCCGACCTGCCGCCACGACTGGTACAGCCCCGTGACGGCGAGGACGGCGACGCTCGTCAGCGCGACCGCGGAGTAGCGGGCGACGGCGGCGCGCGGCAGGGGCAGCGGGCTGCGGGCGAGCAGCGTCAGCAGGGTGGCGAGGCCGCCGAGCCAGGCCGCGACGGCCAGCAGGTGGGCCACGTCGGCGGGGATCGCGAGGCCCGTCTGCCGGCCGGTCGACGCGTGCTCGGACATGGACCAGGTCGCCGCGGTGCCGACGGTGAGGATCCCGCCGGCGAGCAGCAGGCCGAACGTCACGTCGCGGACGCGTTCCGCGTGGGCCAGCGCGTCGTCGGCGCTGTCGTCGGTGTCCTCCCCGGCGGCCCTGTCGGCGCGCAGCCGCGCGTACCAGCCGTACAGGACGGCGACGAACGCGCCGGCGGCCGCCGTCAGCAGCAGCCGGGTGACCAGCGCCGTGCCCGTCCGCGTCTCGACGACGTCCCGCAGCCCGCCGAGGTCGAACACGTCGGACAGCTCACCCGAACCGGTGTACGGCGTACGCAGCAGGAGCAGGGCCACGGTCCCCGCCGCGAGCAGCGTCCACCCCGTGAGCGTCACCCGTTGCGCGGCCCGCAGCCCCGTCGCCACCGGCCAGCACACCAGGACGAAGGCGCAGGACCCGAAGAGCAGGACGAACCCCGCGTACGACGCGTACCGCCCGATGTCGTACAGCAGCCCGACCGCGCCGTCGTCGCCGCGGCCCGCCACCGCCGCCAGGTCGACGCTGCTGTCCGACGGCGCCCCGATGGAGAAGGTGAACGCCCCCGCCACCGGGTGGCTGTCGGCCGAGACCACGTGCCAGGCGACGGTGTACGTGCCGTCCCCGAGATCGCCGGCGAGCGCCACGCCGTGGGTCGTGCCGCTCCCGGTCGGCCGCCCGGTGTCGGCCTGCGATCCGTCCGGCGCCAGCACGCGGATGCCGCCGTCGCCGACGGAGACGCTCTCGGAGAACGTCAGCGTGACCTCGTCCGGTGCCTCGGCGACCACCGCGCCGTCCTCCGGGTCGGTGCCGGTGAGCGCCGCGTGGGCGTCCGCCGCCGGCGCGGCGATGAGCAGCGCGGCGAGCGCGCCGGCGCAGGCCAGCAGCGCGGCCAGCGCGCGGTGCCGGCGGCGCCGGGGACCCGGCCCCGGCTCCGGCCTGGAGAAACGGTACGGCAGCGCGGTCATGACGGTGCCTCACTCTCCGGTGTGGTTGGCGGCCTCCACGGGCACGTCGAGCGTGATCGGCGCGGAGGTCTCGAAGTGGAGTTCGAGCGGTACGGTGTCGCCCTCGTCGGGGCGGCGCTCCAGGCCCATGAGCATGAGGTGGTTCCCGCCCCGGTCCAGCCGCAGCGTGCCGCCGGCCGGGACGGCCAGCGAGTCCACCCGGTGCATCGTGGTGCCCTCCGTCTCGTGCATCTCGACGGATTCGGCGGCCTCGCTGGTGACCGAGGTGAGGGCGTCGTCGGTGTCACCCGTGTTGCTGATGGTGAGGTAGCCGCCCGCCACGTCGGCCGTCGGCGGCTGCGGGATGTAGGCGCCCGAGACACTCAGCCGGGGCGCGTCCCCGGCGTCGTCGCCGTCCTGTCCGCCACCGCCGCCGCACCCGGCGAGCGCCACGGCGAGCGCGCCGGCGAGTACGGACGCGGCGGCGCGACGGCCGGCGCGCGTCACGGCAGCTCCCCGGCGATCAGCTTCGGCAGGTCGCGCTCGAACGTCTCGGCGGTCACGCCCTCGGAGTACAGGACGTGCGCCTTGTCGTCCGTCGGCAGGAAGCCGATGACCTGGGCGCCGTGCGTCGAGACGATGTCGCCGTTCTCGTCCTCGTACGCCGGCTCGATGTACACGCCGAGCGACTCGGCGGCCGCCTGGACGGCGTCGAAGTCGCCCGTGAGACCCGTGAAGTCCGGGTCCTGGGCGTCGAGCCAGGGGCCCAGCGACTCGGGCGTGTCGCGTTCGGGGTCGGTCGTGACGAAGACGACCCGCAGGTCGGCCCGCTGCTCCTCGGTCAGGTCCCGGGCGGCGACGGCGATGTTGCTCATGGTCAGCGGGCAGATGTCGGGGCAGTTGGTGTAGCCGAAGTAGAGCAGGGTGGCGTGCCCGGCGGTCTCGGCCCGCAGGTCGTACGGTTCGCCCTCGGTGTCGGTGAGGACGAGGTCCGGCTTGTCGAACGGCGTGTCGAGGACGGTCCCCTCGTCGACGGCCGTTCCGCCGGACACCTCG
This sequence comes from Streptomyces sp. RFCAC02, assembly GCF_004193175.1. NCBI lineage: Bacteria > Bacillati > Actinomycetota > Actinomycetes > Kitasatosporales > Streptomycetaceae > Streptomyces > Streptomyces sp. RFCAC02. The sequence goes on along the minus strand of NZ_SAUH01000001.1, from coordinate 3,044,183 downwards.
GCGGCCGGGGCGTCGCCGCCCTCGTCGCTGTCGTCGCCCCCGCCGCCGCAGGACGTGAGGGCGAGGAGGCTGACGGCGGCGACCGCCGCGGTACGGAAGGTGCGCAGGTGCATGTGTGGTGTTCCCGGAGTGTGAGGGGCGCGGGGACGGGCGGACGGTGAGGCCCGTCCGCCCCCGCGCGGTGGAGCGTGGTGCGAGGGGGCGGCACCGTGCGCCGCCCGCCGTCAGGAGGCGTTCCGGCGGCGGCCCGCGAGGACGCCGAACGCGACGCCCGCGAGGCCGACGACGATGCCCGCCGCGCCGAGGACACGGGCCATGGTGTCGCTCGCGTCGTCGTCCGTGCCGTCGGCGGCGCTCTGCGTGTCGGCGCCGGACTCGCCGGCCGCCTCACCGTTCGCCGCGTCGTCGGTGACCGCCTCGTCCCCCGCCGAGGCGTCGGCGGCGGGCGTCAGGGTCAGGACGGGCGACGGGTTGTCCGGCTCGGTGCCGCCCTCCTCGGCCGGCTCCTCGATCCAGCGGACGACCTCGTCGTTGCTGTAGGTCTGGATGGCGTCGAAGACGAGCCGGTCCACGCCCTCGGGCAGCGGCCCGACGGACAGCGGGAACGACTGGAACTGCCCGGGCGCGATCTCCCCGCCCGTCCAGGTGATGACGCTCGGCGCCTCGGTGACCTCGCTGCCGTGCACCTCGACCGGCTCGTCCAGCTCGGCGGTCTCGACCTCGACGTCCCAGCCGGGCACGGGCTGCGGCATGACGGACGTGAGCGGGTGCTCCGGGTCGAGGTGCAGTTCCAGACGGACGGTGGAGGCGTTGTCCCGCTCGTTCGGGACCTTGACGTCGATGACGCTGTACCCGCCCTGCTCGGCTTCCGCGGGGTCGATGCTGACGTGCGCCGACGCGGTCGGGGCGGTGATCGCGACGACGGTCGCGGCAGCCGCCGCGACGACGGTGCCGGCGGTCAGACGTGTGCGCTGCATGAAGGCACTCCTGAGGAGTAGTCGGAGGAGAACACGGGGATCGGGTGCCGGGGTGCGCCCCGGGCGCGCGGCGGTGGCGCACCCGTCCTGTTTCCTCCGGGGGAGTGCGTCAGGCCGCGAGAGCGAAGAGGTGCGCCGTGCGCGCCGGCGGTCCGCGCCGGATCACGACGTCCGGCAGGGGCGTGCCGCTGGTCGCCGGGGTCGCGTGGTGACCGGTGCGCGCCGGTCGTACGACGGGCACGCCCGGCAGCAGGTCGGCGCACAGGAGGCGCGCGAGGAACAGCACGCGCCCGAGCGTGAACGGCCGGCGCGCGGCGAGCCGTACGAGCCGCCAGAGCGCCGCCTCACCGCGCCGCAGCAGCCAGCCCGCCGCCAGCGCGGCCAGCACGTGGCCGGCCAGCATCCCGCCGGACGGCAGCAGGCCGTGGGCCGCGCCGCCGGCGTCCGCGGCGGGCGCCGCCGGATCGAGACCGGCGGCGGCGACGATGCGGGTCGCCGAGCGTTCGGTGAGCGCGAGCGCGTGGTCGTTGCACAGGAGGCGGTGGGCCTGGGCGATCGCCCCGCCACCGTGGTGGCCGGCGCCCGTGGCGCCGAGGCTGTAGAGCCCGTGCAGGAGGAACTGCCCCGCCGCAAGCAGGGCGGCGAGCGCGGGCAGCGAACGGCGCTCCCGGCCGGTCAGCGGCAGCGCGACGAGGAAGGCGGCGGCCCAGCCGGCGGCCAGCGCCCAGGCGCTGACGCCGAGCCCGCCGGCCGAGAGATGCCCGGCCGCGGCCAGCGTGGCGCACGCCGCGGCGAAGACCGCGGCGCGCAGCACTCGCAGATCCGCTCCGGCACGCATGGCGCGCCCATCATCTCATCGGAGGGCGCCGGGAGCGCCGGTGGGGCACCGCCGTACAACGCGGGAAGCACCCGAGCCGACCCGCAGGGCATACCCCCCTATCCGGCGATACGTCATGACACATCCGCCGAACGAGGGTGTTGGGTCACCTGTACGCTTACGCACCCCGCTGATAGGCAATACCTACAGACAAGTCCGGACCGTCCGACCGGTCAGGACCGTCACCGGAAGGAGGCTGGAGCATGAGCATCTGGTGGTCTCTCCAACTGCGGCGGGAAGCGGCCAGTGTCCCGCTCGCGCGCCGGCTCCTCGTCGGCGCGATGGAGGCGGCGGGGGTGGATCCGGAGATCGTGCACGAGGTGTCGGTCGCCCTCTCCGAAGCCTGTTCCAACGCCGTGCGGCACGGGGGCGAGCGCGCCGGCGTCTACCGGGTGACGGCCTCGATCCACGGTGACGTGTGCCGGATCGAGGTCACCGACTCGGGCCCCGGCTTCCCGCCGGGCGGCTGGCTGCCGCCGGTGGCCGCGCCCCCCGCCGCCAGGGATCCGGCGCCCGGCGGACGCGGCCTCGGACTCATCGAGGCCCTGTGCGACCGCGTCCGCTTCGGCAACCAGCCGGGCTCCGGCGGCGCCGTCGTCACCTTCGACAAGGTCCTCAAGTGGCGGGACGGCGCGCTGCTGTCCCTGCGCTGACCCCGCCCCCGGCCGCTACTCCCCGGCCGGGGCGTAGACGACGAGCATGCCGCTCTGGTCGTCGGGGAACACGCCGTACCCCTCGACGTCCAGGAACGGCAGGACGTCCCCCGTCGTCTCCTCGACCTCGCCGGTCGCGATGTCGAGGCGCACGGGGACGTACTCGTAGCCGCTGTCGCTCTCGACCGTCGCCGTGCCGTACGCGTGCCCCGTGTCGTCGACCGCACCGAACAGGACCGGGTTCGTCCGGTCGGTGGGGGCGAAGCAGTGGCCCGTCCCCTCCTCCAGGTCGAAGGCCAGGTAGCCGTAGACCAGGTACCGGCCGGTCGCCGACATCCGCCACTCCTCGTCGTCGGCCGTCATGCCGTCGGCCGGGCAGGTCGCCGACGCGACGGTCTCGCCCGTGTCGTCCCGGAGGATCGCCCAGGTCTCGTCGCCCTCGTCCTCCTTGCCCTCCCACCGCGCGGCGATGAGGCCGTCCTGGTGGCGGAACGCGCGGGCGCCCTCCGCCAGGACGTTCTCCGGGGCCACGCCGTAGCTCGTCCACGCGTCAGGGACGAAGAAGCCCTCGTAGCCCGAGTCCTCCGAGATCAGCGGGCCGGCCGCCGTGATGCCGGCCACGGCCGGGTAGAACCAGTCGTCGCAGGCGTCCTCCGGGCAGTCCGCCGGCGCGGCGATGCTGTCCGCCTCGGTGGTCGCCAGCTCGCCGCTCGCGAGGTCGACGGCCACGACCGACTCGTCGAGCTCGACCATGAGCGCGCTCCCGCCGTCCGTCACCTCGCCGGCGCCCGGGACCTCCACATGGTGGAGGGGCGCCAGCTCGTCGCCCGCCTCACCGGCGGCGAAGATGTCGATCACGACGGTCTCCTCGCCGCGGTCGATCAGCTCGGCGCCCGCGGTGCCCGACGACCAGAAGGCCACGTAGTCCGTGCCGTCGACGGTGGGCGCGAGGACCTGGAGCTCCGCGTCCGGGTTGACCGGCTCCACGGGCGCGGTCCGCCACAGGCGCTCGCCGGTGGCGATGTCGAACACGGTGAGGACGCCGCGGCCCGTCTCGGTGTTGAACAGGCCGACGGCGCCCGCCCGCGGGAGGGTGACGACGCTGCCGTCGATCTCGCGCTCCCAGCCGCGGGCGGTGTCGTACACCGGGGGGACGCTGAGCTGGGTCGTCGGCAGTCCGAGCGCGTCGTCGTCGGCGGGGGTGTCACCGCCGTCACCGCCGCCCTTGCCGTCGCCGCCGGCCGACGTGCCGCCGGACGTCTCCGCGCCGCCGTCGTCCCCCTTCTCACCGCCACCGCCGTCACCGCTGTCACCACCGCCGCCGCACGCGGCGAGCACCCCCACCGCGACCACACCGACCAGCGCGTACCGCAGCCGCATCACCGCATCCCCCTCACCGTCGCCGCTTTCGGCGGCATCATGGCACAGGCGGGGCGACGGGCCGCCGGGTCGTGCGCCGGCGGATGGGGCGGGGCCGCGGATTGTCCGGTCTGTACCCGGTTCGCCGGACCCGCGTTACCGTGGGGGAACGGCGCGAGCTGCGCCCTCGATCGCGCGGAGGTGGCGACCATGACCCAGATCGGGCCGAAAGAACTCGTGATCCTTGCGATCGTCGTCCTGCTGGTCTTCGGGACCAGGCGGCTCCCGGACATCGCCCGGTCGCTCGGCAGGTCGGCGCGCATCCTCAAGAGCGAGACGGCCGCCCTCCGCTCGGACGGCGCGGCCCCCGCCACGGGCGACACCGCCCCGGCCGGGACCGGCGCGGAGCCGGGCCCCACGACCAGGAGCTGACGGCCGGCGTCAGCGCTTCGCGTGCCGCCCGTGCCCCTGCGCGGTGGGCGGCGGCGTCCCCGTACCGCCCGTCTCCGCCGACCGGGCCGCCGCGCGCCGGGACCGCAGGAACTCGATCGCGATCGGCACCACGGACAGCAGCACGATCGCCACGAGCATCAGCTCGATGTTCTCCCGGACGAAGGCGACCTTGCCGAGGCCGGCGCCCAGCAGCGTCACCCCGGCTCCCCACAGCACACCGCCGAGCACGTTGAACACGACGAACGAGCGGTAGTCCATGCGGCTCACGCCCGCGATGATCGGCGTGAAGGTCCGCACGACCGGCACGAAGCGCGCGAGCACCAGCGACTTCGGCCCGTGCTTCTCGAAGAACGCGTGCGCCTTCTCCACGTTCTCCTGCTTGAAGAGCCGCGAGTCGGGCCGGCGGAACAGCGAGGGCCCCACCTTCCGGCCGAAGAGGTACCCCACCTGGTCGCCGAGGACGGCCGCGAGCACCACGAGCAGGCAGGTCAGCCACAGCGGCGTGTGCAGGTACTGCCCGGTCGAGACGAGCATGCCGGTGGTGAACAGCAGTGAGTCGCCCGGCAGGAAGAAGCCGATCAGCAGCCCGGATTCGGCGAAGACGACGATCAGGACGCCGATCAGTCCGAAGCTGTCGATCAGTGTCTCGGGGTCGAGCCAGCTGGGGCCGAGGGCCAGTGATTCCATGCGGGGAACCTCGCGGGGCGCGGCCGGGGTACGGTCCCCGGCCTTTCGATCAGGCTACCAACCCCGTGACGCCCGCCCGCCGTTCCGCGCACGGGCCGTGACGGGGCGGCCCCGGCGCCGCCGTGCGCGCGCTGTGACGCACCGCGATCGGGGCAGACGCGCGGGAGAGGCGTGGTGCATGATGTGGGACCGGAGCTCCACACGGACAGACATTCGGAAGGCCCTCTCATGACCCGCTCCCCCCGTCGGCTGGTGATCGCGCTCCTCTGTCTCGGCTCCCTCGGTCTGGCGACCGCCTGCGGTTCCGACGACGGATCGTCCGACGACGCGGGCTCCGAGCCGTCGTCCGAGCAGTCGTCCGAGGGCGTCGTCCGCGAGAGCCCCAGCGAGGACGCGGGGAGCGACAGCGACAGCGGTCCGGCCAGTGTCGAGCCGTCCGATGCCACCGCCGCCACGGTCCACACGAGCCTCGGCGACATCGAGGTGACGCTCTTCCCCGAGCAGGCCCCGCTGGCCGTCACCAACTTCGCCGGGCTCGCCGACGGCAGCCTGCCGTACGAGGGCCAGGAGGGGGACGAGCCCCTCTACGACGGCACGGTCTTCCACCGCGTGATCGCCGACTTCATGATCCAGGGCGGTGACCCGGAGGGCACCGGCATGGGCGGTCCCGGCTACGAGTTCCCGAACGAGACGAGCCCCGACCTGACGTTCGAGGACCCCTACCGCCTCGCGATGGCGAACGCCGGCCCCGACACCAACGGCTCGCAGTTCTTCATCACCGTCGCGCCCACGACCTGGCTGGACGGCGGCTACTCCATCTTCGGTGAGGTCACCGACGAGGCGAGCCGCGAGGTCGTGGACAGCATCGCCGCCGTGGAGACCGACGCGAACGACAAGCCCGTCGAGACGGTCGTCATCGAGTCGATCGAGGTCGCCGAGTAGCCGGTCGGCCGCCGCGGGGACGACGATCTGCCCATATGCCCGGCTGATACTCTCGCCGGGTGACGCCGCACGCCCCCGGGCCGATGCCCGCCGCCGCCCCGCAGGCCGCGCCCCCCGCGTTCCCCGGCATCCCGGCGGACGAGGGCTCGTGCACCTACGCGGTGGACCTCTGGCCGGCCGACCCCGCCGTGCTCACCGACGAACCGCGCCTCCTGGCCATCCTGCGCACCGCCGCGGCCCGGGGCGGCGCGACCGTGCTCGGTGAGTCGTCCCACGTCTTCCCCAACGGCGCCGTCACCGCCGTCCTGCTGCTGTCGGCGTCCCACATCAGCGTGCACACCTGGCCGGAGCACCGGCTCGCCCAGGTCGACGTGCTCGCCTACGGCCGGGAGAACGGCGAGCGCATGGTCGCCTCGGTCGAGGCCGCGCTCGCACCGGCGCACGTCACCACCGCCCGGCTCCCGCGCTCCTTCACGCCCTGAGCCGGCCGGGCGGCCCGCCGGCGCTCAGGCCGAGAGCCGCGCGACCCACGCCTCCACGTCGTCGGCGGTGCGCGGCAGGGCGGCGGACAGGTTGCGGTACCCGTCCTCGGTGACGAGGAGGTCGTCCTCGATCCGCACGCCGATGCCCCGGTACTCCTCGGGCACCGTCAGGTCGTCCGGCTGGAAGTAGAGACCCGGCTCCACCGTCAGGCACATGCCGGGCGCGAGGGTGCCGTCCGCGTACGTCTCCCGCCGGGCCGCCGCGCAGTCGTGCACGTCCATGCCGAGCATGTGACCCGTGCCGTGCAGGGTGTAGCGGCGCTGGAGACCCAGGTCGAGCACGCGGTCCACCGGCCCCTCCAGCAGGCCCCACTCCACGAGCCGCTCCGCCAGCACGCGCTGCGCGGCGCGGTGGAAGTCGCCGTACTTGGCACCGGGCCGCACCGCCGCCATGCCGGCCTCCTGCGCCTCGTACACGGCGTCGTAGACCTTGCGCTGGATCGCGCTGAACCGGCCGCCGACCGGCAGGGTGCGGGTGACGTCGGCGGTGTACAGCTCCGTCGTCTCCACGCCGGCGTCCATGAGGAGGAGGTCACCGGGGCGGACGGGGCCGTCGTTGCGCACCCAGTGGAGTGTGGTGGCGTGCGGTCCGGCGGCGCAGATCGAGCCGTAGCCGACGTCGTTGCCCTCGACGCGGGCGCGCAGGAAGAAGGTGCCCTCCAGGTAGCGCTCCGAGGTGGCCACGGCCTTGTCGAGGACGCGCACGACGTCCTCGAAGCCGCGGGCCGTGGCCGCGCAGGCGTGTTCGAGCTGGGCGATCTCGAAGTCGTCCTTCACGAGGCGCATCTCGGAGAGGAAGACCCGCAGCTCCTCGTCGCGCTCGCCCGTCACCTTGTCGGTGAGGGCCGCCTCGACCTCCGTGTCGTGGCCGCGGACGACGCGCACCGGACCCGTGGCGGCGGCGAGGAGTTCCGGCACGGTCCGCACGTCGGCGACCGGCAGGCCGTACAGCCGTTCGGCCTCGGTCAGGCTCGTGCGCCGGCCGACCCACAGCTCGCCCTGGCCGCTGAGCCAGAACTCGCCGTTCTCCCGGTCGGAGCGGGGCAGGAGGTAGAGCGTCGCGTCGTGGCCGCCGTGCTCGGCGGGCTCCAGGACGAGTACGCCGTTCTCGGACTGGTCGCCGGTGAGGTACGCGTACTCGACGGCGGCGCGGAACGGGTAGTCCGTGTCGTTGGAACGGGTCTTCAGGCGTCCGGCGGGCACCACGATCCGCTCACCGGGGAAGCGCCCGGACAGCGCGGCCCGGCGGCGGGCGGTGTGCTCCGCCTGGGGGACCGGGGCGAGGTCGCGCCGCTCGGTGTTGGCCCAGCCGCGCCTCATGAACTCCATGAGTTCGTCGGAGACGCGGGGGGTCACCTTGTTCTTGCGGTCGGAGCGCTCGGCGTTCCCGTCGGCGGCGGGCTGCTCCCCGCCGTTCGCGTCCGGGGTGGTCTCCTCGGTCCGCTCCTCCGCCATGTCGCGCCTCCTCCGCCCGGTCACCGGTCGCCCCCATCGTATGCGGCGCGGGGCCGGCGGCGACAGGGCGGGCCGACGCGCGGATCAGTCGAAACGCGCCGCCAGCAGGACGATGTCCTCCGCGCCGGATCCCGCGCCGTCCCCGCCCTCGCCGGCCGGGACGGTGGCGAGGACGTGGTCGCACAGGGCCTCCGGATCGGCGAGGGCGTCGGGTCCGGCCGCCAGCGCGGCGGCCCGCAGCCGGGCGAAGGCGCGGTCCATCGGCTCACCGGTGCGGTGGAGCAGGCCGTCGCTGAAGAGCAGGACCGTTTCTCCCTCGGCCAGGTCGAGCGTGACGCTCGGCGCCTCCCAGCAGGCCAGCATGTTGAGGGGCGCGGACAGCGTCGTCTCGGCGAAGTCGGCACGGGCCGGGCCGACGACCAGGGGCGGCGGGTGCCCGGCGGAGGCGAACACGACACGGCGGGCCGCCGGCTCCGCGTGCCCGAACAGCGCGGTCGCCGGACGGCCCGGCTCCGTGAGGCGCAGCAGGAGTTCCAGGTCCGAGAGCACGGCGACCGGGTCCTCGCCCTCCATCACGGCGTACGCCCGCAGCCCGGCGCGCAGCCGTCCCATGGCGGCCAGCGCGGCGGGCCCGGTGTCCGCCGTGCCGCCGACCGCGAGGCCGAGCGCACGGTCGGGCAGCGCGAGCGCGTCGTAGAAGTCCCCGCCGCCGTGCGGCCCGGTCCGGTGCCGCACGGCCAGCGTGACGCCGGGCAGGCGCGGCAGCCGGGCCGGCAGCAGGCCCTCGCGGACGGTGGCGAGCGCGGAGCGCGCGCGGGAGAGGTCGAGACGGTTCGCGATGTGCTGGGCGGCGTGCCGCAGATAGAGGGAGAGCAGGCGGCGCTGGCGGCGGTCCGGCTGACCCGGCTCGTCGTACAGCCAGACGGCGGCGCCGAGCCGGCCCGCGGGGTCGGCGGACAGCGGGGCGGCGTAGCTGGCGGCGAACCCGAGGCGGGCGGCGACCTCGCGGTGCCGGGGGTGCAGTTGCTCCTCGCCGGCGATGTCGCGGTGCACGACCTCGCCCGGCTCACCGGCCTCGCGCGCACCCCCGTCGGTGTCCTGGCCGGCCAGGGCCGCCGCGGGGGTGTGGAAGCCGCGCGGTACCGTCTCGATCTGCCCGAGGTCCGCGCGGCCGAGCCCGAGGCCGGTCAGCCGCTGCGGGCCGAGTCCGTCGGCCGGGCCGAGGGTGACGAGGCCGCGCCGCGCGCCCACCAGGCCGGCGCCGGCGCGCAGGGTCTCATGCAACGCGTCGGTCAGGGTACGCGTACGGGCGATGCGTTCGGTGAGGCTGTGCAGGGTCGTCAGATCGGAGATCCAGGAGGCGAGCCGGTCCTGCACGCCACCGGGCCGGGCTGCGGTGGGGGCGCCGGCGGGCCGGGACGGCCGTGGCGGGGGAGTCTGCGTCACGGAGGAAAGCGGGGCGTGGATTCCGGCCACTTTCGGCGAGGGTGAGGTGCTCATGCGGGAGGGCTTTCGTCATGGCGCGCAGGCCCACGGGTGTCGGTATTGTCCTGCCGAGTTGGATGATGCCCAGGTGGTGCGCGCGTTCCGGGGGCGACAGGCCGGGGCGCCGCGACTTTGGCGGAAAACGGCCTGCGCTCCCCGCCGGACACGATCGACTGGCGGCCACGGCCGAGGAACGGTCCGGGACGGACCGGGCGTGCTGCCCGTACATATCGGAACGGATCGGCGGGTTCCGGCGTCCTACAGGACGAGGTGGTCGGCTCCCCCCTCGCCCGCTGCTCCTCACTGCGCGACACGCTGCACACGGTGATCTGGGTTCCACGTGGTGTATCCGACCCGCGAAGGAAGGGACGAGCGCTGATGCGCGAGATCCTCGGAGAGCGACGCACGAACGGAGACGGTGACGGACACGGCGAGGAGCGGCGGCAGGACGACGCCCGCCGCCGCGCCGCCCTGCGGTACGCGACCCACTGGGGGTGGCCGGTGCTCCCGGGCGCCGGAGCCGGCCCCGACGGCCTGTGCGACTGCGCCCGCACCGGGTGCCCGGTGCCCGGTGCCCACCCCGACGACCCGGCGCTCCTCGCCGCCACCACGGACCCCGCGATGGTCCGCTGGTGGTGGACGACCCGCCCCGGCGCGCCCGTCATCCTGGCCACCGGCGGCCGGGCACCCTGCGCGCTGAGCCTGCCCGCCCTGGCCGGCGCGCGGGCGGTGGCCGCCTGCGAACGCCTCGGTGTCGCCCTCGGCCCCGTGGCCGCGACCCCTACGCGCTGGCTGCTGCTCGTCGAACCCTACGGACTGCCCGAGCTGGGTGAACTCCTCGCCGACCAGGAGCACGTGCCGAGTTCTCTGCGGTTCCACAGCAGCGGCGGATACGTCCCGCTGCCGCCGTCACGCATCGGCGCGGGCGGCGTGTGGTGGGCGCGCGAGCCCGGGGCGCCGCGCGGCGGCGACCGGCCCCCGTGGCTGCCGCGGGTCGGCGAGGTGCTCGACATCCTGGTGGACGCCGGGCTCACCGCTCCCGACCAGGGCAGCCGGCTGGCGTACTGAACCGCCCGGCCGCGGACATGAGGAGACCCGATCGCTGGCGACGGGGGATGCACCAGCGACCGGGTCCACCTCAGAAGGTAACAAGACATCGGGGAATCGCAAATCCCCCGCCGGCCGGCCCGGGCCGCAGGACCGGCCCGTTGTGAGCGGGATCACGGCCGCGCGGGGCCGCCGCCCGTCAGGTGAGGGTGATCTGACGGTTGGTGAGGCCGCTGCGCGCCCGCCGCTCCTCGGGCGTGAGCGGCGCGTCCGCGGCGAGCGCCTCGGCGAGCCGCTCGCCGAACGCGGCCGCCGGCTTCTCGCACTCCTCGGCGCCCATCGAGGTCGGCAGGTCCCACACCGGCACGGTCAGCCCGTGCGCCCGGAACGACCCGACGAGACGCGTGCCGTCGCCCAGCGACGAGGCACCCGCCGCGTGCAGCCTGGCCAGGGCGTCCAGCAGGTCGTCCTCGGCCTGCGGCATGACCCAGCGCAGGTGGTTCCGGTCCGGGGTGCGGCACCAGTAGGCCGCCTCGACGCCGGACAGGCGCGCCGTCGGGAGGGCCGCCTCGTTCGCCCGTTCGAGGGAGGCGGTGACCTCGGGCGTCGCCTGCGTCGCGTCGTCGAGCCAGAACTCGAAGCCCTCGTGCACCTGCGGGACGAACGGCGCCGACAGGTCGAGCACGTCCTGCAGCCGCGGCCCCTCGGGGGCGGTGCGCTCGGACGGGACCGGGTTGCCCGGCGCCGAGGTCAGCGCGCGGGTGAGGACGTCGGCCAGGTCACGGCTCAGGTCCCCGGTGGCCGTGTCGTTCTGCACGGCCACGAGGACCGCCCCGTCGTCCCGGCGCAGCGCCGGCCACGCCATGGGCAGCACGGTGGCCAGCGTGACGGACGGCACGTCGCCCGGCAGCCCGTCCCGCAGGGTCAGCGGCACGGTGGCCGCGGGCACCAGCTCCCGCAGCGCCACCCAGTCGCACTCGCCGGGCAGGCCCTCGAACGGCCGCCTGACCAGCTCGGTCGCCGCCTGCGCGGCCGCACGGCCGTGACACGCCTTGTACCGGCGGCCCGAGCCGCACGGGCAGGGCTCACGGGCGCCGACGACGGGGACCTCCCCACCGGCGGGACGCTGCTGCTGCGGTTGGGGACGGCGCTTCTTGGCCATGGGGGACCGGTCTCCTGCGTGCGTGCGGACGGCTGAACGGGTACGCCCCGGGAGCCTAGTGCCCCATCGGCCGAGGTTCGCCCCGTCGCGTCGTCCTGCCTACGCCGGGGGCGTGCCGAGCACCGCCCACACCGTCACCGTCCCCGCGCCCTCGGCCTCCCGCACGCCCCAGGCACGGGCCAGCGTGCCGATGATCGTGAGACCACGGCCGCCGCGCGCGGTGACCGACGGGGTCGCCGGGCGGGGCCGCGTCGGACCGCCGCCGTCCGTGACCGCGACCGTCACGGCGCCGTCGCTCTCCCGCGACCACGCGGCCCGTACACCGTCGCCGCTCGGCAGCGGACGCGCGTGCCGCCACGCGTTGCTCAGGAGTTCGGACAGGACGAGCGCGGCGTCGTCGACGACGGAATCGGGTGTGCCGCTGTCGCGCAGTTCCGCGCGCAGCCGGCGCCGGGCCGCCGCGATGCCGGACGGGCCGTGCAGCACCGTCATGGATGTCGACGTCGGTACCTGTCGTGTGACCACCAACGCCACCCCCGCAACCTCCTCAGCCCCACGCCAAGTGATTGGTGCCCTCGGCGGGTGGCCAGGAAACCGGGGCCGGACGACCTGTTGACGCGGACGTGACCGGCGGTGTGCGCCGTGTGCGCCGGGGCGCGCGCGCTCACCCGGCGGGGGACCGGCGGGCGAGCTGCTCACGGACGGCGCGGGGGCGGTTCGTGATGATGGCGTCCACGCCCAGGTCCGCGCACAGTTCCACGTCGGCCGGCTCGTCGACGGTCCACACGTGGACGCGGTTGCCCGCGCGGTGGGCGCGCTCGACGTACCCGGGGTCGCGGCGCAGGACACGGATGGCCGGCCCGGCGACGCGCACGCCGTCCGGCAGCCGGCCCGTGCGGTGCACGGGCAGCAGGAACTGCATGAGGAACACGGTCGGTATGTCCGGCGCGGTCTGCCGAACGCGGTGCAGCGAGCGGGCCGAGAACGACATCACCCGCACCTCGCCCGGCAAGGGGTGGCGCGCCAGCGCGTCGAGCAGCCGTTCCTCGACCCGTCCGGCCCAGCGCGTCGGGTGCTTCGTCTCGATGGCGAGCCCGACCGGCCTGTCCGCCTCGGCGACGAGCCGCAGCAGGCGCTCCAGCGTGAGGACGGTGGTGCGTTCGGGATCGGCGGTGTCGGGGGCCTCGGCGCCCGCGGGGGTGCGCCAGGAGCCGAAGTCCAGCTCCGCCAGGTCGGCGAGTTCGAGGGCGGAGACGGCGCCGCGGCCGTTGGACGTCCGGTCGACCCTGCGGTCGTGGACGCACACCAGGTGGCCGTCGGCGGTGAGACGGACGTCGCACTCGAGCGCGTCGGCGCCGTCCTCGATGGCCCTGCGGTAGGCGGCGAGGCTGTGTTCCGGTGCGTCCTCGGACGAGCCGCGGTGCGCGACGACCTGGGGGCGGGGCGGGCGGTTGCGGTCGGCTCCCATCGCGTCATGGTGCCACGGGCGGGACGACGCGCCGCCGATCGGTGGCCCTGCCGCGGGTTTATGCCCGTCTGACAGAGCATGGGCAACACTGGACGCCTATTCGTCGTGCACCCGAGGAGTCAGCTGTGAGCACCGAGGAAGAGCGCGCCGGCCGGCCGGACGGTCCCGCGACCGGCGCGCCGGTGGGCGGCGGTCCCGCGGACCCCGCCGCACGGTCACCCCAGCCTCCGGCGGTTCCCCCCGCAGGGCCTCCCGTGGCGCAGCCCCCCGCCGCCCCGCCGGCGGCACCGCAGGGGCAGCAACCGCCCTCGCCGTACGCACCCCCGGCTCCCCCCGCCGGACATCAGGCGCCGCCGCCCGCCGAGCCGCAGGAGGCGCCGGGGACCACCGTGCTCCGCGCGCTGCCCGCCGGGCCGGCCCCGGCAGCGCCGCCGCCGGCCCTGCCGCCCGCCGACGCGGCGGGTCCCGGCATGCCACCGCCCGCCGCGCCGTGGTCGGCGTTCCCCGAGCCGGCGCCCCGGCGCAAGCGGCGCAACGGCCTCGTGATCGCCACCCTCGTGGCCGCGCTCGTCGCCGGTGGTGTCGGCGGCGGCGTCGGCTATCTCGTCGCGGACGACGACGGGACGTCCGCCTCGTCCGCCGCCCTGAACCAGGGCTCGGAGGACGGCCCGGCCGCCCGCCCGCCGGACTCCGTCGCCGGGATAGCGGACGCCGCGCTGCCCAGCGTCGTCACCATCGAGGCCGGCACCGCGACCGAGGGCAGCACCGGCACCGGCTTCGTCTACGACGAGGACGGCCACATCCTGACCAACAACCACGTCGTCGCCTCCGCCGCCGACGGCGGCACCCTCACCGTCACCTTCTCCGACGGCGAGACGTACAACGCCGAGGTCGTCGGCCGCGCCGAGGGCTACGACGTGGCCGTCATCCGCCTCACCGACCTGAACGGCCGCGAACTCACGCCCCTGCCGCTCGGCGACTCCGACGCCATGGCCGTCGGCGACGCGACGATCGCGATCGGCGCGCCGTTCGGCCTCTCGGGCACGGTCACCACCGGCATCATCAGCGCGAAGGACCGCCCGGTCGCCTCCAGCGACGCCACCGGCACCAGCGCCTCCTACATGAACGCCCTCCAGACGGACGCCTCCATCAACCCGGGCAACTCCGGCGGCCCCCTGCTGAACGCGGACGGCGAGGTCATCGGCATCAACTCGGCCATCCGCTCCACCGGCGACGGCATGACGGAGGCCGGCAGCATCGGCCTCGGCTTCGCCATCCCCATCAACCAGGCGAAGCGGGTCGCCGAGGACCTGATCGAGGGCGGCGAGCCCATCTACCCGATCATCGGCGCCTCGGTGAACAGCGGCCAGACGCAGCAGACCGCGGGTGCCCAGATCGTCGAGCGGACGGGCGACGGCACCGAGCCGGTGACCCCGGGCGGCCCCGCCGCCGAGGCAGGGCTGCAGGCGGGCGACGTGATCACCGAGTTCGGCGGCCGCGCGATCGACAGCGGCCCCACTCTGATCAGCCAGATCTGGACCTACGAACCGGGCGACTCCGTCGAGCTGACCTACGAGCGCGACGGCGAGGAGCACACGACGACCATCGTCCTCGGCCAGCGCGAGGGCGACTGACGGACAACCGCTAGGCTGTGCGGGTGCGCCCGGGAGGCGTGCCCGAGCGGCCGAAGGGAACGGTCTTGAAAACCGTCGTGAGGCAACCCCTCACCGTGGGTTCAAATCCCACCGCCTCCGCGCGATGAGCAGTGAGGGCGGCCTCCGACCCGAGCGGATTCGGTCGGAGGCCGCCCTCGTTCTGCTTCCCCGTGCCGGCCCGTGCCCGGCCCGGTTCCGGGGGATCGCTGCGGTTCAGGGGCGATCGGTGGTGTAGCCACCGGTCCCCGTACCGCGCGTGCCGCCCGTGTCGTGCTTCTTCTTCCCACGAGGGATGAGGCCCAGCAGGCCGAACAGGCCGAGCAGGCCCCAGAGCCCCCAGCCGCCGCCCCCGCCGTCGTCGTTGTCGTCCTGGGCCTGGCTCTCCATGGTCTGCGCGGCGACGGCCGGGGCCGTCTCCGGTGTGTGCGCCTCCGCGGTGACCGCGGCGGGTCCCGCGAGAAGAGCGGCGGTAAGGACGGCACCTGTAGTCATGCGACGCATTGGTCTCCTCCTCCAGACGACCCGTGGTTGGGTCCTGTGTCCATGTCCGCCGCCACCGGAGCGCCGTGCAACTCCGACGGGCGCGCAAGTCCCCCGACGGCGGTGTACGCCGTCTGCGGCAAGGCTTCTCCGGCTGTCGGGCGCGTTACGGCGAATGGGTGACCCGACCGGGCCGCCGGCCCGTGTGCGGCCGGGTACCGGACGTGACGGCCGGCGGCCGGCACCCCGGTGCGCGGCCCGGCGGACGCAGATCACACTGCGCCGCCCGCGCCGGGAAACCGCAGGTGGCGGCGATCTCCGGCGATCAGGCGCCGCTTCGGTGCTTCCGGGTGGTTTGGCGATGTCGTACCGACCTGAGAAGCTTTTCTCGTAGAGGAGTTCGGTCCGGCCGCACGGTCGGCGCCGGCGGCGACGAGAGGACCAGGAGGTCCGTGAACGAGCAGACCGGCGGGTACGGTGTCCCGGGCCGGGTGCCGCGCATACGCGTGACCGGCCGCCCCGGGGAGGACGTCCTGTGAACGATGCCTCCCCCGCGCGACGCAACGGTGTGAGTCCTCTGATCTCCCTTCCCGCGGATCTCCGCGCCTTCCACCAGATGTACCGGCCCGCCTACGTCCGCTGGGCCGAGCTGCACCTCGGTCACCGCGACGCGGCCGAGGCCACGGCCGACCGCGCGTTCGAGCGGCTGGCCGCCGAGTGGGCCGACGTCCTGCGCCTCGACAGTCCCACCGGGTACGCCTGGAGCGTCCTCAAGCAGTGCACGCTGGACGAGGCTGGGCGCCTCGGCCGGCGGGCCGCCGTCGTGGACACCGCCGCGTTCGAGACCGTCGCGCTGCGCACCGCCGTCGACCCCGTCGGCGAACTGGCCGACAGCATCTCGCTGCACCAGGCCATCCGGGAGCTTCCCGAACGCCAGCACGACGTCATCGTCCTGCACTACTGCGTCGGGTACAGCGCCGAGGAGACCGCCGACATCCTCGGTCTCACCGTGCCCGGCGTGCGGTCCACCGCCCGGTACGCGCAGCACCGCCTCAAGGAGCTGCTCGGCCTCGGCCGTCCGGAGAAGGAGGGCGCCGATGACGGCACCGACCGTTGAGGAGCTGCTGGCCCGGGCCGTCCTGGCCCGTCCGCTCCCCAGCTACACCACGGCCGAGCTCGAGGCGGCCGAACGCCGGATCGCCGCCCGGATCGCCGCGGCCGGGCAGGAGTGCGCGGCCCGCCGCCCCGAGCCGCTGCCCGGCAGCGTCGGCGGCCAGCTGGCCACCCTGTGCCGGACGGTCGTCGACAAGGACGGCGCCCTGGAACACATGGGGGCGCTCGTCGGGGGGCGCATACCGCAGCCGGAGGGGGCGCGCGTGCTGGGCTGCGTGCTCCAGCTCGCCGGCCGGGAGGACAGCGCGCGCTTCTGGTGGCAGTTCGCCGCCGGTGCCGGCGACGCCCCCGCCGCGTACTGCCTCTACCTCCACCACCTCGCGCTGGGCGAGGAGTGGGAGGCCGAGCTGTGGCGGCGGCAGGCCGATCCGGAGCACACGCCCGGGTTCCCGCCGGACGGCGAGCCGGCCGACGGGAGCGACCCCGCGCTGGTGCTGCGGGTGCTCGCGCTGCTGCACGGCGACCACTCCTGCCTGACGGACGCGGCGGCGGCCGCCGTCGACTCCGTCCCGGACGCCGTCCAGTTCGTCGACGAGATAGAACTCCCGCTTCCCTGTGCGGACTTCGCCCAGCGGATCGAGCGGCTGACGGATCGATCCGTGGCCTGACGGAGGTTTGAACGGCCGCCGTCATTCGTGCGAGCGAATCCGGGCGGTACGGGTGGTAGCCGGGTGATCCGGTGGGCAACTCTGGTCTCGCGACGTCGTGTTCCGTCCGCGGCAGACAGGCCACCTGCCGAGCCACACCATCCGTCCGATCCCGACCGGATCGCGTCCGATTCCACGGAGGAATTGACATGGTTAGCATGCGCACCGCTCGCGCCCTCACGATCCTGGCCGCCGCGCCGTTCGTCGTCGGTGCCCTGGCGGGGGTCGCCCAGGCCGACAGCGTGGACGCCATCAGTGGCAACGTCATCGCCGGTGACACCGCCAACAACCTGAACGGCAACTCCACCATCACCCAGCAGTCGGCGGTCGGCCCCGGTGCCACCAACGAGAGCAACTCCGCCAGCGTCAATGGCCTCGGGTTCATCGACCAGTCGGACAGCAACGTGCTGGTCTTCATCGACGGCTTCGGTCGGTAGTCCGCCGTGCGGTGACGTTCCGGGGTACGTCGTCCGCACTCCGCACCGGCAGGGTCAGCCGCGCGGGCCGCACCGACAGGTGCGACCCGCGCGGTCGTATGTCCGTCGGAACAACGCTGCCGCCCGAACGCGCGCCGGGCCGTGCGCCGTCCGGCTGAACCGGCGCACCCCCCGGGGAGTGTCGCCCCGCCGCGCGCCGCCCCCGCGGCCTTCACTCATTCTCATGCGATATGCCCATCACACTCTGCTGGCCCTGTTGCTGACGGCCCTGCTGGCGACCCCGGCCACCGCCCAGGCCGCCGACGACCCGCGTCCGCTGCCCGCCCCCACCCTCATGGACAGCGACCTCACCGAGCAGGGCGCCGAGATCTACGAGGGATCCGCGTTCGACACCTGCGAGGCCCCGTCCCTGTCCACCATGGGCGCCTGGCTCTCCTCGCCCTACCGCGCCGTCGGCGTCTACATCGGCGGCCGGGGCCGCGCCTGCCCCACGCAGACCAACCTCACCCCCGACTGGGTCGGCGACGTCTCCGAAATGGGCTGGAAACTCCTGCCGCTCTACGTCGGCTCGCAGTCCCCCTGCGTCCGCGACGACGCGAAGGCCGCCGTCTCCATCGACGCCGACCGCCCCTGGCAGCAGGGTGTCGAGGAAGCCGCCGACGCCATCGCCGCCGCCGAGGACCTCGGGCTCGCCCCCGGCAGCCCCGTCTACCTCGACATCGAGGACTACGACCACCTCGACACCTCCTGCGCGCGGACGACCCTCGCGTACGTCCAGGGGTTCAGCCGCGCCCTGCGCGCGGAGGGCTGGATCCCCGGTTTCTACTCCAGCGCCGAGTCCGGCATCGCGCACATGGAGGCCGCACGCGCCGACGGCGCCGTGGACCTGCCCGACGTCCTGTGGTTCGCCCGCTGGGACGCCGTCCCCGACCTGGACGCCGAGCCGTCCCTCGACCCCGCCGCGTGGCAGCCGCACCGCCGCATCCACCAGTACGCGGGCGACGTCACCGAGACCCACGGCGGGCACCGCCTCGCCATCGACCGCAACCTGGTCCACGCTCCCGTCGCCGTCCTCAGGTGAATCCCTGAGCCGCACTGAGGGTGCGCATCCACCCCCGTCCACCCACGGGAGGTGGGGCCCGCGCCACCTCTCCACCCTGGGGCGGATGCGTCATCGAGACCTGTGGCCGATCCGCCCGAGGGGGGCCGGCGCCTAATTTGTAGTACATGACCACGCCCACCGCGGCTCCGAAGGCGCCACCACCGACCTTCACCTCCTACGTCCGGGAGCGCGGCCCGATTCTGCTGCGGACGGCCCGTTCGCTGACGGCCAACCCGTCCGACGCCGAGGACCTCCTCCAGACCGCCCTGACCAAGACCTACCTCGCCTGGGAGCGCATAGAGGACCACCGCGCCCTCGACGGCTACGTCCGCCGCGCGCTGATCAACACCCGCACCTCCCAGTGGCGCAAGCGCCGCGTCGACGAGTACGCCGTGGACGAGCTGCCCGAGCCGGACCGTGACCCCCGGCCGGACCCGGCCGAGCAGCAGGCCGTCCGCGACGCGATGTGGCGGGCCATAGTGAAGCTGCCGGAGCGCCAGCGCGCCATGGTCGTCCTCCGGTACTACGAGGACATGAGCGAGGCGGCGACCGCGGAACTCCTCGGCGTCTCGGTCGGCACGGTCAAGAGCGCCGTGTCCCGCGCCCTCGCCAAGCTGCGCGAGGACTCCGACCTGAGCGGTGTGCTGCGCGCCCCCGCGCCCGCCGCCGCCCGCGCCCGCCACACCATGGCCGCCTGACTCCTCGCGCGCCCCTGCCGCGCATCTGGCCAAGACGCCACCGAGCCACCACAATCACCGGCACACGCGTCGCACTCGTCCCCCGTGGGAGGCCATGGTGCTCGGCACGATGCAGGACATCCCCCTACTCGTGAGCCGCATCCTGCGGCACGGTACGACGATCCACGCCCGGTCCACCATCACCACCTGGGCCGGTGACGCCCCGCCGCGGCGCCGCACCTTCGCCGAGGCGGGTGCCCGGGCGGCCCAGCTCGCCCACGCGCTCCACGACGACCTCGGGGTCCGCAGCGACAGCGTCGTCGGCACCCTCATGTGGAACAACGCCGAGCACGTCGAGGCGTACTGGGCGCTCCCCTCCATGGGCGCCGTCCTCCACACCCTCAACCTCCGCCTGCCGCCGGCCCAGCTCGCGTGGACCATCCGCCACGCCGCGGACCGCGTGATCATCCTCGACGGCAGCGTCATCCCCCTCATCGCGCCGCTGCTCCCCGCGCTGCCGGACGTCGAGCACCTCGTCGTCTCCGGACCGGGCGACCGTGCCGCCCTCGCGGCGAGCGGTACGACGGCTGCCGTGCACGACTACGAGGACCTCATCGCCGACCGCCCCACCACGTACGACTGGCCCGACCTCGACGAACGCAGCGCGGCCGCCCTCTGCTACACCTCCGGCACCACCGGCGACCCCAAGGGCACCGTCTACACACACCGTTCCATCTACCTGCACTCGATGCAGGTCAACATGGCCGAGGCCATGCCGCTCGGCACCGGCGACGCCACGATGCCGATCGTGCCGATGTTCCACGTGCTGGCGTGGGGGCTGCCGCACGCCGCGTTCATGTCGGGGGTCGGCCTCCTGCTGCCCGACCGCTTCCTGCGGCCCGACGCCCTCGCCGCCATGATCGCCGCCGAACGCCCCACCCACGCGGCGGCCGTCCCCACCCTCTGGCAGGGCCTCATCGCCGAACTGGCCGCCCGCCCCCGCGACATCTCCTCCCTCGACCGCGTCACCATCGGCGGCTCCGCCTGTCCACCCGCACTGATGAAGGCGTTCGAGGAACAGCACGGCGTACGCGTCGAACAGGCCTGGGGCATGACCGAGACGTCGCCCCTCGGCGCCGTCGCCCGCCCGCCCGGCGGCCTCACCCCCGACGAGGAGTGGCCGTACCGCCTGACCCAGGGCCGGTTCCCCGCCGGCGTCGAGGCCCGCATCACCGGACCCGACGGCACCGCCCTCCCCTGGGACGGCGTGTCCGCCGGCGAGCTGGAGGTACGCGGTCCCTGGATCGCCGGCTCCTACTTCGGCGGCGCGGGCCGCGAACCCCTCCGCCCCGCCGAGACGTTCACACCGGACGGCTGGCTGCGCACCGGCGACGTCGGCACCGTCTCCCCGGACGGCTACCTCACCCTCACCGACCGCGCGAAGGACGTCATCAAGTCCGGCGGCGAGTGGATATCGTCCGTCGCCCTGGAGAACCACCTCATGGCCCACCCCGCCGTCGCCGAGGCGGCCGTCGTCGCCATCCCCGACGCACGCTGGGGCGAACGCCCCCTGGCCGCCGTCGTGCTCGCGGCCGACGGCCCCGCCCACCCCGGCTTCACCGCCCTGCGCGACCACCTCGCCGACCGCGTGCCGCGCTGGCAGCTCCCGGACCACTGGACCGTCATCGCCGAGGTGCCGAAGACGAGCGTCGGCAAGTTCGACAAGAAGCTGCTGCGCGCCCGCCACGCCGCCGGCGACCTCGACGTCACCACGCTCCCCCGCCCCTCGGCCGGGGGTCAGTGAGCCCCGATCTTCGTCAGCAGATCGACGATCCGCTCCTGCACCTCCGGGTTCGTGGACCGCTCGGCGAGGAACAGCACCGTCTCCCCCGACGCGAGGGACGCGAGCTGCGCCGGGTCGCTCTCCGCCGCCGTGTAGACGACGAAGGGCGTCCGGTGCAGCAGTCCGTTGACGCGGAGCCAGTCGATGATGCCCGCGCGGCGGCGGCGCACCTGGTTCAGGTCCATGACGACGAGGTTCGGCCGGATCTGCGAGGCGACCTCCATCGCGTCCGCGTCGCTCGCGGCGTGCGCGGCCTGCATGCCCCGCCGCTCAAGCGAGGCCGCGAGCGCCGTGGCGATCTCCGGCTGCTCCTCCACCAGCAGGACCCGGGGCGGGTGCTGCTCGCTGTCGCGCGGCGCGAGGGCCTTCAGCAGCACGGCCGGGTCCGCCCCGTACGCCGCCTCCCGGCTCGCCTGGCCGAGCCCGGCCGTCACCAGCACCGGGACCTCGGCCGCCACCGCGGCCGCGCGCAGCGACTGGAGCGCCGTCCGCGTGATCGGCCCCGTCAGCGGGTCCACGAACAGCGCCGCCGGGTACGCGGCGATCTGCGCGTCGACCTCCTCGCGGGAGTGCACGATGACGGGCCGGTAGCCGCGCTCGGTGAGGGCGTGCTGCGTCGACGGGTCGGGCTCCGGCCACACCAGGAGCCGGCGCGGGTTGTCCAGGGGCTCGGGCGGCAGCTCGTCGTCGGCCTGCGGGCGGGCCGGGACGAGGGCCCGGCCGTCGGTGACCTCGACCGCGCCGTTCGGCCCGTCCAGGGGCTCGGGTCCCTCCGCGGCGCCCGCGGCCGGCGCACCGATCGTGTACTGCCGCCCCCGGCCCTGCGTACCGGCCGCGGGGCCGGCCTGCGCCGCTCCCGGCACCGGCCGCGCGGGCAGCGCGGGCTGCTCGGGACGCGGATCCTCGGCCGGCGGTGTCGCCAGCTTCCTGCGCCGTGTCGGCTGGGCCTGCGGTACGGGCGCCTGCGCGGGCGGCGCGGGCGACGGCACACCGGGCGGCGCCGGGCGCCGCTCCGGCAGCGGGGCCACCGGGACGCCCTGACCCAGCGTCTGCACACTCACCCCGGGCAGCGTCGCGTCCGACCGGGCGCGGTCGCTGCCCGGCATCGGCAGCGCGCGCGGCTGACGCGCGGGCGCCATCGGCGGCGGCGCGCTCCCGTCCAGGATCGGGCTCGCCGCGACCACGGAGTGCTCGACGGGCGGCGGCTCCTCCTGCGGCTGCTGTGCCTCCGGCGCCTGCTGCTCCGGCGCGGCGGCGGGCACCTCGGCCACGGGCTCGGCCTGCCTCCGGCGCCTGCGGCCCGTCGGCCGGGCATCCGTCTCGACGCCGCCGGGCGGTGTGGCGTCGGACATCTCGTCGGGGACGGGCGCGGGGCCGTTGCCCTGCGCGTCGGCGGGACCGAGGGCACGGCGCCGCCGCCCGTGGCCAGCCGCCGTCTCACCGGTGTCACCGGACGGCGCGAACGCCGCCTCCGGCACCGGCGTCGAACCCGTCCCGTGCCCCTCGTCGGCCGGCCGGCCCGCGCGCCGCCGCCGTCCGGTCGGCGTCGCCTGCACCGGCTCGATCTCCGCGGCCGGCTTCCGCGCGGGCTCCTGCGCCGTCCCTCGGGCGGGCTGCGCCGGGACGGGCATCACCGTCGTGTCGCCGCTCGCGTCGCGCGTCGCCGGGGCGGCCGACACCGCGCCGCCGCCCGACAGCACCGGCACCTCCAGCACGTACGCGGAGGCGCCCCCGACCTCGTGCGTCTGGAGCACGCCGCCGTGCTGCCGCACGATCCCCCGCACGATCGGCTCGTGCACCGGGTCTCCGCCGGGGTACGGGCCGCGCACCTCGATCCGTACGACGTCTCCGCGCTGCGCGGCCGCCACGACGATCGTCGAGTCGCCCGCGGCACCGGCGCCGGACGCCGCCCGGCCCGTCGCGTCGACCCCGGCGACGTCCGCCACCAGGTGCGCGAGGGCCTGCGCGAGCCGGTCCGGGTCCACCTCGGCCTCGATCGGCGGCGCGTGCACGGCGAACTGCGCCCGCCCCGGGCCGATCAGCTCCGTCGCCCCCTCGACGCCAGCCGACACGACGGCGTCCAGCGAGACCCGTTTCACCGACAGCTTCTCGCGGCCCTCGTCGAGCCGCTGGTAGCTCAGCACGTTGTCCACGAGGGTGGTCATCCGCGTGTAGCCGGCGGCGAGATGGTGCAGCACCTGGTTGGCCTCGGGCCACAACTGGCCCGCGGGGTCGGCCGCCAGGGCCGACAGCTCGCCGCGGAGCTGCTCCAGCGGCCCCCGCAGGCCGTCGCGCAGCACGGACAGCAGTTGCGCGTGCCGGGCCGCCAGCGCGTCCATCGGCCGCCGGTCCGTGAACGCGAGGACGGCGCCCACGAGTTGGTCACCGTCCCGGACGGGCGCGGTCGTCAGGTCGACGGGGATGGCCTGCCCGTCCTTCGTCCACAGGACCTGTCCGCGCACCCGGTGCTTGCGGCCGGACGACAGCGTGTCGTGCAGCGGCGTCTCCTCGAACGACAGCGGCGTGCCGTCGGCGCGCGAGTGCTGTGCGAGCGGGTGGAGTTCCTGACCGCCGAGCTGGCTGGCGCGATGCCCGAGGATCTGGGCGGCGGCCGGGTTCACGAGGACGATGCGCCCGGCCGTGTCGACGCCCACGACCCCCTCGGACGCGGCGCGCAGGATCATCTCCGTCTGCCGCTGCTGGCGCACCAGTTCGGCTTCGGTGTCGAGCGTCCCGGAGAGGTCGCGGATGATGAGGACGAGCAGTTCCTCCCCGGCGTAGTCGTCCGCGAACGCCGCCTCGATGGCCGAAGCGTACGGGGCGCGGCCCGAGTCGAGCCCCGCGCTGGTCACCTCGACCTGGAGCGCACTCCCGTCCGTCCGCCGGGCGATCATCCGGGTCGGCCTGGTCCTGACACTGGGGTCCTCCTCGGGCCGGCGCATCGAGCCCGGAATCCGCCGTGGGTCGAAGTCCGGGACGATGTCGAGCAGTCCACGACCGATGAGGGGGGCGCCCGGAGCCTCCAGGGTCTCCACGGCGATGGCGTTGGCGTTCACGACGGTGCCGTTGCCGTTCACGAGCAACAGCGCGTCGGGAAGTGCGTCGAGTATGGCGGCGAGGCGAGCAGCGCCTCTCGCTGGCCTGCTGCTCACGACGTCGGTTCCTCCCTTGACCCACGTGATTCAGGTGCACGGACCCCGTGCGTGTCACGAAGGGAGTCTACGGCCAGTGGCGCCGGGCGCACGGGTCCGTTCGAAACTCGCAGCTCAGGACTGTTCGGACGCCATGCTGGGCAGGACGGGGACGAGCGCGTCCCACCGGGCGATCTCGCAGCCGTTGGTCCTGCGGTACGACGCGTCGACCGCCCGGCCGTCCCACACGCCCCGGACGGTCGCGGTCGCGGGGCCGCCGTACAGGTAGGTGCACAGGGGCGCGGCCTCCTTGGTGCCGGTCTTCTCCTCCGTGAACGGCGCGTCGGCCGCGAGGAGCGCGTCGCACGCGGCCTCCGGGTCGGGGTGCGTCCCGCCGGCGGGCTCGCACGTCAGCTCGTACGTGCCGTCCCGCTCCGCGCCGGCGCCGCTGACGGTGATCGTCAGGTGGTACGGCCCCTCCTCCGCCCCGGCGGCGGCGACGGCGGGGCTCGGCAGCGCGGCGGAGGCGGCGAGGACGAGGGCGGCGACGATGGTCTTGCGCGACATGCGGGTGCTCCAAGGGGGCGTGTACGGTGCGTGAGCGGGTTCGCTCTCCCTGTCAACGCTCCCCCTCCGCGACCGGAGCGCAACTCGACGGACCGTGTGTACGCCCGTAGGGTGGAATCCGATTGGCTGACGCCGTTCGGGCTGTGGCATCATTTGCACGCACGCATCGTCCGCGCTGCCGTGCGAGGAGGCTTCGCCTAGTCTGGTCTATGGCGCCGCACTGCTAATGCGGTTTGGGGTAACCCCCCATCCCGGGTTCAAATCCCGGAGCCTCCGCAGGGAACACGAGCCACTCGAAGCCCCGGCCCCACGGCCGGGGCTTCTGCCGTTCACAACCACATCACCGCAGGTCGGACGGGGTGCGGGGAACGGATTTCACGCTCGCCCACGAGTCATGTAATGTTGTCCACGCAACGCCCCCCCAGGGGGCAGGCGCTCGTAGCTTAACGGATAGAGCATCTGACTACGGATCAGAAGGTTGCAGGTTCGAATCCTGCCGAGCGCACACCATGGAGGCCCTGTCGATCATCGACGGGGCCTTTTGCGTTGTCGTCCGCGCTATGGTGCGGCCATGCCGTACGTCAATGTCCGACGGCGAGCCGGTGAGGGGCCGTACGCCTGTCCTTGCTGCGGTTTTCTCACTCTGGCCGAGCGGGGAGGGCACGGGATCTGCCCCGTGTGCTTCTGGGAGGACGACGGGCAGGACGATCAGGACGCGGAGCGTGTGCGCGGAGGGCCGAACGGTCGGCTGAGCCTTTCCCGTACCCGGGCCAACTTCCTTGCCTTCGGGGCGTGTGACGAGCGGCGTGTTCCGCTGGTCCGGGAGCCGACCGCGGAGGAGCACCCGCTGCGGGGGGATGGACCACACAGCTGAACTGGCACGTCGTGGACAGGGGCCGGTCGGCGGCGTTGGCGACCGGCCGGGTGGGTCAGGACAGTGCGTGGCGCTGCTGGCGTGCCCGGCGGTTCGCCTCCGCCACGCGGTGGCGGAGCGACTCGCTGGCGCTGATCGGGCGGACCTCGTCGGGGAGGGCCGTCCACTCGCGGCCGCCGCCGGGCGGGCGCAGCCAGATGTGGCCGGACAGGTAGGACATGACACGGCCGATCCGGTCGTGCGACGCGTCGTAGACCATCGTGCCTATCTCCGGCTGTGCTGGGGTGTCGGTCATGGCCGGGCTCCGAACGCTGTGACGGACGCTGGTGCGGTGCCGTGTGATCGGCTTCACTTTCTCTACCATGCCCGACCGGCGGGGCGCCGAACGACCGGCGCCCCGCTTCCAGAGGGAAATTTGAGGTTGTCCTGTCCGTGATGTCCGTGCGGCCGGATTCATTCGCCCGTGCATATGCCACCGGGATGGGGCAAGTCGATCAGTCGGTCGCGGCCCCGAGGGGCAGCGCCTCGGCCAGCGTGCGGTACGCGGCGAGGGGGATGTCGGTCATCGGCCCGTCACTGACGACCTGGACGGCCACGTGGTCGGCGCCCGCGTCGAGGAACCGGTCGACCGCGGCGCGGATCGCCGTCGCGTCGCCGAGGCCGTAGACCGCGTCGAGGAGCCGGTCGCTGCCGCCGGACGCGAAGTCGTCCTCGGTGAAGCCGAGACGCAGCAGATTGTTCGTGTAGTTGGGAAGGGCCAGGTAGCGCGTGAGATAGGCGCGCGCGGTCGCGCGGGCGCCGTCGAGGTCGGGGTCGAGCACGACCTTCAGCTCGGGCGCCAGGAGAGCGGTGTCGCCCAGTTCCTCGCGGGCCTGGGCGACGTGCTCCGCCGTGACGAGGTACGGGTGGGCGCCGGCCGAACGGTCGCGGGCGAGGCGCAGCATCTTCGGGCCGAGGGCCGCCAGTACGCGGCGGTCGGCCGGGACCGGGCTGTCGGCGGCGTCCAGCGTGTCGAGGTAGGCGACCATCGACGAGTACGGGCGGTGGTACTGCTTGTGCAGCGCGCTGTGGCTCGCGCCGATGCCGAGGACGAAGCGGCCGCCGTACGAGGCGTTCACCTCCGTGAAGGCCCGGGCGGTGTCGGCGGCCGGGCGGTCCCAGATGCCGGTGATCCCGGTCGCGACGGTGAGGCGGGACGTGGCGGCGAGCACCGGGACGGCGTGGACCGGCGCCGGGCTGCCGCCGATCCAGACGGCGCCGTAACCCAACTCCTCGATCTCGGCGGCCGCCTCGGCGATGACGCCGCGCCGGGCCGGGTCGTCGCCGCGCAGGGCGCCGGACCAGATCCCGACGCGGCCGATGGTGTCGGTGAGTGCTGTGGTCATGGACGACGGAACCTGTGCCGCGCGGCGTGTTATTCCGCCACGATCTCCTCCCCCTCGATCGTCACCCGCACGGCCGGGAGGGGGGACGGCGCCGGGCCGGAGACGACCTCGCCGGTGGCCGCGTCGAAGACCGACTGGTGGCAGGGGCAGCGCAGTTCCGCGCCGTCGGGCTGGACCGAGCAGCCCTGGTGGGTGCAGATGGTGCCGAACGCGGCGACGGTCGTGTCGTCGGAGCGGTAGACGTACGCCTCGCCGCCGCTCTCGGTGCGGACATAGGTCGGCTCGCCGACGGGGACGTCGTCCAGGGCGGCGAGCCGCTCCCCCGGGCGGACGCCGGGGTCGGTGGAGTCGCCGCCGGTGTCGCAGGCGCTGAGGCCGAGGACGCCCGCCGACGCGGCCGGCACGGCCAGGGAGGCCGTCAGGACGGCACGGCGGGACGCGGGAGCCGTGCGGGGTGCGCTGAGCTGGGAGGAGGTGTCGGACGCTTGCATGCCGGGGGAACGAATCAGTGGCTCCCCGGGTGCCCGGACCGGCGCACGGGGAGACAGCACGCGCCGGGGAGCGTGCGGGGCGGCGGGAAGGAGCGTGCGGTGTTCATGGGTCGGGGTGTCCCGGCGCGGGGGGCATTCGCTAGGGTCGGCAAGCATGGCGCACAACCAGCAACAGCCGTACGGTTCCCAGGATTCAGACCCGGCCGGCAGCACCCAGATGTTCAAGGCGTTCGTCGACGGCGGAGGCACCCCGCAGGCCGGCCCCGCCGCGACGCCGGCCCAGTCGTCCGGATCGAAAACCGGGCTGATCATCGGCGTCGTGGTGGCGATCGTCGTGATCGCCGTCGTGGCCTTCCTGGCACTCGGCTGAACCGCGCCGGACCGGCGGGCGCTCGTACCGCCGGTCCGGGCCCCGTCACTCCTCGGCGGTGAGCCCCTCGCGCAACTGCGCGAGGGTCCGCGTGAGGAGGCGCGAGACATGCATCTGCGAGATGCCGACCTCGTCGCCGATCTGGGACTGCGTCATGTTGCCGAAGAAGCGGAGCATGATGATGCGCCGCTCCCTGGCGGGCAGGCGGGCCAGCAGGGGCTTGAGGGACTCGCGGTACTCCACGCCCTCCAGGGCGCTGTCCTCGTATCCGAGGCGGTCGGCGAGGGAGCCCTCGCCGCCGTCCTCCTCGGGCGCGGGGGAGTCGAGGGAGGAGGCGGTGTACGCGTTGCCCACGGCGAGGCCGTCCACGACCTCCTCCTCGGACACCCCGAGGCAGGTGGCGAGTTCGGCGACGGTGGGGGAACGGTCGAGGCGCTGGGACAGCTCGTCGCTCGCCTTGGTGAGGGCGAGCCGCAGCTCCTGGAGCCGGCGCGGGACGCGCACCGACCAGGACGTGTCACGGAAGAAGCGCTTGATCTCGCCGACGACCGTCGGCATCGCGAACGTCGGGAACTCCACGCCGCGTTCGCAGTCGAAGCGGTCGATGGCCTTGATCAGTCCGATGGTGCCGACCTGGACGATGTCCTCCATCGGCTCGTTCCTGCTGCGGAAGCGGGCCGCCGCGTAACGGACGAGCGGCAGGTTGAGCTCGATGAGGGTGTCCCGGACATAGCCGCGCTCGGGACTGTCCGGCTCCAGCGCCGACAGCCGCTGGAACAGTGAACGGGACAGGGTGCGCGTGTCGAGGTTGTCGGTCTCCGCGGGAAGGTCTGGCGGCAACGAGGGTACGTGCGGCGCGGGAACATGCGGCGTGCCGGTCGTGGCGAGCACCTTGGAGCTGCCCAGTTCTACGGACATGCCACCCCCTTGAGGTCGTGGACGGGTCGCGGCGGCGCGCTTCCGGCGGTACTGGACGAGAGAAGTGCGCCCTCTCGTGGATACCGGCGGGACCGCCACGGCAAACGCGGTTCCAACAGAATGTCACATGTCATCAACGCGACGTAGCTTCATGTCGATAAAACGGCACGGCTGGTGTGGAAGTTCCCGGAGTTGGGTCACTCGTCGGAGTCAGGAGTCGATCGGATTTGCGGACCGCAGGCGGGTGAAGCTCCGGGCCAGCAGTCGGGACACGTGCATCTGCGAGACGCCCAGCTCGGCGCTGATCTGGGACTGGGTCAGGTTGCGGTAATAACGCATGAGGAGGATGCGCCGTTCCCGCTCCGGGAGTTGGACCAGGAGATGCCGGACGAGCGCCCGGTGCTCCACGCCGGCGAGGCCCGGGTCCTCGTAGCCGAGCCGGTCGGCGATCGCCCGGTCGCCGCCGTCCTGCCGCTCACCGTCCGCCTCGATGGAGGTCACCCGGTACGCCCGGCCGGCGTCCACGCTGGCCAGGACCTCCTCCTCCGGAACGCTCAGCCGCTCCGCGATCTCGGCGGCGGTGGGGGCGCGTTCGAGCGCGACGGTGAGGTCCTCGGCCGTCGCGCAGACCTGCGCCCACAACTCGTGCAGCCTGCGGGGGACATGCACCGTGCGCACGCTGTCGCGGAAGTAACGCCTGATCTCGCCCACGATCGTGGGCAGGGCGAACGTCGCGAACTGCACGCCGCGCGCGGGGTCGAAGCGGTCGATGGCGTGGATCAGTCCGATGGTGCCGACCTGGACGATGTCCTCCATCGGCTCATTGCGGCTGCGGAAGCGGAGCGCGGCGTAGTGGACGAGGGGGAGGTTCGTCTCGATGAGCGCCCCCCGGACCCGGTCGTGCGCCGCCGTGCCGGCGTCATGGCGGCCGAGCTGCTCGAACAGCGCGCGGGTCAGCGCGCGCGCCTTGGCGCCCCGGTTCTGCGTCACCGCCACTGCCGACCACCCCTAACGGTGCACGAGCCGCAAAAGCACCTCTAGCATCACCGGACGGATTGACCGTGTGCAAGCACCTGGCTGCGCCGTGTTAGGGAAGCGGATCGGTGGCGAGGTCGCCGACACCCCGGACGGCCTCGGCCACGCCGCCGAACACCAGCTCGACGCACTCGGCCGACCGCTGCGGCTGGGACACCACGCCGTACAGGACGGCCACGGCGACGACGAACAGCCCGGCGTTCCTGAGCCGCGCGGGGGAGATCCTGTCCATGCCTGCCGCCTCACTCGGTCCGACGGGGTGCACGGGCGGGCGGCCCGGTGCACGGGGGCTCATTGAAGCACGCGGGGTGCGCCGGGCGGAACGCGCGGCGGACCGGCTCCGCCGCGATGTGCACGGTCAGCCACGCGTGGCCGCCGCACCGTCCCAGGGGTTCACGAGCAGGACACCGGTGCCCTCGAAATCCTCGACGTTCCTGGTGGCCAGTGTCGCCCTGCGTCTGGCGCAGATCGCCGCGATCTGCGCGTCGGCGGTGGCGATCGGCCGACCGCTCCTCTCCCGGGCCAGCGCGATGTCCGCGTACCGGGTGGCCGAAGCCGCGTCGAACACCTCGATGCGCCCGCCGAGATCCTCGAACAGCATCGTGTCGATGCCTTCCGCCAGTTCGGACCTGCGCCTGCCGTCCGGCAGTCGGCGTACCCCGTACCACAGCTCCGCCGCAGTCACCGAGGTCGTCACGACCTCATCCGGCACGAGGTCGTCGAGCCAGTCGATGACCCGCTGCTCCGGAACCGGTTTGATCAGCTCCGACAGGATATTCGTGTCAAGGACGATCATTCGAAGGCCGCCGGGCGCGGCGCATCCTGCCGGACAGGCGTTTCCAGCTCCGCTCCGCCGAGGCCGGCGAACCGCTCGCGGATGCGGGACCCCAAGGGGCGGGCGGGGCTGCTGGGGGTGAGCTGCTCACTGAGGATCGCGCGCACCTCGGCCTCCATCGACCGGCCGTGCCGTGCGGCCTGCACGCGCAGTCGCGCGTGCGTCGCATCGTCCAGACCTCGGATCGTCAGAGTCGCCATGCCACCTCCTTCTGGATTGCTGTCAATGCTAGCATCGCATTCGTCTTCGGGGGGTGCGTATACGAGGCGGATCGCGCGGCCGGCCTGCGCGCCGTCCGGCAGTGCGGTATGCGCCCGCATGCGAAAACCCTCCCGGCCCGCGGAGACGCGGGCCGGGAGGGTCTGAGAGCGGTAGCGGAGGGATTTGAACCCTCGGTGGAGTTGCCCCCACACTCGCTTTCGAGGCGAGCTCCTTCGGCCGCTCGGACACGCTACCGGGGGTAGCGTAACCCACGGGGCGGCGTGGGTTGAAATCAGTTGCCGCGCACCCGGGCGGGGGAACGGAAGAAGTCCGTCAGGACGCGGCCGCAGTCGTCCGCCAGGACCGAGCCGATCACCTCGGGGCGGTGGTTCAGCCGGCGGTCGCGCACCAGGTCCCACAGCGAGCCGGCGGCGCCCGCCTTCTCGTCGCGCGCCCCGTACACGATCCGGTCGACCCGCGCCTGCACGGCCGCGCCCGCGCACATCGTGCACGGCTCAAGCGTCACCACGAGGGTGCAGCCGGTCAGGCGCCACGCGCCGAGGCGTGCGGCGCCCGCGCGGAGCGCGAGCACTTCGGCGTGCGCCGTCGGGTCGCCGGCGGCCTCCCGTTCGTTGCGGGCCTCGGCGAGGACGGCGCCCGTGGCGCCGCCCGGGCCGAGGAGGACGGCGCCCACCGGGACGTCACCCGCCGCGCCCGCCGCCGCGGCGCCCGCGAGCGCCCGGCGCATCGCCGGCCGCCACGGGTCGCGCAGCGGGTCGGCGCCGGTCACCGGGCGCCGCTGTACGTCACCTGACCGCCTCCAACACGTCCGCGCAGCCCAGCGCTTCGGCGATCGAGCCGAGGGCGTCGTCGGGCGTGAGCCGGCGCACCGTGGCCGCGTCGATGCCGAGGTCGGCCAGCAGCCCGGCGTCGCCCAGCGGGCCGCGCGGCACCGCCTCCTGGCCGCCGGTGCCGGGCACGGCGTCCTCCGGCTCGTCCGCGGCGAGGCCGTCATCGTCCTCGCCGTCGTCCTCCGGCAGGCCGGCGAGGCCGTCCAGGAGGTCGTCGTCGCCGGGCGCACGGCCCGTCAGCTCGTCCGTCAGCAGGATCTCGCCGTACGCGCTGCGCATGGCCCGTGCGGCGTCGGAGACGTAGACGCGGGGATCGTCCTCGCCGTCCACGCGGACGAGGCCGAACCACGCGCCCTCCTGCTCGATGCAGACGAGAACGGTCTCGTCATCGGGAGCGGACTCGCGGGCCAGCTCCGCCAGCTCGTCGAGACTCTCCACGTCGTCGAGTTCTGTGTCACTCGCTTCCCAACCATCATCGGTCCGCGCGAGCAGTGCGGTGAAGTACACCGTGACTCTCCCCACTCGGTTAGGCAGTGCCACGAGCATCGTGGCAGAAAAGGTATGTCCTGTCGGGTAACCCGGCAGGACTCCACGGAATGTCCGTCGGCGTCACGCCGGTCGTGCCGGCGCCCCGGGCGGGCGGTCGCGGGCGTGGCCCGCTCCTTTCTCCACGCACCACTCTCCACGTCGCCGCCGTCGATTGTCCACCGGGGGTCCACATCGGCGAACCAGCCGGTCAGGCACCGGTTGTCGGCGGGGTTCGGTACTGTCGGCCCCATGCGGACCCACGTCGTCGACCACCCTCTGGTGGCCCACAAGCTGACCACGCTGCGCGACGCGCGCACCGACTCCCCGACCTTCCGGCGGCTCGCCGACGAGCTGGTCACCCTGCTGGCCTACGAGGCGACCCGCGACGTCCGCACCGAAGTGGTGGACATCACCACGCCGGTGGCGGAGACCACGGGCGTGCGGCTGTCGCACCCCCGGCCGCTGGTCGTGCCGATCATACGGGCGGGGCTGGGGATGCTCGACGGCATGGTGCGGCTGCTGCCGACCGCCGAGGTGGGCTTCCTCGGCATGATCCGCGACGAGACGACGCTGGAGCCGTCCACCTACGCGAACCGCATGCCCGACGACCTGTCCGGCCGTCAGGTGTACGTCCTGGACCCGATGCTGGCGACCGGCGGCACGCTCGTCGCGGCCGTCCGCGAGCTGATCCGGCGCGGCGCCGACGACGTGACGGTCATCTGCCTGCTGGCGGCCCCTGAGGGCGTCGAGCGGCTGGAGGGCGAGCTGGCCGGCGCGCCGGTGACGGTGGTCACCGGCGCGCTCGACGAGCGGCTGAACGAGCAGGGCTTCATCGTGCCGGGCCTCGGCGACGCGGGCGACCGGATGTACGGGACCGTGTAGCCGGTCAGCAGGCGGGCGGTGACGAGGCGTCGTCCCCGGCCGGCTCGGCCGAGGGCGACGCCAGGTCGGCGAGCCGCTGCTCGGCCTCGTCGGCGGCCGCCAGTTCGGTGAAGCCGTCGCCGATCACGAAGTCGACGACGGCCGGGTTGTCGGCCCGCTCGCCGGACTCGGGGGTCCCCGTCTCCGCGTCCTCGACCTGGGCGCCGAGGACGGTCAGGGCGCCCGACTCCTCGGCCGCCGCGGTGCCCAGCAGCAGGGCGGTGGCGTCGACCTGGCCGTCGAGGTCCGCCGGGGCGTTCTCGACCTCACCGATGGAGAAGCCGCGCTCGGCGAGGGCGTCGGCGGTCGCCTGGGCCAGTCCGGTGCGCGTGGTGGCGTTGTAGACGTTGACGGTGATGGTGTCCGGCTTCGGCAGGTCCACCCGGGTGTCGGTGCCGCCGCCCGCGCAGTCCTGGCGGCCCGCGGCGTTGCGCGTGCCCGCGCCGGCGGGGCGGTCGCCGTCGCCGGTGAAGACGTCGATGAGCTGGAGGGTCCCGTAGCCGAGCAGGCCGAGCACCGTGACCACGGCGAAGACGGCGAGTGCGGCCCGGCGGCGGCGGCGCGGCCGGCGCATCCTCGGGTAGCGGTCACCCGTGATGCGGAACTTCTTGCCGCCCATGCCCGGTGGCGTCAGCATGCTCATGGCCGCAGCGTAGCCACGCACGTGCCGGTGGCCCAAGACATGATCAGCTAAACGGCTCCCGGCGCCCCGAACAGCGCAGTGGCGCGCGGGCCGCGGCGGCGCCGGTCAGCCCAGTTCGAGGACGCGCGCGTGCAGTACCTGGCGCTGCTGGAGTGCCGCGCGGACCGCCCGGTGCAGGCCGTCCTCCAGGTAGAGGTCGCCCTGCCACTTGACCACGTGGGCGAAAAGGTCGCCGTAGAACGTGGAGTCCTCGGCGAGGAGGGTCTCCAGGTCGAGCTGCTGTTTCGTCGTGATCAACTGGTCGAGCCGGACCGGGCGCGGCGCGACGTCCGCCCACTGCCGGGTGCTGTCCCGGCCGTGGTCGGGGTACGGTCGTCCGTTTCCGATGCGCTTGAAGATCACACGGGAAGCCTACCGGTCGGCGGCCCGCCGCCGCAGCCTCCGCGGTGCCGCCGGCGGTCAGCGCGCGGTGCCGGGGAGGCTCCACGCGTACCGGCCGACGGCGTGGGCGACGACGCGGGCGGTGACGGTGAGGGCGGGGCGGCCGATGTTGTCGAGGTCGTCGCAGGGGCGGTGGTAGCAGGGGTCGTACGCGCTGTCCGCTGTCCCGCCCCACCGGTCGGCGCCGGCCGGGGTCTTGATGCCCTCGGCGCCGGTGAACACGCCGCCGGCCGGGATGCCGGCGTCGATGAACGGGGTGTGGTCGCTGCGTCCGTCGAGCGCGGTCGCCTCGGGGTCGGCGCCCTCGGCGCGCAGCAGCTCCGTCAGGTCGCCCGCGATGGCCGGGTCGCCGTCGAGGACGAAGAGGCCGTGGTTGGGCGAGGCGAGCATGTCGAAGTTGAGGTACAGCGCGATCGCGTCGCTGGCGCCGCCTGGAAGGTGCTCGACGTAGTGCTCGGAGCCGGCGAGGCCCGACTCCTCGGCCGACCACAGGGCGAACCGCAGGTGGTGCGGTGCGCGGCCGGCCGGGTCGGCCTCGGCGAGCCGCAGGGCCGTCTCCAGGAGGGCGGCGGAGCCCGAGCCGTTGTCGTTGATGCCCGGGCCGTCGGGCACGGAGTCGAGGTGCGCGCCGGCCATGACGGTGCGCCGGGGGTCGCCGCCGGGGGAGTCGGCGATGACGTTGACCGTCTCGCGTTCCTCGGCGAGCTCGGCGAGTTCGAGGCGGACGGTGACGGTCTCGCCGGCGGCCAGGGCGTCGGCGAGGGCGGTGCCGTCCTCGCGGGTGATGCCGCCGGTGGGGATGCGGCCGGCGGCGGGGTCGCCGAGGGTGCCGCTCAGCTCGCCCGCGGTGTTGTTGCGGACGAGCGCGGCGAGCGCGCCGCCCGCGGCGGCGTTGGCCTGCTTCTCGGCGAAGGTGCAGTCGCCGCGTTCGATCAGCGCGATGCGGCCGGTGTACGTGCCGGCGGGGGAGGGGGCGCAGGCGGTGCCGGCGTCGGCGAGGGGGGCCTGGATGCCGCCGTCGGGGGTGGCCGGGGTGTAGGTGAGGGTGCGGACGGGGATGGCGCGCTCGTCGGGCGTCAGCTGGGTCAGGCGTTCGGTGAGCGGCTCGCGGTGGTCGAAGGTGAAGCGCTGGTGGGTGACGTCGTAGCCGGCGGCTTCGAGGAGGCGGCCCGCGTACCGGGCGGATTCCTCGTGGCCGGGGCTGCCGGCGGCGCGGTGGCCGCCGGACGCGTCGGCGATGCGCTGGAACTCGGCGAGGTGGCGGAGCGCGCCGTCGGCGGTCGTCGCGTCGGCGAGGGCGCGGGCGAAGACCTCCGCCCGGTCGTGCGGCGCGGGCGCCGGGGGCGTGGCCGGTGCCGCGCCGAGGAGGAGGGGGACGGCGGCGAGGGCGGCGGTGGCGGTCAGGACGGCGGTGGCACGGGCGGTGCGAACGATCACGGCATGGGACGGTAGCGCACGTTATGGGTGGATTCGGTCGTCTCGGGGAGGTCGGCGGCGCCGGCGTAGGCACGGGCGAACGCGGTGGCGCGCGGGCCGGGGGTGACCAGGTGTTCGATGGCGGCGAGGCGGCGGCCGAGCGCGCGGTCGCGGTCGGCGCCGTGCGCGGCGGGCAGGTGCAGGAGGCGCAG
The DNA here is from genome assembly GCF_004193175.1 of Streptomyces sp. RFCAC02. Classification (NCBI taxonomy): domain Bacteria; kingdom Bacillati; phylum Actinomycetota; class Actinomycetes; order Kitasatosporales; family Streptomycetaceae; genus Streptomyces; species Streptomyces sp. RFCAC02. The sequence goes on along the minus strand of NZ_SAUH01000001.1, from coordinate 3,008,243 downwards.
CAGACGCCCGGAGAACGCCTGGGTGCGCCGTACGTCCGGGAGGCGGCGTGCCGAGTACGCGGCGGCGGGGCCGGCGGCTGTGGGAGAGGCGATGACGGCGGCGAGGGCGGCGGCGTCCGCGATGGCGAGGTTCATGCCCTTGGCGCCGCACGGGGTGAGGACGTGCGCGGCGTCACCGGCGAGGAGCAGCCGTCCGTGGCCCATCGGCGCGGTGATCTCGGAGCGCATCCGCAGGACGCGGGCCTCGGTGACCGCGCCGATACGGGGCAGGTCCGCGCCGTCGAGGCGGTGGCGCAGCGCGGCGGTGATCCGGCCCGGCGGCCAGGTGGCCGCCGTGTCGCCCGGTGGGCACTGGAGGTAGAAGCGGGCGAGCCGCGGGGAGCGCGGCATCATCCCCGCGAACCCCGCCGCGTGGACTCCGTACACCACGCCGGGCACGGGCCGGTCCACCTCCGCCAGGACGGCGAGCCAGTCGTACGGGTGGCGGCGCGCGCTGCGTCCGGCGCGCACGGCGGCGGGCAGGGCGGTGCGGGACGGGCCGAGCGGGCCGTCGCAGCCGACGGCGAGGTCGCAGGCGACGGTGAGGCCGTCGGCGCAGCGGACCGTGAGCGGGGCGCCGGGCGTGTCGTCGATCCCGACGGCGGCGCGCGCGAACAGCGGGGGCGTGCCGGCCGCCTCCAGTGCCGCGATCAGGTCGCGGACGAGGAGCTGCTGCGGGTAGACCCAGTGGCCGGCGCCGCCGAGCGCGGCGTAGTCGAGGCGCAGGAGGCGGCCCCGGCACAGGAAGTCGCACCAGCCGTGGGGGACGCCGCCGGCGATGAGGCCGTCGGCCAGGCCGTGGGCCGCGAGCAGGCGGACGACGCGGTGCTCGACGAGCCCGGCGCGGGGGCGGCGTTCGACGGCGGCGCGGGAGTGACGTTCCAGCACGACGCAGTCGGTGCCCGCGCGGGCGAGGAGGTTGGCCAGGACGAGACCGGCGGGTCCTGCCCCGATGATCGCGACGCGGGTGCGGAGGCTGGGCACGGGCGGCGGCCGGTCAGTCGGCGGGGACGAGGTCGGGGTGGAACAGCTCGTTGATCAGGGCGAGCGGCGCGTCGCCGTGCCAGACGAGGTACGTCTTGTAGCAGGCCGGCCGGGCGTCCCAGGTGCGGCGGCCGACGTCGAGGAGCGTGCGGCGGTGGCCCGCGCCGGCGGCGTTGAGCGCCGGGCCGAGGGGGACGGAGTCGCCGGTGAGGCAGGCGGTGATGGCCGCCGGGAGGTGGGGGCCGAGGTGCGCCACGACGTGGTTGGCGGACAGCGGGGCGCCGTCCGCGCGCAGCAGGGCGGTGCGGCGGACCAGCACGTCCGTGCCGGGCGCGACGTGCAGCAGGGGCGGTACGGCCGGGCCGCCGGCGGCTGCGGGGGCGTGCGACTGGGCGACGCGGTGCAGGCGGGGGCGTTCACCGGCGAGGGCTTCGAGCAGGGTGGTCGTCAGGCCGTCACCGGCGAGCAGTATGCGGGTCAGGGGCGACGCGAAGCGGTCGGGCGTGGCACGGGGGTCACGGTGGTCGCCCAGGGGAAAAGAGGCGCAGGGTGTGGGCAGGGGCGTGTGCATACGGCTGTCCGCTCCCGTTGCGTGGATGGGGTGTGTCGGTAGGCAAACGCGCGGTGGGGGCCTGAGGTCACTCGGTCGGGTGGGCGCGAGGATGGGGGCATGCCGTCGCCAGTCGATCCGTCCGCGTCCCGTCCGTCCCGCCGCTCCCCGGCACCGTCCCCGCCGAAGGACCCGCCGGGGACGTTCGACGAGCTGTCCGCGCTGCTCAGGGAGCGGCGGGACGCGCTGACGCGGTCGCAGCGGCTGCTGGCCGACCGGGTGCTGGCCGACCCGGAGGGCGTCGCCTTCATGACCGTGTCGGAGCTGGCGTCGGCGGTCGGGGTGAACGAGGCGACCGTCGTCCGGTTCGCCGCGGGGCTCGGCCTCGACGGCTACCCGGGGCTGACGCGGCTGTGCCGGGAGCGGCTGCGCGAGCAGGCGCAACTGCTGCGCCGCTACCGCACGCTCGAACAGCTCGGCGGCGAGGACGGCGACCTGCTGGAGCGCGCGGCGGCGCTGGACCGGGCCAACATCGCGCGGACGTTCGCCCGGATCGACCCCGCGGTGTGGGACGGGGCGGTGCGCGCGCTGGCGGAGGCGCCGCGCGTGCACGTGATGGGGCTGCGGAAGTGCCACGCGCCCGCGTACCTGCTGGGGTACCTGCTGCGGATGCTGCGCGAGGACGTCGTCACCGTCACGGGGGGCTCCGGGCTGCTGACGGACGAACTGCGGCGCGTACGGGAGGGCGACTGCTTCGTGTCGCTGGCGATCCACCGCTACGCGGCCGACACGGTGCGCGCGGCGGCGTGGGCGCGGGACCGGGGCGCGCGGTGCGTGGCGCTGACGGACAACGCGTCGTCGCCGCTGGCGGTGTCGGGGGAGCACGTCTTCTACGTGGACGCGTCCGGACCCTCCGTGCTGCGGTCGCTGACGGGCTTCACCGCGCTGGTGCAGGCGCTCGCGGCGGGCGTGGCGGGGGCGCTCGGCCAGGACGCGCGGTCGTCGCTGCTGGCGGAGGAGGAACTGCTGGACGCTTTCGACGTGTACGAGGCGCCGCGCTGACGTGGCGGAATCGCGACAGCGGGCGGCGGATCCGTGCTACGGGACGCGGTCGTCCCCATCGGGCGGCCGACGGCTGCACCCTGCACGCCACCGTCATGGGCGGGGGGCGCGCCCCTTCTGCTGATGCACGCCGGCGGCCCCGACCACCGGAGCATGCTGCCCCTGGCCGAACGGCTCGCGGACCGCTGCACGGTCGTCCTGCCGGACCTTCGGGGTTCGGCCGCTCGTGGTCCCGGTACACGGACGACATGCTCGGGCTCCTGGACCGTCTCGGGATCGCCGACGCCGCCTTCGCCGGTGCGGGCCGCCGTGCTGGTCGGGGTCGAGGACGACGCGGCGAAGGAGGAGGAGATTTGGTTCCGCGACGCGTTCGCCGCCCGCGTCGCGGCCGGGGGCATCGAGGCCGGCCGGGAGCCCGTGCTCGTGCACTTCCCGCCCGTCGTCGGGGCCATGGTGCGCGACGCCATACCCCGTTCCGACCCGGCGAGCGTGGTCGCCGCGGCGGCCATCGGGCGCGACCGTTCGTTTCGGGACGTCGGCGAACTCGCCGCGATCGGCGCGCCGTGCTCGTCCTCCCCGGCACCGACCCGCGGCACCCGACGGCGCTCGCCGAGGAGGTCGCGCGCACCCTCCCCGGCGGGCGACTGGCCACCGTCCCGATCGGCGGCGAGCTGCTGACGGCGGACGACCTCGCGCGGGCCGTCGCGCCGGCGGTGCGCGCGTTCCCGGCCGACGACCGGACCTGACGGCGGTCAGGCGGCCCGCGACGTGCCGGTGAGCGCGTGCAGTGCCGTGCGCAGGTGGCCCAGCGACGCGGCCAGCCAGGGCAGGGACAGCGGGTCGTCCGCCCGCAGGGCCGCGTGGCGTTCCTCGGTGGTGTCGCCGTAGAGCAGGCTGGTGGCGACGCGGACCCGCAGGGCGTCGTGCGTGTCGCCGAACGCCGTGCCGGGCAGGACGCCGACGCCGTGCGCGTCGAGCAGGTGCCCGGCCAGCGCGTCGGCGCCGTCGATGCCGCGCGCGGCGAGGGCCTCGCGGTGCGGGCCGAGGTCCGGGTAGAGGTAGAAACCGGCCTCGGGCGCGCGGCACTCGGCGCCGGCCGCCGTGAACTCGGCGTGCACGGCTGCCGCGACCGTTCCGTGCAGGCGGCGCGCGGCCGCGATGTGCGCCAGGATCCCGGGCGGGTCGGCGAGGACGTGCGCGGCGACGGCCTGCATCGGCGCGGCGAGCCCGGACCACACCTCGCTCGCGACACCGGCCACGTCGGCGCGGACGCCGTCGCCCCAGGCGCCGTCGGGGAAGCGGGCGAAGCCGATGCGCCAGCCGCCGAGGGCGAGGGACTTGCTGAGGCCGGTCGTGACGACCGTGCGGTCGGGGAGGTGGCCGGCGGCGCGGGGGGCCGGGCCGCCGTCGTGGACCAGTTCGGCGTAGATCTCGTCGGCGATGACGGCGAGGCCGTGACGGGCCGCCAGGTCGCAGACGGCGCGCAGGTGGCCGGGCCTGGCGACCGTGCCGGTCGGGTTGTCGGGCACGGTGAGGACGAGGACGCCGGGGTTGTCGGCGGTGGCCAGCGCGTGCGCGAGGTGGTCCGGGTCGGGGACGCCGCCGGCCTCGGCGGGGACGGGGACGCCGATGACGCGCTTGCCGGTGAGGGCGGCCTGCGCCGCGTAGCTCACCCAGGCGGGGCGCGGCAGGACCACGTCGCCGGGGAGCGCGGCGAGCAGCGCGTACAGCAGGGGCTTGCTGCCCGGCGCGAACACCACCTGCTCGGCGCGCGTCGGGAGCCCGCGCCTCGTGAACCAGCCGGCCGCCGCGTCGCGCGCCTCGTGCGAGCCGGCGACGGGACCGTAGCCGTTGCGCGGGGCGGCCTGGGCGAGGACATCGGCGATGGACGGGGGAACGGGCAGACCGGCCTCGCCGAACCCGAGGTGGAGGACGCGCTCGCCACGCTCACGGCGGGCACGGACGGCGGTGTCGATGGCGAGGGTGGGACTGATCGTGGTGCTCATGCGGGTCATTCTTGCAAGAAAAATTGCATGAGTGCAGAGATAGGCAACTTGACGTGCGTCACGTCGGGGCGGGGCCGCGGATACATTGAGGCCATGTCACGCAAGGTCCGGCGCATCACCGTCACCGGCTACAAGTCGATCGGCCACGTCGAACTGGCCCTGGGGCCGGTCACCGTGCTCGTCGGCCCCAACGGCGCGGGCAAGAGCAATGTCATCGAGGCCGTCGAACTGCTCGGTCGTATCGCCGACGGCGAGCTGGGCATGGAGGTCGGGCTGCGCGGGGGCGCGATGGCCCTGTTGCACGACTCGGCCGAGGCCCCGGCGGAGATCGCGCTGCGTGTCGAGGCGGACGACGGCGATCTCGTGAACGCCTACGAGGCGGCTCTCGTCCCCTCGCGCAGGGACGAACTGGTCTTCGGCCGCGAGGCGGTGGAGTTCCACGACAGGGCGCGCCACGCGCAGCCCTGGAACCGGCAACTCGGCCGTGGCCACCGTGAGTCGAGACTCGCCGACATCGCCGGGGAAGGGCAGTCAGGGGCCGGCGACGTGGCGCGTCACACGCTGGAGATACTGCGGGGCTGCCGGGTGTTCCACTTCCACGACACGACCCCCGGCGCCCCGGTGAAGCAGCCGGGGTACGCGTCCGACACGGAGGTCCTCCATCCCGACGGACGCAATCTCGCCGCGTTCCTGCAGCGCCTGCGGGACGGGTCTCCGGCGGAGTACCGGCAGATCGTACGCACGGTGCGGTCCGTCGCCCCCTTCTTCCGCGACTTCGTCCTCGCCGAGGACCCGGCGGGGCGGGTGCCGCTGCGGTGGCGGCAGTCCGGGTCCGACACGGTCTTCCCCGCCGACGCCCTGTCCGACGGCACCCTCCGTTTCATCTGCCTGACCGTCCTCCTGCTCCAGCCCCGCCCGCCGGCGCTGCTCGTGCTCGATGAGCCGGAGCTGGGACTGCACCCTTTCGCGATCACCGTCCTGGCCGAGCTGTTCCGGTCGGCCTCCGCCCACAGCCAGGTCCTCGCCGCCACCCAGTCCGTCACCCTGCTCGACCAGTTCGCACTGGACGAACTCGTCGTCGCGGAGCGGGTGGACGGCGCGACGAGCCTGTCGGTCCCCGTCGGGTCCGTGCGTCCGTGACCGGGGCCGTTGTCGTGGTTGCTTCGGGCGTACGGGTTCGTCGGTAGAGGGGGCTGTCCCGTGGCCGGGATAGTGTGCCGCGGTATGGGGCGAATCCGTGTCGAACAGGATGAACGGGGTGTGTGCGGATGAGTGTCGCCGTCGTTCTGTTCACCGCTGATCTCCGGCTGCACGACAATCCGGTGCTCCACGCGGCCGTCGGGGAGGCCGACGAGGTCGTGCCGCTGTTCGTCGTGGACTCCGGTGTGCGCGGGACCGGGTTCGCCGTGCCGAACCGTGCCGCGTTCCTCGCCGACAGCCTCGCCGCCCTCGACGCCGGGCTGCGGGCGCGCGGCGGGCGGCTCGTCGTGCGGCGCGGCGGCGTCGTCGAGGAGACGTGCCGGGTGGCGGCCGAGACGGGCGCCCGCACCGTGCACACCGCCGCGGGCGTCAGCGGGTACGCCGACCGCCGCGAGGGCGCGCTGCGGGCCGCCCTCCAGTCCGACGGACGTGATCTGCGCGTCCACGACGGCTCCCAGACGATCGTCCCGCCCGGCACCGTCCTGCCGACCGGCCGCAAGGACCACTTCGCCGTCTTCTCCGCCTACTTCCGCCGCTGGGCCGACGTCCCCCGCCGCCCCGTCCTGGCCGCGCCGCGCCGCGTGCGCGTGCCCGGTGTCGCCGGGGACGACCTGCCGGACGCCCGCTCCCTCGTGCCACGCGCCGCGTGGGAGGCGCCCGCGCCCGGGCTCCCGCGGGGTGGTGAGGACGCGGCCCGCCGCCGCCTCGCCGCCTGGCTGCGCGGCCCCCTGGACGCGTACGCCGACCGCCACGACGACCTCGCCGCCGACGCCACCTCCCGCCTCTCCGCCGACCTGCACTTCGGCTGTCTGTCCGCCGCCGAGGTCCGCGACCGCGCGGAGCGGCGCGGCGGCCCCGGCGCCGAGGCGTACGTACGGCAGCTCGCGTGGCGGGACTTCCACCACCAGGTGCTGGCGGCGCGCCCCGACGCGGCGCGCCGCGACTACCGCACGCGCGGCGACCGCTGGCGCAGCGACGAGCGGGCAGCCGACGCCTGGCGCGAGGGCCGCACCGGCTATCCGCTCGTCGACGCGGCGATGCGCCAGCTGCGGCACGAGGGCTGGATGCACAACCGGGCGCGGCTCGTCACCGCCTGCTTCCTCACCAAGTACCTGTACGTCGACTGGCGGGTCGGCGCAGCGCACTTCCTGCGCCACCTCGTCGACGGCGACCTGGCGAACAATCAGATGAACTGGCAGTGGATCGCCGGTACGGGTACCGACTCCCGGTTCAACCGCCTCCTCGACCCGGTCGCCCAGGCCCGCAGGTACGACCCGGCCGGGGAGTACGTGCGCCGCTGGGTGCCGGAACTGGCCGGCGTCACGGGGGCCGGCGTCCACCGGCCCTGGCGCCTGCCGGACGGGGAACGCGCGGCCACCGGCTATCCGCCGCCCCTCCTCGACCTCCGCCCGGCCGCCGACCGCTTCATGGCCCACCGGAAGCCCTGACGGACCGGGCGCCGGTCACGTGGGGTGACCGTCCGCCGGTCCGCACCGGCGCGGAAGTCCACACCCCGATTCACCCGAGCGGGTGGTTTGGGGCAGGCGCTCTGTAACGCCAACGAGCAGCCGCGATGCTGGCGGGGTGACTCAGCCCTTCCACCTGCCCGCGTTCTACACCCCCTATCCGGCACGGCTGAACCCCCACCTCGACGAGGCCCGCGCGCACACCCGCGAGTGGGCGCGGTCGATGGGGATGCTGGAGGGTTCGGGGGTGTGGGACGAGCGCGATCTCGAGGCCCACGACTACGCGCTCCTGTGCGCCTACACCCATCCCGACGCGACCGCTTCCGACCTGTGCCTGGTCACCGACTGGTACGTGTGGGTCTTTTTCTTCGACGACCACTTCCTGGAACTGTTCAAGCGCACGCAGGACCGGCCGGGAGGCAAACGCCATCTCGACCGGCTGCCGGCCTTCATGCCGATGGATCTTGCCACCGGCACCCCCGAGCCCGCCAACCCCGTCGAGGCCGGGCTCGCCGACCTGTGGGCACGCACGGTGCCCGCGATGTCGCCCGACTGGCGCGCCAGGTTCGCCGAGAGCACCGCGAACCTCCTCAACGAGTCCCTGTGGGAGCTCTCCAACATCAACGCCGGCCGCATCCCCAACCCGGTCGAGTACATCGAGATGCGCCGCAAGGTCGGCGGCGCCCCCTGGTCGGCGGGGCTCGTGGAGTTCGCCGCGCGCGCCGAGGTGCCGGCCGAGGTGGCGGCGTCCCGTCCGCTGCGCGTGCTGCGCGACACGTTCTCGGACGGCGTGCACCTGCGGAACGACCTCTTCTCCTACCAGCGCGAGGTCGAGGACGAGGGCGAGTTCAGCAACGGCGTGCTCGTCCTGGAGACGTTCTTCGGCTGCTCCACGCAGGACGCCGCCGAGGCGGTGAACGACCTGCTCACCGCGCGCCTCCAGCAGTTCGAGCACACGGCGCTCGCCGAGCTGCCGACGCTCTTCGCCGAGACCGGGCTCGCGCCCGACGGCGTGGCCCGCGTCCTCGCGTACGCCAAGGGCCTCCAGGACTGGCAGTCCGGCGGCCACGAGTGGCACCTGCGCTCCAGCCGCTACATGAACGACGGCGGTGCCGCCGCCGAGCGGCACGGCGCGCTGGCGGGGCTGCCGGGGCCGACCGGGATCGGCACGTCGGCCGCCTGCTTCCCGCCCACGACGCGCCGTGCCGAGACCGCGCGGGCGCGCCGCTTCTCGCACGTCCCGCACCGGCACGTCGGCCCGTCCGTGCTGCCGGACTTCGACATGCCCTTCACGACGCGGCTCAGCCCCCACCTGGACGCCGCCCGGCGCGCCACCGTCGCCTGGGGCCGCGCCATGGGCATGACCAGCGAACCCCCCGGCGTGTGGACGGAGGACAAGCTCGCCGGCTACGACTTCCCGCTCTGCGCCGCCGGCATCCACCCCGACGCCACGGCCGACGACCTGGAGATCGCCTCCTGCTGGCTCACCTGGGGGACGTACGGCGACGACTACTACCCGGTCGTCTTCGGGCGCACCCGTGATCTCGCGGGCGCGCGGCTGCTCACCGAGCGCCTGGGCGCGTACACCCCGGTGGACGACCCGTCCGCCACGCCGCCGCCGACGAACGCGCTGGAGCGCGGCCTCGCCGACCTGTGGCGCCGTACGGCGGGGCCGATGACGCCGGAGCACCGCCGGGTCTTCCGCACCTCCATCGAGGAGATGACGGCCTCCTGGCTGTGGGAACTCGACAACCAGGCGGCCAACCGGGTCCCCGAGCCGGTGGACTACCTGGAGATGCGGCGGCGGACGTTCGGCGCGGAGTTCACGATGAGCCTGTGCTGGCTGCGGCGCGGCCGGACGCTGCCGCCCGAGGTGTACGCGAGCGGCCCGCTCCTCTCCCTGGAGAACGCGGCCGCCGACTACGCGGGGCTCCTCAACGACGTCTTCTCGTACCAGAAGGAGATCGAGTACGAGGGCGAGCTGCACAACGGCGTCCTGGTCGTGCAGAACTTCTTCGACTGCGACTACCCGACCGGCCTCGCGATCATCGACGATCTGATGAAGTCCAGGATGCGTCAGTTCCAGCATGTCGTCGCTCATGAACTGCCCGTTCTCTGTGAGGATCTGAACCTCGATGAGCAGGAACGGTCGGCTCTGGGCGCCTACACCACCGATCTGGAGCACTGGCTCGCCGGCATCCTCATCTGGCACCGGGGCTGCCGCCGCTACCGCGAGGAGGACCTGCGGCCGGCCCTCCCGACCGGTCCCCGCGGCCTCGGCACCGCCGCCCTGCGGCCCTGGGCGGCACAGCCCGCGTAATCCCGCCGGGTGCCCCCCACCGGGGTCGTGCGCCGCCCGCTCAAGCGGTGCGGGCGGCGCGGAGGGCGTGCTTATAACACACGCCAACCGGCTAGGGAAAGGTTTCCTCACTCACTCTGTTGCGGACCGTAAGTACACATGTACGCTACGTAGCGTGCACATGGATGAGACCTTTTTCGCAGATCCGTACGGGCACTACGCCCGGCTGCGGGCCGGCGGCTCCGTGCACCAGGTCACGGGACCGGACGGAGCGCCGGCCTGGCTGGTGACGCGCTACGCGGACGTGCGCGCGGCGCTCCAGGACCCCCGCCTGTCCACGAACGCCGCGCACAGCAACGGCTGCGGCTACCGCGGACTCCCCCTGCCGCCCGCCCTGCGCAACGATCTGCTGCACCTCGACCCACCCGACCACACCCGCCTGCGCCGGCTGGTCTCCCACGCGTTCACCCGGCGCTCCGCCGAGTCCCTGCGGACCGCCGTCGAGGAGCACACGGAACACCTCCTCGACGCCGTCCTGCCGACCGGCTCCGCCGACCTCATGGCGGACCTCGCGCTGCCCCTGCCGCTGCGCGTCATCTGCGACCTCCTCGGCATCCCCCGCGAGGAGGCGCGTGAGGTCGCCGACTGGACCGACACCCTGCTGATCCCCGGCTGCCCGCACGCGGCGGCGGACGCGATACGACGGGCCGAGAGCCACCTGCGGCGCATCATCGCCGAGAAGCGCGAGAACCCCGCCGACGACCTCATCACCGGACTCGTCGAGGCGTGCGACGAGAACGGCCGGCTCACCGAGGACGAACTCGTCAGCGTCGCGTTCATCGTCCTGGCGGCCGGGCACGAGACGACCGCCAGCTTCATCGGCAACGGCGTCCTCGCCCTCCTGAGCCCCCGGCACCACTGGGAACGGCTCCGCGCCGACCCCGCGCTGCTGCCCGCCGCGATCGAGGAGCTGCTGCGGTTCGACGGGCCGCTGCCGCTGGCCATCCGCCGGTTCGCGACCGAGGAGCTGACGATCGGCGGCACCCGCATCCCGGCCGGCGACTCGGTGCTGCTCTCGCTCGCCTCGGCCAACCGGGACGAGCGCCGCTTCCCCCAGGGCGACCGGCTCGATCTCGACCGCGGCGGACAGGGCCACCTGTCGTTCGGCCGCGGCATCCACGTGTGCCTCGGCATCCCGCTGGCGCGGCTCCAGGCGAGTGTCGCACTGACCGCCCTGCTGCACCGCGCCCCGGACCTGGCGCTCGCCGTCCCGCCGGGCGAGCTGGCGTGGCGCCCGTCCCACCGCACGCGGCGGCTCGCGGCGCTGCCGGTGACCTGCTGACCGAGGGCCGCCCGCCGAAGGAGGCGAATCGTTTTGTTGATGCCCATCCGACCGCAGCCGCTCCATCCCCGCTCGGACGAGATCGAGGCGCAGGCGTACGCCTGGGCGGTCCGGCGCGGCCTGGTGGACGAGGCCGGCGGGCGGGCGCTCGCCGCCTCCCGCGTCGTGACCCTGGCCACCAGCTACTACCGCACCGCCGGCTGGGCCGAGATGGCCGTGCTCGCGCGCTTCTACGTGTGGCTGCTGACGCTGGACGACTGGTTCGACGCGCCGGGCGGACCGCCGGGGCGGGTGCCCCGCGTCTTCCACGAGGCGCTGGCCCGCGACCTGTGGCCGGCCGTGACGGCGGGCGCGCCGGACGCGTGGCGGCACCGGTTCACGCGGCACCTGCGCGGCTGCGTCGCCGGGTACCGGTGGCAGGCGGCGGTGCGGACGGGGGCCGTGCCCCTGCCGGACGTCGCGGCGTACGTGACGTGGCGGCGGCGGTCGTTCGGGGCGTACCCCGTGTTCGACCTGATCGAGTACGTGGAGCGGCAGTCGTTCCCCGACGCGCTGGTCGGCGGCGCCGCGGCCCGTACGACGGTCGCGGCGGCCAGCGATGTCATGGCGTGGACGAACGACATCCACTCCCTGCCCCGCGACCGGCGCGCGGGGGAGCGCGGGAACCTCGCGGTCCTGCTGCGCGAGCGGCGCGGCGGCGGCTGGGACGACGCGGTGGCCGAGGCGGAACGCATGACCGGCGACCGCGTCGCCGACCTGCTGCGCGCCCGTGACGACCTCGCCCGGTCGGGGCCGCAGGGGCGGCTCCTCGGGGCGCGCGTCACGGGCGCGGTGCGCGGGGCGTGGGACTGGCACCGGGCCAGCGCGCGGTACCGGTCCCACGCCCCCTGAACATCAGGTGAGCATCGCGGCCACGGTCGCCGCGCCGTGCGTCAGGGCGTCGCGCGCGGTGTCCGAGACCGACCCGAGCAGCGGGTGGGCGAGGCGGTCGGTGAAGCGGTCGAGGGCGGCGGTCGCCGTACGCGTCGCGCCGTGCTCGGCCGCGGTCTCCGCGACGGTGAGCTGGACCCGCAGGACGGCGAGCAGCAGCGGGCCGCGCACGTCACCGCTCTCCGCGTAGGCGTCGAGGCGGTCCCGCAGGTCGCCGATGCTGCCCGGCGCCCAGTAGTCGGGCACGGGGACGGCCGACCAGTCGGTGTCACTGGCGAGGTAGAAGCCGGTGTACGACGGCTGGTTGTACGCCGTCTGCTGCCGGGCGACCTCGGCGCGGTACTGGGGGTCGTGCATCAGCGTGTACAGCTTGTGGTCCGTCACCTCGGTGGAGAGGTAGAGGCGGATCGCGGAGCTGTCGGCGGTGCGGACGAGCATCTCCTCGCGCCAGTCGCCGAGGACGTCGGCGACGAGGGAGGGGTTGCCCTTGGTGCCGTTGTTCGTCAGCGTGCCGTCGGCGGTGAGCAGGGTGCCGCGCCGCCAGTCCTCGATGGTCGGCGTGACGTCGCCGGCGCCGTCGATGATCTGGGTGGACATGTCGGCGGCCCAATGGATGCTCTGGTTGTTGCCGGGGGCGTCGCCGCCGATGTACGTGCCGTCCGCGCTCCACAGGCCGGTCTCGGACGACTCGGCGGGCAGGGACGCCCAGGTCTCCAGGCCCGGGTACTCGGGCAGCAGGTCGGCGACCATGCCGCGGCCCGTGTCCCGGCCGGTGTAGCCGCCGTACAGGACCTCGCCGGTGGCGGCGTCCCGCAGGGCGTACCCGTAGGGCGCGCTCGTGGCGCCCTCGTGCACGGTGAAGATCTCCAGACCCGGGCGGTTCGGGTCGATGTCGGTGACGTGCATGGCGTCGCCGTGGCCGAGGCGGGCCGACACGCCGGGCGTCGGGCTCTCGTCGGGCATCTCGCCGAACGAGCTGTACAGCAGGCTGCCGTCGTCGTCCAGCGTGGCGGAGCCGTAGACGATCTCCTGGCGGCCGTCGCCGTCCACGTCGGCGGCGCTCAGCGAGTGGAAGCCCTGCGTGGTGAGGGTGCCGTACTCGGGGTCGGTGCCGTCGACGCCGTGCGGGGAGTCGTTGAACGGGTTGGACATGGGGGTCCAGCCGCTGTCCACGGCCCAGTCCTGGGTGAGGTGGCGGCCGTCCCAGCGGTACGTCACGACGTTGGTGCGTGTGTAGTAGCCGCGGGCGAAGACGGCGGAGGGGTGGGTGCCGTCGAGGTAGGCGACGCCGGAGAGGAAGCGGTCGACGCGGTTGCCCGGCTCGATGCGGCTCATGGCGTAGTCGCCCCACATGAGGCCGTCGTCGTAGCGTCCCGGCTCGTAGGGGACGGTCTCCAGCTCGGCGCCGGTGGCGCCGTCGAAGACGGTCAGGTACTCGGGGCCGTCGAGGACGAAGCCCTCGAAGGCGCGGAGGTTGTTGCGGCTGCTGCGGCTCGGCGCGTAGACGTCGATGAAGTAGTCGGCGAGCGCCTCGGCGTCGGCCCGGCCGAGCGGGTAGTCGTACCGCGGCTCGATGTCGAACGCCTCTTCGAGGGTGGCGGGCCAGTTGCCGGCGACGACCTCGGGGTGCTCGTCCCAGCCGAGGAACATCTCGACGAGGTGGTCGTAGTAGCCGTCGGCGGAGAGCCGGTAGTCGTCCTCGTTGCTGTAGCCCGCGCGCACGTCGGAGCGGGGCAGGGTGATGTAGTCCTCGGAGACGGCGTCGCCGTCCTCGTCGTACTGGGTGGTGCGGGTGCCGGGGGCGGTCTTGAGGATCGTCTCCGAGCGGCCGTCTCCGTCGAAGTCGTAGACGAGGAACTGCGTGTAGTGCGCGCCGCTGCGGATGTTGACGCCGAGGTCGATGCGGTTCAGCAGGGTGCCGTCGAGCTCGTACGTGTCGATGTACGTGTTGCCGGTGTAGCCGACCTGGGAGACGTCCTTGGCGTTGGACGGGTACCACTTGACGACGTACTCGTACTGGCCGTCGCCGTCCACGTCGCCCACCGACATGTCGTTGGCGGAGTACGTGTAGGTCTCGCCGGCCGGGGTGACGCCGTCGGCGGGCTTCTGGAGCGGCAGGTCGTAGTGGCTGTCCGACCAGGGGGTCACCGGGTCGGAGAGGTCGACCTCGGCGCCGTCCACGACGGCGGCGACGCGGTACTCGGCGCCGGCGGGGGCGTCGCGGTCGAGGTAGTTGGTGCTGTCCTCGACGGTGGCGAGGCGCTCGCCGTCGCGGTAGACGGCGAAGTCGGCGCCGGCGACGCCGGTGTCGGTGTGGCCGGTGACCTCGGAGCCGAGCAGCCGCCAGGAGAGGAACGTCCCCTCGCCGGTGCTGACGGCGACCAGGCCGCGGTCGAGGTTCTCGAGCTGGACGGCGGCCGGGCCGTCGTCGCCCCGGCCGCCGAGCGCCTGCGCGGGTGCGGCCTGCGCCGCGGCCGTTCCGGCGGCCGTGACCAGCAGTCCGGCGAGCGGCACGACGGCGAGCCGCCGCGTTCTGTGCCCGTGGTGTCTCACAAGGGGACGCCCTTCCTCCGGTGGGTGGGTGGACCGGCATCGATTGAGTCGTTTCAATCCATGAATCCGGCGGCGACGGTACGAGCGCTCGGGACGCCCGTCAAGGGGTCGGGCGCCTCACGCTCCGTCACCTCGCGCCGGTGTCCCGGCACGCGGACGCGTACCGGGACACCGGGATGAGAGGCCGTCAGCAGCGGATCACCGGCCGGCCGGCACGAGGGGCACGGGCGCCGGGGCCGGCTCGGGCGCGGCCTCGCCGTGGTCGACGTTCGGCAGCCAGGACAGGAACCGGGGCAGGTACCAGTTGCGCTCGCCCAGCAGCGCCATCACGGCCGGCAGCAGCACCATCCGGACGAGCGTCGCGTCCACGAGGACCGCCACCGCGAGCCCGACACCCATCTGCTGCATGTCTTGCATCCGCAACAGCGCGAACACCGAGAAGACCGCGACCATGATCACCGCCGCGCCCGTCACCGAGCCGGCCGTCCCCCGGATCCCCTCGCGGATCGCCTCCCGCGTGGCGAGGCCGCGCAGCCGTGCCTCACGGATGCGGGACACGACGAACACGTGGTAGTCCATCGACAGGCCGAAGAGGATCACCAGCACGAACAGCGGCATCCACGCCTCGATCGCGCCCGCCTTCTCCGTGCCGAGCAGGGAGGCGCCCCAGCCGTGCTGGAAGACCGCCGTCATCGTGCCGTAGGCGGCGCCGACCGACAGCAGGTTGAGGACGATCGACACCAGCGCGATCGGCAGCGACCGGAAGCACACGAGCATCAGCACGAACGTGACGGTCGCGATGAACAGCAGCACCGGCACGATGTCCGTGCCGAGCTGGTCGGTGAAGTCCAGCGACTCGGCCAGGTCGCCCGCCACGTACGCGTCACCGACCCGGCCGAGCGTGTCGGGGACGATGGAGTCGCGCAGCTCGGCGAGGGCCGCCTTCGACGTGTCGTCCGATCCGTCGCCCTCCAGCGGGACCGAGATCCGTACGACGCCCTCCGCCTCGTACCGCTCCACGGCCACCCGGTCACCGAACCGCCCGGCCGCCGTCACCCGGTCCTCGAACCGCGCGAGCGCGTCGGTGAAGCCGGGCGCCGTCACGTCGTCCGCCCGGACGACCACCTCGGCGGGCGCGGGGCCGCCGGGGAACGTCCCGGTGATCTCCCGGTGGGCGATGGTCAGTTCGGCGTCGGATCCGAGCTGCTTCTCCATGCCGAGCTGTTCCGTCCGCATCCCGAGGGCGGGCGCGCACAGGACGAGCAGCACCGCCGCCGCACCGGCGGCGAACAGGCCGGGGCGCGCCAGCACCGGACGCATGAGCCGCCCGGAGAGACCGTCGCGCGCCCGCCCGGCCGCCGCCCGGCGCTCCCTGCGGCGGGAGAGGAACGGGACGCGCCCCGCGTTCACCCGGTCCCCGAGCAGCGACAGTGTGGCGGGCAGCACCGTGACCGACCCGAGCATCGCCATCAGGACGACCAGGATCGTCGCGACCGCGAATCCGTGGAACAGCGCGAGCCCGGACAGGAACATGCCGGACATCGCGACGAGCACCGTGAACCCGGACACCAGGACCGCGCGGCCGCTCGTGGCCGCCGCCACCCGCAGCGCGGTCTCCGGGTCCCGCCCGGCGGCGCGCTCGTCCCGCTCCCGGCGCAGGTAGAAGAGGCAGTAGTCGACGCCGACGGCGAGGCCGACCAGGAACATCACGGAGTTGGTCGCCTCGTCGAGCGCCACCAGGTGGCTGGTCAGGGCCAGCAGGCCGAACGTCCCGACGCACGCGGTCAGCGCGAGGAAGACCGGCAGCAGCGCGGCGGCGAACGCGCCGAAGACGACCAGCAGGATGCCGAGCGCCAGCGGCACGGCCGTGAACTCGGCGGTCCGCAGGTCGCTGCCGAGCATGTCGGACAGCGCGATCCCGGCCGTCGCCTCGCCGAACTGGTGGAACGTCAGCTCCGGGTGGCCGGCCCGTACCGCGTCCACCGCGTCGAGGACCGGGTCGGCGCGGTCGGTGACCGTCTCGGGGTCGCCGGCGAAGTCGAAGGCGAGCAGGCCGGCGCGCCCGTCGCCGGAGGCCACCGGGTCCGTCAGGGGCGCGACCTCGCCGGTGGCGGTCAGCGCGTCCGCCAGCTCGCCGGCCGCCGCGCGCCAGCCGTCGGGCTCGTCGGCGCGCAGCATGACCATCTCGTGGGCGGGTTCGTCGATGCCGGCGTCCTCCAGGATGCGCACGGCCTGCCCCGACTCGCCCGTGCCGTACTCGGCCCGGGTGAGCGACTGCGTGCCCGAGGCGGCGCCCGCGACCACGGCGACCACCACGAAGAGCAGCCATCCGATGATCGCGGTCCCGCGGTGGCGGGTGCTCCAGCCGCCGAGCCGTACGGCGAGCCCGGGGCGGGCCGGCCCGCCGGCCGGGTGGTGGTTCCGATGTGTTCGCGTCATACCGCCGACGCTAGGAACGCCGCGGCCGCCGCCCCAGCCGTCTGCCCCGCCCACCGGGGGTGGTGTCAGGTACACCCCCGGGACTCGCCCCCGCCCCGCTGACGGATCCCCGCCCGGCGCGGGAGAGTGAGGTCACCGAAAGCCGGAACGATCCATGGAGGAGAGCAACGATGGTCACCGGGAACGCCTTTCTCGCCGTCGCACGCGGCTTCGCACTCGCCGTCGTGTCCGTCGTGTGCTCGGCGCTGCTGTTCAGCCTGCTGATCACCTCCATGGCCCTGACCGCGGTCGGCGCCGGTCTGTGGACGACGCCGTGGCTCGTACGGCGCATCGACCGGTACGCCGCCCACCGCGCGCGGCTCGCCGACGCGTGGGGCGGTGTCCCCATGAGTGCGCCGGCCCTGGCGGCGGGTCCCTCGCGGCTGCTGCCCTGGCGGTACGTGAGCTGGCTGCTCGCCGACATGACGGCCGGGTGCGTGACGGCCGCGCTGCCGCTCGGACTCGTCGCGCAGGGGGTGTTCGGCTTCGTGCTGGCGGCCGGCGTGTGGGAGCCGATCCACGAGGCGGGCGGCACCCAGTGGTACGCGTTCGTCCCGGTGGCGTCGCAGGACACGGCGAACCTGGCCGGCGCGCTCGGCGCGGTGTTCGTCGTAGCGGGTCTCGTCCTCGCCCGGCCGACGCTGCGGGCGCACTTTCTGCTGACCCGCGGCTCGCTCGGCGCCCGCGTCGCCTGACGGTCAGGCGGCGGCGTCCGCCCGCTCCCCGTCCGTGCCCGCCGGGCCGACGGGGAGCAGCCCG
Source organism: Streptomyces sp. RFCAC02 (assembly GCF_004193175.1). Classification (NCBI taxonomy): domain Bacteria; kingdom Bacillati; phylum Actinomycetota; class Actinomycetes; order Kitasatosporales; family Streptomycetaceae; genus Streptomyces; species Streptomyces sp. RFCAC02. The sequence goes on along the minus strand of NZ_SAUH01000001.1, from coordinate 2,990,575 downwards.
CGTTCGGCGAAGACCTTCTTGGCGGCGAGGGTGGCGTTGAGCGCCCTGGGGATGCCGTTGTAGACGGCCGAGTGGAGCAGGGCCTCGGTGATCTCCCCGGGGGTGAGGCCGACGTTGAGGGCGGCGTTCACGTGCACGTCGAGCTGGGCCTCGCAGCCGCCCAGCGCGGTCAGGACGCCGAGGGTCACGAGCTGCCGGTCGCGCGGCGCGAGCCCCGGCCGGTCGTACATGTCGCCGAAGGCCCAGGCGACGACCTGATGCCCGAGTTCGGGGGAGACGTCGGCGAGCGAGGCGATGACGCGGTGGCCGGCCTCGCCGTCGATCCGGTCGAGGGCGGCGAGCCCGCGGGTGAACCGCTCGTCGCGGGTCAGGGCGGGGGCGTCGGTGGCGGGGGTGGTGGTCATGGTGCGTCGTCCTCTTCGTCGGCGGCCAGCAGGGCCTCGTACGTCTGGATCTTGGTGTCGAGCGCGGACGCGTTGCGGCGCAGGGTGCGGATGCGGTCCGCGAGTTCGGCGCGGTGCGCGCGCAGCAGGGCGAGCCGTTCGGCGACGGTCGTGTCGCCGGCCGCCCGCAGCGCCGCGTACCGCTGCATGCCGGCGATGGACATGCCCGTCGCCCGCAGCCGCAGCAGGAACTCCAGCCATGCCAGGTCGGCGGCGGCGTAACGGCGCTGGTTGCCGGTGGTGCGACCGACCCGTTCGATCAGCCCCGCCTTCTCGTAGTACCGCAGGGTGTCCGGCGACAGGCCGGTGCGTTCGGCGACCTGGGTGATGGTGAGGGCCGGCTCCCGATCGGGGAGCGCGGCCTGTCCGCTGCTCATGAGGAGGACCGTAGAACTTGGTGCGCGCTCCAGGTCAAGCGCCGTTCGTCCCCCGGTCCGCCGCCGTGTCGAGGAGGTCGCGCAGCCGCGGTCCGCCGTGCCCCGCGGCGAACCGCTCCCACGCGGCCGGGTCCGTGCCGAGCGCCGCCCGTACGGCGGAGCGCACGGGCGCGGCCACCGGGGGCGCCAGCGCGGCGTGCGCGGGGAGGGCGCGTACGGTCTCCGGCGTGCACTCCGGCGCGTCGGTGACGGCCCGCGCCCAGGCGCGTTCGGCCGCCGCGCCGCCCGTCACGCGCGCCGGCAGCTCCTCCGTCAGCCGGCGCAGCGCCTCGCCCGGCGCGGGGTGACGTGCCAGGACGGCGGGGAACAGGCGGCGTCCGCCCGGTCGTTCGGCGAGGGCGAGCAGGGCGCGCTCGACGGCGGCGGGGTCGTCCGGGTGGTCGTCGAGCCAGCGTGCGACGGTCTCGTCGGGGGCGTGTTCGAGGCGTGGCCCCGGATCGGCGAGCAGGCGTTCCACGACGGCCGTCTCTGCGTCCGGGTCCCGGGTGCCGGCCAGCACCGCCCGTACGCCGTCCCGCAGGCCGTCCGTCACGTCGGGGTGGTGCAGCAGCAGGTCGCGCAGCCAGCCCACCGGGCGGCGCCGGGGGCGGCCGGACGGCGTCTCCCACAGCGCCACGGCCTCGGCCGCGGTGCGGGCGAACCGTTGTCCGAGGGCGCGCAGCTCCTCCGGGGGCGTGCGCCAGGCGCGTTCCCCGGCGCGCGCCGGGGTGAGGATGGGGCGCCAGCGGTCCGCCGCGCGGGCCGCCCAGTCGGCCGCCGCGTTGTGGCCGCGCGCGCCCGTGTCCGCCATGGCCTCGGCGGAGACGTCGGACGACGGGAGGTATGCCTCGGGAAGGGCGCGGGCGTCCGGCGGCAGGGCGGCCAGCTCGTCGGCGATCCCGGCCCACTCCGCGCCGGTCGCCCCGCCGGCCGTGAGCAGCCGGCACACGCGGGTGGCGAGGACGGCCCCGGCGAACCGGGCGAGATCGGCCTCGGCGACCGACCGCAGCACGTCCGGCTCGACGTCCCACGGCAGTGCGCCGAGGAGCAGTTCGCGGACCATGACGCCCGCCACCGTGCCCCCGGTGAGCCGGACGATCTCGCCGTGCCGGCCGGGGTGGGCGCGCAGGACGCGGAGCCACAGGGTGCGCCAGGCGGCGAGGTTCGCGCGGTGCCCCGCCAGCCAGGCCCGTACGTCCTCGCCCTCCGCGAGGTCGGCGGGCTCGCCGGGCAGGAGCCGTACAGCGGCGGCGAACACCTCGTCGTCGATGGTGTCCCCGGCGTCGAGGACGGCCTGCGGCGCGGTCGGCCGGGTGAGGAGCGCGGGCGTCATGGCGGGCGGGTCGCCGGCCCGTACGGCCAGCTCCCGCGCGCCGGCGGTGCCGAGCCGGGCCAGCTCGGCGTCGGCGCACGCGCCCAGTACGGACGCCCTGACGCCGGGTGGGCAGGCCGCGTGGCGCAGCGCGGGACGCAGGGCGTCGAGGAGGCTGTCGCGGTCGGCGCCGGGACGGAGACGGGGGAACCGGGCCGCCGCGACACGTATCGCGGGGTCGTCCGGGGCTTCCGGGGCGGCGTCGGAGGCCAGTGCGGCCAGGGCGCCCGTAGGGATGCCTCCGGCGGACGGCTCGGCGTTCGGACGGTCGGTCATGCGGGGTCCCCCTTGCGTTCCGGCAGCAGCAGTCCGGCCACAGAAAGCGCGCCCCAGCCCAGCGACACGGCGACGGCTCCCCAGCGCTTCGGGCGGGAGGGCAGTGTGCGGCCGAGGACGAGGGCGTCGCCCAGGTCGGACGCCACGCGCAGCGCCGCGGCGCAGGCGAGGGCGGGTCCTCGCGGGGCCAGCACCATGGCCGTGCCGTTGGCCGCGTCCCGCAGTCCGACGGGCCGCAGTCCGATCCGCACCGGCTCACCGTCCCCGAGTCCGGAGGGACGCCCGAGCAGCCCCGGGCGGGCGATGACGGCGACACCGTACAGAGCGGTGGCGGCACCCACCGAGCGCAGCAGCCGAACGTTCATGCCCGAAGTATCCACCGCCCCGGGGCGGCGGCGGGGCGGAACGCACCCGCGTCACCCGCCGGTCGCTCCGGCACCACCGCGTCCACCGGGGGGCGCCGCGCGCGGCCCTCCGCCCGGGGGGCCGGCTCGCCGGTGCCCCCGTCCGGACGCGGCCTGCGGAGGCTGATCGGCTCGTGGTGCCGTCGGCGAGGTCTCGATGAGGGCTTGAGTGTCCGCGTCACCCGGGTGCACCGCGCTCGGCCGGTGGCGGGGCATCGGTCGGCGGGTCGGCCCGCCGCTCCGGCGCGGCCTGTGGGGACCGGGGTGGGAGTCCGCCTGGTCCGGCCGGGGTCCGTTCGGGCGCGGTGCCGCGTCGGGTGTGTGCGTCGGGGGCGGTCCGGCCGTGCCGGTCCGTGCCGCTGAACGGCGGATGCCCCGTGGGACGCGGTGGCGTCGTCCACGGGGCATCGGCGCGGCCGCTCAGACGGCGGCCGCCCTGATCGCCGGGGTGCGCATCGTCCTGCGGGCCGTCAGCAGGCTCGTCGCCAGGGTCGCCAGCACCGCGACCGCCGCGATGCCCGCCCAGATCAGCGGTGCCTCGGCCGGCCAGGACGCCTTGGTGCGGACTCCGGCGAACGCCGCCAGACCCGCCGCGCCGGCGGCCGTCCCGCACAGCAGCCCGACCACGAGGACCAGCGTGCTCTCGATCCCGACGGCGCGCACCACCTGGCGCGGCGTCGCCCCCGCCAGCCGCTGCCCGCCGAACTCGCGCCCCCGGTAGGACGTCGAGGCGTACAGGCTGTTGACCAGCATGACGCAGCAGAACACGACGATGATGCCGACGACGATGACGTTCAGCGTCTCCAGGTTCTTGTCCTCCACGGTCCGCGTCACGCCCGCCGCGTCGAGCGCGTCCCGCTCGACGGCCTGGATGCCGAGCGTCGCCGTCGCGATGCCGGTGAAGAGGATCAGCGGCATCAGGACGCCCGCCATGCCGGACGCGCGCCGCCGCAGCGTGGTGACGGCCAGGTAGCCGCTGCCGCCGGTCAGGGCGCCGATCGGACGGCCGAGGACCGCGAGGACGCCGCGCAGCAGCGGCGCGGAGAGGACCGCGAAGCCGATCGACAGCATGATCGCGCCGTACGCCGGTCCCATCATCAGCTCGGGCTGGTCCGGGTCCATGGCGAACGTGGAGCACACCCCGCCGGCGCCGGCCAGCAGCGCGAGTACGCCCGCCGTGTTCTTGAGCCCGGTGCGCGGCTTGCGCGCCGTGTCCGTGGCGGCCCGCGCGGCCCGCCGCACGGCGAGGTACGCGGCACCGACCGACGCCACCAGCGTCACGGCGAAGCCCGCCGACAGGGCGATCGGGCCGAACGCGTGGTCCACGCCGTCCGCGACCTGCCCGGAGTCCTTGAACGCCGCGAGCAGCGCCCGGCCGCCCAGCATCCCGGGAACGATCGCGAGCAGTGCGCCGACGAGGCCGACGACCGCCGCCTCGCCCGTCACCATCCGCGTGACCTGCGCGGGCGTGGCGCCCGTACGGCGCAGGAGGGCGATCTCCTCCTCGCGCTGCCGCACGTTCACGGTCAGGGTCGAGGCGATGGCGAAGAAGACGAGCAGGGTCCCGTACCCGCCGACGACGCCGCCGGCGAGCGACAGGGTCTCGGCGCTCGTGTCGTCCACGTCGCCCGCCGTGGCCGTGTCCTGCATGGAGAGGAACGTCATGGTGATGACCGCGCCGAGGAACGCGGCCAGCAGCGTGCCGGTGAAGCGGCCGGGCCGCCGCCGGATCGAACGCAGTGCCAGGGCCAGCATCGTCACACCCCCACCGGGCTCGTCGTGTCGCCGAGGTGCGCGAGCCGTTCCGCGACCGCGTCGGCGGTCGGGGTGTCCAGCCGGCCGGCGAGCCTGCCGTCCGCGAGGAACACGACGGAGTCGGCCCACGACGCCGCCACCGGGTCGTGCGTCACCATGACGACGGTCCTGCCGTGCACGGTGACGGTCTCGCGCAGGAGCGCCAGGACGTCCCGGGCGCTGCGCAGGTCGAGGGCGCCGGTCGGCTCGTCGGCGAGGATCAGCGCGGGGCGGGTGACCAGCGCGCGGGCGATCGCGACGCGCTGCCGCTGGCCGCCGGAGAGCTGCTCGGGCAGGTGGCCGAGGCGGTCGCCGAGCCCGACCTGCGCGAGGACGGCGCGGGCGCCTGCGCGGTCCACGCGGTGGCCGGCCAGCTTCAGCGGGAGGATCGTGTTCTGGTACACGGTCAGGGTCGGCAGCAGGTTGTACTGCTGGAAGACGAACCCGATCCGCTCCCGCCGGAACTTCGTGCGGGCCGCCTCCTTGCCGCCGGTCATCTCCTCGCCCGCGATGGCGACGCTGCCGTGGTCGGGCCGCTCAAGGCCGGCGGCGCACTGCAGCAGCGTCGACTTGCCGGATCCCGAGGGACCCATGACGGCCGTGAACGTGCCGGCCGGCAGGCTCAGCGTCACGTCGTCGAGCGCGGTGACGGCCGTGCCGTCCCCGGCGGCGCCGTAGACCTTGCGCAGCCCCGTGAGGCGCAGCGCCTCCCCGCCGGGACCGCCCTCGGCCCGGCCGTCTCCCGTACGTCCCGTCCGTCGCACCACGATGTCCGCTCCCTCAACCCGTCGCTTCTCCAACTGCCCTCAACGCTATGGAGATCGACGGGCCGGGGCAGGAGCCCCACACACCGGACCTGAGGTGTATCCAGCACCACCCCCGGCCCGGGTGGGGCAGGAAGGCGGCGCCGCCGGTTCAGGGGGTGGTGTCGTGGTCGAGTGCTCGGGCGACGGTGCGGGCGATGTGGAGGAACAGTCCGGCCCATGCGGTGAGTCCGGCGCCGGTCAGGGCGAGGACGGTCCAGGCGGCGGTCATCGGTCGGTCTCCGGCGCCATGTCGCGGACGGCGGTGTGCAGGACGTCGACGGCGTCGGCGGCGATGGCGCGGGCGGCGTCGCGTTCCAGGTCGGCGGTCGTCCGTGCGGTGGCGAGGGTGGCGGCGGGCCAGAGTCGGTCCACGGCGGGCTGCACGTCGGCCAACTGGTCCTCGTCCAGATCGGCGAGCCGCCGCACGAGGTCGGTGGGAACGATGTCGGGCCAGTAGTGGAGGTCTCCCCGGCTGCTGCTCGGGTGGGCGACGAACGGAACAAGCCGCTGTTCGACCAGGCAGCCACGGCAGGCCTGGAACCCGCGCCCGGGTCCGGCCGTCGCCTCCCCCGCCGCGACGGTGATCAGCGGCTCGCCGGTGGTCTCGCAGTACATGCACAACGGCCCCGGCGCCGCTTCCACAGCGGCCCGCAGCTCATCCACGGCCGCCACGATCCCGTGCTCGGCCTTCGCACGGGCTGCGCGGAACAGGCGGGTGACGATCGGCTGCAACACGACACCCGGCGCCAGGTCGGCGAGCCGCTCCACCAGGTCGTCCGGAACCTGGTCCGGCCACTGGTGCGGCTCACCCCAACTCGACACGGGGTGGTGGACGACAGGGATGAGACGGCAGGCCAGCAGACACGACCGACACGCATGCTGCGACCATCCCGCTGCCGATTCGGCCTGCATCAACGAGATCACTGTCAACGCCGGACCGGTCTCCCCGCACCCACCACAACGGAGAACCATGCTCACGCCCCCGCCTCCGACTCGTCCGTGTCCTGGCCGTCCGGCGCGCCCGGTGGCGCGGAACCGAGCGGCATGACCGGCCCCTCCAGGCCGGTGATGACGGTGATGTGCGGGTTCTCCTCCCGCCTCGGGGCGGGTGTGATGGGTTGCGGCATGGGTGCTCTCCTGTGACGGTCAAGGTGCTGACAGTCACAGCCTGCCGCGCCGGCAAGGGTCTGGCGTTACCACGTTGGCAACACCGGATCACCCGGAGACGCTTGACAAATGCCCACTGATTGCTAAACGCCGCACCACGCGGCGTAGCTGCGGAGGTCGTCGGTGGCCCGGGCTCGCGCGCGGAGCAGTGTCGCCACTGTCTCGTGCACGCCCGGGTGGTATCGCGTCTGCTGAGGTGCCACGTCGCGGGCCCGTCGTAGCGATTGCAGGGCCGCGTCGTGCTGTGCGGTCCATGCTTCCGCGCGTGCTCGTGAGGCCCAGTAGGCCCCTGCGCGCGCGGCCGGGTAGCCGTCGGGCAGCGTCACCTTGCGGGCGTCGCGGAGCGCCTTGGCGTGCCGGTCCATGTCGGCGCTCGCCGACATGGCGTGGATGACGACGTTCGTCGGCCCGAAGACCAGGCCGTAGTCGGTCAGTTCGCCGGTTCGTCCGGCCAGTTCACCGGCCTCCTCGAGCCAGTCCTCGGCCGTGGAGTCGTCGCCGCTGCGGCGCGCCAGGACGGCCGCCCGCAGGTACAGAGCCCCGCGCACGGCGCGGGCGGAGGTCGATCCGTCGTCGTCCAGGTCCCGGAGCGCCTGGTGCACGAGGGCGAAGCCGCGGTCGTGCCGGGCCGCGTCCGCCATGAGCTGGGACCGGTCCCATCTCTCGATCGCGACCTGCCGGGGGTCGCCGGAGCGCGGCGCCGCGGCGGCCATGCGTCCGAGTGCGTGCCGTGCGAGGTCCACGTACCCGATCTGGCGGGCCACCACGTAGACCGTGCGTCCCAGTTCGGCCTGGAGCCAGCGCGCTCGCTCGCTGTCGCGTGTTCCCGGTGTGTCGTGGAGGAGCGCCGCGTAGTTGATCTCCGCGATCAGCGCGGGAAGCCGCTGGGCGACGTCGAGATAGGCGCCGGCGGCGCGTTCGGCCTCCAGCGTGCGTACCGCGACCGCCAGTTCGGCCAATGGCCGGGGCGGGGGCTCGTCGGTGCCCGGCGGGATGTCCCAGTCGTCCAGCGCGCTGCTGATGGGGGCCAACAGCCCGTCGAGCTGGTCCTGCTGGAGCATCTGGATGTAGGGCTGACCGTGGAGAACGGAGACGCTGACGCTGAGCGCGCGTGCGACGCTGGCGACGATGCTCGGGCTCGCGTACCGCTGACCGTTCTCCACACGGGAGATCTGCGCCGGGGAGACGTGCGCCCGGCGGGCCAGCTCGCGGACCGTCAGGCCCCTGAGCTGCCGCACGGTCTGGATACGGGTGCCGATGCCCTCTATGGGGTCGGCGGGGAGCGCTGGCATGGTGGACTCCGCCTTGCCGTCCTTGGGTGACACCTGGACGGTACCCCCGGCCCGTGAGCAAGGAACGGCAAACGGCGTCCGTGGCTCGGTCGTTCACCGGCAGGGCTCGTCTTTCCCCGGGCTGTACGGCGACCGGTGCCGGCCCCGCGCGTCACCCGGTCACGGCCACCACGGCGTTGACGACTCGCCCCACATTCGCCCCTCCCCTTCTTCGGCCTTGCGGGGGCTGGCGCGGCGTTGTGGACTTCGCGCATGACGACACGGGTGCTGTATGTGATCGCCTGTGCGGCCGGGCCTGCGGAGTATGTGGATCAGGGGGTACGGCGGGCGCAGGCGGCCGGGTGGGACGTGTGTCTGGTCCTCACGCCGTCGGCCGCGCCGTGGAGACACTGCGGACACAGGGCGTGCGGGTGGTGTTCGCCCCGGGCGAGCCGCACCCACCGAAGCGCGGGGACGCGGCGGCGTACGACTGGAGCGCCGTGCTCGCGGCACTGCCCCAACACCCGGGCGACCCGGCACCGTGAGAGGACGCCTCCCGCCGTCGGCTGTGAGGCCGGGGCGGGAGGCGCTGTATTGCTGGTGGATCTGCCGTTGTGACAGGGCGAGTGCGGCGACCGTGGTGGCCTGGGGCGGTCGCGTTCCCGTGGGGCGGGTCTCGCGGGGGTCACCACATCAGGGCGTCGGCCGGGTCCGTGAGCCAGTAGCTGACGGCTGCCTCGGGGCCGACGAACGCCTCGCCGCCGGGGAGCGCGACGGACGCCATCTCGCCGACGGAGCCGCCCTCCTCGTCGCCGGACGCGAAACCGACGGCCAGCGAGTGCATGGTCTCCCCCTCCCCGCTCTCGCCGGACAGGACCACGCTCGCGTACACGGACTCGCCGGGCTCCAGGAACGGCACGGCGTGGGGGACGCTCTCCTCGATCCAGGCAACGGCCGACTGGCCCTCGTCGAAGCGGAGGTAGGGGGCGTAGTAGGCGTAGCAGGCCTCTGTGCCGGTGTTCGTGGCGGTGAGGAGGAGGTGGTTGATCGGGCGGGACACGGACTGGGCGACGACCTCCGTCATGGACGTGTCGCAGGCCGGTGCCTCCACCCCGTCATCGGTGTCGGTGTCGGTACCCGGGTCGGTGCCGGCGTCCGTGTCCGAACCGGTGTCGGTGTCGGTGCCGGCGTCCGTGTCCGTGCCGGTGTCGGCGCCGGTGTCCGTGTCCGTGTCGGAGCCGAGGTCGGTGTCGGTCCCGTCATCGGTGTCCGTGCCGGGGGCCTCCTCCTCCGTGTCCGTGTCCGTGCCCGGGTCCGCCGGGGCGATCTCGGACGGCGACTGCGGGGCGGTGCCCCCGAGGTCCTCCTCGTCCCCCTGGCACGCGCTGAGCGAGAGGACGGCGATCGCGGCGACCGCAGCGGCGGCGACACGGGTACGGGAACGGCGGGTGAACTTGCGCATCGGTCTGTCTCTTCCTGTACGGGCGAACGGAGTTCCGCACCACCGGTCCCCGTCCGGCGGGGAGCGGCGTGCTTGGATGACCGAAGCCTGCGGCGCGTTCCGTCCCGGGTGCCACACCAGGCGCCGCATCCGGGGCAGTGGGACGTTCCAGCGGGTGTGACCTGCGGAAACGTGGGTGCCTGGGATGACCGAACGGGATGGAGGAACGGTGGGGGCGGCTGCGGAGACGGCGGATTTCGCCGTGCTGCTTGAGGAGTTGAAGGGCCGTTCGGGGCTGAGCTATGGCACGCTCGGCAAACGCCTGCACATGAGCCCGTCGACCCTTCATCGCTACTGCAGGGGCGAGGCCCTGCCGTCGGACTACGGCTCGGTGGAGCGGCTGGCCCGCCTCTGCAAGGCGTCCCCCGACGAACTGCTCGAACTGCACCGGCGCTGGATCGCCGCCGTGGCCGCACGCGACCGGGAGCGCCGTACGTCGGCACCCGCGCCCGCCCCGGAACCGGCGGCACCCGCGCCCGCACCCGTGCCCGCCCCGGAACCGGCCGCGCCCGCGCCGCTCCCCGCCCCCGTACCGCCCCCGGCCCCCGCGCCGCCGCCCGTGACCGCGCAGGCCCCCGTGCCGCGCCGCCGCCGCCCCGCGGCCCGCGTCGCCGTGTCGGTGGCGGCCGTCCTCGCCGTGGTCGCCGCGGCCGGTGTCGTCGTGACGCTCTTCCCGGACGGCGACGGCGACGGCCGCGAGACGTTCCTCCCGGGCGGCACCGCGGACGCCGGCACCGAGCCCGCCCCCTTCGCCACCAGGCTCGTGCCCAACGCCTGGGAGGACTCCTGCAGCCAGTTCTACCTGGTGGACGACGCCCCGGCGGACGTCGGACCGCCGCCGGGCGAGCAGGACGCCGACCGCTGGGTCGACTCCGAGGACGCCGTCCCCGCCGACGGCCAGTTCATCGAGCTGACCGTCCAGGGCACCGGCCCGGAGACCGTCGTCCTCCAGGATTTGCACGTCCGCGTCGTCGACAGCGGCGACCCGCTGCCGTGGCAGGTGTACGGGATGGGCGTCGGCTGCGGCGGCGACGTGCGGGTCAGCGCGTACGACGTGGACCTCGACGCGGCGCGCCCCGAGGCGGTCCCCGGCGACGGGGTGTCCGAGTTCCCGCGCAGCGTCAGCGAGTCCGAACCCGAGGTGATGCGCATCCGGGCGGTCACGGCCGACCGGGACGTGCGGTGGTACCTGGAGCTCGACTGGTCGAGCGGCGACCGGGAGGGCACCCTCCGCATCGACGCCGGCGACGGCGAGCCGTTCCGCACCAGCGGCACGTCCGCCGCCACCGGCCGCTGGGTGTATCCGCTCGGCAACACCGAATGGATCGTCGAGCCGCCGCACTGAACAGGGGTCGGGCCGCCGCGCGCGGGTAGCGTCGGCCCCATGTACGCGATTTCCGTCACCGAGCCAGGTGGCCCCCAGAACCTCGTGTGGACCCAGGCGCCCGACCCGGAGGTGCGGGCCGGGGAGGTCCTGATCGACGTCGCCGCCGCCGGCGTCAACCGCGCCGACGTCCTCCAGCGCCAGGGCTTCTACGACCCGCCGCCCGGCGCGTCCGTCCATCCCGGCCTGGAGTGCTCGGGCCGCGTCGTCGCGGTCGGCGACGGCGTGACCGGGTGGCGGCCGGGCGACGAGGTGTGCGCCCTGCTCTCCGGCGGCGGCTACGCGGAACGGGTCGCGGTGCCCGCCGGTCAGGTGCTGCCGATCCCCGGCGGGGTGGACCTCACGACGGCCGGCGGCCTGCCCGAGGTGGTGTGCACGGTGTGGTCGACGGTGTTCCGGCAGGCGGGGCTGCGCGCCGGGGAGACGCTCCTCGTGCACGGCGGCGGCAGCGGCATCGGGACGGCCGCCGTGCAGATCGCGAAGGCGCTCGGCGCGCGCGTCGCCGTCACGGCGGGCAGCGCGGAGAAGCTGGAGCGCTGCGCGGCCCTCGGCGCCGACATCCTCATCAACTACCGCGAGCAGGACTTCCCCGCCGCGCTGCGCGGTGCCACGGACGGGCACGGCGCCGACGTCGTCCTCGACATCATCGGCGCCAAGTACCTCGCCAGGAACATCGACGCCCTCGCCCCGAACGGCCGGATCACCGTCATCGGCTTCCAGGGCGGCGCCACGGGCGAACTGGACTTCCGCGCCCTGATGGCGAAGCGCGGCAGCATCGCCTCGGCGTCCCTGCGGGCGCGGCCAGCGGCGGAGAAGGCGGAGATCGTCGCGTCGGTGCGCGAACACGTCTGGCCGCTGATCGCGGACGGCCGGGTGCGGCCGGTGGTGGACCGCACCGTCCCGATGCACGACGCGGCCGAGGCGCACCGCGTGATGGAGGCGAGCGGGCACACCGGGAAGATCGTCCTCGTCCGCTGAACCGCTTGTCCGATATGCGGTCTTTGTCCATCTGTGTGACGCTGGTGTCCTCGGTCGGACGAAGTACGCACGAAGGGGCGGGCCTGTGAGGGTGAGCGCGGGCGTCGCGGCAGTGGTGGGCACGCTGGGAGGGACGGTTCTCGTCGTCCTGGCCGCGATCGTGCTGGTGGCGGGGCTGCCGGCCGGCGCGGCGGCGGAGGAGCGCGGGCCCGGCGCCGGGCGGGAGTCGGTGGACGGTGAACGCCCGCCGTTCTCGCGGCCGCGGTGGGACGAGCGCCCCGACCGCGAGGAGCGGCGGGAGCACCGGGAGCGGCACGCCACCGCCCCCGGCGCCGCCCCGCCGGAACCGGCGGCACCCTCGGCCCCGCCGTCACCGTCACCGGAGCCCGCGTCCCCCTCGCTCCCGCCCGCCGCATCGCCGCAGGCGGCGACGGCGGACACGGGCGGCGACCGGGTCCTCCCGGTCCTGTCGCTCGGCGCCGGCCTCGCGTCGATCGGCCTCGGCATCGGCCTCCTCGGCCTGCGCCTGCGCCGCTACTGAACGCCCCCCGCCTGGACGCCGCCCAGGATCCGGGCGCGTCACACGCGGGGGCACGGTGGGGCGAGGCGTCCGTGCGGGAGCATGGAGAGATGTATCTATAATAACTGCACCTATCCATGAGGAGCTGGTGCTGTGGACAAGCCCGCCGGGATGTTCGACCGCGACTTCGAGTGGGCAGAACTGACCCGGTTCGCCACCCTGCCGTCCCCGCACGCCACGCTGGGCGTGGTCTCCGGCCGTCGTCGGCAGGGCAAGACCTTCCTTCTCGACGCCGTCGCTCGTGCCACCGGCGGCTTCATGTTCACCGCCACCGAGACCACCGAGGCCGACGCCCTGCGTCAGTTCGGTGAGGCACTGGCCCGTCATCGCGGACTGCCCACCCCGTTCCGTTTCGCACACTGGGACGAGGCGGTCGTGGAACTCATGCGCCTCGCCGACGCGGGCGGTCCCGCCGTGGCGGTCATCGACGAGTTCCCCTTTCTCGTCAAGGCGTCTCCCTCCCTGCCCTCGATCATCCAGCGTGCTCTGGACCCCGCCGCCCAGCACACCAACACGCCCGTGCGCCTGCTGCTGTGCGGTTCCGCGCTGTCGTTCATGGGCCGACTGCTGTCCGGCGATGCTCCCCTGCGTGGCCGAGCCGGTCTCGAACTCGTGGTCCCGACCCTCGACTTCCGGCTCGCGGCCGAGTTCTGGCAGATCGACGACCCGCGCACGGCGCTGCTGACCCATGCCATCGTCGGGGGGACGCCCGCCTACCGCCGTGAGTTCACCCAGGAGGACGCTCCCGCCGGGCCGGACGATTTCGATGCCTGGGTGGTGCGTGCGGTGCTCAACCCGGCGCGTCCGCTTTTCCGGGAGGCCCGCTACCTCCTCGCTGAGGAGCCCGAACTCCACGACACCGCGTTGTACCACTCGGTACTGGCAGCCATCGCCGCCGGCAACGCCGCTCGTGGCGGCATCGCCGACTATCTGGGGCGCAAGTCCACCGACCTCGCCCACCCGTTGACCGTCCTCCAGGACGTCGGCATGATCACCCACGAAGCCGACGCCTTCCGCCGCAACCGTTCCGCCTACCGCATCGCCGAGCCGCTCGTCACCTTCTACCACGCGGTCATGCGCCCGGCCTGGGGCGATCTGGAGCGCCCCGGGCGGGCGGGCGGCGTATGGCGCCGGGCCCGGTCCACCTTCCGCAGCAAGGTCGTCGGCCCACACTTCGAACAGGTCTGCCGGGAATGGGCACGCTGGCATGCGACACCCGACACCCAGGGAGGGCACGTCGCACGCGTCGAGGGCGGAACCGTCAACGACCCGGCGGCCAGGACCAGCCACGAAGTCGACGTCGCAGTCCACGGCGAGAACCGGGAGGGCCGCCAGGCGCTGCTCGCCATCGGCGAAGCGAAATGGAGTGACGTGCTGGGGGCCGGTCACCTGGAACGCCTCCGGCACATCCGTTCCCTCCTGATCAGGAACGGCACGGCCACCGAGGCGACGAGGCTCTACTGCTTCAGCGGCACCGGCTTCACCGATGAGCTGCGCCACCTCGCGGAGAACGACCCCTCGATCCAACTGATCGACCTGCCCCGCCTCTACCACGGAGGGTGACTCCCGCCCTCCGGCGCGCGCCGGTCGACGGACGCGCAGGCCGGGTCCGGGCTCCCCGGCCTGCGCCTGCGCCGCTACTGAACGCCCCCCGCCCGGACACCGCCCACGTCGTGCGCGGTCCCCGCGGCGACGGCCCGCAGCTTGTCCGGGTTGGCCACGTTGTGGATGGCCGAGATGCGGCCCTCGTCGTCGAAGTCGAACGTCACCGTCGCGATCACCCGCCCGGCGCCCCGGAACACGATCCCGGGGCCGCCGTTGATCGCGGCGAGCGCGACCTCCATGTCGGCCGGTTCGATCCCCTGGTAGGAGACCGCGCCGATGGCCGCGAACCAGGCGGCCACCGTCGCCGCCCCCGTGACCGGCCGCATGGCCTGCCGCACCTTGCCGCCGCCGTCCGTCCACAGGGTGACGTCCGGGGACAGCACCTCCATCAGCGCGTTGACGTCGCCGCCGCCCGCCGCGGCGAGGAACCGTTCGGTGACCGCGCGCCGCGTCGGACGGTCGGCGGTGAAGCGGGGCCGCCGCGCCCGTACGTGCTCCCGCGCCCGGTGCGCGGCCTGCCGTACGGCGGTCTCGGAACGCTCCACCGCCTCCGCGATCTCGGCGTGGCCGAAGCCGAAGACCTCCTTCAGCACGAACACCGCGCGCTCCAGCGGGCTCAGGCTCTCCAGCACGACCAGCAGCGCCATCGAGACCGACTCGGCGTCCAGGACGGTCCCGGCCGAGTCCTCGGTGGTGAGGATGGGCTCGGGGAGCCAGGGGCCGACGTACGCCTCGCGCTTGTGGCGGGTCGAACGCAGCCGCTCCAGCGCCACGTTCGACACGATGCGGGCCAGGTAGGCCCTCGGGTCGGCCACCTGCGAGCGGTCGGCGGCCGACCACTTGAGCCAGGCGTCCTGCACGGCGTCCTCCGCGTCGGCCGCCGTGCCGAGGAGGCGGTACGCCACCGAGAACAGCAGGGACCGGTGCTCGGTGAACACCCGCTCGTCCGGAGCCATGGCCGCGCCGGTCACCGCGCCTCCCCCTTCCGGGTGAAACGGCCGCCGCGCGGCCAGAGCACGCCCGAGGCGGGCATCCTCTTCATACGGCCGTACGTCGGCCAGGGGGCTGCTGTCACCGTCTCCTTGTACCGGACCGCCATGCGTCCGGCCAGGTAGATCCGCCGGGGGCTGTCGTCCGGGTGCGTGAACTGCACCACGGCGTCGTTCCTGCCGAGGCTGATCGGCGTGTGGTAGTAGCCGAACCGGAACGGCTTCGTCCGCTTGCCGCCCAGGGTCCGGAGGATCGTCAGCGCCGCGTGCACGCCCGTCGGCATGCCGCCCTGGCAGGTGCCGTGCATGACCCCGTAGCCCTGCCCGACGGCCGCCGCGTCGCCCACCGCGTACACCTCCGGGTGCGACACCGAGCGCAGTGCCCTGTCGGTGACGACGCGGCCGTGCCCGTCCACGGCGAGGCCGGCGGCGGCGGCCAGCGGCGACACCCGGGTGCCCGCGGCCCACACCACGGCGTCGGCGGCGACGTGCTCCCCGTCGGCGACATCGACGCCGTCCGGCAGGACCTTCACGACCTCGGCGCCGGCCCGCACCCGCACGCCCAGGCGGTCGAGGGCGGCCCGGACGTGGGCCGCCGCCCCTGCCGCCAGGCCGGCGCCCGGTTCCCGCCGGGCGAGCAGGACGACGTCGAGGCCGGGGTGGCGCTCGGCGATCTCGGCGGCCGTCTCGACGCCGGTCGGCCCGCCGCCGACGACGGCGACCGTGCCGGTGCCCCCGGCGAGCCGGCCGGCGAGCAGTTCGGCGTCCCGGTCGCCGTCCAGGGTGTACGCGTGCTCCTCCGCCCCCGGCACCGCCGCCGTGTCGGCCACGCCGCCGAGCGCGTACACGAGCGTGTCGTAGCGCAGGACGCGGTCGTCGTCGATCCTGACGGTCCTGGCGTCCGCGTCCACGGCCGTCACCCAGCCCCGTACGAAGCGCGCCCCCGTGCCGTCGAGGAGCCCGGGGATGTCGAGGGCGTCGAGCGGCTGCCCCGTCGCCGCCATGTGCAGGCGCATCCGCTCGGTGAACCGCTCGCTGCCGTTGACCAGCGTCACTGTCACGTCGTCGCGCCGCTTCGTCCTCGCCGCGAGCTGCATGGCGGCCGCCATGCCCGCGTAGCCCGCGCCCAGGACCAGTACCTCGTGGTGTGCGCTCATCGTGCTTCCGCCTCTCCGTCGTCAGGTTGCGGTGACGATCAGCAGATGGAAGCTGCGGCGCCGTTCGTGACATGCGGCGGGTGTGGCGTGCGTCACACGCCGGCGCGGGTGCGGAACCGCCTCCGGTACTCGGTCGGGGTCGTGTCGAGTCTGCGGCGGAACGCCCGCACCAGCGTGTCGACGCTGCCGAACCCGCAGGCGGAGGCGACCCGTTCGAGGGTGTCGTCGGTCGATTCCAGCGCCTGGCGCGCCGCTTCGACGCGCACCGACTCGACGTAGGCGTGCGGGGTCGTGCCGAGCTCCGTCTTGAAGATGCGGGTGAGCTGACGGTCGCTCACGTGCAGGTGCGCTGCGAGGTCGGCGACGGTGAGGGGCTCGGCGACGCGGCGCATGATGTGGTGGCGCAGGTCCTCGACGCGGCGCGTGGTCGCGACCTGCTCCAGGGGGACGCTGAACTGGCTCTGCCCGCCGGGCCGCTTCAGGTACATCACGAGCTGCCGGGCGACGCGCAGCGCGACGGCCTCGCCCAGGTCGTCGGCGATGAGGGCGAGCGAGAGGTCGAGGCAGGCGCTGATGCCCGCGCCGGTCCACACGTCGCCCTGGCGGATGAAGATCGGGTCGGGGTCGACCTCGACGTCCGGATGGTCGGCGGCGAGCCGCTGGGCGGTCGACCAGTGCGTGGTGGCGCGCTTGCCGTCGAGGAGACCGGCCGCCGCCAGGATGTGCGCCCCGACGCAGACGGACGCCACCCTGCGGGAGAGTCCGGCGAGCTGCCGCACCCGCGTCACCACGGCCGGGTCGGTGAGCGGGCGGACGCCGCCGCGGCCGTCCGCCGCGACCGCGCCGGGGACGACCAGGGTGTCCGGGCGCCTCGCCGCCAGCGCGTCGAAGGTGGTGTCGGGCAGGACGCGGA
This sequence comes from Streptomyces sp. RFCAC02, assembly GCF_004193175.1. NCBI lineage: Bacteria > Bacillati > Actinomycetota > Actinomycetes > Kitasatosporales > Streptomycetaceae > Streptomyces > Streptomyces sp. RFCAC02. Next base: position 2,973,519 of record NZ_SAUH01000001.1, on the reverse strand, counting down.
CGCCGGCGGCGGTGGTGACCGGGTCCAGGGTCTCGGCGGCGAGGACGACCTCGTACCCGGCCGCCTCGTCCGTCTCGCGCCGGGCGAGGGAGAAGACCTCGGGCGGCCCGGTGACGTCCAGCAGGTCGACCCCGTCGAAGAGGACGACGGCGATCAGCCGTCCAGCGGTCGTCATGCGCGCTCCCGGGGATGTCGGTTTCTGCAGGATAGACGACATTGCCGACACGGCGCCGCGGTTCTAGCGTCGAAGGCGCGGGTCACCGCACCGGTGACCCGCTCCCCGACTCATGACCCAGGTGGTTTCCCATGCCCACGACGACCCTGCGGCAGCTCAACGGACTCGACGACACGCCCGCGACGCTCGCCGGCTCCACCCTCGTCCTCGTCGACTACCAGAACACCTATACGACCGGCGTGATGGAACTGGACGGCTGGCGGGCCGCGCTGGACGCCGGTGCCCGGCTGCTGGAGCGTGCCCGGCGGGCGGGCACCGCGGTCATCCATGTCGTCAACGACGGCGGCGAGGGCACGCCGTACGACATCCGCGCCGAGATCGGGCGGATCCACCCCGCGGTCGCGCCGGCCGACGGCGAGCCCGTCGTCGTCAAGAAGGTGCCGAACGCCTTCGTCGGCACCGACCTCGACCGGCACGTCGACGCCGCGGGCACCACCGACCTCGTCATCGCCGGCTTCATGACGCACATGTGCGTGGCGGCCACCGCCCAGGGCGCCTTCCTGCGCGGCAACCGCCCCACCGTCGTCGCCGACGCCTGCGCGACCCGCGCGCTGCCCGTCGCAGGCACCGAACTGGACGCACGCCAGGTGCACGACGCCGCCCTCGCCACCATCGCGGACCTGTACGGGATCGTCGCCCCGTCCGGGGCGGGGATCGTCTGACGGGGCGGCCGTACCGGGACCTCCGTCAGGCGATGCGGCGGACGCGGTGGAACGCGAGGAGCAGCAGCAGCGCGGCCAGGGCGACGAAGAGGCCCGTCTCGATGAACTGGAAGTCCCAGAAGCGGTCACCGGGCTGGTAGAGCCGCCAGTTGTGGGAGCCGGGGCCGAGACCCTGCGCGGCCATCGCGTCCGCGCACGCGTCGGCCCCGTCCTGTCCTGTGGCCGCGGGCGGGCAGCCGACCTGCGCGTTCTCGCGCACCAGGTTCCCCGCCGCGTCGCGCAGCCCCTGGCTCAGGATCCAGTCGCCCGACGCGGGGTTCGGCCCATCGGTGCTCGCGAGTCCGTAGGTGAGGCTCTCGGCGGACATGAAGTGACGCCGCAGCAGTGTCTCGACGGCGACGCGCACGACGACGAAGCCGGCGAGCGTGGTGGCCATCGCGGTCAGCATGCGGCGCGAGAGCGTGCCGGCGAGGATGCCGAGGGCCACGGCGAACAGGGTGTAGCCGATGGGCGCGATGCCCTGGACGTCGAACCAGATGTAGCCGAACCGGCCGTTCCCGTTGGCCGCCATCGGCGCGTACCACCACGAGACACCCAGCGCGTACGCCGCGGCGAGGAGCGTCGTGAGGCCGCCGATGACACCGAACTTGGCGAGCGCCCAGCGGCCGCGGCCGACACCCTGCGTCCATATGAAACGGTGCGTTCCCTGCTCGACCTCGCGGGAGACCAGCGGCGCGCCGAAGAAGAGCCCCACGAGCAGCGGCAGCGCCACGAAGAGGATGCCGACGTACGACAGGGATTTGAACTCGTTCTGGAAGGCGGTGCTGAGGGCGTTGCAGGCGTCCACGGCCGAGTTGGGGGCGAGTGGCTCGGTCCCGAGGTCCGCGAGGCAGGCGCCGAGCCCCGAGTCGTCGTAGGCGTCGCGCATGTCCAGGCCGGTGGGGACCATGACCGCGGCCAGCACGGCCAGGCCGATGGCGGCGAAGAGGGCCTGCTTGCGGTGCTGTTTCCAGATGAGCCAGATCACGCGGTCACGTCCGATGCGGTGCGGGTGCGGGAGTCCCCGGCCTGGAGGTAGCCGAGGACGATGTCCTCCAGGGACACGTCGTGCTGGGTCCAGTCCCGGCCGAGGCGGCCGTCGTCGTCGGTGCGGACCAGCAGCGTGGACTGCCGGTCGGTGTGGCTCGCGGCGATGACCTCGGCCACCCCCGGCACGCCGTCCGGCCCGGTGCGCGGACCGACCAGGGTGCGGTGCCCGTCGAGCAGGTCGTCCACGGGGCCGGCGAGCCGGACGTGGGAGCGCTGGAGGACGACCAGGTGGTCGCACACCCGCTCCAGGTCGGCGACGAGGTGCGAGGACAGCAGCACCGTCGTGCCGCTCTCGCCGACCATGCCCATCAGGGCCTGCATGAAGGAACGGCGGGCCAGGGGGTCGAGGGCCGCGACCGGCTCGTCGAGCAGCAGCAGCCGCGGGCGTTTGGCCATCGCGAGGGCGAGCGCCACCTGCGCCCGCTGACCGCCGGAGAGGGCGCCGACCGGCTTGTCGGGCGGGATGTCGAGGCCGGCGACGGGGTCACGGGCGAACGCGGCGTCCCAGCGCCGGTTCAGCCTGCCGCCCAGGGCGATCAGGTCGGTGGCGCTGAAGTCGCGGTAGAGGGGCGTGTCCTGCGCGACGAACCCGACGTCGGGCAGGACGTCCGTGTTGGCGTGCGGGTCGGCGCCGAAGACCCGCACCCGGCCGGCGTCGGGCCGCAGCAGGCCGACGGCCAGGTGCAGCAGGGTGGACTTGCCCGCGCCGTTCGGGCCGACCAGTCCGGCGATCCGCCCGGCGGGCAGTCGCAGCGAGCAATCCTGGAGCGCCCAGCCGCGCCCGTAGCGCTTGCCGAGGCCGCTGGTCTCCAGGGCCGTGTCCGTCATGGGTGTTCCCCGCTTCTCAATCGCTGTCATCGGGTGGTGGCGCGTCGGGCATGGCGCGCAGGGTGGTGTCGATCAGGGCGGAGACGTCCTCCCGGCCCAGACCGGCGGCGCGTGCCCTGGTGAGCCAGGCCACGAGTTCGTCGCGCAGGTCCGTGTGGTCGGCCGGTGACGAGTCGGCCGGGGTGGCGATCAGGAAGGTGCCGACCCCCGGCCTGCCTTCCGCCAGGCCCTCCAGTTCGAGCTCCCGGTAGGCCTTCAGGACCGTGTTCGGGTTGATCGCGAGGGACTGCGCGACCTGACGGACCTTCGGCAACTGGTCGCCCGGCCGGGCGAGGCCGACCCGGAGGGCCTGCTTCACCTGGAGGACGAGCTGCACGTACGTGGCCGTCCGCGAACGGCCGTCCAGCACGAACTCGATCACGTGTTTCTCCGCTTGTGCTACGACAATAAGACAGACTGCTGATGAAGGGGTGCCCTGTCAAGTATGGTTGTCCTAGGACTCTAGGACAGCGGGTGGTTCCCCCTCGCGCGGCGCGCGGGTCAGCGGCGTTGCATGATGGAGGCATGACTCAGCCGAGGAACGAACCACCGCAGGAGAACGCCCAGATCCTGGTCGTGGGTCCGGACGGGATGGCGCTGAGCGGCGCGCCCGGCAAGGACGGCGGCGACGGTGACGAGGGCCGCTCCGAGACGCCCATCACCGAGATGGTGGAACAGCCGGCGAAGGTCATGCGCATCGGCAGCATGATCAAGCAGCTCCTGGAGGAGGTGAAGGCCGCTCCCCTGGACGAGGCGAGCCGGGCGCGGCTGAAGGAGATCCACGCCAGCTCGGTGAAGGAGCTGGAGGAGGGCCTCGCGCCCGAGCTGGTGCAGGAACTGAGCCGCCTGTCGCTGCCGTTCACCGACGACGGGGTGCCGACCGAGGCCGAGCTGCGGATCGCGCAGGCGCAGCTCGTGGGCTGGCTGGAGGGGCTGTTCCACGGCATCCAGACCGCGCTGTTCGCCCAGCAGATGGCGGCCCGCGCGCAGCTCGAACAGATGCGCCGCGCGCTGCCGCCGGGCGCCCTGCCGGACGACGTGGCCGAGCCCGGCGGCAAGGACCCGCACGGCGGCGCCCGCTCCGGCCCCTACCTGTGAGACGTCCCCGCCCGGGGACATACGGACGCGAACGGCCCGTGGTCACGTCATCGGCGTGACCACGGGCCGCTTCGTGCCGCGTCAGCCCCAGCTCAGCAGGCGGCGCGGGTGCTCCAGGATCGCCGCAACGTCCGCGAGGACGCGCGAGCCGAGCGCGCCGTCGATCAGACGGTGGTCGAACGACAGACCGAGCGTCGTCACGTGCCGGGGCTTCACCCTGCCCTTGTGGACCCACGGCTTCTCGCGGACGGCGCCGAGGGCGAGGATCGCGGACTCGCCCGGGTTCAGGATGGGCGTGCCCGTGTCGATGCCGAAGACGCCGATGTTGGTGATGGTGACCGTGCCGCCGCGCATGTCGGCGGGTGTCGTGCGCCCCTCGCGGGCCGTCGTCACCAGGTCGCCGAGGGCGCGGGCCAGCTCCGGCAGGGTCTTCGACCCGGCGTCCTTGATGTTCGGGACGACGAGGCCGCGCGGCGTGGCGGCGGCGATGCCCAGGTTCACGTAGTCCTTGTGGACGATCTCCTGGTTCGCCTCGTCCCAGTAGGCGTTGACCTCCGGGTTGCGGCGGATCGCGAGCAGGAACGCCTTCGCGACGATCAGCAGGACGTTCACGCGCAGCCCGGCCAGGTCCTCGTCCGCCTTGAGGCGCTCGACGAGACGGACGGTCCGCGTCACGTCCACCGTCACGAACTCCGTCGCGTGCGGCGCGGTGAACGCGCTCTCCACCATGGCCTGCGCCATCACCCGCCGGACGCCCTTGATGGGCTCCCGCCGCTCCCGCGCGGCGTCGGACGGCGGCTCGTCGGCGACCGCCGCCGCGGGGACGGGGGCCTGCGCGCGGCTCGCGGGCGCGGGCTCGGCCGCCGAGCGGACGTCGTCGCGCGTGATGACGCCGCCCGGCCCGGTCGGGACGACGGCGGTGAGGTCCACGCCCAGGTCCTTGGCGAGCTTGCGCACCGGCGGCTTGGCGAGCGGCCGCGCGCCGTCCCCGGCCGCCGGTGCCGGGACGGTCGCCGCGGGCTCGGGCTCGGGCTCGGGCTCCGGCTCCGGCTCGGGGACGGACACGGCGGCGGCCGGCGCGGGCACCGCCTTCCGCGGCCGACGCCGCGTCGCCCCGGCGGACACGCCGTACCCGACGAGCACCGGCTCCCGCTTCTCCCCGGCCCCGGCCTCCGCCGCCGGGACGGCACCGTCGCCGCCGTCGTCACCGGCCGCCGGATCGGTGTCCACGGTGATGATCGGCGACCCGACGTCGACCGTCGTGCCCTCCGGGACGTGGATCTCCCGCACCCGGCCGTCGAACGGGATGGGCAGCTCGACCGCCGCCTTGGCGGTCTCGACCTCCACCACCACCTGGCCGTCGCTCACCGTGTCACCCGGCTGGACGAGCCACTTCAGGATCTCCGCCTCCGTGAGACCCTCACCGACGTCCGGCATCCGGAACTCACGGAACCGCTGTGCCGCAGCAGCCATCGTCACGCTCTCCTCGACCTCTTCACTCAGTACGCCAAGGCGCGGTCGACGCCGTCCAGCACCCTGTCAAGCCCGGGGAGGTAGTCCTCCTCTATGCGCGCCGGCGGGTAGGGGGCGTGGAACCCGCCCACCCGCAGCACCGGCGCCTCCAGATGGTAGAAACACCGCTCCGTGATCCGCGCGGCGATCTCGGCACCCGACCCGAAGAACACCGGCGCCTCGTGCGCGACGACCAGCCGGCCCGTCTTCTCCACCGACCGCTGGATCGTGTCGAAGTCGATCGGCGACACCGACCGCATGTCCACCACCTCCAGGGAGGTGCCCTCATCGGCCGCAGCCTCCGCCGCCGCCAGGGCCGTCTTCACGGTCGGGCCGTACGCGAGGAGCGTCAGGTCGGTGCCCTCGCGCACCACCCGCGCCGCGTGCAGCGGCCCGGGGATGCCGTCCGTGTCGACGTCGCCCTTGTCCCAGTAGCGGGCCTTCGGCTCGAAGAAGATGACCGGGTCGTCGCACTCGATGGCCTGCCGCAGCATCCAGTAGGCGTCGTGCGCGTTCGAGGGGGCGACGATCTTCAGGCCGGCGACGTGCGCGAACAGCGCCTCCGGGGACTCGCTGTGGTGCTCGACCGCGCCGATGCCGCCGCCGAACGGGATGCGCACCACCACCGGCAGCCTGATCTTCCCCAGCGCCCGCGCGTGCATCTTCGCGAGCTGCGTGACGATCTGGTCGTACGCGGGGAACACGAAGCCGTCGAACTGGATCTCCGTCACCGGCCGGTAGCCGCGCAGCGCGAGGCCGATCGCCGTGCCGATGATGCCGGACTCGGCCAGCGGCGTGTCGATGACACGGTCCTCGCCGAAGTCCTTCTGCAGGCCGTCGGTGACCCGGAAGACGCCGCCGAGCTTGCCGACGTCCTCGCCCATCACGAGGACCTTCGGGTCCGCGTCGAGCGCGGTGCGCAGGGCGGCGTTGACCGCCTTCGCGAGAGGGAGCCGCTCGGCCATCTCAGTTCTCCTCGGCGTGGTCGGCGAACGACGCGAGGTAGGCGGCGTACTGGGCACGCTCCTCGTCCACCAGGGTGTGCCCGTCGGCGTACACGTGCTCGAACGCCGCCATCGGGTCGGGGTCGGGCATGGTGCGGATCGCCTCCCGCACGCGCCGCGCGAGGGCGTCGCTCTCCTCGTCGAGCGCGGTGAAGAACGCCGCGTCCGCCGCGCCGAGCCGCTCCAGGTGGCGGCGCAGCCGCAGGATCGGGTCGCGCGCCTCCCAGACGGCCAGCTCGTCGTCGGGGCGGTAGCGCGTCGGGTCGTCGGACGTGGTGTGGGCGCCCATCCGGTAGGTGAACGCCTCGACGAGCATCGGCCCCTGGCCCGACCGCGCGTGCTCGGCCGCCGCGCGGGTGACGGCGAGGACGGCCAGCACGTCGTTGCCGTCGACCCGGACACCGGGGAAGCCGTAGCCCTGCGCCCGCTGGTACAGCGGTACGCGGGTCTGCCGCTCGGTGGGCTCCGAGATGGCCCACTGGTTGTTCTGGCAGAAGAAGACGACCGGCGCGTTGTAGACGGCCGAGAAGGTGAACGCCTCCGCCACGTCGCCCTGGCTGGAGGCGCCGTCGCCGAAGTACGCCAGCACCGCGGCGTCGGAGCCGTCCTTCGCCACGCCCATCGCGTAGCCCGTGGCGTGCAGGACCTGTGAGCCGATGACGATCGTGTAGAGGTGGAAGTTGTTGGTGTTCGGGTCCCAGCCGCCGTGGTTGACGCCCCGGAACATGCCGAGCAGCATCTGCGGGTCGACGCCGCGGCACCACGCCACGCCGTGCTCGCGGTAGGTCGGGAAGACGTAGTCGTCGGGCCGCAGCGCGCGGGCCGAGCCGATCTGCGCGGCCTCCTGGCCCAGCAGCGAGGGCCACAGGCCCAGTTCGCCCTGGCGCTGGAGCGCCGTCGCCTCGGCGTCGAACCGCCGCGACAGCACCATGTCGCGGTACAGGCCGCGCAGCTCGTCGTCGGTGATGTCGAGGGAGTAGTCGGGGTGCTCGACGCGCTCGCCCTCGGGCGTCAGGAGCTGCACCATCGCGCCGGCCGCGCCGCCCGTGCTCCGTCCGCCGCCGCGGCGCGCCGGGCGCGCCGCCTTCTTCCGCGGTGCGGTCGCGGTCTTGCGCGCGCCCGAGCCGTGCGCGGCTCTGCTCTCCACGGTCACTCGTGCTCCTCCGTCGGTCCGGCCCCCGGGGTCCGCCGGGCGGCCAGTGCGGCTCGCCCGGTCCCGTACGGCGCACGGGGGTGGGTGCGGCGCGCGGAACCGAGCGGGTTCCATGTCCCTTGCCCCGGTCCCGTACGACCGCCTCATAAGAGCACGGTAGCCGTGCCGCCCACAAGACGTGAAAGCGCCCCTGACCTGCGGATTTACTGTGATGTCCAAGTACTTGTCGAGGGAGTGGAGCCGCGCTGGTCCAGGTTGGTCACCAGCCTCCCAGCGCGTGGGGACCCTTGCACGTTAACCCGGCCGACCGGGTCCCGGGAAGGTTCGCGACGGCCGTCGCGGGGGCGTACGCCGGGCGCCCGGGAGCGCGCTGTGTGAGACTGGTCACGTGCCAGAAGACGGAAAAATCCGGGTATTCCTCCTCGACGACCACGAGGTGGTGCGGCGCGGCGTACGGGAGCTGCTGGCCATGGAGTCCGACATCGAGATCGCCGGCGAGGCGGGCACGGCGGCCGAGGCGCGCGCCCGCGTCCCGGCCGCGCGGCCCGATGTCGCGGTCCTCGACGTGCGCCTCCCGGACGGCAGCGGCGTCGAGGTCTGCCGGGACATCAGATCGCAGGACGAGTCGATCCGGTGCCTGATGCTCACGTCGTACGCGGACGACGAGGCGCTGTTCGACGCCATCATGGCGGGCGCGTCCGGCTATGTGCTGAAGGCCATCCGGGGCAGTGAACTGCTCTCCGCCGTACGGGACGTGGCGGCCGGCAAGTCCCTCCTCGACCCGGACGCGACCCGCCGCGTGCTGGAGCGCCTGCGCGGCGGCGGGCAGGCCGCGCAGAACGCGCCGGGCGCCGGGGACGAACGCACGGCCCGCCTGACCGAGCAGGAACGCCGCATCCTCGACCTCATCGGCGACGGCCTGACCAACCGCGCCATCGGCGAGGAGCTGCACCTCGCCGAGAAGACGATCAAGAACTACGTCTCCAGCATCCTCGCCAAGCTGGGCATGGAACGCCGCTCCCAGGCCGCCGCCTACGTCGCGCGCCTCCAGGCCGGCAAGCGCGAGTGACGCGGCGGCGCCGGATCCCGGTCAGCCCGTGAACGCCTCCGACACCCGCTCCCGGTGCCGCGTCCACCACACGACGAGCGCCGACGCCGCCGGGAACTGCGGATCGGCCCGGTGGTCGTGGCGCTCGTAGTGCCAGCGCAGCATCCAGAAGTCGTTCAGCCGCTCCCACCACACGCGGTGCACCGCGGCGGCCAGCTCGTCCGGACGCGCGCCCGTGGCGGTCCGGTACGCGCGGGCGTACGCCCGGACCTTCGCCAGATCGAGCGTGCCCCGCGGCCGCAGGAAGAAGATCGCCGCGGCGCGGACCGCCTCCTCCGCGCGCGGCTGCACGTCAAGTCGGTCCCAGTCCACGATCGCGACCGGCTCGACCGGCCCCTCGGCGCGGTACAGCAGGTTCAGCGGGTGGAAGTCGCCGTGCACCCAGCCCTCTGCGGGCACCTCGGCGGGTCCCGGGCGGCGGTGCGCGTGGGCGCGCAGCAGGTCGCGGCGCTCCAGCAGGCGGTGCTCGGCCAGCTCGTCGAAGCCGGTGCGGCGCGGCCGGGCGCGGATCAGCCCGAGCAGCCGCGCGATCAGCTCCTCCGTCTCGGTCGGCACGGCCGAGGCGCGGTGGGGCGCGTTCAGCGACGGCGGGGCGTACGGCAAGGGAGTACGCCTTATCACCTGGTCGAGTGCCCGGTGCACGCGCCCGAGCAGCGCCCCCAGGCGGTCGCTCTGGCCGCGGCTGAGCTGCCCGCCGTCCCGGTGCCTGCCGTCCACCCAGGGGTGCAGGGCGTAGCAGCGGCCCCGGTGCACGACGACCGTGCGGCCGTCCCGGTCGGGCAGCGGTGGCGCGACGGGCAGGCCGAGGCGCGCCAGCTCGGCCGTCGCGCGGTGCTGCCGCACCAGCGGGTCGGTGGCGGCCGGGTCGCCGTCGAGGTGGTGCTTCAGGAAGAACCGGCCGGTGGTCGTCGCGACGCGGTAGCCGCGGTTGAGGAGCCCGGCGGTCAGCGGCCGGCAGTCGATGGGGGTGCCCTGACCGTAGCGGCGGACCAGCACGGTCAGGGTCTGCTCCGTGAGGGACATGCTGAGGCGGATCGTCAGGGGGTCGTCGTGGTGTCGCCCTCGGCGCCGCTGACGTCCTCGCCCGTACCGGTGTCCGCGTCGCCGCCCTCGGCGTCGCCCGTGCCGGTGTCGCCCGTCGGCGGCGGGGACTCCTCGCCCTCGTCACCGCTGCCGCCGTCGTCCGAGCCGCTGTCCGGCGGGGGCGTCTCGTCGTCGGACTGCGTCGGGTCGCCGGTGGGCTGCTCGGTCTCCTCGCCCGTCGGCTGCTCGGTCGGGGACGTCGTCGACTGGTCGCCGTCGTCCTCCCAGCCCTGGTCCCAGTCCTCGTCCCACTCCTGGCCCCCGGAGGTGCCGGAGTCGTCCCGGTGCTCGTCCTCCTCGGCCGTCTCGTCCGAGGAGGGGGACTCGTCGTCCGGCCGCTGGTCCGCCGACTCGGTCGGGCTCGGCGGCCCCGACTCCGCCGGCGGGTCGGCCGGATCGTCGCCGCCGCCCAGCCGGACGGCGACGAGGACGCCCGTCGCGACCGCGAGGACCGCGAGGACCGCCACCAGCAGGATGCGCAGCCGCGAGCCGGTGCGCGCGTCGGCCGCCGTGCCGCCGGGCGGGGTGCCGTCCGGGCCGCCGAGCAGCAGCGGGACACCGGCCGCCGGGGTGGCCGCGGTGGTCGTGGCGCGGGTCGGGGCGGCGGTGCCGAGCGGCGGGGTCGTCCCGCCGGTGAGGGAACCGGTGTTCCACAGGCCGGCGGTGTGGCCGCCGTGCTCCTCCAGCATGCGCAGCGCGTACCGCACCATGCCGCGCATCTCCTCGGCCGTCTGGTAACGGTCCTCGGGGTCCTTCGTGAGGGCGCGCATGACCAGGCCGTCCAGCTCGGGCGGCGACGCGGGGGCCACCTCGGACGGCAGCCGCGGCATGTCCTGGACGTGCTGGTAGACGACGGACAGCGGCGTCTCGCCGATGAACGGCGGGCGCAGCGTCAGCAGCTCGTACAGGAGGCAGCCGACCGCGTACAGGTCGGACCTGGTGTCCACCGTCTTGCCGAGCGCCTGCTCGGGCGAGAGGTACTGCGGCGTGCCCATCACCATGCCGGTCTGCGTCATCGTCTGCGCGGCGCCGTGCAGCGCCCGCGCGATGCCGAAGTCCATGACCTTGACGGCGCCCGTGTCCGTGATGATGACGTTCGCCGGCTTGATGTCGCGGTGCACGATGCCGTGCTGGTGGCTGTAGGCCAGGGCCTCAAGCACACCCGAGACGATCGCGAGGGCGCGCTCGGGCGGCGGCGGGTCGGAGTCGATCAGCAGGTCGCGGATCGTCCGGCCGTTGACCAGCTCCATCACGATGTACGGGGTGACGCGGCCGTTGCCGGTCTCCTCGCCGGAGTCGAAGACGGCGACGACGGCGTGGTGGTTCAGGCCCGCCACCGACTGCGCCTCGCGCGTGAAGCGCGCCTTGGACACCGGGTCCTCGGCCAGGTCGGAGCGCAGCAGCTTCACCGCCACCGTCCGGCCGAGCCGTACGTCCTCGGCGGCGAACACCTCCGCCATGCCCCCGCGGCCGAGCCGGTGCGTCAGCCGGTAGCGGCCGTCTCCGACGAATCCGCCGTTTCCCCACATGTCCGGCGTTTCGGGGACCTCGTTGCCGGACGCCCCGGACTCGTCCTCGCCGGAGCCCGCAGCGCCTTGGTCCTGTGCCATCAGTCCTCGCCGTGTTCACTGGGTCGCCGGGCCATCAAACCCGTTCGCGGGCCACGCTGACAAGTTGAGACTTGACGTCCCCGGGGGCTGGGGCACACTGGCCACGGAAAACGGCTCCGTACACACGCGCGCCCGCGGCACGGCGGCCGCGCGCCGCCTGGGGGGAACACGTCGCATGACCGGACACTCGACCGTCGGCGGCGGCCGCTACGCGCTGCGGCGGCTCCTCGGCCGGGGCGGCATGGCGGCCGTCCACCTCGCGTGGGACACCGTGCTGGAGCGCGAGGTCGCCGTCAAGACGATGCGGAGCGAGGTCAGCGGCGACGACGCGTTCCGCGAGCGGTTCCGCCGCGAGGCCCAGGCCGTGGCGAAACTCACGCACCCGAACATCGTCTCCGTCTACGACACCGGTGAGGAACGGGAGGGCGGCGGCGCCGTCCCGTACATGGTCATGGAGTACGTCGACGGCCAGGGCCTGCGCGACGTGCTGGAGAACGACATCGCCGCGTGGGGCGCGATGCCCGCCGACAAGGCGCTGCGGATCACGGCGGGCGTCCTCGCCGCCCTGGACCTGAGCCACGAGAAGGGGCTCGTCCACCGCGACATCAAGCCGGGCAACGTCATGATCACGCGGCGCGGCGCCGTCAAGGTCATGGACTTCGGCATCGCGCGGGCCATGCAGACCGGGGTGACGTCCATGACGCAGACCGGGATGGTCGTCGGCACGCCGCAGTACCTGTCGCCCGAGCAGGCGCTCGGCCGCGCCGTGGACGCCCGCGCCGACCTGTACTCGGTGGGCGTGATGCTCTTCGAGCTGGTCACCGGACGCGTCCCGTTCGACGCCGACACCGGCCTCGCCGTCGCGTACGCGCACGTCACGGAGGACCCGCCGGTCGCCTCGTCGCTGAACACGGCGATCGAGCCCGCGCTGGACGCCCTCATCGCGCGGGCGCTGCGCAAGAACCCCAACGAGCGGTTCCGCAGCGCCGGCGAGATGCTGGCGGAGTGCCGCCGCGTCGCGGAGCTGCTGACCGGCGCGGCGCCCTCGATCGCACCGGACGCGCCGCCGCCGGGCGGGAGCGGCGCGGGCATAGCGCAGGCGGTGTTCCCCGAGTTCGGGGCGCCGGTGACGCCCTCGCCGTACGCGCTGGGCGGTGGCGGCGCCTACGGCTACCCGCGCGTCGGCGGCGACACGCCGCCGGCGGGGCCGTACGCCCCGCCGGTGACCCCCGCGCCCGTGCCGGCGGCCGGCGGCGGCCGTCCCGCGAGGTCGCGGGCCACCTGGCTCGTGGTGGCGGCAGCGGCCGTCGCGGTGGCGCTGATCGCGGCCGTCTCGTTCGTCGCGCTCACCCGCGGCGGTGGCGGGGAGCCGGAGGCGGGCGGTACGGAAACCGCCGTGGAGGGCACCGCGGAGGCGACCGCCACCGACGGGCGCCGCTACACACCCGGCGACCCGGAGAAGACGATCGCCGCGACGGAGTGCTCCGGCGCCTTCGACCACTGGGACCAGAACGAGCACGCGGGCGCCGTCGCCATGCCGGACTTCTACGACGTGCACATCGACTCGGTGAAGGCGTGCATACGGGCGGCCGGCTGGCGCTACGAGGACGACGTCCGCTACGAGGACGAGACGCTGAAGGGCGAGGGCATGGTCATCGCGCAGACGCCGGGACCCGGCCAGCCGTACGACCCGGACACGGACCCGCCGATCAAGCTGACCGTCTCCACCGGCCTTGAGCCGGTCTCCTGACCGGCCGCCGTCAGTACGCGACGGGGAAGCTCGTCAGGATGCGCTCGGCGAGGACCGTGTCGCCCTCGACCTTCACCTTGTCGGCGACCCGCCTGGCCCGCACCCGCCCGCTCGCGACGCGCGTGAACGTCTCCCAGTCGGTGGTGAACGTGACGAGCGGGCCGAGCGACGGGTTGCCGTCGACGCTGCCGTTGCCCTCCTCGTCGACGCGGACCGTGCGCACGAACTCCACCGGACCGCTCACCTCGAACACGACGGCCGACTTCTTCGGCGCGTCCGCCCGCTCCGCGACGATGCCGGGCAGCCGCCGCAGCAGCACGTCCCGGGCGACGAGGGCCGCCGGGGACGCCAGGTCGCCGGGCTGCCGCAGGGCGCGCCGCAGGTCCTGCTCGTGCGTCCACACGTTGAAGATCCGCTGGGCGAGGAACTCACGGAGCGTCAGGGTGCCGTAGAGGGGGTGGGTGATCTCGGCGTCGGGGCCGCGGCGTTCGTTGCGGAGCTGGCGGGAGCGGCGGATGACCGTGTACTCAAGCTCGCTCGTCATCTCCGGCCCCGTGTGGTGCCGGCGCACGTCGACGGGGACCTCCAGGTAGCGCGTGGTCTCGTCCACGACGTGGTAGAGGTCGCGCGGCAGGGCGTGGATGGGGCGCGGGTCGCCCAGGGCCTCGCACTCGCCGCCGATCACGTGGGACACGACGTCCCGCACCGACCAGCCGACGCGCTCCGTGGGGCGGTTCCACTCGCCCTCGACGAGCGAGGAGGCCAGCTCCGATATCGACTCGATCGACTGGGTCCAGGCATCGATGTACGGCTGAAGGCTCGATCGCTCGGTCACAGAACCCCTCGTGGCGGTTTCGTCGCTGGCTTGGGTGGTCACACGGTACGCCGCGCCGACGCGGCCGGTGAATGGTTCTTCCGGGACGAATCCTAGTGCCGCGCACGGCGCCGCGGGGGTGCGCGCGACGAGGGGCGGAGCCGGGCGGAGGCGTTGTGCAGAACGCCGCCGCCCGGCCCCGTGCCCACCATCGTCGCGGCCCCGTTTCACGACTCTGTGACAGGACATCGACAAGCCTGCCGCACCGGGGCCGACGGCCTCAGCCGGCGGGCCGCAGGAAGGCCGCCATCGCGTTCGCGAGGAGGAACGGGTCGTTCGCCGCGCACAGTTCGCGCGCGGAGTGCATCGACAGGATCGGCGCCCCCACGTCCACCGTGGGAATGCCGTGCCGGGTCGCGGTGATGGGGCCGATCGTCGTGCCGCAGGGCACGTCGTTGTGCGAGACGAACGGCTGCCACGGCACGCCCGCCTGCTCGCACGCGGCGGTGAACACCGCGCGGCCCGCGGCGTCGGTGGCGTAGCGCTGGTTCACGTTGACCTTGAGGAGGGGACCGCCGCCGGCGCGGGGGCGGTGGTCGGGGTCGTGGCGCTCGCCGTAGTTGGGGTGGACGGCGTGGCCCGTGTCGGCGGACAGGCAGTACGAGCCGGCGAGGGCGCGGGCGCGGTCCTCGTGGGTCCCGCCGCGGGCGTACACGTCGCGCTCCAGGGCGGTGGCCAGGAGCGGCCCCGCGGCGCCGGTGTCGGACTCGCTGCCGGTCTCCTCGTGGTCGAACGCGGCGAGGACCGGCACGAAGCGCGTGTCCGGGCGGGCGGCGTCCAGGAGCGCCGCGGTGCCGGCGTGCACCGACAGCAGGTTGTCGAGACGGGGGGCGGCCAGCAGCTCACGGTCGCGGCCGAGGTACGCGGGCGGCTCGACGGCGTGCGTCATCAGGTCGAAGCCGGCCACCGCGTCGGCCGACGGGAGCCCCGCCGCGTCCGCGAGGAACGCGATCAGCTCGCCGTCCCGCGGCTCCCCGAGACCCCACAGCGGCATGGTGTGGTGCTGCCTGTCCAGGGCCAGGCCGTCGTTCACGGACCGGTCGAGGTGGATCGCGAGCTGGGGGACGCGCAGCAGCGGCCGGTCCACGTTCACGAGGACGGTGCCGCCGTCGCGCAGCACCAGGCGCCCGGCGATCCCGAGATCCCGGTCGAGCCAGCTGTTGAGGAGCGGACCGCCGTAGATCTCGACGGTGAGCTGCTTCCAGCCGTGCCTGCCGCCGTCGGGGGACGGCTTGATCCGCAGGGTGGGGGAGTCGGTGTGGGCGCCGATGACGCGGAACGGGGTGGCGGGCGCCGCGCCCTCGGGCACGTACCAGGCGATGAGCGCGCCGCCGCGCAGGACGTACCGGCCGCCGGGGGCGCCGTCCCACGGGTCGGTCTCCCGCAGCGGGGTGAACCCCGCGTCGGCCAGGCGGCGTGCCGCGTTCGCCGCCGCGTGGTACGGCGTGGGGGACGCGGCGAGGAACGCCATCAGGTCGTCGGTGTGGCCGCGGTCGAAGGGTGCGCTCATGGGGCACAGCATACGAATCCGCCCAGGAGCGCCCGGGGCGTCCGGCGCACCCCGCCCGCCGCCGCGCGGGGCGGGGTGCGCCGGGCCGTCAGAAGGCGGCCTCGTCCAGGTCCATCAGGGACAGGTCGGTCTCCTCGGCGACGCGCCGCGCCACGGCGACGGACGGCAGGACGGTGGCGGCGAAGTGCCGGGCCGCCGCGACCTTGCCCGCGTAGAACGCACGGTCCTTCGCGCTCGCCCCCGGCAGCTTGGCGACGGCCACGGCGGCGCCGCGCAGCAGCAGGTAGGCGACGACGACGTCACCGGCCGCCATGAGGAACGGCGTCGTGTTGAGCCCGACCTTGTACAGCGCGCGGACGTCCTTCTCGGTCGCCGCGAGGTCGGTCAGCAGCACACCGACCAGGCCCTCCAGATCGCCGACGGCGCTCGTCAGCCGCTCGCGCGCCCCCGCCAGCTCCGCCCCGCCGGGCTCCTCGGCGAGGAACTTCCTGATCTCCTCGGCCAGCGCCGTGAGGGCGACGCCCTGGTTGCGGACGATCTTGCGGAAGAAGAAGTCCTGCCCCTGGATCGCGGTGGTGCCCTCGTAGAGCGTGTCGATCTTCGCGTCCCTGATGTACTGCTCGACCGGGTAGTCCTGGAGGTACCCGGAGCCGCCGAGCGTCTGGAGCGACTCGGCGAGCTGCTGGTAGGAGCGCTCCGAGCCGTACCCCTTCACCACGGGCAGGAGCAGGTCGTTCAGCGCCTCGTCGGCGGACGCGTCCTCGCCCGCGGCCTGCTTCACGGTGATCGAGTCCTGCACGGACGCGGTGTACAGGACGAGGGCGCGCATGCCCTCGGCGTACGCCTTCTGCGTCATGAGGGACCGGCGCACGTCGGGGTGGTGGGTGATCGTGACGCGCGGGGCCGACTTGTCGGCGAACTGCGTGAGGTCCGGACCCTGCACGCGCTCCTTCGCGTACGCGAGGGCGTTGAGGTAACCGGTGGAGAGGGTGGCGATGGCCTTCGTGCCCACCATCATCCGGGCGAACTCGATGATCTTGAACATCTGCCGGATGCCGTCGTGCTTCTCGCCCAGCAGCCAGCCGCGCGCCGGGGTGCCGTGGGCGCCGAACGTCAGCTCGCACGTGTTGGAGACCTTGAGGCCCATCTTGTGCTCGACGTTCGTGGCGAAGACGCCGTTGCGCTCGCCGAGGGCGCCGGTGTCCCAGTCGAAGTCGTACTTCGGCACGATGAACAGCGACAGCCCCTTCGTGCCGGGCTTGTGGCCCTCGGGGCGGGCGAGGACGAGGTGGACGATGTTCTCCGAGAGGTCGTGCTCACCGGAGGTGATGAACCGCTTCACCCCCTCGATGTGCCAGGAACCGTCCTCCTGCCGCACCGCCTTCGCACGCCCGGCACCCACGTCGGAGCCCGCGTCGGGCTCGGTCAGCACCATCGTGGACGCCCACTCCCGGTCCACCATGAGACGGGCGATCTTCCGCTGCTCCTCGGTGCCCTCGTCGTACACGACGCGGCCGAAGGTGGGACCCGAGCCGTACATCCAGATCGCGGGGTTGGCGCCGAGGACGTTCTCGCCGGCGGCCCACACGAGGGAGCGCGGCGCCGTCAGGCCGCCCAGCTCCTCGCCGATGCTCATCCGCCACCACTCGGCGTCCATGTAGGCGCGGTAGCTGCGGCGGAACGACTCGGGCAGCGGCGCGGTGTGCTCGGCCGGGTCGAAGACCGGCGGGTTGCGGTCGCCGTCGGTGTACGAGGCGGCCAGCTCGTTCTCGGCGAGACGGGCGACCTCGCGGAGCATCTCCCGGGCGGTGTCGGGATCGGTCTCACCGAAGGGGCCGGTGCCGTACACCGTCTCGCGGCCCAGGACCTCGAACAGGTTGAACTCGATGTCGCGGAGATTCGACTTGTAGTGACCCATGGCGGCGACTCCGTAGAAGTGCGGTGCGGTGCGGTGTGTGACGTGCGTGCGGTGCGGAGGGGACGGTGCTGCGTACCGACAGGTAACACCCATATTGCTACCCGCGGGTAATAAGAAGCAAGCGGAAACCGGTCAATCACGGGTCGATACTCTTTCCGGCATGTACGGCTACGACAACCAGTCCGCCTACCAGGGGCAGCAGCAGCCCTACGGGGGACAGCAGCCGCTGGCCGGCTACGGCGGCCAGCAGCTCTACCCGGAGCAGCCGCAGCCCGCCGCCCCCGCGGCCCCGCCCGCGCCGCCGTCCCTCGCCGACGCGCTGCGCGCCTACACGTCCGGTGCCATGTCGAGCGAGGAGTTCCACGACATCTTCCTCGGCGCCAAGATCTACTGCCCGCGCGGTGACAACCCCGGGTTCCTCGCCCTGCACACCACCCAGCAGCCCGTCATCCCGCTGTTCAGCTCGCTGAAGGAGCTGCGCCGCTACGCCGGGAAGGAGTCGAAGTACTTCACGGTGACGGGCGGCGAGGTCCTCGACCTCCTGCCGACCGGGTACGGCTTCGCGCTCGACATGGAGGGCGAGCACCGGCTCGTGCTCGACGCCAAGTCCGTGGAGGAGATGGTCGATTACACGATGCGCCGGCTGTACGGCTGAGCGGCGCCGCCGGAGTGCGCCGCCTCGACAGAAGTTGATGCTTCAACTAACCTGGGGGCGGCCACTCAGGAGGTTCCGATGCCCGCCATCACCGTGGACAACCCGCTCACCCTGCCCCGCGTCCCCGCGCCCGCGCCGGACGACGTGCCGCGCCCCGTGCGCGCCGTCACCACCGCGCCGACCGGCTACGAGGGCGAGGGCTTCCCCGTCCGCCGCGCCTTCGCGGGCATCAACCACCGCCACCTCGACCCGTTCATCATGATGGACCAGATGGGCGAGGTGGATTATCAGGCCGGCGAACCGCGCGGGACGCCATGGCACCCGCACCGGGGGTTCGAAACCGTCACTTACTTGATTGACGGAACCTTCATTCATCGGGATTCGCATGGCGGCGGCGGGGTCATCAATGACGGTGACACTCAGTGGATGACGGCCGGATCCGGGTTGCTCCACATCGAGACTCCGCCCGAAGAACTGGTCATGTCCGGCGGGCTGTTCCACGGGATCCAGTTGTGGGTCAATCTGCCGGCCGAGGACAAGATGATGGCGCCGCGGTACCAGGACATCGGCGGCGGGAGCGTCACGTACCTGACCAGCGCCGACGGTGGTTCGTTGCTTCGGTTGATCGCCGGGAGCATTGGTGGCAACGAAGGGCCAGGGATCACCCACACGCCGATCACGCTTGTGCACGCCACAGTGCAGGCCGGAGCCGAATCGGTCCTTCCCTGGCGGTCCGATTTCAACGCGCTCGCGTACGTGCTCGCGGGAAACGGCTACGCGGGAACGGAGAGGCGACCCGTTCACATGGGCCAGACCGTCGTTTTCGGCAGTGGCGATGCGCTCACGGTCGGCGCGGACACGAAGCAGGATTCCCGGACGAACGCCCTTGAGATCCTGCTCCTCGGCGGGCAGCCGATCCGCGAACCGATCGCGCACTACGGGCCGTTCGTGATGAACACGCGCGCCGAACTGCAGCAGGCGTTCGACGACTTCCGGGCGGGGCGTCTCGGTACCGTTCCCGCCGTCCACGGCATGACGGGGGCCGGGCCGCGCGGCTGACCGGGGGCGGTGTCACACCGCGGGGGCGCCGGGTGCCGGGTCGGCCGGTTCCCTGCGCTCCCGCAGCTCGAACCACGTCGTCTTGCCCATCCCGCGCGGCTGGTACCCCCACGCGTCCGACATGGCGTCCATCAGCACCATCCCCCGCCCCGTCGTCGCCAGCTCCCCCGGGTCCCGGACGCGCGGCAGCTCGTCGCTCGGGTCGCTGACCTCCACGCGCAGCAGCCGGTCGCCCCGCCGCCCGCTCAGCTCGGCCACGATCAGCGCGTCCCCCTCCGTGTGGATGAGGGCGTTCGTCACCATCTCCGAGACCAGCACCGCCGCGCCGTGCACCCGGTCGGGGTCGGCCCAGTCCCGCAGCATCTCCGCCACCCGGCGGCGGCCCTCCGCGATCCGCGCCGGCTCGTCCTGCCCGATCGTGAGGACCGCCCTGCGCACCGGCTCCCCGGCGTCGCCGCGCGGCGGCCCGCCGCGCCGCCGCAGCAGGACGAGCGCGATGTCGTCGCGGTCCTCCCCGCGCGCCGCGCCCGCCGTCGACGGCGTCCCCTGCACCGTGTCGACGAGCGTGTCCGCCAGGTCCTCCAGATGCAGCCCCCGCAGCCCCTCCACGGCCTCCCGCAGGCGCGCCCAGCCCGAGTCGAGGTCGCGCCCGCCGGTCTCCACCAGGCCGTCCGTCACCAGCAGCAGCGTCTCGCCCGGCTGGAGGATCAGGCGGGTCGTCGGGTAGTCCTCGCGCGGCGCGATGCCGAGCGGCAGGCCGCCGGCCGTCGGGCGCGTCACGAGCGAGCCGTCCTCGAAGACCATCACCGGGTCCAGGTGCCCGGCCCGCGCGATGTCCAGCGTCCCCGACGGCGGGTCGACCCGGACGTACAGGCAGGTCGCGAACCGTGGGTCGGGCGTGTCCTCGCCGAGCGAGGCGAGGAAGCGGGAGGCCCGGTTCAGCACCGCGTCGGGCCGGTGCCCCTCCGAGGCGTACGCGCGCAGCGCGATCCTGAGCTGCGCCATCACGGCCGCCGCCCGCACGTCGTGGCCCTGCACGTCCCCGATGATCAGGGCGACCCCGCCGTCCGGCAGCGGGATCACGTCGTACCAGTCGCCGCCGACCCGCAGCCCCCCGCCGGTCGGCACGTAGCGGGTCGCCAGCAGCATCCCCGGCACCGTGGGCGCGGGGCCGGGCCGCATGGTGTGCTGGAGGTCGGCGGACAGCTCGCGCTCCGTGTCCTGGAGGAACGTCCGCGACAGCGCCTGCGCCAGCAGCCGCGCCAGCGTCGTCAGCATCGCCCGGTCGTCGATCGTGAACGCCACCGGCGAGGAGAACGCCACCAGCCACACGCCGATCAGCCGGCCGCCGACCGACAGCGGCAGGAACGCCCACGAGCAGCGGTTGTACGTCCGCACGGCGGGCCAGAAGTCGCCGTAGCGCTCCCGGTACTCCTCGGGCGTGGCGATGTACACGGCGTGCCCGGTGCGCATCACCTCGGCCGCCGGGTACGCGCTGTCCAGCGGCAGCGGCAGGCCGAGCGCGTCCGTGTCGATGGGGGTGCCGTGGTACTCGGCCATCCAGATCCGGTCGCCCTCGCTGGTGAAGACGGCGATGCCGTCCGGCGAGAAGCCCGGCATCGCCAGGGCGGCCGTCGCCCGCAGGACGTCGGCCGTGCTGTCGGCCTCGGACAGCGCCTGCCCCGCCTCCAGGACGAACGCCTCGCGCGCACGCCGCCAGTCCCAGTCCTCGGCGGCCATCGGCGGCCGGTCGGGGGCCGTGCGCGGGACCTCGACCAGCGTGCCGGCCGCCCCCCGCACCGGATCCCCGGGCCGCATCAGCGAGCCCGCGACCCGCATCCGCAGGGTCCGCAGCACCTCGCCGCTCTCCGTGACGAGCCGGAACTCGGCCTCCGTCACCCGGCCCTCCGCCTCGGCGACCGACAGGACGCGCTGGAGGTCGGTGAAGTCCTGCACGGGGGTGCGGGAGCGGAGCGCGCCCTCGGACAGGGTCGTCGGGCCGGGGCCCAGGCCGAAGAGCCCGGCGGCGGTGCCGTCGAGGACGACCACGCCCCGGGCATCGTCCCAGCTCCACACTCCGACGCCGGCGGCGGCCAGCACATCTTCGGCGCGCATGATGCCCCACCTTATGCAGGTATACGGGGAAGCGGCGAGCGAAGGTGGGCCGGTAGTCTGATGACCCGTCCCCCCATCCGCCTACGCCTTGGACGAACGATGCATCGGTACCGGTCCCACACCTGCGGCGAGCTGCGCTCGACGGACATCGGCCGCGATGTCCGGCTGTCGGGCTGGCTCCACAATCGCCGGAACCTGGGGGGCATCCTCTTCGTCGATCTGCGGGACCACTACGGCGTCGTCCAGCTCGTCGTCCGCCCCGGCTCGGCCGGCTACGAGGCCGTCAGCGAGCGGCTCGGCGGTCTCGCGAAGGAGACGGTCCTGCGGGTCGACGGCACGGTCGTGGGGCGCGGCGCCGAGAACGTGAACCCGGAGCTGGCCACCGGCGAGATCGAGATCGAGGTCGCCGAGGTCGAGGTCCTGGGCGCGGCCGAGCAGATCCCGTTCACCATCAACGCCGAGGACGGCGTGAACGAGGAGCGCCGCCTCGAGTACCGCTTCCTCGACCTGCGCCGCGAGCGCATGCACCGCAACATCATGCTGCGCTCCTCCGTCATCGCCGCGCTCCGGCGGAAGATGACCGACCTCGGGTTCAACGAGCTGGCGACCCCGATCCTGTCCGCCACCTCGCCGGAGGGCGCGCGGGACTTCCTGGTGCCGTCCCGGCTGCACCCCGGCACGTTCTACGCGCTGCCGCAGGCGCCGCAGCAGTTCAAGCAGCTCCTCATGATCGCCGGTTTCGACCGGTACTTCCAGATCGCCCCGTGCTTCCGGGACGAGGACGCGCGCGCCGACCGCTCGCCGGGCGAGTTCTACCAGCTCGACGTGGAGATGAGCTTCGTCGAGCAGGAGGACGTCTTCGGGGTCATCGAGACGGTGATGACGGAGATCTTCCAGGAGTTCGGCGGCGGGCGGCACGTCACCTCGCCGTTCCCGCGCATCCCGTTCCGCGAGGCGATGCTGAAGTACGGCTCCGACAAGCCCGACCTGCGGGCCAGGCTGGAGCTGACGGACGTCTCGGAGATCTTCGCCGGCTCCGGGTTCAAGGCGTTCGCCGGGAAGCACGTGCGGGCGCTCGCCGTCCCGGACACGGCGGGGCAGCCGCGCAAGTTCTTCGACCAGCTCGGCGAGTTCGCCGTCTCACTGGGCGCGCAGGGCCTCGCGTGGGTGCGTGTCGGGGAGGACCGGACGCTGACCGGGCCGATCGCCAAGTTCCTCACCGAGGAGGACACCGCGGCCCTCCTCGGCGCGCTGGACGCGGGTCCCGGCACGGCCGTCTTCTTCGGCGCCGGCGCCTTCGACGAGGTGTCCCGGATCATGGGCGCGGTCCGCGTCGAGGCGGCCCGGCGGGCCGGCCACTTCGAGGAGAACGTCTTCCGGTTCTGCTGGATCGTGGACTTCCCCATGTTCGAGCGGAACGAGGACACCGGGGCCGTCGAGTTCTCGCACAACCCGTTCTCCATGCCGCAGGGCGGCCTCGAAGCGCTGGAGAGCAAGGACCCGCTGGACGTCCTCGCCTGGCAGTACGACATCGTCTGCAACGGGGTCGAGCTGTCCTCCGGCGCCATCAGGAACCACGAGCCGGAGATCATGTACCGGGCGTTCGAGATCGCCGGCTACAGCCGCGAGGACGTCGAGCGCGACTTCGGCGGCATGCTGCGGGCCTTCCAGTACGGCGCCCCGCCGCACGGCGGCATCGCCCCGGGCGTCGACCGCATGGTGATGCTCCTCGCGGACGAGCCGAACATCCGGGAGACCATCGCGTTCCCCCTCAACGGCAACGCGCAGGACCTCCTGATGGGCGCGCCGAGCCCGGTCGACGACAGCCGCCTGCGGGAACTGCACCTCTCCCTGCGGGAGTCGGCCAAGCGCCAGCCCTGATCCCGGGGTTCCCTGCGGTGCCGCGCGGGGGCGGGGGGCGGCCCCCTCGTCCCCGCGCGGTGTGCTCAGTAGGATGACCGCCGGCCGGTGCTGCCGCCGGCCGGAGGGGGGCCTCGATGAGTCAGCCGCCGTACGGAGCGCCGCCGCCGGGCTGGGGGCAGCCGCCCGGGGGGAGTGTGCCGCCGCCCGCCGTGCCGCAGGCCCCGGCCGCCCTGCCGCCCGGGACGCCGCCCGTGGCCCCGCCGTACGCGTCCCCCTATCCGCCGGGGCCGCCGACCGGCGCCGTCCCGTCCGTCCGGCCGGTGCCGCCGCCCGGGGGCACGCTGGAACTGCGGCTCCCGGGCGCGGCGCCCGCCGGGTTCGGCCCGCCCGTGCCGCCGTCCGGCGGGCGGCGGCGCGGCCCGTCGGCGCGCGCGGTGGTGATCGCGAGCGTGGTAGCCGCCGTCGCGCTGGCCGGGGTGGGCCTGTTCGTCTCGCTCGGGGACGGCGGGGGCGGTGAGGCGTTTGCCGGTGCCTCGCCGAGCGCTCCCGCGGACACCGGTGCGCCGGACGACGACCCGGCCGACATCCTCCCGGACGAGACCGACGACCTGATCCCCGATGCGCCGGGTGCTCCGGTCGAGATCCCGGACGAGACGCTGCCGGACGCGCCGCTCGCCGCCCCCACGGGGACGGGTCTTGAGGCGATCTGGCGGCGGGACGGCGGCGGTCTGCTCGTCCTCAGCGGCGAGCCGGTCGAGGGCGGTGACGGGCAGCAGCTCTACGGGGCCGGCTATGTCGAGGGCGGGCTGGAGTGCTCGGGCGCCCACGCCACGGTGGACGGCGCGGAGCGGATCGCCCTGCTGTGCACCGAGGACGGCGTGGACACCGGCGAGGAGCTGGGGGGCTTCATCGACTTCTCCGGCGGCGACGACCTCGGCATCGCGTGGGACGACGGCGGCTCCGACGCCTACACCCGCTACGGCGACCTCTCGCAGTACGGACAGCAGGGCTGAGGGGCGTCAGCGGACGACGTCGAGGACGTTGAGCTGGATGCCGTTCGCGTACGTCTCGTGCTCGACGAGCCGCAGCCGCTGCGTGTCCTTGTCGGTGTCGCTGAACAGCCGCTTCCCCGCGCCGAGCAGGACGGGGAAGACGAGCAGGTGGTAGCGGTCGATCAGGCCGGCGTCGGACAGGCCGTGGTTCAGGGCGGCACTGCCGTGCACGATGATCGGCCCGCCCTCGGTCTCCTTGAGCGCGGCGACGTCGTCGAGGGAGCGCAGGATCACGGTCTCGCCCCACTCGGGGACCAGGCGGTCCTCGGTGAGGGTGGTGGAGACGACGTACTTCGGCATGGCGAGGTAGCCGGCGAAGTCCTCCATGGCGGGCCAGACCGGGCCGAACGCCTCGTAGCTGGTGCGGCCGAGCAGCAGCGCGGTGGACTCGCGCTGCTCGCGGTCCTTGATGGCGTACGCCTCGGGGAGGAACTCGACGTCCTTGACGGTCCACCCGGAGTTCCGGTGGCCGGGCTCGCCGCCCGGGGCCTCCACGACGCCGTCGAGCGAGACGAAGGCGGTGCTGATGAGTATGCGCATGCGGGGCTCCTGGGTCTTCCGGGCAGGCGGCACGGCGGGCGGCCGTGGACACGATGTCAGGGAGGACCCGGGGCCGCCGGGGAACTCATCGGTCCCCGCCGGCTCCCGCGCGACCGCTCAGAGACCGAACTCGGACGGGTGGAGGGCGAGGGCGGCGCACGCCTCGCGCAGGACGGCGGCCTCCGCGTGGGAGAAGTAGCCGTCGGCGCCGGCGACCACCATGCCGGTCTGGATGACCGCCCTGGCCTCGGCCGGCTTCTTCGCCACCTTCGCCAGCTCCGCCATCGCCTCGGACCGGCCGGCCGGCAGGCCCCGCACGAGCTGGTCGACATGCCGGTTGAAGCGCCGCCGCAGCTCGTCGGCCGGGAAGTTCTGCAGGACCTCGTTGGTGACGATCATCTGCTCGACGTGCTGCCGCTCGGCGCTGTCCACCGTGCCGTCGGCGGCGGCGACCAGCGCGCACACCGCCATGCTCGCGTCACGGTAGGCGCCGCTCTTCAGCTCGTGCCGCATGGAGGTGAGCTGCGACTTGAGGGCGCCCATCACCATGGACCGCGTCCCGCCGCCGCTGCCGCCGCTCCCGCTCCGGCCGCCGCCGGGCCGCCCCGTCGCTCCCTTGAGCTGGTTGATCCGGTCCCACATCGCCATCGCCCTGGCCTCCCTACAGGCTGTCCCGTCCCGTGAACGCCCGGGACGGACGCCGGGTTCCGGCACCCTTGTCCCTCCATGGGGTGAACGTCTTCAGCCGCAGGCTGTTCGCGACGACCGAGACCGACGAGAAGGCCATCGCCGCGCCCGCCAGCATCGGGTTGAGCAGCCCGGCCGCCGCAAGCGGCAGCGCTGCCGTGTTGTAGCCGAACGCCCAGCCCAGGTTGCCGAGGATGGTCCGCAGGGTGCGGCGGGACAGGCGGATCGCGTCGGCCGCCGCCAGCAGGTCGCCCCCGACCAGCGTCAGGTCGCTCGCCTCGATCGCGGCGTCCGTGCCGGTGCCCATGGCGATGCCCAGGTCGGCGGTGGCGAGGGCGGCGGCGTCGTTCACGCCGTCCCCGGCCATGGCGACCGTACGGCCCTCCTCCCGCAGCCGCCGGACCACGGCCACCTTGTCCTCCGGCAGCACCCCGGCGATGACCTCGCGGATGCCGACCTCGTCGGCCACCGCGCGGGCCACCCGCTCGTTGTCGCCGGTCAGCAGGACCGGCGTCAGTCCGAGCGACGTCAGCCGCCGCACGGCCTCGGCGCTGGTGGGCTTCACGGCGTCGGCGATCTCGAGCACCGCGCGTGCCGCGCCGTCCCAGGCCACCAGGACGGCGGTGCGGCCACGTTCCTCCGCGTCGTCACGGGCCGTCCGCAGCCACTCGGGCAGGGGCACGGACGCCCCGGCCAGCAGCGGCTCCCGGCCGACGAGCACGGTGTGCCCCGCGACCGTGCCCCGGACGCCGAGGCCGGGCACGGCCGTGAAACCGGCGAGGGCCGGCAGCGGCCCGGTGCGCTCGCGCGCCGCGTCGGCGACCGCGCGGGCGACGGGGTGCTCCGAGGCGTGCTCGACGGCGCCCGCGAGCCGCAGCACCGTCTCCTCCGGCGTGCCCTCCGGCGCCGTGCGGACGGCCAGCAGCGTCATCCGGCCGGTCGTGACGGTGCCGGTCTTGTCGAGGACGATCGTGTCGGCCCTGCGCGTCGTCTCCAGCGCCTCGGGACCCTTGATGAGGATGCCGAGCTGCGCGCCGCGCCCGGTGCCGACCAGCAGCGCGGTGGGCGTGGCGAGCCCGAGGGCGCAGGGGCACGCGATGATCAGGACGGCCACGGCGGCCGTGAACGCGGTGTCGGCGCCGGCCCCGCGCCACAGCCAGAAGGCCAGTGTGCCGAGCGAGAGCAGCAGCACGGCGGGCACGAACACCGCCGAGACGCGGTCGGCGAGGCGCTGGGCCGCGGCCTTGCCGCTCTGCGCCTCGGCGACGAGCCGCGCCATCCGCGCGAGGCGGGTCTCCTCGCCGACGCGGGTGGCGGTGACGACGAGGCGGCCGCCGGCGTTCAGCGTGCCGCCGGTGACGGCGGCGCCGGGGCCGACCTCGACGGGCACGGACTCGCCGGTCAGCAGGGACGCGTCGACGGCGGATGTGCCCTCGGCGACGGTGCCGTCCGTCGCGATCTTCTCGCCGGGCCGGACGACGAACCGCGTGCCCACGGCCAGGCGGCCGGCGGGCAGCCGCTCCTCGCGGCCGTCGTCGTGCAGGACGGTGACGTCCTTGGCACCGAGGTCGAGGAGGGCGCGCAGCGCGGCGCCCGCGCGGCGCTTGGTGCGCGCCTCCAGGTACCGCCCGGCGAGGAGGAACGCGGTGACGCCGGCCGCGGCCTCCAGGTAGATGTCGGGCGGGCCGTCCTGGCGCCGGACGGACAGGTCGAACGCGTGGTGCATCGCCGGTTCGCCCGCGCCGCCGATGAACAGCGCCCACACCGACCACAGGAGCGCGGCGAGCGTGCCGAGGGAGACGAGGGTGTCCATGGTCGCCGCGCCGTGCCGGGCGTTCTTCAGGGCGGCGCGGTGGAACGGCCGGCCGCCCCAGACGACGGCGGGTGCGGCGAGCGTCAGGGACAGCCACTGCCAGTACGTGAACTGCCAGGCCGGCACCATCGCGAGCACCACGACGGGCGCCGCGAGCAGGGCCGTGACGGTGAGCCGGTGCGCGAGGTCGCGGCTGTGGGCGGTCTCCCCGGTGTCGTCGGCGCGGCCGCCGCCCCCGTCCCCGTCCGCCGCCTCCGGCGCGGGAGGCCGCGGCGGAGTGGCGGTGTACCCGGTGGCCTCGACGGTCGCGACGAGGTCCGCCACGGTGACGTCGGGGGCGTGGGCGACGCGTGCCTGCTCGGTCGCGTAGTTCACGGTGGCGGTGACGCCGTCCATGCGGTTGAGCTTCTTCTCGATCCGCGCGGCGCAGGCGGCGCAGGTCATGCCGCCGATGGCCAGCACGACCTCGGTCCCGTCGGCGGTCTCCCGCGGTGTCGCTGTCATCGCCGCATCACTGCTCCTCGACGCTCGAAGATACCCTCCGGAGGTATGTCTACCATACCCCCCAGGGGTATCAAAACGGCGCGGATGCCCACCCCGGGCTGCCGCCCCGCGGCCGATGCCGCACCCTGGAGGCATGGCACCGCGCGCTCATATCGTCGTACTGGCTCCTGGATCCAGGGGGCGGCGTGTCCGCGCGGGCGGCGCCGACCTCGGGCTCGCCCGCTCGCCCGCCGAACTCATCGAGTTCCTGCGCAGGGCCGGGCTCGACCCCGACGACGTGCGGCTGGACGACCCCGCGCTGATCGAGTGGCGCGGCGGCGGCCCCGACGTATGGACTCCTTAGCGCCACGCCCCCTCGCTCTCCCGCCACATCACTCCGGTCCGCCGTCCGGGCGATGAGTTCCCGCTGCCCCGGGGGGCACAGGTGCGGACGGACACATCCGGACGACGGAAGGGCGGGCGATGACGCGCTCGTGGAGCGGGCCTGCGGTCGAGACGACGGGGCCGGTCAAGGCATGCGGCGGCAGACGGGCCGAGTGACAACGGCCAGCCATCGGAGAGGTCAGGCCCCGCCATCCGTTTCCGGATACCGAGCCTGTTCTCGTATGTGTCTCTCAGCGCACGCGATGACCAGGAGGCTGGCGCTCCGGCGCGGTCGGAGTCCACTGGCCGGAGGCCGGATCCTGGCCGAGGCCGCGCACCCGTTCGCTCGGAAGACTCTGTCCGGCATGGTGCTCCACACGATCATGCGGAGACGGCGCTCGCGGTCTTCCGGCCGGTGCCGAGCCTGAGGAGCAGCGAAGCCCCGGTCAGCGCCACACCGAACCACACGACACTGGTGACACTCATATCGTCGGCGAACAGTCCGCCCAGAAGCGCTCCGAGCGCGATGGACGTGTTGTACGCCATGGTATTGAGCGACATCGCCGCTTCGAAGGTCTCGGGCGCGGCAGCGAGAGTCATGTTGACCTGGCTCAGCTGCACGGCGCCGAAGGACAGCCCCCAGAGGACCAGCGCGACGATCACGCCCGCCTTCCCGTCGCCGGTCGTGAGCAGCAACAACAAGGCCGTGATGAGACCCGCGCCACCGACGACGAAGGTGCCCCGCACGCTCTTGTTCACCGTGTATCCGGCGACGAAGTTCCCGACGGCGCCTCCGATACCGAAGATGATCAGCACGACGGTGATGAAGGTGGCTGTGGCCGATGCACTGTCCTCCAGGAAGGGCCGCACGAAGGTGTACGCCCCGAAATGGCCAAGGACGAAGAAGACGACGATGAACAGCACCGTACGCAGCTGCACGTTCTTGAGCGGGAGCTCGAAGACTTCCCGGACCGAGACCGCGTTCGCTGACGGAAGCGACGGGACAGTGGCAGCGACCGCGAGGAACACCAACACGCTGAGGCCGGCCCAGATGGCGAACGTGGTGCGCCAGTCGGTGTAGCTCTCGATGATGGTGCCCAGCGGGATGCCCACCACGGTGGCGATCGAGATGCCGGACATCACGACCGCGGCCGCCTTGCTCGCCTGCCGCTCCGGCACGATACGCATGGCCATGCTCACGCCGATCGCCCAGAACACACCGCTGGCGAATCCCATGACGAGACGCGTTGTCAGGATCAGCGGGTAGTTCGGTGAGATGGCGGTGATGAGGTTGCCCAGGGCCAAGATCGCCAGCAGCGTGGACAGCAGCAGGCGCCGGTTGACACGCCTGGTCCAGGCCACGATGAAGGGTACGCCCAACCCCGCCGCGACACCTTGCGCCGTGACCATCAGCCCGGCGGCACCCACGGAGATGTCCAGGCTGTTGCTCAGCGGGGTGAGCAGGCCGACGGGCATCAGCTCAGTGGTGAGGAAGACGAACAGACTGGCCGTGATGGCGGCAACACCGAGCCATGCCCGTGATGCCGAAGGCCGGCGTTCTTCCTGAGGGAGCATTTCCTGCTGTGTGACCATTTCGTCGCTCCGATGGATTCAGGCTGTCAGGTTTACGGATTTCTCTGGAACTCTTCGCCGGATCAATGCGCCGTCTTGGCCCGGATACCGCTGGTCTCGTCGCGGTGAAGAGGTTCATCGGGGCCGGGCTCTTGCGGCCTGGCTGGCCGGGGTTGCGCCAGCAGCATGGCCGTGAGAATCGATACGACACCGATCAGCTGCAGAATCGACAACGTCTCGTGGAGAAACACGTATCCGAGAATGGTCGCGACGATCGGGCTGCCCAGGGCGAGGAAGGAGACCGCCAGTGCCGGCAACCTCTCTATCCCGCGGAACCAGATCATGTAACTGATGACGGCGCCGAGGGAGACGAGATAGGCGAACCCTAGGATGTTGGTTCCTGTGATACTGGACGGCAGTCCTTCGACGGCCAGCGTGAACGGAAGCAGGACCAGTCCGCCCACGGTGAGTTGCCAGCCGGTGAAGGGAAGCAGCCCCACCCCGTCCGGGCGCCCCCACCGCTTGGTCAGCGTGATGCCGGTGGCCATGCACATCGCGCCGCCGAGCGCCGCCACCACACCGACGTAGTCGAGTTCCACCGTTCCCCTGAACACGAGCAACACGACACCGGCCACGCCGAGGACACAGGCCGCCACATGGGAAGACCGGATTCTGTCGCCGATGAACAGCGCCGCCAGGACGAGTACGAACATCGGCTGCGCCGACATGATCACCGCCGCGATGCCACCGGGAAGCCGGTAGGCCGCGACGAACAGCAGGAAGTTGAATGCGCCGATGTTCAGGGTTCCGAGCACCAGGGTGCGCCACAGCCAGACCCCGGTCGGTAGCGTGCGGGCGAGGGCCAGCAGAAACAGGCCCCCTGGAAGCGCCCGCACGGTGGTGGCCAGCAGGGGACGGTCCGGCGGCAGCCACTCGGTTGTCACCAGATAGGTGCTGCCCCAGACCGCCGGCGCCAGTGCTGTCACACCAGCGGTGAGGAGTTGCCGCCCGCTCTTCATGTCGCGCCGCCTCCCGTACCGGAACACCTGTCATCGACATCGCCGATGACAGGCAGGACAAATGCATTCACGTTCAACTGATTCCTCGATGAAGGAGGTCGCTCTCCGCGACCAGACAGCGGTTTCCGACGGCAACGATTTCGTCGGGCAGGAGGCGGCATCCGGGTAGTGCGGCGACAGGCCTCCCGCACACCTCAGTCGAAGATGGCTTCGCGGGTGCGGGTGCGCTTGATCTCGAAGAAGCCGTCGGTGCCCGCCACGGCGAGGACACCGTCCCAGAGGCGTCCGGCGGCCTCGCCGCGCGGAGTGGGGCTGATCACCGGTCCGAAGAAGGCGACAGGGCGCACCTGTTCGACTTCCAGCAACCAGCGGGAGGTGAGCCATGCCCACGGACAGCGCGGATCGACCCATATGTCGGCGACGGTGACCGTCTGCGGCTTCGGCGGAGCAAGGCTCATGACCGGCTCGTCCTCTCGATCGAAATCTGGTTGCCGCCGGCTTGCTCAAGCTCGGGAGAGAGCACCGTGAGAACGGGCGACGGGGGAATTCCCCAAGGAACACCGATGCGGTCCCTTCACAGCGGGACTTGGCACACGCACAGTCTCAGTCCGCAGCCATCAATGAGTCCAACACATGCTTGTCACCTCATCTAGCGCGATGCACGATAGATGCATGGAGCTCCAGCAGATGCGCTACGTGGTTGCCGTCGCCGAGACGAACAGCTTCACCCGGGCCGCCGAACGCTGTCTGGTCGTCCAGTCCGCCCTCAGCCACCAAGTCGCCCGCCTCGAGAAGGAACTGGGCGCGAGACTCTTCGAGCGCACCAGCCGCCGGGTACGGCTGACGCCGGCCGGTGCGGCCTTCCTTCCCGCAGCCCGGCAGTGTCTGGACGCCGCGGAGCGCGCGGCCAACGAAGTCGCCGCGGCCGTCGGCGAGGTGCGCGGACGGCTCGCCGTGGGCGTCATCCCGTCCGTCGCCGCAGTCGACATCCCGGGCGCCCTGCGCGACTTCCACCAGCAGTACCCGAACGTGCGCATCAGCCTGAGCGTGGGCGCGAGCGACGGACTGGTCGAGCAGGTGAAGACGGGAGGCATCGAGGTGGCCTTCCTCGGACTGCCGACGACGGTGCGCCCCGAAGGCGTCAACTCCCGCGAACTCGCCCGTGACCGGCTGGTCGCGGTGGTGGGGCCGGACCATCCGCTGGCCCAGGAGTCGGCGGTCGACCTGCGCAGGCTGTCCTCCGAGATGTTCGTGGACCTGCCGGCCAAGACGGCCGGACGTGTCCAGTCCGACCTGGCCTTCTCGGCCGCCGGTGTCCACCGCGACGTCGCCTTCGAGGTGACCAACGCAGACTTCCTGGCGCGACTGGTCGGACAGGGCCTCGGTGTCGCCATGCTCCCCTCCGCCTACGTGGCTCGACTCAGCGGCGTCACCACCATCGAGGTCACCGACGCACCGACCCGCGTCGAGCACATCGTCTGGAGCCGCGACAACAGCACGCCCGCGGCCACCGCCTTCCTCGCCATCCTCGGCATCTCGGTCGATGACAAGTGAAACGGTGGTCGCCGCCCCGGCTGCCCGGGCAGGCGACCTCGACGTGCATGCAGCGGGGAGCCGCGAGAGCGTGCTTGAGCTCACTGTGTCGCGGTGAATCTCGAGCGTCGCCGTTGAGCGGTTCAGCGTGATGCAGTGCAGTCCGGGGCACCTTCTCCCTTGGCGGTGCCGACGACCGGCTCGGCCTCGCCGATGGCGTACGCCACCTGGACCTCGCAGCGGGTGGCGAGACCCGCGGCGACCACGTTCTTGGCGGCCCGGCGCATCGCGTACGTGGCGGAGCGGTCGATCTCGTCGCCGCCCGCGTCCTGGTCGCGGTGTTCGGCACGTTCACGACGCGCCTGTACAACCGCGCGTGATCCCGCGCGCGGCGGGAGCGGTGTCGAACGCCCGTTCCTTCCCCTGGCGGGGCGGCTGTACCAGGATGTGCCCATGCACGACGACTCCTCCCCCCGCGCGATCGCGGACGCCTACGTGGAAACCCTCGCCGACCTCGACCCCCTGGTCGGCACCCAACTCGGCATCAGGCCGGGCGCCACCGCCCTGCCCGACCTGTCGCCGGACGGCTCGGCCGCCGTCGCCGACGCCCAGCGGGCCACCCTCGCGCGGCTCGGCGACGCGGCGGGGACGGACGCCCTGCCGCCCGTCGAGCGCCGCGCCGCCCGCCTCCTGCGCGAGCGCCTCACCGCGCGCCTCGCCGTCCACGAGGCAGGGGAGGACCTGCGCAACGTCTCGAACCTCTTCTCGCCGGTCCAGTCGCTGCGGTCGATATTCCTGCTGATGCCGACCGGTACCGACGACGACTGGGCCGCCATCGCCCGGCGCATGGCCAACGTCCCCGACGCCCTGGCCGGGTACACGGCGTCCCTGCGGGAGGGCGTCGCGCGCGGCATGACCGCCGCCCCGCGCCAGGCCGAGACCGTCGCCGCCCAGCTCGACACCTGGCTCGCCGCCGACTGGTACCGCGACTTCGTGTCGGCCGGACCCGACGCCCTGCGCGCCGACCTCGACGCCGCCGCCACCGCCGCCACCGACGCCCTGGACCGCCTGCGCGGCTACCTGCGCGGCACGTACCTCCCCGCCGCGGCCGGGACGCCGGACGCCGTCGGCCGCGACCGCTACCTCGCCGGCGCCCGGCTGTGGACCGGCGCCGACCTCGACCCGGAGGAGGCGTACGCCTACGGGTGGGAGGAGTTCCACCGGCTCGCCGCCGAGATGCGGTCCGTCGCCGGGCGGATCCTGCCCGGCGCGCCGACCGCCGCGGTGCTCGAACACCTGGAGCGCGAGGGCGAGGCCATCGAGGGCGAGGAGGCGATCCGCGCCTGGCTCCAGGACCTCGTGGACCGCGCCATCGACGCGCTCGACGGCACGCACTTCGAGCTGGCCGCGCCGATCCGCCGCGTCGAGACGATGATCGCCCCGCCCGGCAGCGCCGCCGCCCCGTACTACACGCGGCCGTCCCTCGACTTCAGCCGCCCGGGCCGCACCTGGCTCCCGACCCAGGGCGCCACCCGCTTCCCCGTGTGGCACCTCGTGTCGACCTGGTACCACGAGGGCGTGCCGGGGCACCACCTCCAGCTCGCGCAGTGGGTGCACGTCCAGGACAGCCTCTCCCGCTTCCAGGCGAGCATCGGCAGTGTCAGCGCGACGACCGAGGGGTGGGCGCTGTACGCCGAGCGCCTCATGGACGAGCTGGGCTTCCTCACCGACCCGGCCCACCGCATGGGCTACCTGTCGGGGCAGATGCTGCGTGCCGTCCGCGTCATCATCGACATCGGCATGCACCTGGGGCTGCGCGTCCCGGCCGGCGAGGAGTTCCACCCCGGCGAGGTGTGGACGCCGCAGCTCGCGGCGGAGTTCTTCGCGCTGCACACGGGCCACGACCCGGAGTACACGGCGTCCGAGCTGACCCGCTACCTCGGCATGCCGGGCCAGGCCATCAGCTACAAGCTGGGGGAGCGGGCCTGGCTCGCCGGCCGTGCGGCGGCCCGCGAGGCGGCGGGCGGCGCGTTCGACCTGAAGGCGTGGCACATGGCGGCCCTGTCCCTCGGCGCCCTCGGCCTGGACGACCTGGCCGGCGAGCTGAGCGCCCTGCGCTGAGACGCCGCCCGCCGCGCCGGCGTCAGTCCTCCGGCGCGGCGGGCACCCCGCGCACGCGGAGGCCCGCGAGCAGCCGCAGCGTCGCCTCGGCGACCTCGTCGACGGCCGCGTCGAACACCTCGCGGTTGCGCGCCGACGGGGTGCGGTACCCGCTGATCTTGCGCACGTACTGCAACGCGGCGGCCCGCACGTCGTCCTCGGTCACGTCGTCGGCGGCGGGCGGGCGGAGCGTCCTGATGCTGCGGCACATGCCGTCCAGTGTGCCCCGTGCCCGGCGCCGCGGCCGAGCGTCATAGTCCACAGGCGGCCCGTCATCGTCCACAGCGCCCGCCCTAGCATCGAGTCACTGCCGAAGCCGCGCGGCACCGGTCATCCCGTTCCACCCCCACGAACGAACGGAGATCCCCCCATGCGCAGGACGAGCGCACGCTTCAAGCTGGTCAGTGCTGTCGCGGTGACGACCGCCGTGGCAGCGCTCGGCGGGGTCACCGCCGCCCAGAGCGCCGCGGCCGGCACCGCCGCCGCGCCCCTCGCCGCCGGGACGCCGACCGGGTTCGGCGCCGGCACGACCGGCGGCGCCGGCGGCTCGACCGTCACCGTGGACTCGGCCGACGAGTTCATCGACGCGGCCGAGAGCGACGGGCCGCTGCAGATCCGGGTCACCGGCACCATCGAGCTGGACGACATGGCGGACGTGACGTCCGACAAGACCATCGTCGGTGTCGGCACCTCCGGCGTCATCGACGGCAGCGGCCTCAACATCTCCCGGGCCGACAACGTCATCGTGCAGAACCTGACGTTCCGCGACTCCGACGACGACGGGATCAACGTCCAGTACTCGACGAACGTCTGGATCGACCACAACGACTTCACGAACCCGAACGACGGCGCCCTCGACATCAAGCGGGCGTCCACCGACATCACGGTCTCGTGGAACCACGCCTACGACGTGGACAAGAACATGCTGCTCGGCCACTCCGACAGCAACGCGTCCGAGGACGTCGGCAAGCTGCACGTCAGCTACCACCACAACTGGTTCGACGGCACGACGCAGCGGAACCCGCGCGTCCGCTTCGGCGACCCGGTGCACGTCTACAACAACTACTACGACAACGTGAGCAGCTACGGTGTCGCCTCCACGGAGGACGCGGGCGTCCTGATCGAGGGCAACTACTTCGAGGGGACGGACGACCCGTACCACCTCGGCGAGGCGTCGTCCGACGAGGGCAGCATCGTCGCCCGCAACAACCACTTCGTGGACTCCGGGAGCGGCGAGGCCGGCGGCTCCGTCGCGTCCATCCCGTACAGCTACAGCCTCGACCCGGCGTCCAGCGTCAAGTCGATCGTGACGGCGGGCGCGGGCGTCGGCCACGTCTGACCGGCACACGCCCATGGCGGCGGCACGGACGCTCCGGCGCCCGTGCCGCCGCTCTTGTCGGCCGGCCCGCCCACCGCTATCGTCCACGCCGACCTCGTACCGCGTCGGGCAAGGTTCGCCCCGTCGCGTCGCCCGGCACGGCACCTCGCCGCGTTGCCGAATCGTCCAAGTGCGCCCAGCACGAGGGCGATCCGGCGCCTTGCGATGCACCGCACCGGACGCCGCTCCTCGACGGGCAAACCCTGCCCGACGCGGCACTCGTACCCCGCTGTCGTCCCCGAACGAGGCAGCCAGCATGGTGGAGTTGCGATCCGCGACGGCGCGGCGTCCGGCCGGCAGGGCGACGATCGGCCTGGTCACGGCCAACCTCCACCTCGGTGTCGGCGCGACCCTGTGGGCCGGCGTCATCGACGCCTGCGCCCGCAACGACGTGAACCTCGTCTGCTTCCCCGGCGACGCCCTGCACCCAGGATCTCCCCGCAACGCCCTCTACGACCTGCTGGCGGGCGCCCGTGTCGACGGGACGATCTGCTGGTCGTCCACGCTCGGCCTGGCCGCCGGCGGCGACCGCGCCGCCCGCCTCGCCCGCAGGCTCGCCGCGCTCGGACCGGTCATCAGCCTGAACCGCGCCCTCGACGGCCGGGAGACCGACACCCTGCTGCTCGACTCGCACGCGGGCATGCGGGAGGCCGTCAGCCACCTCGTACGGCACCACGGCCGCCACCGCCTCGCCTGCCTGCGCGGGCCGCTCGCCAACCCCGTCTCCCGCGACCGGTTCCGCGCCTACACCGACGCGCTCACCCGGCACCGCATCCCGCGCGACCGCCGGCTCGTCTCCGCGTCCCTCGACTACGCGTCGGGCGCGGGCGCCGCCGCGATGCGGGTCCTGCTCGACGTGCGCGGACTGCGCCCCGGCAGCGACTTCGACGCCGTCGTGGCCTGCAGCGACGTCCTGGCCGCCGACGCGCTGCGGCTGCTCACCGAGCGCGGCATCCGCGTCCCCGACGACGTGGCGCTGATCAGCTTCAACGACTCGGCCGAGGCCAGGATCAGCGATCCGCCGCTCACCTCGGTGGCCCTGCCGTTCGCCGAACTGGGCGCGCTCGCCGTGGACACCCTGCTCGCCCGCCTGCGCGGGACCCGGCCGCCCGCGCGCCGCGCGGTGCCGGGGACCCTCGTCATCCGCAGGTCCTGCGGGTGCGCCTCGCCGCTCGTCGCCCAGGGCGCGGCCGACGCGCCGCCGGACGCGGACGGGCCGCCGGACGGGGAGCCGCCGCTGCCGCCCCTCGGCCCCGGCTTCCTCCCCGCGCTGGAACGCCGCCTCGCCGCCCGTACGCGCACCCCCGAGGACGCCGCGGGACTCGACCGCGCCCTGCTGCGGCTGCGCGCCCGCACACCGCCGACCGCCGAGGCGGAACGGGCCGTCGCGCAGGCCCGGCTGATGGTCGCCGACAAGGCGCGCCGGCTCCTGGAGTACGAGCGCTGGACCAGCGAGCAGGAGGCCCGCCGCCTGCGCGCCCTCGCCACCGCCCTCACCACGGCGACCGACACGGCCGCGATCGCCGAGGCGCTCGACCGCCACCTCCCCGGCCTCGGGATACCGCGCCACCGCCTCGCGCTGCTCCCGCGCGGCCCGGACGCCACCGCCGCACCGCTCGCGCTGCCGGTCACGGGCGACCGGCCCGACCGGTTCACGGCCGTCCTCGAACCCCTCCACATCGGCGCCGAGCACCTCGGCCACGCCGTCTTCGAGACGGAGCCGCCCACCGGCCCCGGCGGTGAGAGCACCAGCCGCGCCGCCGCACGCCGGGGCGCGCTGTGCCGGGCGCTCGGCGACCATGTCAGCGCCGCCCTGAAGGGCGTGCGGCTGTTCGAGGAGGTGCGGGAGGCCAGGGACGCGGCCGAGCGCGCCAGCCGGTTCAAGACCCGCGTCCTCGACAACGCCACCGACGAGCTGCGCACCCCCGTCGAGACGATCCTGCGGCACACCGGCCCCGGCGACCCGGCGCACGAGGGCGCGGCCCGGCTCCTGCGTCTGATCGACGACCTCCTCGACCTGTCGCGCTCCCAGACCGACGCGCTCGCGCTCGACCGCCGCCTCGTCGACCCCCGCCCCCTGCTGACGGGCGCCGGCGCGGCGCGGCACCGCGTACCGGCGAGGCTGCCGGCCGTGCGGGCCGACCCGGCGAGGCTCCGCCAGGTCCTCGGCAACCTCGTCGCGGCAGCGGGGGACGACGCGCTGCTGACCGCCGCCGTCGCGCCGCCGTACCTGACGGTGCTGGTGCGGGGCACGGCGCCGGCCGTCCCGCGCGACGAGGACGAGCAGGCCGTGTTCCAGCCGTTCGCGACCCGCGGGCTCGGGCTCGCCGTCGCGCGCCGCCTCGCCGCGCTGCACGGCGGCACCCTCACCGCGCACCGCGCCGCC
This sequence comes from Streptomyces sp. RFCAC02, assembly GCF_004193175.1. NCBI lineage: Bacteria > Bacillati > Actinomycetota > Actinomycetes > Kitasatosporales > Streptomycetaceae > Streptomyces > Streptomyces sp. RFCAC02. The sequence goes on along the minus strand of NZ_SAUH01000001.1, from coordinate 2,935,347 downwards.
GGAGCGCTGGAGTTCCGCCTCGACCTGCCGCTGCCGACGCCCGCCGAGCCGCACGGGCCGCCCGCCGCCGCGCCGGGGACCGCGCTCCTCACGGTGGACCGCGTGCCGCCCGGCACGGCCGCCGCCGTCCCAGGCCTTTGGCCGCGCGCCGTCCACCCCGACGACGACATCACGACGCTGACCGCGGGCACCCCGCCGGCCGCCGTCGCCTGGGACACGGCCGTCGCGACCCCGCAGGCGTGGGCGACGGCCCGGCGTCTCCACGGCCACCCGGCGCTGCGGCACACCCCGTTCCTCCTGTACGGGCCGGCCGTCGAGGGCACCGACCTGGCCGCCGCGCTGCGCGCGCTGCGGCCGGCGGGCATCGCCGAACCGGCCGTCGTGGCGTGCGGCGCCCCCGCCGCGCGCGAGCGCCTGCGCCGGCTGGCCGCCGCCGCGCTCCCCGGCAGCCCGGTCCGCGCCGCGGCCGACGGGACGGCCGCGCTGGCCCTGCTCGCCGAGGAGGCCGCCCCGCCCGCGCTGCTCGTCACCGACCGGGTCCTGCCCGACATGGACGGCTTCGACCTGGTGGAACGGCTCCCCGGGGTGCCCGCGCTGATGCTGAGCGACGCCGGCTTCAGCCCCGCCGACGTACGCCGGGCCGAGCCGCACCCGGGGCTCGTCCTCCTCGGCCACGGCATCCTCGACGACGCCGAGACGGCGCGTCTGCTCGCGGCCCTCGTGGAACGCGCGGCGCCCGGCCGCCGGCCCGCGGCCGACCCGGCCCCCGTGCGCCACGCCCTCGCGTACATCGAGCAGCACTACCGGTACCGCTTCTCGCGGTGGCAGGTCGCGCAGGCGGCCGGCGTCAGCGAGGACCATCTCGGCCGGCTGTTCCACCGCGAACTGGGCGTGACGCTGTGGGAGTACCTGACGCGGCTGCGCATCAGCCGCGCGAAGGAGCGGCTGCAGCGCAGCGACGACAACGTGGAGACGGTCGCGCGGGCGGTCGGCTTCCACGACCGGGCGTACTTCAGCCGGGTGTTCCGGCGGGTGACGGGGGTGGCCCCGCACGCGTGGCGCGACGTGCGCGACGTGCCGTGACGCGGCCCGGCCGGTAATCCCCGTGCGCGGCCGGTCACGCGCCGATACCGTTCCGGCGCGTGAGCACTCGTCCCCCGGCGCCGGACGCCGACCCCACCGATCATGCAGCAGACATCGAGCAGAACCGCAGGAACTGGGACGCCCGTGTCCCCGTCCACGCCGGGAGCGCCTTCTACGACCTGGCCGCCTTCCGCGCGGGCGAGGTCTCGACGCTCCGCCCGCTGGAGGTCGAGGAGGTCGGCGACGTCACCGGGCTCCGGCTCCTCCACCTCCAGTGCCACATGGGCCAGGACACCCTCTCCTGGGCGCGGCTCGGCGCCGACGTCACCGGCCTCGACTTCTCCGCGCCCGCCATCGACACCGCGCGCGGGCTGGCCCGCGACACCGGGCTCGCCGACCGGGCTCGGTTCGTCACCTCGGACGTGTACGGGGCGCCCGACGCGCTCGCGGGGGAGCGCTTCGACCTCGTGTACACCGGTTTCGGGGCGCTCGTGTGGCTGCCGGACCTGCCGCGCTGGGCGGCGACGGTGGCCGGGCTGCTGAAGGACGGCGGGCGTCTGTACCTGGCCGAGTTCCACCCGCTGACGGAGGTCATGACGGACGACGGACGCGGCTTCGAGCGCGGCTACTTCGACACCGCGCCCGCCGCGTACGACTACCCGCGCACGTACACCGACGGCCCGGAACTGCCCGAGCCGCGCCACGTCGAGTGGCACCACACGCTGGGCGAGGTGGTGAGCGCCGTCGCGGCGGCCGGGCTGCGCGTCGAGTTCCTGCACGAGCACGACGTGACGGCGTTCGGGGCGTTCTCGACGCTGGAGAAGGACCCGGCGTCCGGCTTGTACCGCTTCCCGGCGGGGCAGCCGGCCGTACCGCTGCTGTACTCGCTGAGCGCGCGCCGCACCGCCTGACCGACCACTTGAACGGATTGTTCAACGCGAGAAGTTTTCGCCGAACCGTTGACGCCATGGTGTGCGGTCGGCGACGATGGGGGCATGACGGACGCACCCACCGACCCGTTCCTCCCGCCCGATCCCGCCGCCGCCCGCGAACACCGGGCGTACGCGGCGCTGTTCCGCATCGCCGAACGGCACGCGGCGACGCCCGAGCAGCGCGCGCGGGGCACCCACCCCGCCGTCATCGCGCCGCACGAGGCGGTGCGGATCGTCGCGTTCCTCCTGTCCGGCGCCGCCTTCCCCGAGGACGGCGAGCCGGCGGTGGACCGCGCCGACATCACGGCCGCGCTCAGCCTCGTCCCCCGGGCGCGCGGGGAGATGGACGACCTGGAGGCCGGCCTCCTCACCATGGCGCGCGGTCGCGGGCTGACCTGGCAGGAGATCGCGTTCGGCCTCGGCCTCGGCACCCCGCAGGCCGCCCGTCAGCGGTACGCGCGGCTCGCCGGGCGCACCACCGGCGGCACGGACGCGGGGGAGTAGGGACGGCTCAGGCGTCCGGCAGCGCGGCGAGCAGCTCGGCGGCGCTGCCGGACCCCGGCGCGCGGCCCTCGCGCGCGAAGGTGTTCACGGCGCGGCGCAGCGCCTCGTTGACCGGCGCCGGGACGCCGTGGCGGCGCCCGATCAGGACGATCTCCCCGTTCAGCCAGTCAGCCTCGACCGACCCCGTGCCGCGCCGCAGGCTCTGCCACGTCGAGCCGCCGCCCACGTCCGCGCCCGGCACGGGCCGCATGTCCATGCGGTCGCCGCGCAGCGCCGCCTGCTCCGCCTCGCCCGCGTACGGGATGCCGGCGGCCGTCAGCACCGCCTCGCCCTCGGCGCGGGCGCGGCGCAGGAGTTCCGCCGCGCCGGGATCGCCCGTGCCGCACACGGCCTGCACGGCGTTCCCGAGGTTGCTCAGCAGCTTGGCGTACTTCCAGCGCAGCACGTCCGGCACGACCGGGGCGAGGAAGTGGGCGCCCTCCAGGTCCGCCGCGATCGCGCGGGCCGTGTCGTCGGGCTCCCCGCCCGGGTGGCGGCCGATGTGCAGCATCCCGGTCAGGGGCGCGCACGGCGCCGTCACGACCCCCGGTTCGACGAACTGCGCGGGCAGCCACACGCACACCCCGTACACGCGGGCGAAGCGGCGCAGCGCCAGGTCCTCGTTCGCCACGCCGTTCTGCACGCACAGCAGCGGCAGGTCCGCCGCCGCAGGCGCCCACGCGGCGAGCGCGGCGTCGGTGTCCTGCGTCTTCACGGTGAGGAGCAGGACGTCGCCGGGCCGCGGCCCGGCCTCGTCGGGACCCGACGCCACCGGGATCCGCAGCGTCCGCGTGCCGTCCGGGGTGTGCAGGCGCAGGCCGTGCTCGCGGAGGGCCGCCCCGTGGGCGCCGCGCGCGACGAGGACGACGTCGCGGCCGCTCTCGTGCAGCCGCCCCCCGATGGCCCCGCCGACCGCGCCGGCGCCGATGACGATGTAGCGCATGAGTGTCATTCAAACACCCGTGCCCTCCCGGCGCGCCGGGTCACCAGTACACGACGACCTTGTCGCCCTCGTCCACCGCGTCGAAGAGGGCGGCGATGGCGTCCTCGTCCCGGACGTTGACACAGCCGTGGGACGCACCGTTGTAGCCGTTGGCGGCGAAGTCCTGCGAGTAGTGCACGGCCTGGCCGCCGTCGAAGAACATGGCGTACGGCATGGGGGAGTCGTACAGCGTCGAGTGGTGGTGGCGCGACTTCCAGTAGACCTCGAACTCGCCCTCGCGCGTCGGCGTCTGCTCCGCGCCGAACCGTACGTCCACCGTCATCCGCACCTCGCCGTCGACCACCCACGACAGGGTGCGGCTCGTCTTGGAGATGCACAGGACGCGGCCCTCCAGGCAGCGTTCGTCCAGCTCGCCCGGCTCCGGCTCGGGGATCTCGACGGGCGGGTACAGCTCCTCGCGCGTCGGCTCGTCCGTGGCGCCCGTCAGCGACGTCCAGGTGTCCTCGAAGACGGTGCCGGACGCGTCGAGCCCCGCGGCCTCCTGGTAGGCGCGGACGGCGGCGGCCGTGACGTCGCCGTAGTAGCCGGTCGGGTTCTCGTCGAAGTGCCCGGCCTGCCCGAGGCGCGCCTGGAGTTCGCGGACCTGCTCGGAGTTGTCGCCGTAGCCCATGACCTGGACGGGCGGGTTGAGTTCGGCGTCGGTCGGGTCGTGGGTCGCGCCGAGCAGGGTGTCCCAGGTGGCGGCCGACACCTCCCCCGAGACGTCGAGGCCGGCCGCGCGCTGGTACTCGGAGACCGCGCCGAGCGTCACGTCGCCGTAGAAACCGGTGGGGCGGGCGGCGAAGTGGCCGAGCTGCCCGAGGCGTGCCTGCAGTTCGCGGACCTGCTCGGACTCGTCCCCGTAGGCGAGGACGATCTCGTCGGCCGGGTCGTCGGACGGCTCGTCGGTGGGTTCGTCGGACGGGGTGGCCGTGCCGTCGTCCGCGGCGTCGTCCGCCGGCTCCTCGGTGGCCTCCGGCTCCGCCGTGCCGGGCGACGACGGGCCGTCCGCGGCTGTGCCGTCCGGATCCGCCGCGCAGCCGCCGAGCAGCAGCGCGGCGGCGGTGGCGAGCGCGGCGACCGCCACGGCGGGACGGCGGTGGCGTACGAGAGCGGAACGCATCGGTCTCCCCCTGAGCCGGATGTGTCACGAACGGAAGCAGCCCCGTGAAGTGGGCGTCCACCGGTAAAGATGCGCAGAACGGCCCGATTGTTGCGCCCGAGGCCATAACGAAGCGGGCACGATGCGCCGTTGCCGGCGGCGCGCGGGAGTGCCGGGGGGCGCGCGGTGTGCGGGGTCAGCGCAGGAGGGCGCGTACGGTCGCGACCGTGTCGGCGTCCGCCGCCCGCTTGTCCTCGCGGTAGCGCACGACCCGCGCGAACCGCAGCGTCACGCCCTCGGGATAGCGGCTGGAGCGCTGCACGCCGTCGAGCGCGATCTCCACGACGAGTTCGGGCCGCACCCGGACCGTGCCGCCCGACTCCTCGACGGCCAGCTCCCGCAGCCGGTCCGTCTGCCAGGCGAGCAGCGCGTCCGTGAGGCCCTTGAACGTCTTGCCGAGCATCGCGAACGTCCCGTCCGGCCGCCGCGCGCCCAGGTGCAGGTTGGACAGCCGGCCGCGCCGCCGCCCGTGCCCCCACTCGGCGGCCAGGACGACGAGGTCGAGCGTGTGCACCGGCTTCACCTTGAGCCAGGCGGCGCCGCGCCTGCCCGCACCGTACGGGGCGGCCAGGTCCTTCACGACGACGCCCTCCTGCCCGCGCTCCAGGGCCATGGCGGCGAAGTCCCGGGCGGCGCGCCGCTGCCCGGGGTCGGTCGGGTCGGTGACGACGTGCCGCAGGACGCGGCGCGGCGCGGGCGCGATCCGGGCCAGTTCGGCGGCGCGCTCCCCGGTGGACAGGCCGAGGAGGTCGTGGTCCCCGACCCAAAGGACGTCGAAGAAGACGGGCGACAGCGGCAGGGTGCCCGCGTGCGAGCCGACGCGTCCTGCCGTCTCCTGGAACGGCCGGGGGCGCCCCGCGTCGTCGAGGGCGATGACCTCGCCGTCGAGGACGGCGCGGTCGGCGGCGAGTTCGAGGGCGGCGGCGCGGACCTCGGGGAGCCGGTCGGTGATCTCGTCCAGCGTGCGGGTCCACACGCGCACCGTGCCGCCGTCGCGGTGGACCTGCACGCGGATGCCGTCCAGCTTCTCCTCGACGGCGCACGGCCCGCCGATACGGTCCAGCGCGTCGTCGAGGTCCCGCGCCCCCTGCGCCAGCATCGGCAGGACGGGCCGGCCGAGCGCCGGCCGGAACTCCGCCAGGGCCGCCGGGCCGCCGGCCAGCACCGCGCGGGCCACCGCGCCGAGGGAGCCGCCCAGCATCACGGCGCGCCGTACCGCCTCCGGCGGCACGTCCACGGCGGCGGCCAGCCCCTCGGCGGCGAACGCGTCCAGGGCGCCCTGCCGCAGCTCGCCGGTGAGGAGGCGGACGAGGAAGTCCTGCTCAGCTGCGGTGGCGTCGGCGAACAGGGCGCCGAGGAGCCGCTGCCGCGCGGCCGTGGCGCCCGTCCCCGAGACGGCCGCGATCCGGTCGAACGCGGCGTCCGTGCCCGCCACGGTCAGGCGCGGGGCGGCGGCGGGCGCCGGCCGCTCCCGCAGCGCCGCCGCCCCGACGCCGACGCGCCGCTGCGGGAGCCGCCCGGCGAGCCAGGTCGTGACGACGGGCGCGTCCGCCGGGTCCGTGGCGCGGAACAGCGCGGCGAGTGCCGCGACCTTCGCCGACCGCGCGGCGAGCCCGGCGACCTCGTCCGACGTCCGCACGACGCGTTCGAGCAGCACGCTCCCCATGGTGGGGGACGGTGCGGCACCCCGCCACGGGGCCGGTCAGGCGGCCGGCGCGTCGATCGCCGTGTTCTGCCCCGCGACGATGCGCCACCCGTCCGCCTGCCGGGCGATGACGTACAGCGCCCTGCCGTGGGCTCCCCCGGACGGGGCGCCGGCGGCGTCGACCGGGGTCTGCTCGACGTTCACCGCGATCACGTCGGGCGTGATGGCCAGCATCGCGGCCACCTCGTAGCGGGCGTACGCGTCGCGCAGGAAGCCCGTCATCGCGGGTGCGCTGAACGCCACGATCTCCGCCCGGCCGTCCAGACGCCGCCCGGCGGCGTTGGTCCACGACGCGCGGGCGGCGTACAGCTCGCCCATCGCCACCGGGTCCTTGGCGTTGAACGCGTTCGCCAGGTCCTTCACGACGCCGGCGACGGCCGCCCGTGCGTCGGGCGCGATCTCTGCCGCGACATCCACCATGGTCGTTCCCCTTTCCGGACCGGCGGCACCCGCCGCCGTCACCGGTGATCCGACAACCTCAAGCGGGCTCGAAGTCAAGCGCGCACCGTTGCCCGGCCGTGGGAGCGCGGCCACACTGGGCCCGGGGGTGGTCTCATGGTGGGTGGGACCGGTGACACGCCTGTCGTCACCGACGCGATGAACCGCGCGGCACAGCACCTGCTCCGGGGACGGCGGCGCGCCGCGCGCCGCTGGCTGCGGCGGGCCGGAAGGGCGGCGTCGCATCCGGACACGCTGTACCGGATCGGCCACGCCTTCCACACGGAGCTGCACGAGCCGGCGGAGGCGGTCCCGTACTACAGCCGCGCCGCCGACGCCGGGCACGTGGCCGCCATGAACAACCTCGGCCTCGTCCTCAAGGAGACCGGCGCCCACGCCGCCGCCGAGCGCTGGCTCCTGCGCGCCGCCCGCACCGGCGACCTCGACGCCGCCCACAACCTCGCCCGGCTCCTCCAGCGGACCGGCCGCGCGGACGAGGCCCTCGACTGGTACCTCGCGGCAGCCGCCGGCGGCCTCGTGGACGACATGCTGAACGCCGGGATGCTGCTCACCGCGCGCGGGCGGCACGACGAGGCGCGGGAGTGGTTCCGCCGGGCGGGGGAGGCGGGGCATCCGCTGGGCGAGGGCCTGGCCCGCGCCATCGGCGAGCGCGCCGCCGGGGCCGGCCCGCCCTCCGCCGCCGACCGCCTCCTGGACGCCGCCGGGGAGGCGTACCGGCGCTACGGGACCGACGGCGACCGCGGCCATCTCGCCCGGGGACTCGACCTCGTCGGCCGCGCGCTGGACGACAACAACCTCCCGCGCGCCGTCCGCGCGGAGGCGCTCGTCCTGCGCGGTGTCCTGCTGCGCCTGCGGTACGAGCGCGACCGGGACACCGGCGCCCTGGCCGCCGCCGTCGAGGCGGGCCGCGCCGGCGTCGCGCTGTCCGAGCCGGGCGACACGTACTACGGGGCGCACCTCGCGTCCCTCGGCAGCACGCTGCACGAGGAGTTCAACCGCACCGGGGACCTCCCCGTCATCGACGAGGCGATCGCGCTGCACCGGCAGGCCGTCGACGCGGTCCCCGCCGACCACCCGGACCGCGTCCCCGCCCAGTCCAACCTGGCGGGCGCCCTCCTCGTCCGCGCGGGCGCCGTGCCCGACGAGGCCGTGCTCACCGAGGCCGTCCTCCTGAGCCGCGAGGTGGTGCGCGCCACGCCGCCCGGCCACCCGGGCCGGGCCACGTTCGCCGTCAACCTGGGCGCCGCCCTCCTGACCCTGCTGCGCGAGCGGCCCGACCACGTCCTCGCCGACGAGGCCGCCGACACGTACGACGAGGCCCTGCGCCTCCTGCCGCCGGCGCACCCGCTGCGCCCCGGCATCGAGGCGAACCGCGCGACCGCCCACGCCCTGCGCGACGCCCTCCGCGCGGACCTCGCCGCCGCGTCACCGGCACCCCCCGACGGCGACGCGGCGGCCGGGGACCTGCTCCTCGCCCGCTACGAGGCCACCGGCAGCGCCGCCGACCTCCGGCAGGCCCTCACCCTCCTGGCCGCCGCCCACGCCCGCGCGGCCGACCAGGACACCCGCCGTTCCACCGCCCTGTCGTACGCCACCGCCCTGTGGTCCCTCGCCGAGCGCACCGGCGGGCGGGACGCCATGGACCGGTCGGCCGCCCTGTTCACGACCGTCCTCGACACGGCGCCGCCGGACCACCCCGACGCGGGCACGGCCCACACCTCCCTCGGGTCCGTGCTCCTCATGCGCTGGCGGACGGGCGGCGACCCGGACGACCTCGACGCCGCCGTGGACCACCAGCGCGCCGCGCTCGACGGCGCGCCCGAGGGGCACCCGCGCCGCGCCGGCCGCCTGTCGGCCCTCGCGGGAACGCTCCTCGCCCGCTGCCAGGCGTACGGCGACTCGGCGGCGCTCGCGGAGGCCACAGGCGCGTGGCGCGAGTCCCTCGCCCTGGCCGCCGACCCGTCCGAGGCGGCCGGCATCGCGTCCAACCTCTCGATCGCCCTGCGCTCGCACCCCGAGCCGACCGCGGACGACCTCGACGAGGCGGTGGACCGCGCGCGCGACGCCGTCCGCGCGACTCCGCCGGGCCGCCTGCTGCACGCCCGGTTCACCTCGAATCTCGCCCTCGCGCTCATCGCGCGCCACCACGCGGCCGGGGACGGCACGGCCGACCTGACGGAGGCCGCCGAGGCGGCCGAGCGCGCCGTCGCCGGGACACCCCTGGACCACCCGGCCAGGATCGACCGGCTCGCCACCCTCGCCGAGACCCGGCACCTCCTGTACCAGGCCGATCCCGCCCCCGGCGCCCTGGACGCCCTGGTGCGCGCCGCCGAGCAGGCCGTCACGGCCACGCCGCCCGGCCACCTGCTCCGCGTCCGCGCCACGTCCCTCCTCGGCTTCGCACTCGTCCGCAAGGCCATGGACACCCGGGACGACGCCCTGTCGCGGCAGGCCCGGGATCTGCTGCGGCAGGCCGCGACCGACCCCGCCGGGCCGGTCCGCGAACGGGTCTCCGCCGCCACCCGCTGGGCGGCCGCCACCTATGTCACCGAAGGCCCCGAGGCCGCGCTCGCCCCGTTCACCCTCGCCGTCGAACTCCTCGCCCGCACCGCGCCCCGCCGCATCGGCCGCGCCGACCAGGAGCGCGGACCCGCCCGCTTCCAGGGCCTCGCGGCCGACGCCGCCGCCTGCGCCATGGCCTGCGGCCGGCCCGACCGCGCCGTCGCGCTGCTGGAGACGGGCAGGGGCGTGCTGCTCGCCCAGGCCCTCGACACCCGCACCGACCTGACGCGGCTGCGTGCGGCGCATCCGGACGACGCGGCCCGTCTCACCGCGCTCCGCGCCGTGCTCGACGCCGTGCCCGCCGCACCGGGAGCCGCCGGCGCCCCGCCCGACCGGCACACCGCGGCCCGCGCCTGGGACGACCTGGTCGCCGCCGTACGCCGCCGCCCCGGCTTCGCCGACTTCCTCCTGCCGCCGCCGGTCGACCGCTTCCTCACCGCGCTGGACGGCCGTACCGCAGCCGTCCTCGTGAACGTCAGCCACCTGCGCAGCGACGCGCTGATCCTGCACGGCGGCCGGCTGACGTCCGTCCCCCTGCCCGGCATCGAACCGGAGACGGTGCGGCGGCGGGCGGAGGACTTCCTGACCGCCGTCACCGGCCGGGCCGCCTCACGCGCCGGCCGTGTCGCGCGGCGGCGGATCGTCGCCGACACCCTCGACTGGCTGTGGCGCGACCTCGCCGACCCCGTCCTGACCGCCCTCGGCCACACCGCGGCGCTCCCGGACGGCACGCCGGACCGGCCCCGGGTCTGCTGGCTGCCCACCGGCCTCCTCACCGTCCTGCCGCTGCACGCGGCGCAGGCGGCGGACCCGGCGGACGGCGCGGTGCTCGACCGCGTCGTCTCCAGCTACGCCCCGACCCTGCGTGCCCTCGTGCGCGGGCTGGACGCGCGGCGGCCCCCCGCCCCGGGCGCCGCGCCGCTGGTCGTCGCCCTCGCCGAGACGCCGGGCGCCGCGCCGCTGCCGGGCGCGGCCGCCGAGGCGGCGCTCCACGTGGAACGGCATCCGGGCGCCCGCCTGCTGAGCGGCGCCGACGCCACGCGCGCCGCCGTCCTCGACGCCCTGCCCGCCCACGACCTGGTGCACTTCGCCTGCCACGCGATGAGTCCCGACCGGGTCCTGCTGCACGACCACGGGACGCGGCCGCTGACGGTCCCGGACATCTCCGCGCTCGACCTGCCGGCCGCGTACCTCGCCTACCTGGCCGCCTGCTCGACGACGCGCGCCCGCCCGGACCTGGCGGACGAGGCCGTGCACATCACGGGGGCGTTCCAGCTCGCCGGGTACCGGCACGTCGTCGGCAGTCTGTGGCAGATCGACGACCGCTCCGCGCCGCGTGTCGCCGACGCGTTCTACCGCGCGCTGGCGGCCGGCGCCGCGCCGCACCGCGCGCTGCACGACGCGGTGCGGGAGCTGCGCGCGCGGGAACCGGGGGCGCCCGAGCTGTGGGGCGCGTACGTGCACGTCAGCGCAGCAGGTTGAGCGCGGAGACGACGGTGAACGCGAGGACGAGCTTCTCGAACCGCGCCTCGTCCACGTGCCGGATCACGAGCCGCCCCAGCAGGCCGCCGGCGACGACGACACCGGCGAGCGCCGCGTTCAGGCCGAGCGAGTCGCCGTCGATGAGGCCGAGGCCGGCGCTGAACGGCACCTTGAACAGGTTCACGATGAAGAAGAACCACGCCGCCGTGCCGAGGAACGCCATCTTCCGGAAGCCCGCCGACAGCAGGTACAGCGACATGACGGCGCCCCCGGCGTTCGCCACCATCGTCGTGAAGCCCGCCAGCAGCCCGAACACGGCGGCCCGCACCGGTCCGGCCCCCGTCTGCGGGCGCCGCCGCTGCCACAGGTGCACGGCGACGACGGCGAGCAGCGTCCCGCCGATGGTCCGCCGCATCACGGTGTCGTCCACCCACGCGACGAACGCCGTGCCGACGAGGACGCCGACGACGACGGACGGGAGGAGGCGCAGCAGTTCGGGCCAGTTCACGTGCCGGCGGTAGGCGCCGACGGCCATCAGGTCGCCGCAGATCAGCAGGGGCAGCAGCGCGCCGCTCGACTCGCGCGCGGGCAGGACGGCCGCGAACAGCGCGACGCTGATCGCCGCGACCCCGCCGATCGAGGTCTTCGCGAACCCGACCAGCAGGGCGGCGACCACGAGCACCGTCCACTCGGCACCGGTCAGCCCACTGATCACCCCGGGACCCTACGCCCGTACGGGTGATCGCGGGGAACTTGTCCACCGACCGGTACGTGATACCGGGCGTGAAGGCATCAGCGGAAACCGACCTGCGCCCCGCCCGGCAGCGCACCGTCCCGCACCGGTTACGCCCGCGCCTGCCGCGCACCGTCCGCGGCAGGCGGCTGGCCCTCCGGACGGCCGTGGCCGTCCTCGCGCTGCTGACGCTGCCGAGCGCCTGGGTGTACGTCAGCACCGGTGACCGCGTGCGCACGGTGGAGTCGGCGCCCACCGCGCCCGTCGGCATCGTGTTCGGCGCCGGGCTGCGCCCCGACGGCACCCCGACCGCGTGGCTCGCGGACCGTCTCGACGTCGCCGCCGCGCTGTACGACGCGGGCCGGGTCCGCGTCCTGCTGGTCTCGGGCGACGACAGCGGCCCCTCGTACGACGAACCGGGCGCCATGCGCGCCTACCTCACCGCCGAGCACGGCATCCCCGCCGACCGGGTCGTCACCGACGGCGCCGGCTACAGCACCTGGGACTCCTGCGCCCGCGCCCGCACGGTCTTCGGCGTCGAGCGCGCGCTCCTCGTCTCGCAGGACTTCCACATACGCCGCGCCCTGGCCCTGTGCGACGCGGCGGGCATCGACGCCTGGGGCGTCGGCGCCGGCGACCACGCGAGTCTGCTGTGGTACTTCAGCGGCCTGCGGGAGATGGCGGGCGCGGTCACCGCCGCGAGGGACGCGCTGACGACCCCCGCACCGCGTGTCCCCGGGCCGCCGGACGACGCGGTGGACGACGCCCTCGCGGCCGCCGGCTGACCGCCCGCGCCACCGATGACGCCACTCGGTACCATTCAGTGCCAGCGTGACGCCATCCAGCACCATTCGGCGCCACAGGGGGTTGCGCATGGCGCCATGGTGATGCCATGATGACGTCATGGATCTCACCCCGTATGTCGACACCCTCCGCCGCGAACTCGCGGTGGCCGCCGAGGCCGGTGGGGAGGACGCCCGCGACCTGGCCGAGCGGCTCACCGCCCCCCTCGAATCGGCGACCCGCCTGACCCTGCTCAACGTGCTCTCCGCCGCGATGGCCGAGATCACCCGCGAGCTGGCCCCCGGCTCGGTCGACGTACGGCTGCGCGGTCTCGACCCCGATTTCGTGGTGACGCCACCGCCCGCCGAAAGTGGCGCCACCGTGGCGCCGGCCGCCGCCACCGAGGCGTTCACGGCCCCCGCCCCGGCCGAGGGCGACGAGGGCGGCACCGCCCGCGTGAACCTGCGCCTCCCGGCCCACCTGAAGGCGCGCGCCGAGGAGGCGGCGGGCCGCGAGGGCCTGTCCGTCAACGCGTGGCTCGTCCGGGCCGTGTCGGCGGCGGTCGACGGCGGCGCCAGGCCCCGCGCGACGGAGGGCGCCCGCACCGTCGGACAGAGCTTCACCGGCTGGGTGCGCTAGCCGCGCCCGCCCCCCCGCACCACTCCACCCACACCACGTCCCACCTGCGGGGACGTTCAGAAGACCCAAGAGGACGGGACAGCCATGCCTTCTTTCGACACCCACGGTCCGATCTCGGTCACGGCGCACGTGGACGCCGGATCGGTCACCTTCGCCGCGAGCGACCGCCCCGACACCGTCGTCGAGGTGCTGCCCCGCGACCCGGAGCGGAGCCAGGACGTCCGGGCGGCCGAGCAGACGGAGGTCACCTGCGCGAACGGCGCCCTGACGATCAGGACCCCGAAGCAGCGCAACCTGTTCGGCCGCACCGGCACCGTGGACGTGACGGTCGGCCTGCCCGCCGGATCGCGCGTCGACGCCACCGGCGCCTGGACGCAGGTGCTCGGTGAGGGCCGGCTCGGCGAGGTGAGCGTGCGGACCTCGGCCGGCGACGTCCGCCTCGACACCACGGGCCCGCTGCGGCTGACCGCGTCGCACGGCGCGCTCACCGTGCGGCGGGTCGAGGGCGACGCCGAGATCACCACCAGCTCCGGCAGCCTGCGCGTCGGCACCGTCGAGGGGGCCGCCGTCCTGAAGAACTCGCACGGCTCCACGACGGTCGAGGCCGTGATGGGCGAGCTGCGGGTGCGCGGCGCCAACGGCGACATCGACATCCGGCGCGCCGAGGGCTCGGTCACCGCCGTCACCGCGCACGGCGCCGTCCGGGTGGGCGAGGTGGCGCGCGGCACCGTCCAGCTGGAGACCGCGTTCGGCGCCATCGAGGTCGGCATCCGCGAGGGCACGGCCGCCTGGCTCGACGTCAGCTCCACCTCGGGCCAGGTGCGCAACGGGCTCGACGCGGCCGGTGCGCCCGAGGCGGCCGGCGACACCGTCGAGGTCCGCGCCCGCACCCGGTACGGCAGCATCGACATCCTCCGCGCCATGCCCTGAGGCCCAGGCCCGCCCCCGCCTCCCCACCACTCCATCCTTCGAACAGGAGGACCCCATGCCTTCCTCTGTCATGCCCACGTCCACCCGGGCGGGCGGCCGTCCGGCACCGGCCGCCGTCTCCGCCGTCGGCCTGCGCAAGTCGTACGGCGAGAAGACCGTCCTCGACGGCATCGACCTGCGCATCCCGGCCGGCTCGGTCTTCGCGCTGCTCGGCCCGAACGGCGCGGGAAAGACCACCACCGTGGAGATCCTGTCCACCCTCACCGCCGCCGACGGCGGCGAGGCCCAGGTCGCGGGCCACAGCATCACCACGGCACCGGCCCGGGTGCGCTCCGCGATCGGCGTCACCGGGCAGTTCGCCGCACTGGACGACCTGCTCACCGCGGAGGAGAACCTGCTCCTCATGGCCGACCTGCTGCGCCTGCGCAAGCGCGACGGCCGCTCCCGCGCCGCGGCGCTGCTGAAGCGGTTCGGCATGGCGGACGTCGCGCACAAGCGGGCCGCGACGTTCTCCGGCGGCATGCGGCGCCGGCTCGACCTCGCCATGACGCTGGTCGGAGACCCCGAGGTGATCTTCCTCGACGAGCCGACGACCGGCCTCGACCCCCGCAGCCGCCGCACGATGTGGGACATGGTGCGCTCCCTGGTCGCGGGCGGCACCACCGTCTTCCTCACCACCCAGTACCTGGAGGAGGCCGACCAGCTCGCCGACCGGATCGCCGTGCTCGACGGCGGCCGGATCGTCGCCGAGGGCACCGCCGACGACCTCAAGACGCGCGTCCCCGGCGGCCATGTGCGCCTGCGGTTCACCGACCCCGACGAGTACGGGCGCGCCGCCGCCGCCCTCCCGGACGCGGCCCGCGAGGACACGGACCTCGTCCTGCGGGTCGCCGGCGACGGCGATCTCGACGCGCTGCGCGCCCTGCTCGACCGGCTCGGCACCGCCGGCGTCCGCGCCGCCGACCTCTCCGTCCACACCCCCGACCTGGACGACGCGTTCCTCGCCCTCACCGGCGACGGCACCACCACCGGCCCGCGCCCCACCGAGGAGACCCCCCGATGAGCACCCTCGCCCACGCCCTGCACGACTCGACGACGATGCTGCGGCGCAACCTGATCCACGCGATCCGCTACCCGGCCGTGGGATTCGGCAGCGCCATGATGCCGATCCTGATGCTGCTGCTGTTCGTGTACGCGTTCGGCGACCCGATCGGCGCCGGGATGGGCGGCGGCCGGGACGTGTACCTGGAGTACCTGACGCCCGGCATCATCATCATGGGCGTGGCCGCCGGCTCCATGTCGACCTCGATCGCGGTCTGCTCCGACATGACCGAGGGCATCATCAACCGCTTCCGGACGATGGACATCACCCGCTCGTCGTTCATGACGGGGCACGTCATCGGCAGCGTCGTCCAGACGATGCTGTGCGCCGTCCCGGTCGTGGGCGTCGCGCTCGCCGTCGGCTTCCGGTCGGACGCGACCCCCGTGGAGTGGCTGGCGGCAGCGGGCCTCCTCGCCGCCATCGCGTTCGCCGTCACCTGGCTGTCGGCGGCGCTCGGCCTGATCTCGAAGACCGTCGAGTCCGCGAGCAACAAGCCGCTGCTGATCCAGTTCCTCCCGTTCCTCGGCTCCGCGTTCGTGCCGGCCGAGTCGATGTCCCCCGGCCTGCGCTGGTTCGCCGAGAACCAGCCGTTCACCCCGATGACGGAGACGCTGCGCGGCCTGCTCTCCGGCTCGGAGATCGGCAACGACGGCTGGATCTCCCTCGCCTGGTGCGCCGGCATCGGGCTGGTCGGCTACTTCTGGTCGCGCTCGCTGTTCAACGGCGCCACCAAGCGCTGAGCCGCCCCGTACGCCCCGCCACCGCGCGCCGGTGGCGGGGCGCACCCGTCTCCACGCCGCGTGCGCCCGCCGTTCACCCCCCGGACGCCCTTACGGCGCATCGGAGTCCGCCGCGCCGTGTACAAGTGGCGCACCATGGCCACCACAGCAGCCACGCCGGCACCCGGCGCAGCGCCCGCCGCCGGAGCACCCGGCACGAGGCCCGCGCGGGAACACCGCCACGACGTCGACCTCCTGCGCCTCGTCGCCTCCTGCACGGTGATCCTGAGCCACGTCGCCGCCGCGTTCCTCAAGGCGGTCGACGGCGACGCGGCCAACGGATCCGCCGCCTACTGGGTCGGCATGACGGGCGACTCGGCCGGCTCGTTCGCCGTCCCCGTCTTCTTCGCGATCGCCGGCTGGGCCGTCCTCGTCGGCGCGCCGCCCCGCGACAGCCGCCGCCTGTGGCAGCGCGTCGTCCGCAACACCACGCCGCTGTTCCTGTGGACGGCCGCCTACCTGGGCTGGGCCTGGCTGCGCGGCCGGAACGACGAGCCCGTCACCGACCTCGCGGTGCGCGGCCTCTTCGGATCGATCCAGCCCGCGTACCACCTGTGGTTCATGTACGTGTACATCCCCATCGTGGCGCTGCTGGCGTTCGCCGCACTGGTGAAGGCGGGCGCGCGCCCCTGGGGGACGGGCGCCGCGCTCCTCGGCATCGCCTGCCTGCCCAGCGCCCTCACCACCCTCGGCGAGATCACCGGCCACGACGCCCCGTCCACAGGCTGGGGATTCACGACGTACTCCGTGGTGTACGCGGTGGGCGGCGCGCTCGTCCTGTCCATGCCGCGCCGCCTGCCCGCCCGCCACCGCCGGTGGCTGCTGCTCGTCGCACCGGCCGCCGTCCTCGGCATCATCCGGTACAACACGCGGATCCACTACGTCATCCCGAACGCCCACCTGTTCGTCGCCGCGCTGACGCTGGCCGTGATGCTGCTGCTGTGCCGCGTCCGCGTGCCGGAGCGCTGGCGGCCCCGCATCTCCCGCGTCGCCGGAGCGGCGCTCGGCGCGTACATGGTGCACGTCTTCTTCGTCGAGGAACTGGTCCGCCCGCTGATCCCGACGGACGCCGGCCTCGTCGCGACGACCGGCGTGTTCCTCGGCCTGCTGCCGGTCACCATCGTCCTGTCGTACGCGGTCAGCATGCTGTGGGGCCGCCTGGGCCTGCGCCGCATCCTGGGCTGACCCGCGCCGCGGCGGACCTCAGCGAACTCGACACCCCGGTCCGCCGGTACGGGCGTACCCTGTCCGCCCGTGACGAATGATCCGGACGGCGGTCAGGTCCTCGCGGGCGGCGTGACGAACGCGGGCGCGGTGATCCGTCGCGGCGACCTGGTCGAACGGCCCGCACCGCGCACCGCGCACGCCCTCCACGCCCACCTCAGCGCGCTGCACGGACGCGGCTTCGACGCGGCCCCCGCCCCGGTGGCCCTGCTGCCCGGCGGCCGGGAGCTGCTGACGTTCGTCCCCGGCACCACCGCCCTGCCGCCGTTCCCCCGCGAGGCGCTGGACGAGCCCGTCCTCACGTCCGTGGGGCGGCTCCTGCGGCGCCTGCACGACACCGGCACCGGCATCGCCCCCGACCCGTCGGCCGACTGGCCCCGCGACCTGGCCGACCCCGAGGGCGGGCCGCTGCTGTGCCACAACGACGTGTGCGTCGAGAACGTCGTCCTCCGCGACGGACGCGCCGCCGCCCTCATCGACTTCGACATGGCCGCTCCCGGCCGCCCGGTCTGGGACTTCGCCATGACGGCCCGCTACTGGGTCCCCTGCTGCCCCCGCAGACGTCGGCCTTCGCGTACCCGCCCGGTCTCGACGCGCCGGCGCGGCTCCGCGTGCTCGCCGACGCGTACGGCCTCCCGGCGGCGGAACGGGCCGCGCTGCCCGCCGTCCTGGAGCAGGCCCACGACGTGTGCCGGGCGTTCGTCGCCGCCCGCCTGGCCGACGGCGACCCGATCCACACCCGGGTGCACGCCGAACGCGGCGGCTGGGCACGCTGGGACCACGTCCACGCCTGGCTGACCGCGCACCGCGAGACGTTCACGGACGCCCTGCTGCGCTGACCCGCACCGGCCGCGGCATTCCCGCGCGCCCTCACTGTACCTACAGGTATGTACACTGCAGGCGCGGCACAACTCCCCGACAGGAATGGGCTCCCCATGTACGCGAAGCAGTACGAGATCACCCTGCCCGCCGACTACGACATGGAGATCATCCGTGACCGCGTCGCCGCCGGCGGACACGTCCTCGACGACCGGGCGGGGCTCGGCCTGAAGGCGTACGTCATCCGCGAACGCGGCGTCGGCGGCTCGCCGGTCAACCAGTACGCGCCGTTCTACCTGTGGAACGACCCGGGCGCGATGGCCGCGTTCCTGGTCGGCGGCGGCGGTTTCCAGAACATCGTCCGCGACTTCGGACGCCCGGCCGTGCACCACTGGACGGGCATCGCGCACGTCGCAGGACCGGCTCGCCGCGCGACTCCCCGTGCCGCGTCACGCCGCCTGACCGCGGCCCCGCCCGACAGCGACGCGGACGGCACGGGCCTCGGCCCGGCGGAATGGATCGCCCGGGAAACGGCCGCACTGCACACCCTGGCGGCCCACGACGGCGTGCACACCGCCGCACTGGCACTCGACCCGACCCACTGGCAGTCGATGCGCTTCGTCCTGTGGGCGGACACGGCGGCCGAGGACGGGACGGCGACCGAACACTACGAGGTGCTGCACCTGTCGTCCCCCGGCCTCGCAGCACTCCCCGACGGCACGACCTGGTGACACCGCCCCGCCGCCCCCGCCCGGGTCAGCGGCGGGCCTTCGCCGCCGTGCCGCGGACCTTGCGGACGAAGCGCAGTGCCGCCCTGCGGCCCGGCAGCTGGCCCGCCACGCCCGACGCGAAGCCGCCGGGGAGCGCGAGCGCCGTCAGGCGGCTCCGCTTCACGTAGCGCGCCGCGAGGCCGCCCTGGTGCTCGGACAGCCACCGCTCCGCCTCGCCGCGCAGCGCCGCGTGCATGCGCGGCTGCATCGTGAACCCGATGACCCGCACGAGCGGTTGCAGCGCCGCGCCGGCCTCCGTGTCGGCGGTGACCACGCGGCCGGCCCGTTCCTCCTCCAGGTCCGGCAGGAACGCGTCCACCAGCGTCACGGGGACGCGGTTGCTGTTCTGGAAGGGCCGCAGCCGGCTCAGCACCAGCTCCGTGCCCACCCGGGCGATCGGGACGCCGTAGTACGCGGACGCCGTCAGCAGCGCCGTCGAGAAGCACCCGACGACCAGGTCAGGCCGGAAACGGTCGAACACGGTCTCCGCGAGCATCGGTTCGGTCAGCACGGTCAGCCGTACGCCGGCGTCGGCTGCCGCCTTCTCCAGCGTGCGCGAGTACTGGGCGGGGGCGGTCGGGTGCGGTTTGAACACGACCGTGCCGCAGCCGGCGGCCGCCGCACCCCGCAGCATGCGCTCGTGGAGCGACTCCTCCTCGGCGGCCGTCAGGATGTTCAGGGCCGCCAGGTACTGGCCCAGCAGGACGGCCGTACGCCCGCCCGCCGGGGCGGCCTCCCGCGCCTCCGGGGCCGCCGCGCCGCTGATCTCGTCGAGGACCGCGCGGAACGCCGCGTCCGGCACGACCCGCGCCGGCACCTCGTACTCCGACAGCAGCATCGGCGCGAGCCCCGGGATGAGGTCCAGGTGCAGCAGGCGCCGGATGCGGCACGCCGTCGGCCACTGCAGCCGCTCGCGCGTCGGCCCGTAGCTCATCAGCCCGTCCGCGTACACCTCGACCGAGGCGTCGGCGAAGATCTCGGCCAGCGCCGCCGCCGGCTTGGCGTGCACCGACTCCACCACCAGGTCGAGCGGCCCGTCCCCGATGCCCCACGCCCCGCGCAGCAGCCGGTCCCACACGGGGACGTCGGCCGGCTCCGGCGCCCACAGGGAGGGGTGGTTCGGGTAGATGGTGTCGTTCCAGCTCACCACGGTGTCGAACCGCGTGACGACCCGGTCCCAGCCGGTCATCTCCTCCAGCGCGGCCGCCGCCTCGGGGACGGTCGCGTTGTTGCTGACCAGCAGGACGCGCCGCGCCGGCTCGAACAGGCCGGCGTCGATCGCGGCGGCGAGGGTGGCCGCGCCGTACAGCGTGGACACCTCGAAGAGCTGTGTCCGCCCGGCCCGCTCGTCCACGCCCCGCTCCTTCGCACCCGTTACGTCGCTCATGCCGCCACCGTCCTGCGGCCCGCGCCGGGACCGCGCCCGGCCAGCCGGCGCAGTATGCGGCCGCGCTCGTCGCCCATCGCCGCGATCACCGGCTCCAGCACGCCGCGCGGCATCCGCCGCAGCGCTTCCGTCGCCTCGCGCTTCAGCCGCCGGGCGGCCTCCGTCTCGTAGCGGGATGAGTTCCCCACATGGAAGGCGATCATCGCGCAGTACGTCCGTACGATCTTCGGCAGGAAGCGGTCCGCGTCCGGGTGCTCCCAGACCTCCGCCAGGATCTGGTCGTGCGCGGGCAGGAAGTCGAGCTGCCGCTCGTCCCTGATCTGCGTGAGCGACGTGCCGACGCCGCGCCGGTAGAAGACCCCGTACAGGCCGGCGACGGCGAAGCTCCGCGTCCGCAGGTGCGTCTGCCACGTGAAGACGCGGTCCTCCGCCGTCCGCAGCTCGGGCGCGAACCGCAGGCCGTCCTCGAAGATCCGGCGCCGGTAGACGCCCGCCCACACGAACGGGTAGTCCACCATCGTCTTCGCGTTCGCCGGGTTGATGCCGTCGCGCGGATCGAGGACGACGCCGCGGCGCGGCGCCGGCGCCCGGACGACCAGCCGCTCACGCCCCGTGGCCTGCACGTGGTCGGTGCGGACGACGTCGGCGCCGAGCCCCTCGGCCGCCGCGAGCAGCCGCTCCAGGTAGCCGGGCGCGTACCAGTCGTCGCCGTCGAGGAACGTGAGCCAGTCGCCGCCCGCCGCGTCGATGCCGGCGTTGCGCGCCCGCGAGATGCCGCCGTTCGTATCGAACCGGATGACCCGGCCCTCCGGCAGTTCCGCGTCCACGCGGCGCAGTATGTCGGGCGTGGCGTCGGACGACGCGTCGTCCACGACGATGAACTCGATCCCGGGCGCCGCGTTGCGGGCGAGGCTCCGCAGCGTCGTGGGCAGGAACTCCTGCACGTTGTGGCAGGTGACAATGACGGAGAGGCGCGGCACCCGGCGACGGTAAACGCCGTCCACTCCCGGCGGGGCAACGCCGCGCGACGACCGGGTGAACTCCGCCTGAACCCTCGCCGGACGACTTCCCCCGCCGCGCCGTGGGTAGGAAGCGGCCCGTACGGGCACTCGACAGCCCCACGCGGCGCACGGGCGAGCAGGAGGACGGGACGGGATGAGCGACCCCACGGGCGGCACCCCCGCCGGCGACGGCAACACGGAGTACGGCCGCAAGAAGTTCAAGCGCTCGGCCGGCCACTTCGCCGACCGGATCACGGCCGACGGCCGCGACGGCTGGCCCGTCGGGGCCGGCCGCTACCGGCTGGTCGTCAGCCGTGCCTGCCCGTGGGCGAGCCGCGCCCTGATCTCGCGGCGTCTCCTCGGCCTGGAGTCCGCCCTGTCCCTGGCCGTCGCCGACCCGATCCAGGACGACCGGAGTTGGCGGTTCACGCTCGACCCGGACGGCCGCGACCCGGTCCTCGGCATCCGCTACCTGAGCGAGGCGTACGACGCGCGCGCCACCGGCTACCCGGGCGGCGTCAGCGTCCCCGCCGTGGTGGACGTGCCGAGCGGCCGGCTCGTCACCAACGACTACCAGCGGATCACCCTCGACCTCGCGACCGAGTGGACGGCCCTGCACCGCGCCGGCGCCCCCGACCTGTACCCGGAGCCGCTGCGCGACGAGATCGACGAGGTGATGGACGGCGTCTTCCGCGACGTGAACAACGGCGTCTACCGCGCCGGCTTCGCCACCGACCAGGCCGAGTACGAGGCGGCGTACCGGGACGTCTTCGGCCGGCTCGACGTCCTCTCCGCCCGCCTCGCCGGCAGCCGCTACCTCGTCGGCGACACGATCACCGAGGCCGACATCCGGCTGTTCACGACGCTGGTCCGCTTCGACGCCGTCTACCACGGCCACTTCAAGTGCAACCGGAACAAGATCACCGAGGACCCGGTGCTGTGGGCGTACGCCCGCGACCTCTTCCAGACGCCCGGCTTCGGCGACACCACCGACTTCGACCACATCAAGCGGCACTACTACTGCGTGCACACGGGGATCAACCCCACGGGCATCGTCCCCGCCGGCCCCGACCTGTCCGCCTGGCTCACCCCCCACCACCGCGAACAGCTCGGCGGCCGCCCCTTCGGCGACGGCACCCCGCCGGGACCGGCCCCGGAAGCGGAACGCGTCCCGCCCCCGGGCCGCCCCTGACCCGCGCTCCCTACCGCGCCACGTACTGCGTGAGGATCGCCTGCACCTCGTAGATGTCGACGCCCTTGGTGAACTTCTTCGTCAGCGGCACCGGCATGCCCGACAGCCAGATCTTCAGCTCGGCGTCGAGGTCCATGTGCCCCGCCGTCTCCACGGCGAAGTGCGTGATGCTGCGGTACGGCAGCGAGTGGTACTCGATCTTCTTGCCGGTCACGCCCTGCTTGTCCACGAGGATCAGCCGGCGGTCCGTGAACAGCAGCGTGTCCCGGATGAGGAGGTACGCGGCGTGCACCCGTTCCCCCTCGCCCAGCAGCCGCGCGTACTCCTGCTCCGCCTCGCCGGCGTCCACGGCGTGCGCGTTGCCGAACAGCCCCATGACGACCCCTCCCTCTGTCCGTTGCTCCGGAGAATCCGGATGACGATGACACCATCATCCCGCATACTGGCGCGGCGTCCACGTCCGTGAACATCGCGAAGGGGGAGGGGACATGAAGCTCGCCGAAGCTCTCGCGCTGCGCGCCGACGCGTCACGTCGCGTGGAACAGCTCCGCGCCCGCGTCATCGGCAACGCCCGGCACCAGGAGGGCGAGACCCCCTCCGAGGACCCGGTCGCGCTCCTCGCCGAGGCGGACGGCGTCCTCGACTCGCTGGAGACGCTGATCCGCCGCATCAACCGCACGAACAGCACGGTCGCCGTGGCGCCCGAGGGCACGCTGACCGACGCCCTCGCCCGCCGCGACGTGCTGCGCCTGCGCCACGCCCTGCTGACGGGCGCGGCCGACGCGGCGGCGGGCCGGGGCGGGGCGCGCCAGCTCCGTTCCGAACTGAAGATGCTGACGGAGCTGCCGGTCGCCGAACTCCGCGCCCGGGCCGACGTCCTGGCGCGCGAGATCCGCGAGCTGGACATGCGCATCCAGCGCACGAACTGGGAGGCCGACCTGCTGGAGGACTGACGGGCGGCGCAGCGGAGCGGGTAGTCGCGACGGAGGCGTGCACACACCGCGGGCCGGCGGTTCATCCGGCTCCTCCTGGTGCGCTGAGGGCAGTGCGGGGTTCGACTCCCCAACGGCACACGTCAGCCCAGTACGGCGCACAGGTGACAGTGCACTCCGCACGGTTCATCACCACGTGCAGATCCGGAGCGACGAGGGCGGGCAAGGGGCACTCCGCGCGCGGCCGGTCATTACCGGGCCGGCGCTCCGTAGCGCGCGGCGATCGCGGTGGCCCGGTCGCGCAGGGCGTCGCGCAGCCACTGCGGGGACAGGGCCTCCGCGTCCGTGCCGAGCTGCCACAGCGCCCACTCCGCGTGCCTCGGGTCCTGGAAGGTCACCTCGACACACAGCCGGCCGTCCGCCGCCGTCTCCTCGGAGTGGACGGCCAGCGCCGTGCCCACCAGTTCCTCCCGCCGCGCCGGGGCCACCCGCACCCGTGCCGTGACCAGGTCGCCGCCCGCCCGGAACCGCGCGCCGCGGTCCCGCCAGGCCCGGGCCAGATCGACCCGGTCCTGGCGCTCGGCCGGCTCGGGGAGTTCCTCGGCGGCCAGGACGCGGGCCAGCCGGTAGGTGCGGTCGGCGCCGGACCTCGTCGCCAGCAGATAGCCCTTCTCCCGGACGGTGACCAGGCCGATCGGGTCCACGGTGCGCCACCGCGGCGGCCGGTCGGCGGCGGCGTAGCGGATACGGAGCCGGTGGCCCGCGAACACGGCCCGCCGTATCTCCGTCACGACGGCGTCGGGCACCTCGTCGGCGTCGGACCTGCGGGCGAGCAGATCGGTGTCCGGGTCGATGAGCAGACGCCGCGCCGCGCCGGCCGCGGTGGCCCGGGAACTCTCGGGCAGCGCGTCGACCACCTTGCGCATGGCCGAGGCGAGCGCCGTGCCGAGTCCGAACGCCTGCGCGCCGCGCCGTGATCCGGCGACCACGAGGGCCAGCGCCTCGTCGTGATTGAGCCCGGTGAGTTCGGTCCTGAAGCCGGGCAGCAGGGCGAAGCCGCCGTACCGGCCGCGTTCCGCGTAGACGGGGACACCGGCCGCGGACAGCGCGTCGATGTCGCGCAGCACCGTGCGCGTGGACACCTCCAACTCGCGTGCCAGCGCGGTCGCGGACAGCCGGCCGTGCTGCCGCAGGAGCAGCACGATCGATACCAGCCGGTCGGCGCGCACGCGGCAACGCTACCGCGATACACGACAGTTGATGTCGTGATTGGCTGACAGGCTCCTCATCGGCAGCAACACCCGTCGCACGAGAGGTGCTTCCCCATGGCCCACGCCATCGTCAACCCCGACGGCCTGCACGACCCGGTCCCGTTCGGCTACAGCCACACCGCCGCCGTCCCCGCGGGCTCGGAACTGGTCTTCGTCGCGGGCCAGTACGGGTCGGGCCCGGACGGTGCCGTCGTCTCGGCGGACTTCGCCGAGCAGGTGACGCGGACGTTCCGCAACATCGCCGTCGCCCTGGCCGCCCACGGGCTCGGCCTCGGCCATGTCGTCCAGCTCAGGACGTACGTGGTGGACCACGGCGTCACCAGGCTCGGGCCGATCGCGGGGGCCGTGCGGGAGTGCTGGGGCGACAAGCCGCCGGCGCAGACCCTCATCGGTGTCGCGGGCCTGGCCACTCCGGACGTCCTCTTCGAGGTCGAGGCCATCGCCGCCCGCTGACCCACCCACCCCCCGGCCGCCCCTGCGAACGGCGGCCGGGTCTCCCGCCCCTCTTCTGGCCCGATCCATGTTGCCCTTGTATGCTTCTATGGACGTGATGTACATCGAAGGGGGTGGTCCGGGTGACCGTGACACAGATCGATCTGGATGATCAGGCCCTGGAGCGCACCATGGCTCTGACGAAGTCGAGGACGAAAAAGGAAGCGGTGAACATCGCTCTCCGGTACTACGCCGAGCAGCAGGAGCGCGCCGCCCGGATCGGACGCCACTTCGAGCGTGCGCGTGAGTGGGGCGCTGTCGAGGACGCGGAGGCGTTGCACCGGGCGGAGAAGCACGCCCGGTGATGTATTTGCTCGACACCTCGGCCCTTGTGCGGCTGCTCCGCGAGCCGAAGCTGCGGACGGCGTGGCACGATGCCATCGAGGTGGGCGCCATCGCGTCCTGCTACCCACAGCGCACGGAGTTTCTGCGCAGCGCGCGGAACAGCCGGGAATACGACGAGATCGCGGAAATGTTCTCGGACCTCTACCCGGACGCGTCGGTACCGAAGGGCGCGGGACGCTGGATCGGTGCGATGCAGCATCGTATGGCCAGAGCCGGGGAGCACCGTGGCGCGTCGGTGGTCGATCTTCTGATCGCGGCGACGGCGGCCCATCACGGCCTGACCGTGCTGCACGACGATGCCGACTACCGTGTCGTCGCACGGCATGCTCCCGAACTGTCGGAGCGCAACGTTCACGATGCCGCCT
This sequence comes from Streptomyces sp. RFCAC02, assembly GCF_004193175.1. Lineage (NCBI taxonomy): Bacteria > Bacillati > Actinomycetota > Actinomycetes > Kitasatosporales > Streptomycetaceae > Streptomyces > Streptomyces sp. RFCAC02. The sequence continues at coordinate 2,909,673 of NZ_SAUH01000001.1, read as the reverse complement.
GAGCCGGTGGGGGCCACCGCCACTACGAGCGGCGGCCGGGTTTTCCGCCGCCGCGGCGGCCGCCCTTGGTTCCGCCCGCGCCGCCGCGGCGCCCGCCCCGGGCCGGTGTCCGGCGCTGCTGCGGTTCGGGCTTCCGCTTCTTCTCCTTCGGCTGCGGCGGTGTCGGGCGGCCCCGCGAGCTGTTGACCGTCCGGCCGCGCACGATGCCGATGAAGTCCTCCACGAGGTCGGTCGTCGCCGCCTCCGGCCACGCCAGCCCGACCTGCGACGCGGGGGCGTCGGTGACCGGCCGGTAGGTGAGGTCCCTGCGGTGGTGGAGGCGGGCGAGCGACTGCGGCACGACGAGCAGCCCGATGCCCGCGGCGACCAGCTCCACGGCGTCGCCCGTCGTCGCGGGACGCTCCAGGGCGGGGCGGCCCGGCGGGCGGTCCCACGGGAGGGTGTCGTCCAGGGGGTGCAGCACGATCTCGTCGGCGAGGTCGGCGAGCGCCACCTCGTCGACCGCCGCCACCACGTGGTCCTTCGGGACCACGACGACCGTCATCTCGGTGTAGAGGGGGATGACGCTGAGGTCCGTACGGTCGGCCGGCAGCCGGACGAAGCCGGCGTCCGCCTCCCCCCGCCGCAGCACGCCGTCCGCGCCCCCGGCGGGAATCCCGGACAGCACGAGCGGGACGTCGGGCAGCCGCTCGTTCCAGATCCGCACCCACTTGGCCGGCGTCACGCCCGGGACGTAGGCGAGCCGGAACGTGCGGGGCGCGTCGGAGTCTGTCACGGCGCCAGGCTATCCCCGCCCGTGGCCGGGGACGTCGTCACGGCTCGTTACCCTTGGCAGCATGACAGCGAACCCGACCGCCCAGACGATGAAGCCCGCCACCGCGGCGAAGAAGCTGGGCGTGTACCTCCCGGCGACGCCCGCCGAGTTCAGGGACGGTGTCGTCTCCCGCGCCGAGCTGAACGCGCTCCAGGCGGACCCGCCCGCGTGGCTGGTGGAGCTGCGGCGCGACGGGCCGCACCCCCGGCCGGTGGTCGCGGCGAAGCTGGGTGTCTCCATCGCCGGCCTCGCCCGCGGGGGCGTCACCGAGCCCCTCACGACGGCGCAGATCGAGGCCCTGAAGCAGGACGTCCCCGACTGGCTGCGGCGCGAGCGCGAGACGCAGGCGGAGGTGCGCAAGGAGGCCGCCCGCCTGAAGGAGAAGCGCGCCGCCGAGGACGAGGACGGCGGGGGCCGTTCCTGAGCGGCGCCACCCGGGAGACCCGCACGCTGCCCGTCCTCGCGGCGGGCGCCGTCGAGGTGCCGTTCGTCATCCACTGCTATGACGAGGTGATGGCCCGCGACACCACGTGGAACGCGCACTCCCACCCCTTCCACGAGCTGCTGTGGACCGAGCGCGGCGCGTCCACGGCCGTCGTGGGCGAGCGCGTGTGGACCGTCACCCCGGCCCTCGGCCTGTGGATGCCCGCAGGCACCCTGCACTCCGGCTCCGCCCCGGCCGGCACGTGGTTCCGCGCCAGCTTCTTCGGCCCGAGCGGCACGACGTCGATCTCCGGCACGCCGGTGGGCGTCGAGATCACCCCGCTGCTGCGGCTGCTCCTCGCGCGGCTGAACGACCGCGGCCTCCCCGCCGCCTCACGGACGGTGACTGAGGCCATGGTCCTCGACGTCCTGACCCCGTCCCCCGGGAGCTGCTGCTCCAGGTCCCCGTGTCGGACCTGCTGCGGCCCATCGCCGACGCGGTCCGCAGGGACCCGGGCGACCGGCGCGCGCTGGCCGACTGGGCGTCCGAGCTGGGCGTGAGCGCCCGCACGATCACCCGCGCGTTCACCGCCGAGACCGGCACGAGTTTCGCCCGCTGGGTGGCGGCGGTGCGCGCGCAGCACGCCGTCGGGCTGCTGACGCGGGGCCTCGCGGTCGACGAGGTCGCGGAGCGGGTCGGCTACGGGTCGGCCAGCGCGTTCGGGGCGGCCTTCCGGCGTACGACGGGGCTGACGCCCGGGGCGTTCCGCGCCCGCTGAACGGCGCTCCACCGCCGCCCGTATGTCCCGATCGCTACAGTCGCTGTCCAGAAGGGTCGATTGCGACATACGGGTCCGTCTCATAAGGTGCTCAGGCAAGGCAAGCCTTACCTAACCTGCCCTGCACACCCCGGTGCACCGCTCCACGACCGCGTTCCGCGACCCAGACGTGCGAGGTCCGGCACCAGCGATCCAGCGGAAGTGGAGTTACGGAACCCATGCGACGACACCGCGTCCCCCTCCTCGCCACGGCGGCGGCCCTCCTCCTCGGGCTCACGGCCTGCGGCGGTTCCTCCGACGACCAGGACGACGCCCAGGGGGGCGGCTCCGGGACGGGCGACAGCGCGAGCCAGTTCCCCCTGACCATCGAGCACGCCCTCGGCGAGACCACCATCCCCGAGAAGCCGGAACGCGTCGCCACCGTCAACTGGGCCAACCACGAGGTGCCGCTCGCCCTCGGCATCGTCCCGGTCGGCATGGCGGCGGCCAACTTCGGCGACGACGACGGCGACGGCGTCCTCCCCTGGGTCGCCGAGCGCCTGGCGGAACTCGACGCCGAGACCCCCGTCCTGTTCGACGAGACCGACGGCATCGACTTCGAGGCCGTGGCCGACACCCAGCCCGACATCATCCTCGCCGCCTACTCGGGGCTGACCCAGGAGGACTACGACACGCTGAGCGAGATAGCGCCCGTCGTCGCCTACCCGGACGCCGCCTGGGCCACCCCCTGGCGCGACATCATCCGCCTGAACAGCGAGGCCATCGGCCTCGCCGAGGAGGGCGACGCGCTGATCTCCGACATCGAGGGCCAGATCGACGACGTCGTCGCCGACTACCCGCAGCTCCAGGGCAAGTCGGCCATGTTCATGACCCACGTCGACCCCAACGACGTGAGCCAGGTCGGCTTCTACACCACGCACGACACCAGGACCCTCTTCTTCGAGGACCTCGGGCTGACCATCCCGGACAGCATCGCCACCCTCTCCGAGGGCACCGACCAGTTCGCCCTGACCCAGAGCGCCGAGCAGATCGACGCGTTCGACGACGTCGACATCATCACCGGCTACGGCGACGACACCGGCGAACTGCTGGAGACCCTCCAGAGCGACCCGCTGCTGTCCCACATGCCCGCCGTGGAGCGCGGCTCCGTCTACCTCCTGCCCGGCAGCTCCCCCTCGCGACCGCCGCGAACCCCACCCCCCTGTCGATCTCCTGGGTGCTTGAGGACTACGTCGCCGCGCTCGCCGACGCCGCGGACAGGGTCGAGTGACCACGGCCGAAACCCGCCGCGAACCGGACGCCGCCCCCGCGCGGCGTCCGGCGCGCGTCCGGCTCCTGTGGCTCCTCGCGGTGCTCCTCGTGCTGGCCGCCGCCATGTTCGCGTCCGTCGCCCTCGGCTCGCGCACCGTCCCCTGGTCGGACGTGTGGGCCGCGCTCGGCGGCGCGGACGACACCATCGGGCAGGCCGCCGTCACCAAACGGATCCCGCGCACGGTGCTCGCCGTGCTCATCGGCGCCGCCCTCGGCCTCGCCGGCGGCGTCATGCAGGGCGTGACCCGCAACCCGCTGGCCGACCCCGGCATCCTCGGCGTGAACATGGGCGCGTCGCTCGCCGTCGTCACCGCCGTCGCGTACTTCGGCCTCACCTCGCCGACCGCCTACGTGTGGGTGGCGCTGGCCGGCGCGGGCCTCTCCGCCGCCTTCGTGTACACCGTCGGCTCCCTCGGCCGCGGCGGCGCGACCCCCCTCAAGCTCGCCCTCGCGGGCGCCGCGACCTCCGCCGCGTTCGCCTCGCTCGTCAGCGCCGTCGTCCTGCCCCGCAACGACATCGCCGGCGGCTTCCGGCTGTGGCAGATCGGCGGCGTGGGCGGCGCCTCGTTCGAACGCATCGGGCACGTCCTGCCGTTCCTCGCCGTCGGCTGCGCCGTCTCCCTGCTGGCCGCCAGGTCCCTCAACTCGCTCGCCCTCGGCGACGACGTCGCCGCCGGCCTCGGCGAACGCGTCGCGCTCGTGCGGGCCACGGCCGCCCTCGGCGCCGTCGTGCTGTGCGGCGCCTCGACGGCCGTCGCCGGACCGATCGGCTTCGTCGGCCTCGTCGTCCCGCACGCCTGCCGCCTCCTCGTCGGCGTGGACCACCGCTGGCTGCTGCCGTTCTCCGCCCTGACCGGCGCGTCGCTGCTCACCGTCGCCGACGTCGTCGGCCGCCTCGTGGCCCGCCCGGCCGAGGTCGACGTCGGCATCGTTACCGCGCTGATCGGCGCCCCGTTCTTCATCCACGTCGTCCGCCGTCAGAAAGTCCGTGCCCTGTGAACGCCCCCGCCGCCGCCCGGCCGTCCGTGCTGCGGGACGTCACCCGCGGCCGGACCCGGCGCGCCCGCCGCCGTCTGCTCATCGTGCTGGTGCTGGCCGCCCTCGTCGTCGCCGCGTTCGCCGTGTCCCTGATGTTCGGGCACACGTACTACCCGCCCGGCGACGTGTTCCGCGTCGTCCTGGGGGAGCGGGTGCCGGGGGCGTCCTTCACGGTCGGGCGGCTCCGGCTGCCCCGCGCGGTCCTCGCCGTGACGGCCGGCCTCAGCTTCGGCATGGCGGGCGTCACGTTCCAGACGATGCTGCGCAACCCGCTGGCCAGCCCGGACGTCATCGGCATCAGCTCGGGCGCCGGCGCGGCGGCGGCCATCGCGATCGTCGCGCTCTCCCTGGACGACACGCAGGTCTCCGTCCTCGCGATCACCGCGGCGCTCGCCGTCGCCCTGCTCGTGTACGGGCTGGCCTTCAGGGACGGCGTCGTCGGCACGCGGCTCATCCTGATCGGCATCGGCATCTCCGCGATGCTCGACAGCGTCACCTCCTACGTCCTGTCCCGGGCCGCCGAGTGGGACCTGCAGGAGGCGACGCGCTGGCTGACCGGCAGCCTCAACGGCACGACGTGGGACCAGGTCGTGCCGACCGCCATCGCCCTGGCCGTCCTCGCCCCCGTCCTGCTGTCGCGGGCACGGCACCTCTCCGCGCTGCAGCTCGGCGACGACACCGCGTCCGCCCTCGGGGTACGCGTCGAACGCACCCGCGTCACCCTCATCGTCGCCGCCGTCGGACTGATCGCCTTCGCCACCGCCGCCTGCGGGCCGATCGCGTTCGTGGCGTTCCTGTCGGGACCCATCGCGGCACGGCTCGTGGGACCCGGCACGTCCCTGCTGGTGCCGGCCGGGCTCGTGGGCGCGCTGCTGGTGCTCGTCGCGGACTTCACGGGCCAGTACGCGTTCGACGTCCGCTACCCGGTGGGCGTCGTCACCGGCGTCCTCGGCGCCCCGTACCTCGTCTACCTGATCATCCGCACCCACCGGGCGGGAGGCTCCCTTTGACCACGTCCCACGCACTCGCCGCCGAGAACCTCACCCTCGGCTACGGCGACCGCGTCGTCGTCACATCCCTCGACCTGACGGTGCCGCCCGGCGCGATCACCGCCATCGTCGGCGCCAACGCCTGCGGGAAGTCGACCCTGCTGCGGTCGATGTCACGCCTGCTCGCCCCCTGCGAGGGCCGCGTCGTCCTGGACGGCAAGGAGGTGCACCGCCTCCCCGCCAAGGAACTCGCCCGCACCCTCGGCCTGCTGCCGCAGTCCCCGATCGCGCCCGAGGGCATCACGGTCCTCGACCTCGTCGGCCGCGGCCGCCACCCGCACCAGGGGCTCTTCTCCCGCTGGAACGACAAGGACGACGCCGCGGTCGCCTCGGCCCTCGAAGCGACCGGCACCGCCGACCTCGCCGACCGCGCCGTCGACGAACTCTCCGGCGGCCAGCGCCAGCGCGTGTGGATCGCGATGGCCCTGGCACAGCAGACCGACCTGCTGCTGCTGGACGAGCCGACCACCTTCCTCGACGTGAGCCACCAGATCGAGGTCCTCGACCTCCTGACCGACCTGAACCGCTCACGCGGCACGACGATCGTGATGGTGCTGCACGACCTGAACCTCGCGGCACGCTACGCGGACCACCTGATCGCCCTGGCGTCCGGCACCCTGCACACCGCCGGAACACCGTCCGACGTCCTGACGGAGGACTGCGTCCGAGCGGTGTTCGGCCTGGAGAGCCGCATCATCGACGACCCGATATCGGGCCGCCCCCTGATGCTCCCGATAGGCCGCCACCACACAGCCCCCACGATCGTGGACGCATGACCAACCACAGCCGGTGGAAGTCACACGAGTTCGGCCCGTCCCTGAAATGACCAGCCGCAGGTCGCTTCACATACGCAGTAGTTCATCGACGGCGATCTCGCAGGGCACAGGTCCAGGGATCTGTGCCTTGTCCCCGGGCAGGTACACCCCCACATCATAGGGTCGATGGCTGTGGAGAAGGGCTCCCAGCCGAGCGGTCACCCGGGTCATCGCATCGGGGCTCCTACGGGGTCCAGCCGGGTTGCCGACCGGTGATCGCGAGCAGCCGGTCGAACAGCGCGGCGTCCCCGGGTATCTCGATCCGCGCCCCCCACAGGCCGGGCACCGGGGCATTCGGCACGAACTCGGCGACGTGCTCATAGCAGGCACGCACCGTCTCGTCGGGCAGTTCGAAGGGCTGTCCCGTGGCCCGGGCCAGATCCCATCCGTGCACGACGATCTCGGTGAACGCGATCCTCCCCCACAGCTCGTTCGGCAACTCCGCGCCCGCCCCACTGGACACGCCCTCCCAGGCCGTCGGCTCGTTCCACGCCTCCCCGAGCGCCCGGAGCTCCCCGGCCAGTCCCTCTCGCCATCCCTCACGCGGCGGCGCCCACAGCGCTCCCGCCGGCTGCTCCTCCTTGCGCGCGACGGCCCGGGCTCCCCGCGCCACCTCGGCGACATGCGCGAGCAGCTCGCCGACGTCGTATTCGGCACACGGAGTGGGGTCGTCGAGCTGCCCGTCCCCGAGACCGGCCACGACCCGGCCCATCCGCGCGCACGCGGGCTTCAGATCCATCACGTCTCCACACCTCTCACCGCTGGTGCCTGCACCAGCAAGGACACGTGGGATCGCCAGAAATCATCGCTGTCTCTCCGGCCGACCGGAAAGAGACCGCGGGGAGATCCGGACGGAGCCCCTCACCCAGCCCTGCCGGCGGCCTCCGGCCCCGTCGTCTCCCCGGAGCATGCGCCCCTCCTCGTCCGGGCTTGACCTTCCCACCGGCCGGCGCGGCCGTCCCGCCGACGGAGGACGAGCTGCGGGCGGCCGACGAGATGCAGTGGTGAGCGCGGGCACGCCCCTGCGCGGCGAGGTCTGGGGATGTGCCCTGCCGCAGCCGCTCGGCCCGCACCCAGTGGTTGTCCTCACGGTCAACCGCATCGCTGAACCACTGTCCTCGGTAACGGTCGCGCTGATCACGGGAACCACAGGCCCGCGGGCCACGCACATCCGGGTAGGCCCCGACTCCGGCCTGACCGAATACACCGAGCCCTACGTGAACTGCGCGGACCTCCACACGGTCGCGAAGGCACACCTGCGCAAGCGGCTGGGACTCCTGGCCTCGGGCGAACTCCGCAGCGTGGAAACGGCAATCCGCATCATCCTGGGCTTCCAACGCTGAGCCCCGCACCGGCCCGACAAGGCCGAAGGGCGCCCCGAAGAACACGACGGCCCAGGCCGGGAATCGCGTCCCGGACCTGGGCCTTGACTGCTGGAGCGGGCGACGAGAATCGAACTCGCGCTCTGGGCTCGGGAGGCTTGGGAATCACCGTGCGAGAGGGTTTGGTGTGCCCCCTGACCCGTGTGAATGTTGCCTCAGCGGGGTGCTCGGGCGTTCGCCGAGGTCCGTTGCTGACCTTGGTTCTCCACCCGTTCCGGCAGTACCAGGCACGGTGCCGACACCGAGTTCGCCAGCGAGGCGGTCACAGGTCTGCGAACGGCGGGATGATGCGGACGATGGCAATGAGCTTGATGCGCGGTACGGGGAGGGCGAAGAACCAGCCGTCCGCCAGGAGGGGGATGCGGCGGAGCCCACCCGGGCCGCCGTGACTCGGGCCGGCACCGATATCGGTCACGTCGACGCCGACCTCGGCCAGAGTCACCAGTTCGTCGGCCAGTCGCTCGACCTCGGTGACGACATGGGGCGGGAGTCCCGCGATGACATGCTCGGCGTCCGGGTCGTACTCCCACCGCCACTGTTCCTTGTCGTTCACGGAAGGTGCTGCCCGCGATGAACACCGGCCTCGGCGGCTGCCGTGTCGAGGATGCCGCCGATCTCGGCGGCGATGGCACGGGCATCGGCCAGGTCGTCGGTCTCGGCTGCACGTGCCTCAAGCGCGTGCAGCCGGGCCGCGCGGTCCGGAGCACGCTCGATCGCGACGTACACGGCCCACTGACCGAGGAAACGGCGCAGGGGTGCCGCGCTGACCTGTTCGCGGGCTTGCCGTAGGGCGGCGGAGCGTTCGGCGTCGAACGTGGGCAGCGCCCCCGGAGCGACGAGCGCGAGGGCGGCCCGCAGTTCCTCGGGGGTGCTCGCAGGCTGCGGGACCCGAGGCGCCCCGGAAGAGGGGTCCGATGCGGTCGTCATGGAGGCGATCCTCTCCTTCGGGCTGCCGGCGCTGCTGCCGCCAGCGTGTCCGATAAGACCCGGAATCTCAAGCTCGGGGCCAGCCGATGCAGGGTGTGGATCGTTGGCCGGGCAGGGACCAACGATCTGGCCGTGACGGAGGCGGAGTCCTGACCGACCGAGCCGCTCGGCGCCTCGGCTCTCCCCCTGGCAACACAACGGCCCAGGCTGGGAATCGGGTCCCTGACCTGGGCCTTGGCTGCTGGAGCGGGCGACGAGAATCGAACTCGCGCTCTGAGCTTGGGAAGCTCATGTTCTACCATTAAACTACGCCCGCAGTGAACGGTGCTCCGCATCGTTCTGGTGGGTTCACCTTACCCCATCGGGGCGCCGTCGGGGTATCGCGGAGTGGCTGCGTCGGAGTGTCCGAGGCTTCCCCTAGGGTGGCGGTCGTCGTCGAGCAGGGGAGAGGGAAGCTTTGCAGACCGCTGTCACCGTTGTGCGATGTGCCGAGGGGCACCAGTTCAGTACCACGCGGTTCCCCATGCAGCAGTTGGGCAGTGAACGGATCGGGCCCGGGCGGTTGTTGAGGTGTCCCCGGTGTGCGCGGCTCCGCAGTGCGGTGCCCGTCGTGGGCGGGGAACTCAGATCTCCGTCCGGTGGAAGTTCAGGTACGAGCGCGACGGTGTAGGTCCGCGCTGGCCCTGGTAGCGGGAACCCACCCCGGCCGAGCCGTAAGGGCGTTCGGCCGGGGAGGTCAGCCGGAACAGGCAGAGCTGGCCGATCTTCATGCCGGGCCACAGTTTGATCGGGAGCGTCGCCACGTTCGACAGCTCCAGCGTGACGTGGCCCGAGAAACCCGGGTCGATGAAGCCGGCCGTCGAGTGGGTCAGGAGGCCGAGGCGGCCCAGGGAACTCTTGCCCTCCAGCCGGGACGCCAGGTCGTCCGGGAGCGTGATCACCTCGTAGGTCGAGGCGAGGACGAACTCCCCCGGGTGCAGGATGAACGGTTCGTCGCCCGGGGACTCGATCGTCCGTGTCAGGTCCGGCTGCTCCACCGACGGGTCGATGTGCGGGTACCGGTGATTCTCGAACACCCGGAAGTAGCGGTCGAGCCGCACGTCGATGCTGCTCGGCTGGATCATCGACGCGTCGAACGGGTCGAGCCGTACGCGTCCGCGATCGATTTCGGTCCGGATGTCCTTGTCTGACAGAAGCACGCCCCGAGGCTACCCGGTCATCAGGATGCCCAGCTTCACCAGGACCAGGAGGCCGAGGAGCTGGATCGCCGACGAGCCGAGGGCGCGCGGGCGACTGATCTCGTGGGAGACGCTCACCATCAGCGTGAACAGGACGCAGGTGCCGATCCACGTGGCCCAGCCGACGGTCTGCACCAGTGCCGCGCTGCTGCCCATGAACAGGGCCAGCGCCAGACGCGGGATGTCCGCCAGGCACATGATCAGCATGGCGAGGCCGGCGGTGGGTGCCCAGATGCCGTTGCCGCCGAACTGGCGCGCCATGTTGTGCGTGACGGTGCTGAGCAGCAGGGCGCCCAGCATCATCGCCACACCCGTCGCCAGCAGGGGCGGCACGAGCGCCGAGAACGTCGTGTCGTTGATCGAGTCGCGGACGTCGTCGATCCCGAACGCCGTGGCCAGGCCGTAGATGAAGGTCACACTCAGCGCAGGCACCCACATGCGGTAGTCCCGCATGCGGAGGAACGTCTGGTTCGGCCGCAGGATGATGCCGGTCAGGAGCTGCGCCCACGGCAGGGGCGGCTGCGGAGGCGGCTGAGGTGCCGGCTCCGGCTCGCCGTAGCCGTAGTCCGGCTCGGGGTACGGCTGGCCATGGGCGTTGTGCCCATGGGCGTACGGGTCGTCGGGTCGTCCTGGGTATCCGGCCACGCCTATGAACGTACCGTCTCGCGCTCGGTGCTCTCCTCCGGGTCGGGCTTGGTCTTCACGGATTCCAGGAGGAGTTGGGCGACGTCCACGACGCGCAGGGACTCCTTGGCGGCGTCGGCGTTCTTCTTGCCGTTGACCGAGTCACTGAGCATGACCAGACAGAACGGGCAGGCCGTGGAGATGATGTCCGGGTCGAGGGACAGCGCCTCGTCGACGCGCTCGTCGTTGATGCGCTTGCCGATCCGCTCCTCCATCCACATGCGGGCACCGCCGGCGCCGCAGCAGAACCCGCGCTCCTTGTGGCGGTGCATCTCCTCGTTGCGCAGGCCGGGGACCTTGCCGATGATCTCGCGGGGCGGGGTGTAGACCTTGTTGTGCCGGCCGAGGTAGCACGGGTCGTGGTAGGTGATGAGGCCCTCGACGGGGGTGACGGGGACGAGCTTTCCCGTGTCCACCAGGTGTTGGAGGAGCTGTGTGTGGTGGATCACCTCGTACGAGCCGCCGAGCTGCGGGTACTCGTTGGCGATGGTGTTGAAGCAGTGGGGGCAGGTGGTCACGATGCGGGTGGCGCCGGCCTCGTCGAGGGCGGCGACGTTCTGCTCGCCGAGCTGCTGGAAGAGGAACTCGTTGCCGAGGCGGCGGGCGGAGTCGCCGGTGCACGCCTCGTCGCCGCCCATGATCGCGAACTTCACGCCGGCGATGTGCAGCAGCTCGGCGAACGCCTTGGTGGTCTTCTTCGCGCGGTCCTCCAGGGCGCCGGCGCAGCCGACCCAGTAGAGGTACTCGACGTCGGCGAGGGACTCGACGTCCTGGCCGAGGACGGGCACGTCGAAGCCGACCTCCTTCGTCCACTCCAGCCGCTTCTTCTTGGCGAGGCCCCAGGGGTTGCCCTTGCGCTCCAGGTTCTTCAGCATGGTGCCGGCCTCGCTGGGGAACGCCGACTCGATCATGACCTGGTAGCGGCGCATGTCGACGATGTGGTCGACGTGCTCGATGTCGACGGGGCACTGCTCGACGCAGGCGCCGCACGTCGTGCAGGACCACAGGACGTCGGGGTCGATGACGCCGCCCTCCTCGGCCGTGCCGACGAGGGGCAGCTCGGTGACGGGGGCGGGCGTGTCGGTGCCGGGGGCGGCGGAGACGGCGGCGCCGGGCAGCAGGTACGGGGCCTTGGCGTGGGCGTGGTCCCGCAGGGACATGATCAGCAGCTTGGGGGACAGGGGCTTGCCCGTGTTCCACGCGGGGCACTGGGACTGGCAGCGGCCGCACTCGGTGCAGGTGGAGAAGTCGAGGAGGCCCTTCCAGGAGAAGTGCTCGACCTTCGAGACGCCGAACTGCGTGTCCTCGCCGCCCTCCTCGTCGAGGACGGTCTCGAAGTCGATGGGCTTGCCGCCGGCCGTCATCGGCTGGAGGGGGCCGAGCGCGGTGGCGCCGGACGCGTTGCGCTTGAACCAGATGTTGGGGAAGGCGAGGAACCGGTGCCAGGCGATGCCCATGTCGGTGTTCAGGCCGACGGTGATGGCCCAGATCATCGTGGTGCCGAGCTTCACGAGCGCCACGAGGTAGACCAGCGTCTGGAGGGTGCCGGTGGACAGGCCGTCGAACGCGGCCACCAGCGGATAGGTGACGAAGTGCGCGGCGCCGTAGCCGTCGACGTGGTGGAGGGCGCCCTCCAGGCCGCGGAGCACCAGGATGCAGACGCCGATGACCAGGATCACGTACTCGACGAAGTACGCCTGCCAGGCGGTCGAGCCGGTGAAGCGGGACTTGCGGCCGGGGCGGGAGGGGAGGCTGAGGAGCCGGATCGCGATGAGGGTGAGGATGCCGAGGGTCGTGCCGGCCGCGATGAACTCGATGTACATCTCGTACGGGAGGAAGCCGCCGAGCACCGGGAGCGTCCAGTCGGCGGCGAAGAGCTGGCCGAACGCCTGGACGATGGTGAGGCCGAGGGTCAGGAAGCCGATGGCCACGAACCAGTGCGCGACACCGACGACGGCCCACCGGTTCATCCGGGTGTGGCCGAGGAATTCCCTGGCGAGGGTGAGGGTGCGCCGCCCCGGATCGTCCGTGCGGCTGCCCTCGGGCACCGGCTGGCCGAGCCGCAGGAAGTGGACGATCCGCACGACGGCCCGGCCGATCAGCGCGACGGCGATCGCGGTGAGGACCAGGGTGGTGACGATCGCGGCGAGTTGCATGACGGCTCCTCGTGACGGGCAGGGCCCGGCGGGCTGTACCAATGGGTAACTTAACCCATCGGGCGCCACCTATGCTGCCCTCTTTCGTCTACGTCCTTCGGGCGGAAGGTATCGACAGATCATCGCAAATGCCGCAGACCGGACGATCCGGCCCGCACGATGGACCGCATGCCCTTCCATATGACACGCGGACAGAAAGTGCTGTGGTGGCTCCTGCTGGCCTTCGGGGTGCTGCTGGCGGTCGGCGCCGGCGTCGCGCTGTGGGCCTACCAGCGGCTCGAGGGCAACATCAGGACCGACCACGCCGCCGCCGAGGCCCTGGAACGCGACGCCGGCGACCGCCCGCGCGCCACGGCGGGCGCGGGGCGCACCATCATGGTCATCGGCGACGACCTCGGCTCCGGCACCGGCAACGCCAGGTCCGACACGGTGCTGCTCCTCCACCTCTCCGCCGGCGGCGACCGCGCCGACGTCGTGAGCGTGCCGCGCGACATCGTGGCCGACATCCCCGCCTGCCACGGGCCGGACGGCGAGCCGACGCGGGCGCGGCGCGCGCAGTTCAACTGGGCCTACCAGTTCGGCGGCGCGGCCTGCACCATCCGGACGTTCGAGGGCTTCGCGGACCTGCGGATCGACCACCACCTCGTCATCGGCTTCGACGGCTTCGCCCGCCTCGTGGACGCCGTCGGCGGCGTGGAGGTGGAGCTGGCCGAGGCCGAGCGCGACCCGAACGTGGGACACGACCTGTCCGCCGGGCGCCACCTGCTGGACGGCGAGCAGGCCCTCGCGTACGTCCGCGCCCGCGTCCACGTCGGCGACGGCAGCGACCTCAACCGCCTGGAGCGCCAGCAGCGGTTCCTCGGCCTGCTGCGCGACCGGATCACGGAGTCGGGCGTGCTCACCGACCCGGCGCGCCTGTACCCGGTGCTGACCGCCGTGACCTCGGCCATCACCGCCGACCCCGGTCTCGACTCGCTGGACGAGCTGCGCGCCCTCGCGGCGGACCTGCGCGGCGTGCCGGAGGGCGGCGTCACGTTCCACACCGTCCCGACCCTGCCGCACCCCACCCGGCCGGACCGGCTGGTGCTCGACCGGCCGGCCGCCGACCGTCTCTTCGACGCCCTCCGCGACGACCGGCCCCTCACCCGCCCGGCGGCCCCCTGACGCCCGGCCGCCCCGGGCCGTCACGGCTGCCTGAACGGCCCCGCGCCGCGCCCGCCCGGGATGCGGCGCGCGGGGGGCCGTGCTGGCATGGGGACATGATCGACGTCCCGGTCGCCGCGGGCACCGGCCTCCGCGGTCCAGCCGTCCGCGCGTCCGCCCCGCGGCCCGCCGCCCCCAGGACCGCCGCGCCGCCCGGCGCGGGCGGCCCGCGGCCGCCGGACGCCGTCGAGATCCTGCCCTGAGCGGGCCGGCCGGGAGGGTTGCGCATGTGGTCGTGGTCGCGTCAGGCGGTGCTGTGGGCCGCTGTCGTACCTCTCGCCGTCCTGGTGACCTGGGACGCGCCCCGCACGGCCGGGGAGCCGCCGCAGGCACGGCGCCAGGGCGCGCCGGAGCGGCCGCTGCCCGCGGTGCAGCAGCCGGCGCCCGCGCCGGACGTGGTGACGCGTGACGCGTGGGGCGCGGACGAGGAGCTGCGGACGGAGGCGGTCACGTACACGGGTGCCGCGCGGGCGGTGTTCGTGCATCACACGAGCCATCCCGACGACTACGACTGCGACGAGGTCCCGGAGATGCTGCGGTCCATGCAGGCGGACCACGTGTCCCGCATGGGATGGGACGACGTGGGCTACAACTTCGTGGTGGACAAGTGCGGGACGGTGTACGAGGGGCGGGGCGGGGGGTACGAGCGGTACGTCATGGGCGCGCACACCACGGGGTTCAACAGCGACAGCGTGGGGGTGGCGGCGCTCGGGGAGTTCCCCGCCGGGGTGCCCGTCCCGGAGCCGCTGATCGAGGGGATCGCGCGGATCGCCGCGTGGAAGCTGCGGCCCGGGACGGACCCGCGCGGACAGGTGCGGCTCGTGTCGACGAACGACGCCAGCCGCGTCCCCGAGGGGGAGGAGGCCGAGCTGGCGGTGATCTCGGGGCACCGGGACATCGTGGAAACGTACTGCCCGGGCGAAGCGTTGTACGGGGAGCTGCCGCGCATCCGCGAGGAGGCCGCCCGGCTGCGGATCGAGGGGGCGGGCGGGGGCTGACGTGACCCGGGCGCGTCCGGAGCGTTTCCCCTCGCGGGACCCTCGACCGTCCCCGCGGCCCCGGAATCACGGGGCTGAGCGAGCAGGGGGCACAGGACTTGAGTCGACTCCGCTCAGGTCATTTGACTGCGTCGCTCCGCTGAGGCACTCTTGAGCCAGTTCCACTCAAGCTCAAGCAAGCCAACCAGTCGGAGGAAACCGAAATGGCACGTGCGGTCGGCATCGACCTGGGCACGACGAACTCTGTCGTCAGTGTGCTTGAAGGCGGTGAGCCCACCGTCATCACCAACGCCGAGGGCGCCAGGACCACGCCGTCCGTCGTCGCCTTCGCGAAGAACGGCGAGGTGCTCGTCGGCGAGGTCGCCAAGCGCCAGGCCGTCACCAACGTGGACCGGACCATCCGCTCGGTCAAGCGCCACATGGGCACCGACTGGAAGATCGGCCTCGACGGCAAGGACTTCAACCCGCAGCAGATCAGCGCCTTCATCCTGCAGAAGCTGAAGCGCGACGCGGAGGCGTACCTGGGCGAGAAGGTGACCGACGCGGTCATCACCGTCCCGGCGTACTTCAACGACCACGAGCGCCAGGCCACCAAGGAGGCCGGCGAGATCGCCGGCCTGAACGTCCTGCGCATCGTCAACGAGCCCACCGCCGCCGCCCTCGCCTACGGGCTGGAGAAGGACGACCAGACGATCCTGGTCTTCGACCTCGGCGGTGGCACGTTCGACGTGTCGCTGCTGGAGATCGGTGACGGCGTCGTCGAGGTGAAGGCCACCAACGGCGACAACCACCTCGGCGGTGACGACTGGGACCAGCGCATCGTGGACCACCTGGTCCGCCAGTTCGCGAGCGCGCACGGCGTCGACCTGTCCAAGGACAAGATGGCCCTCCAGCGGCTGCGCGAGTCCGCGGAGAAGGCGAAGATCGAGCTGTCCTCGTCCACCGAGACCACGATCAACCTGCCCTACATCACGGCGTCGGCCGAGGGCCCGCTGCACATGGACGAGAAGCTCACCCGGGCGCAGTTCCAGCAGCTCACCTCGGACCTCCTGGAGCGCTGCAAGGTTCCGTTCCACAACGTCATCAAGGACGCGGGCATCCAGCTCGCGGAGATCGACCACGTGGTGCTCGTCGGCGGCTCGACCCGCATGCCGGCCGTCGCCGAGCTGGTGCGCGAGCTGACCGGCGGCAAGGACGCCAACAAGGGCGTGAACCCGGACGAGGTCGTCGCCATCGGCGCCAGCCTCCAGGCCGGTGTCCTGAAGGGCGAGGTCAAGGACGTCCTGCTGCTCGACGTCACCCCGCTGTCCCTCGGCATCGAGACCAAGGGCGGCATCATGACGAAGCTGATCGAGCGCAACACGACGATCCCGACGAAGCGCTCCGAGATCTTCACCACGGCCGAGGACAACCAGCCGTCGGTCCAGATCCAGGTCTACCAGGGCGAGCGCGAGATCGCGGCGTACAACAAGAAGCTCGGCATGTTCGAGCTGACCGGCCTGCCGCCGGCGCCGCGCAGCGTGCCGCAGATCGAGGTCACCTTCGACATCGACGCGAACGGCATCATGCACGTGTCGGCGAAGGACCTCGGCACCGGCAAGGAGCAGCGGATGACCGTCACCGGCGGCTCGGCGCTGCCGAAGGACGACATCGAGCGCATGATGCGCGACGCCGAGCAGTACGCCGACGAGGACGCCAGGCGCCGTGAGGCCGCGGAGACCCGCAACCAGGCCGAGCAGCTCGTCTACACCACCGAGAACTTCATCAAGGAGAACGCGGAGAAGGTCCCGGCCGAGGTGAAGACCGAGGTCGAGGCTGCGGTCGCCGAGCTCAAGGAACAGCTCAAGGGCGAGGACACCGCGGCGATCCGCGAGGCGTCCGAGAAGGTCGCCTCCACGAGCCAGAAGCTCGGCCAGGCGATGTACGCCGACGCCCAGGCGGCCCAGGCCGCGGGCGGCACCGAGAGCCAGCCGGGTGCCGCGGGCGGCCGGCCGGCCGACGACGACGTCGTCGACGCCGAGATCGTGGACGAGGACAAGCCGAAGGGTGGTGCCGGCGCGTGACACAGGACCCGCAGGGCTTCGAGCAGGAGCCCGATGAGGTCCCGGACGCCGAGGCGGCGGGCGGCGAGCAGCCGCACGCCGAGGGTGCGGCGACCGGCTCCCCGGCCGGCGGCGGTGACGCCGCGGCCGGGGAGCCGGGGGCGGCCCAGGACCGGGAGGCGCACGCCCAGGACCTCGAGGACTTGGCGCTGACCGCGCAGCTCGACCAGACCCGTACGGCGCTCGCCGAGCGGACGCAGGACCTGCAGCGGCTGCAGGCGGAGTTCCAGAACTACCGCCGGCGTGTCGAGCGGGACCGGGTGGCGGTCAAGGAGATCGCCGTCGCGAACCTGCTGACCGAGCTGCTGCCGGTGCTCGACGACATCGGGCGCGCCCGCGACCACGGTGAGCTGGTCGGCGGCTTCAAGCAGGTCGCCGAGTCGCTGGAGACGGTGGCGGCCAAGATGGGCCTGATGCAGTTCGGCAAGGAGGGCGAGCCCTTCGACCCGATGGTCCACGAGGCGCTGATGCACAGCTACTCGCCGGACGTCACCGAGACCACGTGCGTGCAGATCCTCCAGCCCGGGTATCGCATCGGCGAGCGGACCATCCGTCCGGCCCGGGTCGGTGTGGCCGAGCCGCAGCCGGGGAAGCCCGCGGAGGCGCAGGACGACGGCTCGGCCGAGAGGGACGCCGGCGGTGGCCCGGACGAGGGCTGACGCCGGAGCACCGTTCGGCGGGCACGGAGAGGAGGGACGCCGGGGATGAGCACCAAGGACTTCATCGAGAAGGACTACTACAAGGTCCTCGGCGTCCCCCGGGACGCCACCGAGGCCGAGATCAAGAAGGCGTACCGGAAGCTGGCCCGGGAGAACCACCCGGACGCCAACCGGGGCGACGCGGCCGCCGAGGAGCGGTTCAAGGACGTCTCCGAGGCGTACGACGTCCTCGGTGACGCGAAGCGCCGCAAGGAGTACGACGAGGCGCGCGCCCTGTTCGGCGCCGGCGGTTTCCGGCCGCGCGGCGCCGGGGGCGCGGGCGGCCCCGGCGGGCAGTTCACGTTCGACCTGGGCGACTTCTTCGGGGGTGCCCCGGGCGCCGGCGGTGCGCCGGGCGGCGGTGCCGCCGGTACGGCCGGCGGCTTCGGCGGCGGGCTCGGGGACGTCCTCGGCGGACTGTTCACGGGCCGTGGCGGCGCCGCCGGCACCCGTACGGCGGCCCGGCGCGGGCAGGACATCGAGTCCGAGGTGACGCTGAGCTTCGCCGAGGCGGTCTCGGGGGCGACCGTTCCGCTGCGCATGTCGTCGGCCGCCGCCTGCAAGGCGTGTTCGGGCACCGGCGACCGGAACGGCGCGCCCCGCGTGTGCCCGACCTGTGTCGGTACCGGCCAGGTCAGCCGCGGCGTCGGCCGGGGTGCCTCACTGGGCGCGCCCTGCGCCGACTGCAAGGGGCGCGGTCTGATCGCGCAGGACCCGTGCCCGGTGTGCCGGGGCAGCGGGCGGGCGACGAGCCAGCGGACGATGCAGGTCCGCATCCCGGCCGGTGTGGACGACGGGCAGCGCATCCGGCTGCGCGGCAAGGGCGCGCCGGGCGAGCACGGCGGCCCGCACGGTGACCTGTACGTCGTCGTGCATGTCGGGGAGCACCCGGTGTTCGGCCGCCGCGGGGACAACCTGACGGTGACCGTCCCGGTGACCTTCCCGGAGGCGGCGCTCGGCGGCGAGATCAAGGTGCCGACGCTGGACGGTCCGCCCGTCACGCTGCGGCTCCCGCCCGGTACCCCCGCCGGGCGGACGATGCGGGCCCGCGGCAAGGGCGCGGTGCGCAAGGACGGCACCCGCGGCGACCTGCTGGTCACCGTCGAGATCGCCGTGCCGCGCGAGCTGGGCGACGCCGCCAGGGCGGCGCTCGGGGAGTACCGCGCCGCCATGTCGGGGGAAGACCCTCGGGCAGGGCTGTTCGAGGCCGCGAAGGGAGAGTAGAAGATGGACGGCCGGCACGGACGGAGCAGCACCCCCTACGAACTGACCGAAGACACCCCGGTGTACGTCATCTCCGTGGCCGCGCAGCTCTCCGGGCTGCACCCGCAGACGCTGCGCCAGTACGACCGGCTCGGCCTGGTCTCGCCCGACCGCACGGCCGGGCGCGGCCGCCGTTACTCGGCGCGGGACATCCAGCTCCTGCGCGAGGTGCAGCGGCTGTCCCAGGACGAGGGGATCAACCTGGCGGGGATCAAGCGGATCATCGAGCTGGAGCACCAGGTCGCCGCGCTGCAGGCGAAGGTCGCCGAGCTGCAGCAGGCCGTGGAGGGCGCCGCCCTCGCGAT
This sequence comes from Streptomyces sp. RFCAC02, assembly GCF_004193175.1. NCBI lineage: Bacteria > Bacillati > Actinomycetota > Actinomycetes > Kitasatosporales > Streptomycetaceae > Streptomyces > Streptomyces sp. RFCAC02. Next base: position 2,890,488 of record NZ_SAUH01000001.1, on the reverse strand, counting down.
GCGGCAGGCGGAGGCGCAGGTGCACGCCTCCTACCGCCGTGACCTCGTGCCGTACCAGGACGTGCGTCAGTCCGCGGCCATCGTGGTGTGGCGCCCCGACCGGGGTCGCTGAGCATCCGCCGTCATCCGGACGTGCCCCCGCCGCCCGGTCACCGCTGCACGCGGTGGCCGGGCGGCGCGCGTATGCCGGGGCGGGGGTCAGGGCCGGTGGGCCGGTGCGTCCGTGCCGCTGTCGTCCGCGGGCCGTGGCGGGGCGGCGCGGTCCGTCGCCCGGTCCAGTGCCCGGCCGAGGGGCGGGAGGAGGAGGCAGGCGGCGAGGGTCGCGTAGAGCCAGCCCGCCAGCACGTCCGTCGGCCAGTGCACGCCGAGGACGACGCGGCTCGCGCCGACCGCCGCCGCCCACAGCGCCGGCACGCCGTACGCGACCGTCCGGGGCACGCGCGGCAGGCGCGCGAGGAAGACGGCCACGCCGATGGCCACCATGGCGGAGGTCGCCGCGTGGCCCGACGGCATGGCGGCGTTGTGCACGTGGATGAGCCAGTCGGCGGCCGGCGGGCGCGGCCGGTCCAGCGCGGTGACGAGGGCGAAGCGGCCGAGCTGCCCCGTGACGAGCGCCCCGACGCCCGCGACGGCGCCGAGCCACCACGCGCGCGGGGCGGCCAGCGCTCCGGCGACCGCCGCCACGACGAGGGGCGGCACCCCGCTGCCGGTGCTCGTGATGACGCGGAACGCCTCGCTCCAGCCGGGGGTGCGGTGCCGTACCGCCGCGTCGTGCAGCCGGCTGTCCACGGCGAACGGCGCGCCGTCGCGCAGCGCGACCACGGTGACGAGGGCGATCAGGGCCACGGCGGACACGGCTGCGACGGTGCCCCGGAGTGGTCGGCTCATGCGGGACAAGCCTAGTGCCGCGTCGGGCGGGGCGGCCGGGGGCCGAGCCCTCGGCCCGTGGAGGAGGTGCGGGCCACGGCGATGATTTTCGGCCGGCTGTCTCGTCCATGTGTGCAGCGGGTGCTTCCGCACCAGCACGACCAGCCACAGAAGGAGCGCAATGCTGAACCAGGTCGCGGAGGGTGTGCTGACCCACCGGAGCGAGTTGCTCGAGAACAACGCCGTCGTGGTGCAAGGCCCGACCGGTGTGCTGCTCATCGACCCCGGGCTCACCGAAGCCGAGATGACCTGCCTCGCGGACGACCTCCGCGAGCTGGGCCAGAGCGTGGTGGCGGGCTTCGCGACGCATCCCGACTGGGATCACGTGCTCTGGCACCCCGCGTACGGCGACGCGCCCCGGTACGGCACCGCCCGCTGCGCGGCGCATGTGCGAGAGGTGCGGGCGGACCCGGACTGGAAGGCGCATGTCGCCGAGGGGTTGCCGCCGGAAATCGCCGGGGAGACACCGCTGGACCTGTACGGCCTCGTCACCGGTCTGCCGGCCGGAGCGGCGCGGATTCCCTGGAACGGCCCTCGCACCCGAATCATCGAGCACCCGGCGCACGCCCCGGGCCATGCGGCGCTGCTGATCGCGGAGCGCGGCGTCCTCGTCGCCGGCGACATGCTTTCCGACGTCCTCGTCCCGAACTTCGACGAGTTGAACGAGACCAATGACCCTCTCGGGGAGTACCTCGTCGGACTGCGCCTGCTCGATGACGTCGCGGGCGATGTCGATGTCATGGTCCCCGGCCACGGATCGGTCTGCGGAGCCGAGGGGATGCGCGCACGGATCGAGCAGGACCGGGCGTACGTCCTCGCGGTGCGTGCGGGCCGTGTCCCCGGCGACGCGCGGGTCGGCCCGACGGCCGAGCCCGGCTGGGAGTGGACCACGGACATATCCGTCGACCAGGTCCGGCGCCTCGCTGAAAGAGCTGGTTGAGGCGAGCGCGGCGGCACGTCCGCGCTGGCGGAAGCGATGGACGCGGCGGCTGCCGCCGGGCGCCGGCAGGCTCGTCGCCTCGGCGGACGGCCCGAAGCATCGCCGGACGTGCCGCGGGCGGTCAGTTGCCGACCGAGACGACGTGTCCGGCGCGGCCCGGGTCGGTGGCGGAGTCCAGCAGCGCCGTGGCGAAGTCGGCGCGGGTGATCTGGAATCCGCCGGGGACGTTGCGGTCGACGCGGTGGCGGTGGCGGCCCTTGCCGGGCCGGTCGGTCAGCCGTCCGGCCCGGACGACCGTCCACGGCAGGCCCGAGTCCCGCACGGTCCGCTCGGCGCGGCGCATGTCGTCGAGCATGTGCTTCAGCAGGGGCGCCAGGATCAGCGGTTTGACGACGAAGCGGGTGAACGGGTCGTCGCCGGCGCCCGGGGCCATCGCGCTGTTGCTCGCGATGACGAGGCGCGGCCCCGCGCCGCCGGCGGCCCGTGCCGCCCGGACGAGGGCGGCCGTGCTGTCGGCGCACGCGCCGGTGGGGTGCTTCCGGTCGCGCGTGCCGATCGCGTTGACGACCGCGTCGCGTCCGGCGACGGCGTCCGCCAGGGCGTCGGCGGACGCCGGGCCGCCGTCCGCCACGGTGACGCGGACGTGTTCCCGCAGGTCGGCGGGCATCCGGGCGGCGTCGCGGACGACGGCGGTCACGTCGTGGCCTGCCGCGACGGCCTGGCGCACGACGGCGCTGCCGGTGCCGCCGTTGGCGCCGAGCACGGTGAGTTTCATGGGGTTCTCCGCAGGAGGGGAAGGGGTGAGTAAATATTCACTCACCCCTAGAGTGGGTAAGCACCCACTCACCTGTCAAGCGGGGATCATGAACGCACGGGAACGCATCCTGGACGCCGCCGCCGGCGTCATGCGCGAACAGGGCGTCGCCAACGCCACGACGAAGCAGATCGCGCGCGCCGCGGGCACCTCCGAGGCGCTGCTCTACAAGCACTTCCGCGACAAGGAGGAGATCCTCCTGCACGTCCTCGCGGAGCGGATGCCGGCCTTCCCCACCGGGGCGCGCGCCGGCGAGGGGAGCGTCGAGGCCAACCTCACCGCGGTCGCGCACGGGGCGCTCCGCTTCTACCTGCACGCCTTCCCGATGATGGCCTCGATGGTGGCCCAGCCCCGGCTGATGGCCGCGGTCCGCGACTCGCTGGCCGGGTACGGGGCCGGACCCCGCCACCCGGTCACGGCGCTCACCGCGTACCTGGCGGCCGAGCGGGACCTCGGCCGCGTGGCGCCCGGCGCCGACCCCGCCGCCGGCGCGGCGCTGCTCATGGGCGCCTGCTTCCAGCAGGCGTTCCTCCGGTACTTCGAGGGCGGCCCCGACATCCCCGAGGAGGCGGCGGCCGCCCTGGTGCGCGGGCTGCTCCCGGCGCTCCTGCCCTGAGCGGCGGAAGCGCGGCGGCGGCCCGGGTCATGTCCGCAGGTACGAGGCCCCGTTCAGGTCGAGGACCGTGCCGGAGGACCAGGTGGCGCCGGGTGACGCCAGCCAGTGCACGGCGTCGGCGACCTCCTCGGGGCGCGCGACGCGCCCGAACGGGCTCTGGGCGCGGATGCCGTCGCCCTCGGGACCCGTCAGCCGCTCCGCGACCCGGTCCGTCGCCACGAAGCCCGGCGCCACCGACATGACGGCGATGCCGTGCGGCGCCAGCGCGACGGCGAGGGACTGGCCGAGCGCGTGCAGGGCCGCCTTGCTCGCCCCGTACGCCGGGTGGTCGGGCTCGCCCCGGAACGCCCCGCGCGAGCCGACGTTCACGATCCGCCCGGCCGCGCCGCGCCCGATCATGCGGCGGGCGGCGCAGTACGACGCGTTCGCCGCGCCCAGCAGGTTCACGTCCGTGACGCGGCGCCACGCGCCCTGCCACTCGGCGTACGACGCGGTGGCGGGCGGGTGCGGCAGCATGACGGCCGCGTTGTTCACGAGGACGTCGACGCCGTCCAGGGCCTCGTCCGCCGCGGCCACGAGGCGTTCCACGGCGTCCGGGTCGGCGAGGTCGGCGCCGAGCGCGACGTGCCCGGTGCCCGGCAGCGAGCGCACGGTCTCCTCGGCCGCCTCGCGCCGCGACCCGTAGTGCACGCACACCCGGTCCCCGCCGCGCGCGAACGCCGCCGCGACGGCCCGTCCGATGCCGCGCGCCGCGCCCGTCACGAGGACGCCGCGGCCGCTCATCGCGCGAACACCTGCGCCGGGTCCGAGAACGCCTTGAACTCCAGCGCGTTGCCCGCCGGGTCGAGGAAGAACATCGTCCACTGCTCCGCCGGCTCACCGGCGAACCGCAGCACCGGCTCGATGACGAACTCCGTGCCCGCGGCCCGCAGCCGGTCCGCGAAGGCGTGGAACTCCGCCACCGGCAGCAGCAGCCCGAAGTGCGGCACCGGCACCCGGTGGTCGCCGACCGACCCGTACCCGGCCGGGCCGCGCGGCGGCCCCGGCACGGCGTGGGTGACGAGCTGGTGGCCCGCGAGGTCCCAGTCGACCCAGGTGCCCGTCGAACGGCCCTCCCGCAGGCCGAGGACGCCGCCGTAGAAGTCACGCGCCCGCGCGAGGTCGTCCACGGGGACGGCGAGGTGGAAGCCGGGCCGGTCGTTCATGTGTGCGTCCTTCCGTCGGTGTCCCGCCCCCGGGACGATCATCCCTCCCGGTGCCGCCGGCCCGGGGGCGGGGGTGCGCGGGCCGGTCAGCGGCGGCCGGCCGACCAGCGCACCTCGACGTCGGCCGCGCGGACGTACGCCACGCGGTGGCCGAGCTGGATCTGGTAGTAGTCCTCGCCGCGCACGACCTGGTGCCCGGCCGGGTCGTACGTCACGGCCCGGTAGTACTCGCTCGGCGTGCGCAGCCCGACCGCGTACGCCTGGTCGGCGGGGATCTCGTAGACGAGCGGGCTGACGGCCTGCACCGGTACGCCGTCCGGGTACGCGGCGGCCTCGGGGTACGCGCGGCCGTACACGGGGATGGTGTCGGCGCCGTCCTTCCCGGTGACGACCCAGCCCTGCGCGTTCAGGGCGGTGGGCGCGTCGGCCGGGTTGTGGAACCACGCCTTCTGCCCGAGGTACCAGATCGCGGTCCACTCGCCGGAGCGGTCGGCGACGGCGAACCGCTGCCCGGCCGAGGCGCGCGCGCCGACGTCGTTCACGCCGGGCGAGGACGCGCCGTCGCCCGGGTGGGTGCCGATGTCGGTGACGAGGGGCGCGTCGGCGCTCGGCGCGGTGTGCAGGCGCACGGTGGCGGAGCCGTGCGGGTCGCACGCGGCGCCCGCGCTCTCGCAGCCGGTGTAGTCGGTGCCGTTCGTGTCGTAGTCCGGCGCGATGGTCACGAGGCCGCCGCGCGGGCCGGCCGTGGCGTGGAAGGGGGCGCCGAGCAGCCGGAAGTAGTGCGACCAGTCCCAGTACGGGCCGGGGTCGGTGTGCATGCCGGCGATGCCGGAGGTGGTGGTGCCCTGGACGTTGTCGTGGCCGAGGATGTGCTGCCGGTCCAGGGGGATGCCGTACTCGTGCGCGAGGTACCGCACCAGGCGGGCGGACGTGCGGTACATGGCCTCCGTGTACCAGGCGTCCGGGTCGGTGAGGAAGCCCTCGTGTTCGAGGCCGATGGACTTCGCGTTGACGTACCAGTTGCCGGCGTGCCAGCCGACGTCCTTGGTGGCGAGGTGCTGTGCGATGTGGCCGTCGGACGAGCGCAGGCTGTAGTGCCAGGAGACGTATGTCGGGTCCTGCACGAGGTCGAGGGTCGTCTCCCACGTGGCCTCGGTGTCGTGGATGACGATGTAGTCGATCTCCTGGGACGTCTCGCGGTCGGCGATGTCGTAGTTGCCGTAGTCGCCGCCGCCCAGGTCCTCGTACGGCGCGGGGACCCAGGAGCAGGAGACGCTCCGGGGGCACTCGACGTTCGGGTCGCGGGGCTCGCGCGGCAGGCCGAGCGCCTCGGCGGTCGCGGTGTCGGGGGTGACGTCCAGGGCGGCGAGGGTGATGCGCGCGCCGGTGTCGGTGACGCGGTCGGCGCCGGTGGCGATGACGTCGTACACGTCGTCGGCGAAGACCTCGGCGGCGTCCAGGGTGTCGGCGCCCGCGTAGGCGGCGACGGCCCCGTACCAGTCGGCCGGGTCGTCGCTGAGGGGCGCGCCGGCGCGGGCCTGGGCGTCGGCGAGGAGGGCGGCGCCGCCCTCGATGTTGGCGGCCGGGTCGGAGCGCAGGTCGGCGGGGGAGCGGCCGGTCAGCTCGGCGGCGCGGGCCACGGTGCCGGAGCCGTGGTCCTGCGGGTCGGAGGCGGTGGTGAGGGGCGAGCCGGGGGTGAGGGGGCGGGCGTCGTCGCCGCGCGGGTCCTCGTCGCCGTCGGCGTGGTGGCCGGCCGATCCGGCGAGGGCGGCCGACACGTCGGTGAGGTGCATCGGCCCGTAGCCGCCGGACACGCTGGGGGCGCCGTCGTGGGTGTCCCAGCGGGACTCCAGGTAGGAGACGCCGAGCAGGACGCTCTCGGGGACGCCCCAGCGTTCGGCGGCGTCCGTGAACGCGGCGCTGAGCGTGCCGTCCTGCCCGGCCGGCGCGGCGGCCGCGGGGGGACCGGAGAACAGCAGGGGGACGGCCAGCGCGGCGACGGCGGCGGCGCCGAGCGGTCGCAGGGGGTACGGGGTCGGGTGCTTGGTCCTCGCAAGGCGGGCCTCCGGAGGGTCGGTTCGCCATGAGCATGAGGTGCGGGAAGGCATGAGCATGCTGGTGGGGAACGGTGGCGCCGTCAATGCGCGCGTGCCACGGGCGCGTCGGCGCCGCCGGCGGCTCCCGGTGGCTTTCTGCGGGTGTCGTGGCGTCGCCTGGGGCACGGCACTGGTCTGGACCGGTGGCTGCCGTACGGTCCGCCGTGCGGGCTTTACCCGATCTTTGCCGGCGGTGCCGCCGCCCGCCGCCGCGTCAACGCGCGTCATCCGGCCACTCGTTCAGCGGACGGTGACTGGACAGGGGCGGTGCGTGATCCCAGGGTGTCCGTATGGAACAGGGTGTTCTCAGGAGGGCCGCGCTCACGCTGACAGCCGCCGCGCTGGTGCTCGGGACGGCCGTCCCGCAGGCCGGCGCCGCTGCCCTGCCGTGGGAGGACGGGCCGGTGGGCACGGTGGGGAAGCTCCTGTGGGACGCGGGCGGCGGGCGTCTCGGCATGTGCTCGGGCGCGGTCGTGGACGCGCCGAACGGCAGCGTCGTCGTGACCGCCGCGCACTGCGTCAGGACGCAGGACAACCCGGAGCCGCCGGACGAGGTGTGGTTCGTGCCGGGCTACGACCACGGGAAGGACCGGTACCGCGAGGACGGGTGGCGCGTGGCGTCGTTCCACACGCCCGAGGGCTGGGACACGGCCCGCGACACGACGGAGATCCTGCACCACGACTACGCGTTCCTCACGCTGGCCGAGAAGGACGGCGTGACGGTGCAGGAGGCGCACGGCGCGAACCGCCTGGAGTTCGAGCCCGTCCCGGAGGACCGCGACGTCGCCGTCCTCGGGTACCCGGCCCTCGCGCCGTACGACGGCGAGTCGCTGCACTGGTGCGGCGGGCCGACGGAAGTGCTCGCCGAGGGCGAGGCCGACCCGGCGAACACCGGTGGCCTCCTGCTGCGGGACTGCGACCTGACGGCCGGCACGAGCGGCGGGCCGTGGCTCCAGGACTTCGACGCGGCGGCCGGCGGCGGCACCGTCGTCGCGGTGATGTCGGTGGGCAGCGGCGACGGCGACGTGGTGGGCCGCCCGTTCCCCGCCGAGGCGCGGGCGCTGTACGACGGGGCGGCCGCCACCCGCTGACCGCCGGCCCCTGCGTCCCGGCCCTCTCCGGAAGGGCCGGGACGCAGGGGCCGCGCGCCTTTTTCCTCCCCGGGTACGGGATCGCTCCCACCGTCCTGTTGAGTGGAATAGACTCAACTTATCGTACGTTGGAGCTGGCAGGCCCAGTGGCCCGACCGAACCGGACGGAACCAGACGGAGGAGTACCGCTCGTGAACGCCGAGCTGACCAACAGGAGCCGGGACGCGATCAGTGCGGCCAACGACCGCGCGCTCACCGGCGGCCACCCCGACATCACCCCGGCCCATCTGCTGCTCGCGCTGCTCACGGGCCAGGACAACGAGAACATCCAGGACCTCCTCGCCGCCGTCGAGGCCGACCAGGCCGCGCTGCGCTCGGGCGCCGAACGGCTGCTGGGCGGCCTGCCGCGCGTCCGGGGCGCGTCCGTGGCGAGGCCGCAGCCCAACCGCGAGCTGCTCGCCGTCATCGCCGACGCCTCCCGGCGCGCCGGGGAGCTGGGCGACGCCTACGTCTCGACCGAGCACCTGCTGATCGGCCTCGCCGCCGAGGGCGGGCGCGCGGGCGAGCTGCTGACCGGGCAGGGCGCGACGGCCGACAAGCTGCTCGCCGCGTTCCAGGCCGGCCGGGGCGGGCAGCGCGTGACGACGCCCGACCCCGAGGGCACGTACAAGGCGCTGGAGAAGTTCGGCACGGACTTCACGCAGGCCGCGCGCGAGGGGCGGCTCGACCCCGTCGTGGGGCGCGACCAGGAGATCCGCCGCGTCGTCCAGGTCCTCTCCCGCCGCACGAAGAACAACCCGGTGCTCATCGGCGAGCCCGGCGTCGGCAAGACCGCCGTCGTCGAGGGCCTGGCGCAGCGCATCGTGAAGGGCGACGTGCCCGAGTCGCTGAGGAACAAGCGGCTGGTCTCCCTCGACCTCGGCGCGATGGTGGCCGGGGCGAAGTACCGGGGCGAGTTCGAGGAGCGGCTGAAGTCCGTGCTGGCGGAGATCAAGGACAGCGACGGGCGGATCATCACCTTCATCGACGAGCTGCACACCGTGGTCGGCGCGGGCGCCGGCGGCGAGTCCGCCATGGACGCGGGCAACATGCTGAAGCCCATGCTGGCGCGCGGTGAGCTGCGGCTCGTCGGCGCCACCACGCTGGACGAGTACCGCGAGCGCATCGAGAAGGACGCCGCGCTGGAGCGCCGCTTCCAGCAGGTGCTGGTCGCCGAGCCGACCGTCGAGGACAGCATCGCGATCCTGCGCGGGCTCAAGGGCCGCTACGAGGCGCACCACAAGGTGCAGATCGCGGACGGCGCGCTGGTCGCCGCCGCCACCCTGTCCGACCGCTACATCACCTCCCGGTTCCTGCCCGACAAGGCCATCGACCTCGTGGACGAGGCGGCGTCGAGGCTGCGGATGGAGATCGACTCCTCGCCCGTCGAGATCGACGAGCTGCAGCGCGCCGTCGACCGGCTGCGGATGGAGGAGCTGGCCCTCGCCGGCGAGTCCGACCCGTCGTCCCGCGAGCGCCTGGAGCGGCTGCGCCGCGAACTCGCGGACCGCGAGGAGGAGCTGCGCGGCCTCACCGCCCGCTGGGAGAAGGAGAAGCGGGGCCTGAACCGCGTCGGTGAGCTGAAGGAGCGCCTGGACGAGGCCCGCGGCCTCGCCGAGCGCGCCCAGCGCGACGGCGACTTCGAGGCCGCCTCCAAGCTGCTGTACGGCGAGATCCCCGGTCTGGAACGGGAGCTGGCCGCCGCGTCCGAGGCGGAGGCCGAGGCGGCGTCGGCGACCACCATGGTCAAGGAGGAGGTCGGCCCCGACGACATCGCCGACGTCGTGTCGTCCTGGACGGGCATCCCGGCGGGCCGCCTGCTGGAGGGCGAGACGGAGAAGCTGCTGCGGATGGAGGAGGAGCTGGGCCGGCGCCTGGTCGGCCAGCAGGAGGCCGTACGGGCCGTCTCCGACGCCGTGCGCCGCAGCCGCGCCGGGATCGCCGACCCGGACCGGCCGACCGGCTCGTTCCTCTTCCTCGGCCCGACCGGTGTCGGCAAGACCGAGCTGGCGAAGGCGCTGGCCGACTTCCTCTTCGACGACGAGCGGGCGATCGTCCGCATCGACATGAGCGAGTACGCCGAGAAGCACGCCGTCGCCCGGCTCGTCGGCGCGCCCCCCGGCTACGTGGGGTACGAGGAGGGCGGCCAGCTCACGGAGGCCGTCCGCCGCCGCCCGTACTCCGTGGTCCTGCTCGACGAGGTGGAGAAGGCGCACCCGGAGGTCTTCGACGTGCTGCTCCAGGTCCTGGACGACGGGCGGCTCACGGACGGGCAGGGCCGTACGGTCGACTTCCGCAACACGATCCTCATCCTCACCTCCAACCTCGGCTCGCAGCACCTGATCGACCCGCTCGCGAAGCCGGAGCAGCGGCACGAGGAGGTCATGGCGGCGGTGCGGGGCGCGTTCCGCCCCGAGTTCCTGAACCGTCTGGACGAGACGGTCGTGTTCGACCCGCTGACCGGCGACGAGCTGAGCCGTATCGCGCGGCTCCAGGTCGGGCTGCTCCAGCGGCGGCTGGCCGACCGGCGCCTCACCCTGGACGTCACGGAGCTCGCGCTGCGCTGGCTCGCCGACGAGGGCATGGACCCGGCGTACGGCGCCCGTCCGCTGCGCCGGCTCGTGCAGACGGCGATCGGTGACCCGCTGGCCCGCAGGATCCTCGCCGGGGACGTGCGGGACGGCGACACGGTCCGGGTGGACGCGAGCCCGGACGGGGGGCTCGTCCTGCTTGCCACGTCCGGGAGGGCGTGAGGGAGTATGGAGGGCGCCCCCGCCGCCGTACGAAGGGACCAGCCCGTGTCCGTCGATCCGTCCGCGATTCCGAACTTCGGAGGACAGCCGCCGAAGCGGCAGGAGGGTGACAAGCAGGGCCGGCCGGAAGGGCAGCCCCGGCGGCCCACCGCGCCGATCCTGCCGAACCAGGACCTCGTGAAGCAGCTCCTCGACCGCATGAAGCTCAAGTACGCGGAGGACAAGCAGGGCGACCTCGTCGCGCCCTGGAAGTCCTTCCGCACGTACTTCCTCTTCCGCGGTGAGAAGGCGCAGCGCCTGATGTCCGTGCGGACGTTCTACGACCGTCCGCACGGCATCGACGACAAGCCGATGCTGCTGGAGAGCATCGACGAGTGGAACCGCACCACCCTGTGGCCCAAGGTCTACACGCACACCAATGACGACGGCACCGTCCGGCTCATCGGTGAGGTGCAGATGCTGATCGGCACCGGCGTCGGCTTCGACCACTTCGTCGCGAGTGTGATCAGCTGGGTCCGGGGCGCGGTCGAGTTCGACAAGTGGCTGGTGCAGCGCCTCGGCCTGGAGAAGGACGCCCCGGAGGAGGACGGCGCGCCGGAGGCCGGTTCCGAGGGGGAGCAGGGGGACGCGTCGTGATCGTCGCGTTCTCCGTCACGCCGATCGGCGCCGGCGAGGACGTGGGCGAGGAGGTCGCCGAGGCCGTCCGCGTCGTGCGCGCCTCGGGGCTGCCGAACCGCACCGACGCCATGTTCACGAGCGTCGAGGGCGAGTGGGACGAGGTGATGGACGTCGTGAAGCGCGCCGTCGCGGCCGTGCAGGCCCGCGCGGGGCGCGTCAGCCTCGTCCTGAAGGCCGACCTGCGCGAGGGCGTCACGGACGGTCTGAACAGCAAGGTGCGGCGCGTCGAGGACCTCCTCGGCTGAGCCCGCGCCGCACGGTCCGCGGCCCGCACCCCGTCCGGGGCGCGGGCCGCGGTCGTTCAGTCCGCCATGACGGACGAGATCCAGTTCTCGTGGTAGGTGGCGCTCGGCATCACGTTGGGGTCCTCGCCGCAGGTGTCGACGCTGCGGCTCTCGATGGCCACCAGCTCCCAGTGGCGGTCGTTCCACCACACGGCGGGCGTGCCCGAGTCACCCGAACAGTTGCCGGTGGGCGGGTCCGCCGTGTCGTCGACGCACAGGTCGCCCTCGGTGAGGTCGTAGATGCTGCCCTTGACGCACGCGTCGTCGTCGATGACCTCGGTGTCGAGCTGGTTCAGGGTCACGGCGGCCTGGGTCTGGCCGATGGCGGTGATGCCCCAGCCGATGACGCGGAGGTCGGCACCGGGTTCGGCCTCCTCGTCGGCGATGCGGATGGGGCGCACGGGGACGGAGTGGTCGAGCCGCAGCAGCGCCACGTCGCTCTCCCGGTCGTCCGGCGTGGTCCAGTAGTCGGGATGGACGAACGTCTCGACCACGTCGGCCGTGCTGCCCCCGGTGGTGCGGTCGTTGGAGCCGACCCGGATGTCGAACAGGTCGGCCGCGTACGGCTCGCCGGCCTGCTGGTCGAAGACGCAGTGCGCGGCGGTCAGCACCCACTCGCGGTCGATGAGGACGCCGCCGCAGCGGAACCGGTGGTTGCCGCCCTGGTCCCAGTTGAGGGCGGTGACGAACGAGTAGTTCTGACTGGCCGGGTCACCGCCGATGATGCGCGGTGACACGCCGTCGTCCGCGTGGGCGCCTCCCTGGAAGGTCGCCAGCATGCCGGCGGCCAGTGCGACGGCGAGCGTTCCCCTGATCCTGGACTTCGTGATCAACGTGCCTCTCCTCGTGCCGAGTTGGGCAGTGCGGGCACAGCATAGGGGAAGAATGCGAACGTTTGCTCGAATGTGTGCGGGGTAGAGATCACCGCTTCGGGAGCGCCCGGCCGGCCCCGCGCCGGAACGACGGAGGCCCGCACCCCGTCCCCGGGATGCGGGCCTCCGTCGCGCTGCGTCCGGCGCCGCTCAGGCTGCCGTACCGGCCGCCTCGGCCGCGACCTCCTCCGCGAAGTGGCACGCCACCGGGTGGCCCTGCCCGCGGTCCTTCAGCTCCGGCTCCTGCGTGGCGCAGATGTCCTGCGCCTTCCAGCAGCGGGTGCGGAACCGGCAGCCGCTCGGCGGGTCGAGCGGGCTCGGCACGTCGCCGGTGAGGACCGTGCGGCGGCGCTCGCGCTCCTTGCGCGGGTCCGCCAGCGGCGCCGCCGACAGCAGCGCCCGCGTGTACGGGTGCGCGGACCGCTCGTACACGTCCTCCCGCGTGCCCGTCTCGACGATCTTCCCGAGGTACATCACGGCCACGCGGTCCGAGATGTGCCGCACCACCGACAGGTCGTGCGCGATGAAGACATAGGCCACGCCGAGGCGCTCCTGGATGTCCTCCAGCAGGTTCACGACGCCCGCCTGCACCGACACGTCGAGCGCGGACACCGGCTCGTCCAGCACGAGCAGCTTCGGGTCGAGCGCGAGCGCGCGGGCGATGCCGATGCGCTGGCGCTGGCCGCCGGAGAACTCGTGCGGGTAGCGGTTGCCGTGCTCCGGGCTCAGGCCGACCAGCTCAAGCAGCTCGGCGACGCGGGCGCGCCCGCCGTCGCGCCACTGGCCCTGCACCTTGAGCGGCTCGGCGATGATGTCGTTCACCGGCAGGCGCGGGTTCAGCGAGGCGTAAGGGTCCTGGAAGACCATGCCCGCCTTGCGCTGCACCGGCCGCAGCTGCGTCGCCGACAGGCCGGTGATCTCCTGGTCGTCGAACCGGACCGACCCGGACGTCGGCCTGATGAGCTGGAGCACGGCCCGCCCCGTCGTGGACTTGCCGCAGCCGGACTCGCCGACGACGCCCAGCGTCTCGCCCTTGTCCACCGAGAACGACACGCCGCTGACGGCCTGCACCTGACCGACCGTGCGGCGGACCAGGCCGCCGCCGCGGACGGGGAAGTTCACCACCAGGTCGGTGACCTTCAGCAGTTCGGTGCCGGTCGCGGCCTCGTCCTTCGTCAGGGGGAGCGGAGTGGTGGTCATCGGACCTCCTCGGATGCGGAGCTGCGGAAGAACGCCGTCGGGTCGTCCGCCTCGGCCAGTCGGTCGCTGTGGTGGCACGCCGCGAGGTGCCCCGTGTCCTTCGGCGCGAGCTCGGGCTCCCGCTCGCGGCACACGTCGGTGGCCAGCGGGCAGCGCGGCGAGAACGGGCAGCCCGGCGGCAGGCTGATCAGCGACGGCGGAGTGCCCTTGATCGGCCGCAGCCGCTCGTCCCGCTCGCCCTCCAGGGATGGGATGGACCCGAGCAGCCCCGCCGTGTACGGCATGCGCGGCTCGTAGAACACCTCGTCGGTCGAACCGATCTCCACCGGTTTGCCCGCGTACATCACGAGCGTACGGTGCGCCATGCCCGCGATCACGCCCAGGTCGTGCGTGATCATCAGGATCGCGGCGTTGACCTCGTCCTTGACCTCCAGGAGCTTCTCCAGGATCTGCGCCTGGACCGTCACGTCGAGCGCGGTGGTCGGCTCGTCCGCGATGATCACGTCCGGGTCGTTGATGATCGCCATGGCGATCATCACGCGCTGCCGCATGCCGCCGGAGAACTCGTGCGGGTACGACTTCAGCCGCCGGTCCGCCTGCGGGATGCCGACGAGGTCGAGCATCTCCTTCGCCCGCGCCAGCGCCTTCTTGTACGGCACGAGGTGGTGCGCGAGCACGGCCTCGGCGAGCTGGTCGCCGACCGAGCGGACCGGGTTCAGCGAGGTCATCGGGTCCTGGAAGATCATCGCGATCTTCCGGCCGCGCAGCGACCGCTGCTCCTTGGGCCGCAGCGCCAGCAGGTCCTGGCCGCGGTAGCGGATGCTGCCGCGCACCCGGGCGTTCTTCGGCAGCAGACCCATGACGGCCATCGACGACACCGACTTGCCGGAGCCCGACTCGCCGACGATGCCGAGGACCTCACGGGCGTGCAGCGTGTAGTCGACGCCGCGCACCGCCTTCACGACGCCGTCGTCGGTGGGGAACTCGACGGTGAGGTCCTTGACCTCCAGGATCGCTTCGTCGGACGGCGGCCGGGTGTCGGCCAGGGACCGCGCGTCGTGGACGTCCTCGGCGGCGTCCGTCACGGACGCCTCGACGCCGGGGTCGGGCGCGGTCGGGTTGTTCACAGGGGGAGTCAGGGAAGACATCAGTCACGCACCCGGGTCTGTCGGGGGTCGAAGGCGTCGCGCAGGCCGTCGCCGATGAAGTTGACCGACAGGGCGATGGCGATGATGAACACGCCCGGCCAGTAGAAGAGCCAGGGGCGCACCGTCAGGGCCGTGCGGTAGTCGTTGATCAGGCGGCCGAGCGAGGTGTCCGGCGGCTGCACGCCGAGGTCGAGGAACGACAGCGCGGACTCGGTCAGCACCGCGCTGGCGATCGCCAGGGTCGCCGACACGATGATGATGCCCATCGTGTTCGGCAGGATGTGCTTGAAGATGATCCGCCGGGCGCGCGTGCCGACCGAGCGCGCGGCCTCCACGTACTCCTTCTCGCGCAGCGCCAGGACCTCGCCGCGCACCAGGCGGGCGATCTGCGTCCACAGGCACAGGCCGAGGAACAGGGCGAACAGCACCACGCCCTTGCCGGCCACGATCGCGCCGATGAGGCCGGCGATCAGCAGCGTCGGGACGGCGATCACGACGTCCGTGATCCGCATCAGGACCGCCTCGACCCAGCCGCGGAAGTAGCCGGCGGCCGCGCCGATGATGGTGCCGACGATCGTCGAGACGAGGCCGACGATCACGGCGATCATGAGCGACACCTGCGTGCCGCGCATCGTGAGCGCGAAGTAGTCGCGGCCCACGTTGTCCTGGCCGAACGGGTGCTCGCCGAGGTGCACGCCGCCGCCGCCGAGGAAGCCGGGGATCACCGACAGGGTCGGCTTGGCGTCGCCGGAGATGGAGCCGGTCGCCGTCGGCGACTTGTCCCACCAGCCGGGGATGGGGCCCGCGCCGATCGAGGTGACCGCCAGCAGGACGACCAGGAGGAAGAGGAACATGCCCACCAGGGCGCCCCGGTGCCGGAAGAACCGGCGCCGGATGAGCTGCCCCTGCGAGCGTGCGACGACGGTGAGTCCATGGGCTTGGGCATCGCCCGGGGCCGCCGGGGCCGCTTCCGCCCCGGCCGGCTGCGCGTTCTGCGTCATGGCCAGTCTCCTTTACGACAGCCGGATGCGGGGGTCGAGGACGGCGTAGGCCATGTCCGCGATCATGTTGAACACGACGATCGCGCCGCCGCTGACGACGAAGAACGCCATGATCGGCATCGGGTCGCCCTGGGTGATGCCGACGGTCAGCAGGTTGCCCATCGCGGACCAGCCGAAGACCCGTTCCGTGACCACGGCGCCACCGACGATCGTGCCGATGTCGTACGCGACGAGCGTCGTGATCGGGATCAGGCCGTTGCGCAGGACGTGCCGCGTGATGACGGCCCGCTCGCTCAGGCCCTTGGCCCGGGCGGTGCGGACGAAGTCCTGGTTCATGACCTCCAGCATGCTGGCGCGGGTGTACCGCGTGTAGGTCGCGAGGGAGATCAGGACGAGCGCGAGGGTGGGCAGCGCGAGGTGGCCGAACGAGTCGAGGCCGCTCTCCCAGAACGTGCCCTCGTAGTTCGGGGTCTCGGCGCCCACCGTGGAGATCGGCCGGTTGCCCACCGAGTCGCTGTAGTCGGCGAACGACTGCAGCATCCGGTCGACGAAGATCACCGCGCCGGCGAACAGGCCGGTGAGCGCGGCGGCCGGGACGGCGCTGCGGCGGTACAGGTCGCCGCCGAGGAACCAGCCGATCGCCCCGGAGACGACGATCGCCACCACGGCCAGGCCGAGCAGCGTGAGGATCTGCGGGTCGTCCAGGACCGGGTCGAGCGCGAAGTACGCGACGATGCCGAGCGCGGCGGCGATCAGCGACGCCTGCAGCGGCGGCTTCCATTCGAGGCCGCTCACCAGGGTCGTGAAGCCGATGGCGCCCGCGATGGCGGTCAGCGCGACGACGACCGGGCCGAGCCCCGGGTCGGCGAACCACTCGGTGACGGACAGGACGTACAGCAGCACGGCCATCGCGGCCGTGGCGCTCACGAACGCCGTGATCCGCGACCTGCGGTCCCCGACGATGATGCCGCCGCAGAACAGGCCCGTGATCAGCGCGATGCCCCCGATGAACATCGGCGATATCTCGGGGTCGGCCAGCCAGTCGTTGAAGTCGAGCGCGAGGAACTGCTTGAGCAGCGTGCCGACCCAGAACAGCGGGAGCGAGAAGCAGACGAACGCCACGAAGGTGACCACCTGGTCGAGCGCCGAGTACTGGCGCAGGGCCGAGATGACACCGATGGAGATGCCGATGACGATCGCGAGGACGGTCGCCCCGGTGATCAGCTGGAGGGTCGCGGAGAACGCGGTCTCCAGCAGGTCGTTGACACTCTGGCCCTGCCGGTTGACGCCGAGGTCACCGGTGAGGGCGTCGCCGAGCCAGCGGACGTAGCGGAGAGCGGTGGGATCGTCGAGATGCATCCGTTCGGTGATCTCGGCGATGGCGCTCTCCCGCGCGTTGTCGGGTAGCTGCCGCGCCTCGGCGAGAGGGTCCCTGACGTTCGTCGAGAGGAAGAACACCACCACCGAGGCGGCGAAGAAGACCCAGATCGAGACGAAGAGCCGCCGCGCGATGAAGACGAGCATGTGCGCTGACTCCAAGGTGTTTCGGGGGCGGTTGGCGGGTTCACCGGGGGCGGACCGGTGACGTGGGGGGAGTGGGGGAGTTGGGGTCGGCCGCCGACGCGGGACGGGGCCGGAGGACATGTCCCCCGGCCCCGCCCGGCGTGTGCGGATGACCGCCGACACCTGCCAGGTGTGTGGTGACGGTGTGCGACGGGGTGCGGTCCGGTGCGGTGGGCGTCCGCCTACCCCACCGGACCGCTGTCACCCGCCGTCCGTCAGGACTTGCTCCACTGGTCGGCGTTCCAGGTGATGCCGTTCTGCGCCGGGTTCGGGATCACGTTCTGGACCTGGCTGCCCCAGGCGGAGATGCCGGGGTGCTGGTACAGCGGGATCGTGACCATGTCCTCCCAGGCGAGCGCCTCGACCTGGGCGGTCAGCTCGATGGCCTCCGTCTGGTCCGAGGTGCGCATGAGCTGGTCGAGCAGGTCGTCCATCTCCGGGGAGGAGTAGCAGCCGTTGTTGTTGCCCTTGCCCACGGGGGAGCACTCGGACACGGTGCGGTAGGTCGAGTTCCAGCCGGAGCGCTCGGAGGAGCCGGCCCACGCGAACATGGCCACGTCGAAGCGGTTCTGCGCCAGGGCGCCGTCGGTGTCGAAGAAGTCGGCGGCGGCCTCGAACTCGACGTTGAAGCCGGCCTCGTCACAGGACGCCTTGATCATCGTGCCGGCGTCGACGCGGCGCTGGTTCTCCAGCGTGCCGAGGCGCACGGTCGTGCCGACCGCGTCCTCCTCCTCCAGGATCTCGCGGGCACGCTCCACGTCCGTGGTGCCGAACTCGTCGATGTACTCCTGGGAGGCGGCGATGGCCTCCTCGTAGCCCGGGTCCCAGGGCGCGACGTTGCGGACGTCCTTGACCACGGAGTCCGGCACGACCGGGCGGATCAGGTTGTCCACGAGCTGCTCGCGCGGCACGCACAGGGCGAACGCCTGGCGCAGGGCGAGGCTGTCGGCGAAGGGGCCGTCGTTGAAGTTGAAGTCGAGGTGCTCGTAGGTGTACTCGTCCTCGACCTGGCTCTCCACGCCGGAGGCCGACTGGATCTGCTGCGCGATGTCGACCGTCGGCTGCGGCTCGATGATGTCGACCTCGCCGTTCTGCAGCGCCTGGACCTGCTCCTCGTCCGCGATGGTGCGGAAGACGATGCTCTCGGCGGCCGGCGGCTCACCCCACCACTTGTCGTTGTAGGTGAGCGTGACGGACTGGTCGGCGACGTAGTCCGTGACCTTGTACGGGCCGGACGACGGGATCAGCGACGCGTCGGGCAGGGCGCCGGAGACGAGCCAGCCCTCGTTGTAGAAGTCGGCCGCGGCCTGGAGCGCGGAGGCGTCGTCGCCCTGGAGGGCGGCGATGAAGTCCTCCTCGGACGAGAAGCCGCCCTGCTCCCAGACGACGTGCGCGGGCATGATGGCGTTGTTGCCGTGGCCGGGGCTCGCGGTGACCCAGTCGGCGAAGGGCTCGTCGTAGACGAGGGTGAAGGACTTGTCGCCCGGAGCGCACTCGGGCATCGCGGTGTCCTCGATGCCCTGGGTGCCGACGGCGGAGAAGAGGCCGTCGAAGGCGCCGCTCTGGACGGTCCACCACAGGAGGACGTCGTCGCAGTCGATCGAGGTGCCGTCCGACCAGACGGCGGCGTCGTTGATCGTGTACTCGACGGTCAGCGGGTCGTCCGAGGTCTTCTCGAAGGTGCCGAAGTCCTCGTTGCGGACGGGCTGGCCGTCCTCGTTGCCGTAGGTCCAGAAGCCGGAGATCACCTGCTCCATGACCTGGCCGTTGGCGACGCTGTTGGCGCCGGCCGTGGCGTTGTTCCAGCTCTGGAACGGCTGGGCCATGGCGTAGGTGACGGTGCCGGAGGGACCACCACCCGCGTTGCTGTTCTCGTCATCGCCGTTGTCGTCGTCGCCGCCGCCGCACGCGGAGAGGACGAGGGCCCCTCCGAGCGCGGCCACGAGGACCTTCGACGTTCTGCCGAAACGGGTCATCTGTGGGCCTTCCGCGGTGTCATGGCTTCTGGTGTGAAGTTGGGCTGAGCTTCCTCACAGATCTGGGCGCGAACAAGTGCGGCCGAGTGACCGTTGTGCAGCCGAGATGTGAAGCTGGCTGACCTGTTATCTGCAAACCTGATGATTACGCCCGAAATCGGGTCATTAGGCGTACCCGTCCGGAGGTCTCCGCGCGTTGACTTTGCAGAACTGTTCGGTATGCGTGCGGACGGTGGGTGAACAGGTGAGCCACCCTGCCCCCGAGGGGATGGAAACCTGGTGAAGTTGGGTAAAAACGCTGTTCGGACCATGAGTTCCGTGGTTCGGTGGTCGCGATGTCCGCGAGGGGGTCGGGCGGTGCGCCGCACCCCTCAACTGCGCGCATGCGGGGGGCCGTCCCATGCTCACCACGATCAACACCACGTTCACCGACACCCGGGCCGACGACCTGGCCTGGGCGCTCGGCCGCGAGCCGCTGCCGTCGCTGGCCACGCTCGACCTGGAGCTCACCGGGGCGCGGGTCGAGCTGCGCGTCCTCGGGGCGTCGCACCAGGTCCTGCTGGAGAGCCGGGGCGGCACCTGCTCGGAGACGGTGGCCTGCCTGCCGGGCAGCAGGACGCCCCTGCCGCTGGGGGTGTCCAAGCGCCTCGGGAACTTCGACTACGAGTTCGCGGCACATGTCGAGACGCTGAGTCCCGGGTCGTTCGCGGGGCGGGCCCAGGAGCTCCTCGCCCTCGTCGCCGACCATCCGCACGGGCTGGCCGCGATGTTCCCGGGCGATCCGAACGCCTTCACCGCCCTGCTCGCCCAGCGGCGCGGCGCGCAGATCCACTGGCGCACCTGGCACGCGTACCCGCAGGAGCTCTGCCTCGTCGCGACGCGAACGCGTGTGACCGGCGCGGCGTGAGGGCCTGATTCCACTCCTGTGGGTGACAAATAGGCAGCGCTGAGTGACGTAATGTTCGGTTCATGATCGACACGTACGACACCGAGCGGGCCGCCGGGGACCGTTCCGCGGTCGCCGTGCTGCCCGTGTCGGCGGGGGCGGGGCGCTGGGTGGTCCTGGTGGCCGTCTTCGTCTGCGCCGCCTGCGGCCTGATCTACGAGCTGGAGCTCATCGCCCTCGCCGACTACTTCGTCGGCGACACGGTCACGCACACGTCCGTCGTGCTGTCGCTGATGGTCTTCGCGATGGGGATCGGTTCGCTGGGGGCCAAGCGGCTGCGGCGGCGGGCCTCGGCGAGTTTCGGCCTGATCGAGGCGGCGCTCGCGCTGATCGGCGGCTCCTCCGCGCTCACCCTGTACGTGTGCTTCCTCGCCTTCGGGGTGGCGCGGCCGGTGCTGATCTGTCTCTCTCTCGCCATGGGCGTCCTGATCGGCGCGGAGATGCCGCTGCTCATGACACTGATCCAGCGCGTGCGCGCCCAGGACGCGGGGCGCGCTGTGGCGGACCTCTCGGCGGCCGACTACGTGGGCGCGCTGCTCGGCGGGCTGGCGTTCCCCTTTCTTCTGCTGCCGCTTTTCGGCCAGTTGAGCGCCGCGCTGTTCACCGGCGTGGTCAACGCCCTGGCGGGCGGCCTGCTCGTGCTGTGGCTCTTCCGCGGCGACCTGTCGCGCCGCTGCCGCCGCTGCCTGCTCGTGCTGAACGCCGGCATCATCGCCGCGCTGGTCGCCTGCGCGACGCTCGTCGGGCCGCTGGAGCGGGCGGCCGAGCGCGCGCTGCACGAGCGGGGCGCGGCCGGTGTGTGCGCGGCCGCGGGAGTGGCGTCCGGTGCCGGTCCGGGCACGGCGCGTGAGGGCGCGGCGAACGGCCCCGGGATAAGTGATCCGATCACCGTGTGTGGGTAGGCTCCGCGCCATGGCCATGGAGCACGAGGTCTACGTCCCCCTGTCCGCCACCGTCGTGCGCCGCGCGTTCGCCGACCCGGAGCGTGTGTCCCGCTGCGTTCCCGGGCTCCAGGCCGAGCCGGACGGCACGTCCGCCGGGCTGCGCGGCCGGCTGCGCGTCCGTGTCGGGTCCTCCACCATCACCTACCGCGGCACCCTCGTCGTCACGGAGCGTGGTGAAGGGGTCGTCGTGGAGTGCGAGGGCGAGGAGGCACGGGGCAGTGGGACGGCGCGGCTCGTCCTCACCGTCGTGCCGAGGCCGGTCGCCGACGGCTCGGGGACGACCCTGGCGTTCGGCGGCCAGGTCGAGGCCACCGGCCGCCTGGCCGAAGCGGGCGCGGACCGGCTGGACGCGGCGGGCCGCCGGCTGCTCGACCGCTTCGCCGAGGCCCTGGCGGCCGACCTCGCGGCGGACGGGGGGGAGCGCGACGCCGGCGCGGACGGTGAGTTCGCCGTGCGCCCGGTCCCCGGCGGGATCGGCACGCCGGACGACAACGAGCGGGCCATCCCCGGCATCCCGGCCGCCAGCGAACCGGAGCCCGACCCGTTCGCGCCGGAGGGCCTCGGCCTCGACGAGCTGACGCCGGCCGAGCGGGACGCGGCCGAGGCGGCCGGTGAGCGCGTGGACGACCTCGCGGACCTCGCCGGCACCGGGGAGGCGGGCGGCCGTCCGGGAGCCGAGGACGCCCGGGGCGGCCCCGACGACCCGGGGGACGCCGACGATCCGGCGGGCATCGAGGAGGTCTCCCTGCTCGGCGGGACCGACGCCGTCGACGAGCTGACGGCCGACGAGCTGCTGGCCGGCGATGAGGACCTCATGGGCGCCGAGGACATCGGTGACCTGGTCGATCTCGCCGCCGAGGAGGGCGTGCTGTCGGGCGGCGGTGAAGTGCCCGAGCCCGAGGCGGACTTCGCCCGGCGCACGATGATCGGCAGGAGCGCGGAGGAGGTCGACCACGCCCCGCCGCGCGGCCGGTACGCCCCCGAGCCCGCGCCCGGGCGCACCCCCGGACCGTCCGCCGTGCTGCGCTGGGCCGCGCCGGCGGCGGCCGTGGCGGTCGCGGGCGCCGTGCTGATCCGGGTGCTGCGGCGGCGCCACCCGGCGGGCCGCTGACCCGCGCGCCCCCGCGACGCGCCGCCCCAGGGGCCAACCGCTCTAGGATTTACATACATCGGATCGTTATCGTCGTGGGGTGACCACCCAAGACACCGAGCGCGGCCTGCTGCTGCGCGCGGGCGACACCGAGCTGACCGTCCGGCCCGACCAGGGCGGGCGCATCGCGTCCCTCCGGGTCGGCGGCACCGAGCTGCTGCGCCAGGGCGACCGGTACGGCTCCTTCGTGATGGCCCCCTGGTGCGGCCGGACGCGGGACGGCCGGTTCCACAACGGCACGTCCGAGCACCGGATGCCGCTCGACGCCGGCCCCCACGCCATCCACGGCACCGTCCGGCACCGCGCCTGGCGGACCGTCACGGCCGATGACACCTCCGCCGCGCTCGTCACCGACCTGACCGACCCCTGGCCCTACCCCGGCCGGGTCACCCAGCTCGTGGAGCTGGCCCCCGACGGCGGCGGCGTGACGCTGACCCTCGGCGTCGAGACGCTCGGCGACTCCTTCCCCGCCCAGGCGGGGTGGCACCCGTGGTTCCTGCGCTCGCTGACACCCGGCGGTTCCGAGGTGCGGCTCGCGTTCGACGCCGAGTGGCAGGAGGAGCGCGGCGAGGACCACCTGCCGACCGGCCGCCGTATCGCACCGCGCCCCGGCCCCTGGGACGACTGCTTCGGCATGCCCGACGGCGTGCGGGTGGCCCTCACCTGGCCCGGCGAGCTGGAGCTGACCGTCGAGAGCCGCACACCGTGGGTCGTGGTCTACGACGAACTGCCCGAGGCGGTCTGCGTCGAGCCGCAGTCGGGGCCGCCGGACGGCCTCAACACCATGCCCCGGCTCGTCACCGAGCTGGAGCCGCTGGAGATCTCCACGACCTGGACCTGGCGGCGCCCGGCCGCGTAGCGGCCCGCACCGCGCCCGCTCCGGGGCGCTGACGTAGGGTTCCGTGCCATGAGTGTGCGTGACGAGCTGCTGCGGCAGATCAGGCGGAAGGCGGTCGTCGAGGGCAAGGTCGTCCTGTCCTCGGGGATCGAGGCGGACTGGTACGTGGACCTCCGCCGGATCACCCTGGACGGCGAGGCGGCGCCCCTGGTCGGCCAGGTCATGCTCGACCTCACCGCCGACCTGGACTACGACGCCGTGGGCGGTCTCACGCTCGGCGCCGACCCGGTCGCCGCCGCCATGCTGCACGCCGCTGCGGCGCGCGGCCGGCGGCTCGACTCCTTCGTGGTGCGGAAGGCCGAGAAGACGCACGGCCTCCAGCGGCGCATCGAGGGACCGGACGTCGCGGGCCGCCGCGTGCTGGCCGTCGAGGACACCTCGACCACCGGCGGGTCGGTCCTCACCGCCGTGACCGCGCTGCGGGAGGCCGGTGCCGAGGTCGTCGGTGTCGCCGTGATCGTCGAGCGCGGCGCGGCGCCCGCTGTCGAGCGCGCGGGGCTGCCCTACTACCGGGCGTACGAGGTGGCCGATCTCGGCCGCTGACGTCCGGCGGGACGTGGGGTGCTGACGGAGGGTGACTGTTTCACGTGAAACGGTCACCCCCTGCCAGGCAGGGGGGCGGCTCCCGGTCTGGGAGGATGAGCGCTGACCACGCCGCGACGACGATGTCGTTTCCCTGACCCACCGAGCAGGTTCCCAGCACATTTCAAGGAGCGGACACATGCCCATCGCGACTCCCGAGGTCTACAACGAGATGCTCGACCGGGCAAAGGCGGGCTCGTTCGCCTACCCGGCCATCAACGTCACCTCGACGCAGACCCTGCACGCCGCCCTGCGGGGCTTCGCCGAGGCGGAGAGCGACGGCATCGTCCAGATCTCCACCGGCGGTGCCGAGTTCCTCGGCGGCCAGTACGCCAAGGACATGGTCTCCGGCGCACGTGCGCTGGCCGAGTTCGCGCACATCGTCGCCGAGAAGTACCCGGTGAACATCGCCCTGCACACCGACCACTGCCCCAAGGACAAGCTGGACGGCTATGTCCGTCCGCTGCTCGCCCTCTCCAAGGAGCGGGTCGACGCGGGGCAGAACCCGCTGTTCCAGTCCCACATGTGGGACGGCTCCGCCGAGACCCTCCACGACAACCTGGCGGTCGCCGAGGAGCTGCTCGCGCTCGCCGCCGCCGCCCGCATCGTGCTGGAGGTCGAGATCACCCCGACCGGCGGCGAGGAGGACGGCGTCAGCCACGAGATCAACGACAAGCTGTACACGACCGTCGAGGACGCGCTGCGCACCGCCGAGGCCCTCGGCCTGGGCGAGAAGGGCCGCTACCTGCTGGCCGCCTCCTTCGGCAATGTCCACGGCGTCTACAAGCCGGGCAATGTCGTGCTCCGCCCCGACCTGCTGAAGGACCTGCAGGAGGGCGTCGGCGCCCGCTACGGCAAGGAGTCCCCGTTCGACTTCGTCTTCCACGGCGGCTCGGGCTCCACGCAGGAGGAGATCAGCACCGCGCTGGAGAACGGCGTCGTGAAGATGAACCTCGACACCGACACGCAGTACGCCTTCACCCGGCCGATCGTGGACCACGCGTTCCGCAACTACGACGGTGTCCTGAAGGTGGACGGCGAGGTCGGCAACAAGAAGGTCTACGACCCGCGGAGCTGGGGCAAGCTCGCCGAGGCCGGCATGGCCGAGCGCGTCACCAAGGCGTGCGCCGACCTGCGGTCCACCGGCACCAGCCTGAAGTGACGGCCGTCGCCGTCCCGTCCCGGAAATGGGGCAGACTGGACGGCATGGCCATTCACGAGAACCTGCTCGGGGGGCCGCCCCCGACCCACCTGCCCGACGACCCGGAGCCGCGCGCCCTGCTGGCGGGCGGCACGGCTCCGGCTGAGGTGGCTGCCGCCCACCCGGCGTCCTCGCTGGCGTGGGCGCAGCTCGCGGACGACGCGTTCGCCGAGGGGCGCGTCGTGGAGTCGTACGCGTTCGCCCGGACGGGATACCACCGCGGTCTGGACGCGCTGCGCCGCAGCGGCTGGCGCGGCCAGGGGCCGATCCCGTTCGAGCACGAGCCGAACCGCGGTTTCCTGCGTGCCCTGCACGCGCTCGCCCGGGCCGCCCAGGCCATCGGCGAGGAGGAGGAGTACAAGCGCTGCGCGCAGTTCCTGCGCGACAGCTCGCCGACCGCCGCCGACACGCTCTCCTGACCGGACCGACGCACCGAGGCGCCCCGCGACGTTCGCGGGGCGCCTCGGCCGTGTCCGTACCCGGTACTGCCGGTCACGCGACCGGTGCGGAGCCCTGCTGATCGGCCCAGCCCGCGTCGGCCGGGTCGACGGCGGGGTCCTGGGCGGGGTCGCCCACGGGCGGGAGGGTGCCGGTGAGGCGGGCGTAGGCGACGATGTTCGAGTCGTAGCCGCCGTCCCGGCTCCACCGGCCGCCGCAGGTGATGAGCCGGAGCTGCGGAGTGTCCACGGCGCCGTAGACGCGTTCGTCGGGGAAGTCGCTCTTCGGGTACTGCTCGACGGAGTCCACGGTGAACACGGCGGTCCGTCCGTCCTCCCGGTCGATCTCGATGTTCTCGCCGGGTCTGAGCTGGCCGAGTCCGGCGAATGCGGCGGGACCCGTGTAGGTGTCGAGGTGGCCGACGATCAGGGACGCGCCGCGCTCGCCCGGCGCCACGCCGCCCGAGTACCAGGCGGCGCGCATGGCGTCCTCCTCGGCGGGGGACGGCGGACCCCCGTCGGTGCCGAGCGCCGCGCCGAACACCTCGACGTCCGTCCCGAGCTGCGGGATGCGGATGCGCGTCGGCTCGGAGCGGGGCAGTGGCGGCGCCACGAACCCGGAGGGGCTGCCGAGCGCGCCGAGGTCGGCCGTCGATCCCGCGTCGGGGGCGGCACCCGGCGCGTCCACGGCGCCGGGCCGGGAGACGCCGTCGGCGATCTGGCTGGACGCGCGGGCCTCCCGCACGTCGTCCCCGCCACCCGTGCCGACCAGGCCGACGGCCACCGTCAGGCCGACGGCGGTGACCGCCGCGAGCGCCTCCCAGCGGCGGCTGCGCAGGGCGAGCCGCTGGTGCCGGGTCGTGCGTCGTGCGGGCGGGGGGCCGCCGCGTGCCCTGCGGCGCCGGTTGCGGCGCGCCCTGAGCAGGGCGCGGACGAGGCGCAGGAGGCGGATCGCCACCGCGAGCCGGCCGGCCCGGCGGACGACGCGGCGGCCGATGGCGGGCGTGCCGAGCAGCATGACGTTGATCAGCACGACGCCGGAGCGCCGTCGCCGTCGCTCCCGCCGCCGGTCGGGCGGGCCGGCGGCAGGTGAGGCGGTCACCGGCCGGCGGGCGGGAGCGGCGGCCGGTGACCGCGCGGCCTCGGGCCGCGCCGCCTGCCCGGTCTTCTTCGTTGCTCGGGCCTGCCCTGCCGCTGTGGCCTTCTTCGGCGCCTCGGCCTTCTCGGCCTTCTCGGCCTTCCGGGTCCTGCCGGTCTCCCGTGCGTCCCCGCCGTCCTCGGCGGTCCCCTCCCGGGGAGCCGCCTCGCTGCGGGCGGGGGTGTGGCCTTCCTGGCGGGCGCGGCCGGGGGCGCGCCGGGCTTGCATGGGGGCCCTTCCGTCCGCTCGGCGGGGGCGTTCACCGCGTCGTGGGGCGTGGGCGTGCCGCCGTCGCTGGGTGCCGCCTCGGCGGGGGTCCGGCGGAAGCGGAGCCGGCGGCGTCCGCCGGGCGGCCTTCCGCGCCGTGCCCGCCGCCCGTGCGCGTCCGGTCCTGCCTCCGGCGCCGGGGCCGGCCCGGGGACCGCGCCACCGGCCGCCGGCGGCGTCCCGGTGTCCTGTGCCCCGGGCGGCTCCGCGGCCGGCTCGCGGTCTCCGGGCGACGCTTCCTCCGCCGGGACGGTTCCGGCAGCCGCACCCGTGTCCCGTGCCTCCTCCGGGGCCTTATCGGGCCGGTCGGCGGTGCTGTCCGTGCCGGTGGGGTCGGGCTGGTCGGGGGTTCCGGGTTGCTGGGACGGGACTTCGGCGGGCGCGGTGTTCTCGCTGTCGGCCGGTTGTCCGCCGGGTCGGTCGGCGGTGCTGTCCGTGCTGGCGGGTTCGGGCTGGTCGGGGGTTTCGGGGCGCGGGGACCGGGCTTCGGCGGGCGCGGTGTCCCCGTCGCCGGAGGGCTGCCCGCCGGCCGTGCCGTCCGGCCCGGTCGGGGCCGTGACGGCGTCGGGCGGAGTGGTGACGCGGGCGGTGCCCGCAGGACGGGTGGCGGCCCGGGGCGGCACGGCCCCGGACTCCTGCGCTGTGCGGCGGGTGCGGCGGCGGCCGGTGTCCGGGAGGAGCCGGCCGCCGGTCAGGGGCTCCGGTTCTCTGCGCGGCCCGAGCGACAGGCGGGGCCGGCGCCCCGGGAGGTCCCCGAGGGCGCCGTTCCGCATGTTCCGCGGCACCCGCAGCGCCGGCGACCTCCGAAACGGCCGCAGGAACTCAGGCACGTCGCATCTCCTCAGTAGTGCTGCGCGGTGGAACGGCGCCGGCGCGCCAGGAACACGTAACCGGCGGCACCGGCCGCCGCGACACCGCCGCCGACCGCGAGGGCCGTCGTCCGCGTGCCGCCGTCGCTCCCGCTGGAGCCGCCGAAGCCGGCCGCCGCGCCACCGCTGGGCGTGGCGGCGGTGAACGTGAAGTTCGTCGTCAGCGTCGTGCCGTCGTCGCACCTGACCGTCACCGGGTAACTGCGGCCCGGCTGGAGGCCGCTGGACTTGATCCGGCCGGTCCCCGTCCACTGGTTGCCGCTCGTCTGGCGCAGCGTGATGCTCTGCTGGAACGCGTTCGAAGTGGCCGAACCCGACGGTCGGCAGGTGACCCGGACGGTGACCGAGGTGTTCGGGCCGCCGGAGCTGGGGGAGATGGAGATCGGCGCGGTGTTCCAGGACGGCTTGTCGTCGTCCTGCGCCAGTGCGGGCGCGGCCGGCGCGAACGCGAGCAGGGCGGTCGCCGCCGCCACCGCGAGCCGGCGGGCGCCACGGGAGTGCGGGTTCCTGATGGACGTCTTCATAGGACGCTCTTCCTCCGGATCGTCTGCCGCACGCGAGGGGCGTAACGGCCTGTCACCCATGCGAACAGTGGGTGACCGGGTGCGCACCCGGAGTGCGTCCCACCGGGTACCGGGCCGCCCCGATGGCGGAGCGGCCCGGCGGCGCTAGCGCACCGTCAGGTCCCGGCGGCGGAAGCCCGCGAGGCCCAGCGCCAGCAGGGCGGCCGCGAGCAGCGTCAGGACGGCGAGCGGCGTCCACTCCCAGCCGGCGGCGGGCACCCGCGGTACGTGGCCGAGCGGCGACAGGTTGCGCAGGGCCTGCGGCACGTCCGTCAACTCGCCCAGGTACACGGTGAAGAAGCCGTACGCGGGCACCGCCCACGCCGCCGCCGATGCCGCCGGGAACCACCCGTACAGAGCCAGCGCCACCCCTGCCGTCACCCACAGCGCGGGCGCGTACGCCAGCGACGCCAGCACGAGTTCGCCGAGCAGCGACCGGTCGCCGGCCGAGGCCGCCCCCGAGACGCCGAACCCCGCCCCGGCCAGCAGCATCACGGCCGTGCCGCCGGCCAGCGCGACCGCCGTGTGCGAGGCGGCCCACCGCGTGCGGGACAGGCCCGTCGCCAGCACCGGCTCCGCGCGTCCGCCGGTCTCCTCGCTCCGCGGCCGCAGCATCGCCTGCACGGTGTACATGGCGGCCACGACGGCGAGGACGCTCATCACGACGGAGGCGAAGGACTCCACCATGTCGCCGCCGAGCCGGGCGACCGCCTCCCGCAGGCGCTCGTTGTCGGTGAGCAGGTCCTCCGCCTCGCCGAGGATCGAGCCGTACATCAGGCCGAACAGCAGCGCCCCGGCGGCGAACCCGGCGAGGGTCCCGCGGTGCAGCCGCAGGGCGAAGCCGAGCGGCCGGACGAGCGCCCCCGACGCCGCCGGACGGCCGGGCCGCGGCGGCCGCAGCCCGGCGCCCGCGTCCCTGCGGGTCTCCAGGGCGCACGCCACCGCGCCCGCGCCCGCCGCCAGCCCGACGAGGAGCAGCAGCGGCCACCAGCGGTCGTCCACGTACACGTACGTCCGCTGCGCCCAGCCGATCGGCGACAGCCATGCCACCGCGTCGGGTCCCGTGTCGCCCACGGCGCGCAGGGCGTACGCCAGCCCGACCGCCGCGAGGCCCTGGCCCACCGCCCCGCGTCCGAAGGTGCTGATCTGCGCCGCGACGGCGGCCAGGGCCGCGAAGGCCGTCCCCACGGCCGCGCCCGCCGCGCCGTACAGGACCGAACCGCCCGCCGTGATCCCGTCGGCGCCGAGCCCGGCGAGTCCGGCGGCGGTCAGCGCGCCCAGGGCGACGTTCGCCGCGACGGCGACGGTCACCGCGGCGGCCAGGTGCGCGTGCCGCCCCACGACGGCCGCCCTGACCAGCTCGGCGCGCCCCGACTCCTCCTCCGTCCTCGTGTGCCGCACCACTGTCAGGACGCTCAGCACGCCGACCGCGACGGCGGCGAAACCGAGCAGTTCGTGGCCCAGCATGGCGCCGTGCGTGTACACGCCGTCCAGGTAGTGCGCGGGGCCGGTCATGGCGAGCGCCGCCGGCTCCCGCATCGTCTCCGCCACCTGGGCACGGTCGTCCGCCGTGGCGTACTGCGACCGGAAACTCGCCGCCGACGACAGGGTGGTCAGCCACACCGCGGCGATCCACACCGGCAGCCGTACGCGGTCCCGCCGCAGGGCGAGGCGGACGAGCGTCCCGGTGCCGGCCAGCGCGTGCCGTACGGCCTCCCCGCGTCCCGTACGCCCGGCGGCCGGTACGTCCCCCGCGCCGCGCACGGGCAGCGCCGCGCTCACCGGGAACCGCCCCGCGCGTGCCCGCCCTGGGCTCCGTCCAATTCGTCGCCGTAGTGCCGCAGCATCAGCTCCTCCAGCGTCGGGGGATGGCTCACCAGGCTCCGCACGCCGAGCCCCGACAGGGCCGCGACCGCGCCGTCCAGGTGTTCGCCGTCGACCGTGAAGTGCAGCCGCTGCCCCTCCGCCCGCGCGTCGTGCACCCCCGGCAGGTCCGCCATCAGCGCCGCCGCCTCCCGCGCGGGGGCGCGGGTCTCCGCCTCGACGGTCGTCCTGGTGAGGTGGCGCAGTTCGGCGAGCGTGCCGGACTGCACGGTCCGGCCGAGCCGCACGATGCTCACGCGGTCGCACAGCTTCTCGACCTGGGCCAGGATGTGGCTGGACAGCAGGACGGTCCGGCCGGCGGTCCGTGCCTCGGCGACCACGTCCTGGAAGACGACCTCCATCAGCGGGTCGAGGCCGGACGTCGGCTCGTCCAGCAGGAGGAGTTCGGCGTCGGAGGCGAGGGCCGCGACGATGGCGACCTTCTGCCGGTTGCCCTTCGAGTAGGTGCGGCCCTTCTTGCGCGGGTCGAGGGCGAACCGCTCGACCAGGTCGTCCCTGCGCCGCGCGTCGAGGCCCCCGCGCAGGCGGCCCAGCAGGTCGATGGACTCGCCGCCGGTGAGGCCGGGCCACAGCTCCACGTCGCCCGGTACGTACGCGATGCGCCGGTGCAGCGGCACCGCGTCGCGCCACGGGTCGCCGCCGAGCAGGGACACCGTGCCGCTGTCGGGGCGCAGCAGGCCGAGCAGGACGCGGAGGGTCGTGGACTTGCCCGCGCCGTTCGGGCCGAGGAACCCGTGGACCTCGCCGGTGCGGACGGTCAGGTCGAGCCCGTCCAGCGCGCGGGTGCGGCCGAAGTTCTTGATCAGGCCCGCGACGGCGACGGCGGTGTCGTCGACGCGGGCGTTCGCTGTGCGTATGCCCTTGGTCACCCGTCACACGCTACGCTTGTTTCACAAATTTCTGAAGTTAAGGAACTGTCAAGAAGCCGCGGCGTCCCGGTGACGCCATGGATGGGAGGATGGCGGTGTGACCGATCACGACCGGACACCGCACGAGCACGACGGCACCTTCCCGCCGGACCTCGCGGCCTTCGTGGAACGCTTCGCGGGCGACCTCACCGCCTCCGGCATGGCGCGGATGCCGTCCCGCGTCTTCGCCTGCCTGCTCGCCTCGCCCGAGGGGGCGCTCTCCTCCGCCGACCTCGTCGTCCGGCTGAAGGTGTCGCCCGCCGCCGTCTCCGGCGCCGTCCGCTACCTGTCGCAGGTCCGGCTGATCGGCCGTGAACGCGCGCCGGGCTCGCGCCGCGAGCTGTACCGCCTCCATCACGACGTCTGGTACGAGGCCATCCTCGACCGGGACGACGACCTGCTGCGCTGGGGCGCGGCCCTGCGCGCCGGCGCCCGTGTCGCCGGCGAGGACACCCCGGCGGGCCACCGGATGGCGGAGTCGGCGGAGTTCATGGAGTTCCTCGTGAAGGAGCTGCACGGCATCCTCGACCGCTGGCGCGCCCACCGCGCGGCCGACGGCACGGCCCCCGGTCTCAGCGGGGCACGGTCAGCCGCAGCGCGCCCGGCCGCACCGTCCAGGTCCGCGCCCACGCCGGCCCCAGATCGACGGCGCCCGCCCGGTAGCTGAACGCGGCGCCCGACACCGTCACGGACGACACGCGCGCCCGTACGTCCCGCGCCGGCGTGACCGGCCCGCACGGCCGCACGACGACCTCGGCGAGGCCGCCGGCCGGCCGTACCGACACCCCGGCGACCGGCCGGTCCGTGTCGGCGAGCAGCCGGCCGTCCCCCTCGACCCGCAGCCGCTGGCGGACCGAGCCGGGACGCATCGGGTGGCGCCACAGCGGCGCGCGCCGGGCCGGGATGCCGAGGCCGAGGGCACCGGGCACGGCCCCGCCCGCGTCGTCCGTCAGCAGATCGACGCGGCGCTCCGCCCCCGCCAGGACCGCGCGCGAGGCCCGGACCGGATCGGCGGGCACCCCCAGGGCGCGCGCCACCGCGACCAGCGGCACCGGCCCCACCGGCACGATCGCGAGCGGCCCGTCCCCGGCGACACCGTGGCCGCCCCCGTCCCACAGCAGGGCGGTGAGCGCCCGCAGCAGGGTCCTGTCGTCGCCGACGAGGACGACGCGGTGGCCGCCCCTGCGGGCCAGGACGCGCGGCATGGCCCCCGGCCGGTCGAGGAAGCGGATCTGCGCGCCGCCCGCGCCCGCGCACAGCACGTCCCTGGCGATGCGCACCGCTTCGCCGTCCGCGCGCTGCGCCGCCGGGTCGATCACGATGAGCACCTGACTGTTCGCCTCCCGGCCGGGTCTCCCGTAAGCTCTCTTTGCAAGAGCCCCTGCCGCGATTGCGTCAGGGGTTTCGTCGATCCGGGGCGGCCCTAGTGGTGGATGCCCCGCTCGGAAGGGGTGTACGCCTGTGCCCGCACTAGTGCTGCTCGGTGCCCAGTGGGGTGACGAAGGCAAAGGCAAGGCGACTGATCTGCTCGGCGGTTCCGTCGACTACGTGGTGCGCTACCAGGGCGGCAACAACGCCGGTCACACCGTTGTCGTGGGCGACCAGAAATACGCCCTGCACCTCCTCCCCTCCGGCATCCTCTCCCCGGGCTGCACCCCCGTCATCGGCAACGGCGTCGTCATCGACCCCGGGGTCCTGCTGGCGGAGCTGGCCGGCCTCGACGAGCGCGGCGTGGACACCTCCCGCCTCCTGATCAGCGCGAACGCCCATCTGATCACCTCGTACCACCAGACCCTCGACAAGGTGTCCGAGCGGTTCCTCGGCAAGCGGAAGATCGGCACGACCGGGCGCGGCATCGGCCCGGCGTACGCGGACAAGATCAACCGCCAGGGCATCCGGGTGCAGGATCTGTTCGACGAATCGATTCTGCGCCAGAAGGTCGAGGCCGCCCTCGACCAGAAGAACCAGCTCCTCGCCAAGCTCTACAACCGCCGCGCCATCGCCGTGGACCAGGCGCTGGACGAGCTGCTCGGCTACGCGGAGCGGATCCGCCCCTACGTCTGCGACACCGCGCTCGTACTGAACCGGGCCATCGACGAGGGGAAGGTCGTCCTGTTCGAGGGCGGCCAGGGCACGCTCCTCGACGTCGACCACGGCACCTACCCGTTCGTCACCTCCTCCAACCCGACGGCGGGCGGCGCCTGCACGGGCACCGGCGTGGGGCCGACGAGGATCAGCCGCGTCATCGGCATCCTCAAGGCGTACACGACGCGGGTCGGCGCCGGCCCGTTCCCGACCGAGCTGCTGGACGAGGACGGCGACCGGCTGCGGCGCGTCGGCCACGAGTACGGCGTGACGACCGGCCGCGACCGCCGCTGCGGCTGGTTCGACGCCGTGATCGCGCGGTACGCCACCCGCGTCAACGGCCTGACCGACTTCTTCCTCACCAAGCTCGACACGCTGACCGGCTGGGACCGGCTCCCGGTGTGCGTCGCCTACGAGATCGACGGCGAGCGCGTCGAGGAACTCCCGGCCAACCAGAGCGACTTCCACCACGCGAAGCCGATCTACGAGTACCTGCCCGGCTGGCACGAGGACATCTCCAAGGCCCGCGCGTTCGACGAACTCCCGGCCAACGCCCGGGCGTACGTCCGCCGGCTGGAGGAGCTGTCCGGCGCGCGGGTCTCCGCGATCGGCGTCGGGCCGGGGCGCGAGGAGACGATCCAGATCAACTCGTTCCTCTCCTGACGGCCGCCCGGCCGCACACGGCGAACGGGCCGGGGAGCGCGGATCATGTCCGCACTCCCCGGCCCGTTGTCGTCACCGGCCCGACGGCCGTGCCGCCGCGCTACTCGACGAGCGTGGCCGTGAAGGTCTCCGCCGCCGAGTCGTGCGGGGTGAACTCGATGCTCGGCGCGTAGCCGCTGGCGGGGTCGTCCCACGAGATCGTGTACGGCGGCAGGTTCTCACAGGCGCTGTCGCTCGCCACGCCGGGCCCGACGATGATCGCCGTGCCGGGCTCGTCACCGGACACCAGGACCGCGTCCCACGTGCAGCTTCCGTCCGTGTAGGAGACCGCGGACTCGCCGGCGTAGCCGGTGGTCGTGAAGGTCACGCTGAGGGTGTCGCTCTGGTAGGTCTGGGAGAAGATGTCGTACGGCATCCCGTCGTCACCGGTCTGCGTCGTCGCCGTGTACAGGGTCCCGCTGTAGGAGTTGCCGGAGTCGTCCGTGGCGGACCAGGACATCGAACCGTCGCCCTGGAGCGTGAGCTGCTCCGTCGCGTACGGCGCGCAGGCCAGGTCGGAGGGGATCGTCGAGGCGGGTCCCGAGCTGACGAGGGAGACGCCGTCGGCGGAGCCGGACTCCAGGTTGCCGCCCTCGATGCACAGCCGGTCGCTGAGCACGCTGTAGACCGTCGCGACGGTGGCACCGGTGGCGCCCTCGGACAGTTCGACGCGGACCCAGAAGCCGCCGTCGGAGTAGGCCTCCCAGGCGCCGACGTAGCCGTTCGGCATGGTGCCGTCGTCGGCGGGGTCCGTGGTCGGATCGGTGGTCGGCTCGCCGTCGTCCGGTGACGGCGACTCGGTGACGTCCTGGGTCGGAGCCGCCGTCGGGTCGTCGTCCGGGTCGTCGCCGCCGCCGCTCGTGAGCACCACGGCGCCGACGATCACGGCGATCGCCACGACGGCGGCGATGGCGGCGATCAGGATGTTGCGGTTCTTGTTGGAGCCGCCGCCGGGGCCGCCCGGCAGGGGCGTGCCGGGGAGGCCGGGACCGCCCGGGTAGCCGGGGCCGTACGGGCTGGCCGGCGCCGTCCCGCCGGGCTGCGGGTAGCCGTACCCGGGGCCTGGCTGCTGCGGGTAGCCGTACCCGGCGGGCGGCGGGGTGCCGTAGCCGGGCGGCGGCGTGGCCGACGTCATGGTCGCCATCGCGTCCACGCCGGTGCCGCCGGGCGGCGGCGTGGCCGGGGTCGCCGGGGGCGCGCTGAACGCCGTCGGCGTGGGCGGCGCGGCCGGCGGCTGGGCCGGGGGCGCGTTCGTCGGCAGCGGGGTGACCGGCGGCTGGCCCGGCATCGCGGGCGGCGGCGCGTTCTGCGGCAGCGGGGGCGCCTGCAGCGGGTCCTCCGAGTCGAGGAGTTCGACGGCGTGCCGGCCGAGCCGCGCGACGAGCGCGCCGGGCAGCCACGGTTCGTCGCCGTCGTCCGCTATGTCCGTGAACTGGAGGAGCTGGTCGAGCGACGGGCGGTCCGCGGGGTTCTGCGCGAGGCAGTTCTCGATCAGGGGGCGCACGCCGTCCGGCACACCGTCGAGGTCCTGCTGGCCCTGCACGATCCGCAGCATCAGGGCCGTCATGGCGCTGTTCGCGTCACCGAACGGGGTGCGGCCGGTCGCGGCGAACGTGAGCACCGACCCGAGGCAGAACACGTCGCTCGCCGCCGTCAGCGTCTCGCCCCGGCACTGCTCGGGCGACATGAAGCCGGGCGAACCGACCGCGGCTCCCGTCCTCGTCAGGCCCTCGCCGTTCGCCTCCAGGGCGCGGGCGATGCCGAAGTCGATGACGCGGGGACCGTCGATGGTGATCATGACGTTCGACGGCTTGAGGTCGCGGTGGACCAGGCCGGCGGCGTGGATGTCGCGCAGGGCGCGCACCAGGCCGTTCGCCAGGATGAGGAGCGTCCGCTCGGGCAGCGGGCCGTACGTCGTGCTGACCACCTCGTGCAGCGACGGACCGGCCACGTACCCGGTCGCCACCCACGGGGTCTCCGCCTCCGTGTCGCAGCCGAGGACCGGCGCGGTCCACTCGCCGCCGACGCGGCGCGCGGCCTCGACCTCGTGCTGGAAACGCTGGCGGAACTCGGGCTGCGCGGCGAGCTCCGGCTGCACCAGCTTCACGGCCACCGTGCGCCCGCGGTCCGAGCGTGCGAGGTAGACGCTGCCCATTCCGCCGGCGCCCAATTTCCCCAGCAAGCGGTATTGGCCTACTCGTTGAGGATCCTTCGGCCCGAGCGGTTTCATGCTGTGTTACTCCTCTTCGCTCCGGTAAGCCTCACGAGAATACGGGCCCCCGTGCACACGGGGGAGGACAGCGGCAGAACCGTAATCGGTTCCCGATCCGATCGTGTGTTTGGCTTCTGTGTCAATTCGTGACCTGAACGCCACGGGACCGGTACGGCCCGTGAAGGTACGTGATCACTGCCGGTCCCATGAACTTCCGTCCTCGCCGTCGCCGATCCAGTCGATCTGGATGGCGTCGTCCTCGAGCCACATGCGGAACGCGTAGCCGAGGAAACAGTCGGCGTCGCTCTCCTCGTCGACGATGACGTCGGGACCCATCACGACCTCGTCGCCGTCCACCTGGACGAGGTGATTGCGCCAGGTGCACTTCATCTGCCCGCCGTCCTGGGTGTAGGTGACGAGCTGGTCCCCGACGGCGCCCTGCTCCACGACGACGGTGGTCGTGCCCTCGTCGCCGTCGTCCTGGTTGGCCCACTCACCGCCGTAGGTGCCGAGAAGCTCGGCCGGCATGTCCTCGCCGTCGGACGGTTCCGCCTTGTCGAGGGTGGCGCTCTGGCTGCTGTACGCCCACTCGACGGTGGTGCCGTCCGCGGAGAGCGCGAGGCGCTGGGGGGTGCGGTTGTCGCGGCACGCCTCGTCCCGCTGGCTCGCCGGGACGCTCTCCCGTGAGTCCTCGGTGAACTCCAGCTCGTCGCCCGCCGACTCCAGCTCCATGTCGAACGTGCAGAGCGTGCTGGGCGTGAGGACGGTCGCGGTGCCGATCGTGTCGCCCACCGATCCCTTCTCGATCTCGAAGCGCAGGAGCTTCGTCGAATCGTCCTCGGCCTCGTACTCGCCCTGCCAGACGCCGACGTACTCCTCGGCGACCTCACCGCCGGCGCCGGACCCGTTCGCCGCGATCGCGATGCCCGCCACCACCGCGACGGCGGCCACCGCCGCGCCCAGCGCGAGCGCCGTCCGGCGGCCGTTCCAGCGCCGCGACCCGCCGCCGGCGCGGGGGGCGACGGAGTACGGCGCGCTGCCGGTCGGACCGAACGTGCCGGTGACCCCGGACAGCGGCGCGGACGTCACGTACGCCGGGGAGGGATGCGCGTACGGCGACGGCACCTGCCGCGGCGTGAACGGCGCCTCCGTCCCGGCCGGCCGTGACGGCGGCGTCGGGTTCGGGTCGCGGACGGCCTCGTGGCCCGTGCCGCTGTCGGGTCCCTCCGAGTCGAGGAGCTCGACGGCGTGCCGGCCGAGCTGCGCGATCAGCGGCGCGGGCAGCCACGGCTCGTCGCCGTCGTCCGGCGCCGTCAGGCTCTCCAGCTCGTCCAGGGACGGCCGGCGCTCCGGCTGCTTCGCGAGGCACAGGCCGATGATGTGCCGCAGCGGCTCGGGCAGGCCCTCGAACCGCGGCTCCTCCTCGGCGATGCGGAACATCAGGATGTGCACCCCCGAGTCGAGGGCGCCGAACGGGGTCCTGCCGGTCGCCGCGTACGCCAGGAGCGACCCGAGGCAGAACACGTCGCTCGCCGGTGTCAGGGTGCCGCCGCGGACCTGCTCGGGGGACATGAACCCCGGCGAACCGACCGTCGCGCCGGTCCTGGTGACCCCGCCGGACATGGTGTCGAGGGCGCGGGCGATGCCGAAGTCGATGACGCGCGGGCCGTCGATCGTCAGCAGCACGTTGGACGGCTTGAGGTCGCGGTGGACGAGGCCCGCGCCGTGGATGGCGCGCAGGGCGTGGACGAGACCGTTGGCGAGCAGGGTCGTACTGCGGACGGGGAGCGTGCCGAACTGGCGGCTCACGACCTCGTGCAGGGACGGGCCGGCGATGTAACCGGTGGCGACCCAGGGGGAGTCGGCCTCCGTGTCGGCGTCGAGGACCGGCGCCGTCCAGCGGCCGCCGACGCGCCGGGCCGCCGTGATCTCCATCGCGAACCTGCGGCGGAAATCCGGCTCCAGGGCCAGCGACGGGCGGATCGTCTTCACCGCGACGGTCCGGCCGCGCTCCGAACGCGCAAGGTAGACCTGGCCCATGCCGCCCGAGCCCAGGCGGGCGATCAGGCGGTAGTTCCCTATTCGGTGCGGGTCGTTCGGCGACAGCCGGTCCATGTGCGGCGTTCCCCCGGTGGCTCAGTTCTGTTTGCCCCACTGAGGATAGAGGGGAGGGGGCGGCGGCGTACGCCGCATCCGTGTGGCGGGTCGGGCGGCGGCGCGTTCGACGGCGGCCGTGAGCCGTTCCAGGGCGCGCGCGGCGTCGGCGAGCCGTTCCCCGCCGCCCAGTTCGGCGGCCAGGCGGTGCGCGTACGCGGCACGGTGCGGCGCGGTGCGGCCGATGGCGGCGCGTCCTAGGGCCGTCGGGGTCAGGAGCCGCGCGCGGCGGTGCGCCGGATTGGGCTCCCAGGTGGCGAGACCGTCCGCCACGAGCAGATCCGCGGTACGGCGCACGCTCTGCCGGGTGATCCCGAGGGTCCGCGCGATGCCGGCGGCGGTCTGCGGCGCGCCGGCGACGGCGCCGATGACCTGCCACCGCGCCGCGGTCAGCCCCGCGGCCCCGGCCAGTTCCCCGCAGACGGCCAGGACATGACCGGCCAGCCGGAGTGCGGCGAGCGCCGTCCTGTCGAACCCGGCGGCGCCCGCGTCCCCGTCCACCGCGTCACCCGCGCCACTCCCCGTCACGCGCAGCAACCTGTCATGACGACAGCATGCTGTCAACCGGATCACGCGCTGTACCCTGGGCTGCCGTGATTCGACGGAACACCCTGCGGGAGCAGCTCGCCGACGCCCTGCGGGAGGAGATACTCGCCGGACGCCTCGGCCCGGACGGCGAGTTCACGGTGCGGGAGATAGCGGAGCACTACGGCGTCTCCGCGACGCCCGTGCGCGAGGCCCTCGTCGACCTGTCGGCCCAGGGCCTGCTGGACGTGGAGCAGCACCGCGGCTTCCGCATCCGGCAGTTCTCCGCCGACGACTACCTCGCCATGATCGACGCGCAGACCCTCGTGCGCGACGGCGTCCTCGCCGGCGGGCCGGTCCGCGACCCGCGGCTGGCCGGCCCCGACGCGTTCACCTCCATACGCCGCCGCGCCGCTGCCGCCCGCCAGGCCGCCGAGGCGGGCGACCTCGACATCCTCATCGGCTACGACCTCCGCTTCTGGCGCGAACTCGACGCGCTCCTCGGCAATCCGCACATCGGCGAGTTCCTCGACCGCATGCGCGTGCGGTGCTGGGCGTTCACCGTGCCGTTCCTGCGGCGCGCGCCCGAACTCGTCCACGAGCTGTGGACCGGCCACCTCGACCTCGCCGACTCCGTGGAGCGCGGCGACCGCGCCGACTCCGAGCGCATCCTCCGGGAACACCGCGCCCACGCCCTCCGCCTCGCCGAACGCCTCACCGCCGCCCGGCCCGGGACGTGACCCCGCCCACAGGCCCTACCCTGACGGTACGCACACCCCCGCTCAGCCGTGCCCGCGCCGTCGCGACCGAGAGTGAGCCGTTCCGTGGCCTGTGACCTGTGGCTGGTCCCCCTCGTCGATGTGCTGTGCCACAGCCCCGACAACCCGTTCGCCGACGAACTGGCCGAGTACGACCGGGCGCTCACGGAGGCGGGCGCGCCCCCCGTCCCGGTGTACGGCTACGTGCCCGGCATGTCCGGCACGGTCGCGCCCGTCGCCGGCTTCGACTACACGGCGCTCCATCTCCTGCGCCGCGCCCACCTGCTGAACCTCAGCGGCCTGCCCGTCACGCCCGTCACCGGACTGGACGGCGACTACCAGCAGGTGCTGGAGATGTTCGAGAGCGCCGCACGCGGGTCGCACCTCGTCTGGCACTTCGACCACGCGGGCGCCTACGTCCCGGTGGACTTCCCCCGGCCCCTGGAGAACGAGGCGCTGCTGGCCGGCGGCGGGCCGCTCGGGTCGAGCCACGGCCTGCTGCGGGAGCTGGAAGCGGTCGCCCCGGTCCTGGACATCGACCCCCTCAACCCGCCTCCCGCGCCGGAGCCGCCGGCGGGACCCACCGCCCTGGACGAGCCGGCGGCGGCCCCGGCGGCGGACGGCCCGTTCGCCCGGGAGCGGCACGTCTGGCTCGGCCTGCACGCCGCGGCCACCCGCAGCCTGGCCCAGGGCTCGATGATCGTCTTCAGCTGACGGCCGGTCACCCGGTCCCGCCGCGGCCCTGCTCCGGGGCCGCTGCCGCGGCATCGTCGGCCGCAGGTCCGGTTCCGTGCCGGGACGGGCGCGCCGCCCCTGCTCCCTGGGCGCCGGCTGCGCGCCGGCCGCCCTCGGCGGCAGCGGTCCCGCGGACACCGCGCCGATCTGCCGCGCCCACTCCGCCGTCTCCGCCCGCACCACCGCCGTCACGTCCTCCGAGAAGGCCCGCAGCAGCCCGACGCACCGCTCCACCGTCTCTCCGGGCAGCTCGTCCGGGCCGGCCCCGAGGGTCTCGGCGGCCCACTCGTAGCGCAGGAGCTCCAGGCGCTCCCGCACCGCGAGCGCCGCCGTCACGTCCCGCAGCCAGGCCGACGTGAGCCCGAGGTGCCGGTCGCAGGCGAGGCACACGGCCGCCCCGAGCAGCGCGAGGTGCCCGGCGCGCTCCAGGTGCAGCAGGGGCAGTGCCGCGCCGGCCGCCGCGCCGAGCACCGTGCCGAGGCGCAGCAGCCGCGCGGCACGCCGTTTCCGCCGCTGGTCCGCCTGGTACCTGGCCAGGGCGCGCAGGCCCTCGGCCTCGGCCCGCGCGTACAGCCCCGCCAGGTCCCCGGCGGACGGGACCGCGCCGCCCGCGGGCTGCCTCAACCCGTGCCCGCTCACCTCTCGCACCTTCCGACGCACCGCTCCGGTCCCCGTTCCGGCATGTTTCTCTCATGCCGGGACCGGTCCTCGCGGACCGGGATGATCGCGGCTTCGGCGGCAAAGCGCCCGGAAGCGGCGGCACGTCAGCTATCAGGCAAGCCGACGGCTCACCCGAAAGAGTGAGCACGGGGAGTCCGCCGTTAGGCTGCATCCGTGAACATCCTCGTCATCGGCGGCGGCGCCCGCGAGCACGCCCTCTGCCACGCCCTGTCCGCGGACCCGGCCGTCAGCGCCCTCCACTGTGCCCCGGGCAACGCGGGCATCGCCGCGGTCGCCACCACCCACCCGGTGGACGCGCTCGACGGCGCGCAGGTCGCGGCGCTGGCCCGCCGGCTGGACGCCGACCTCGTCGTCGTCGGCCCCGAGGCGCCACTGGTCGCCGGTGTCGCGGACGCCGTGCGGGCGGCCGGCGTGCCGGTGTTCGGCCCGTCCGCCGAGGCGGCCCGCCTGGAGGGCAGCAAGGCGTTCGCGAAGGAGGTCATGGCCGCCGCGGGTGTGCCGACGGCCCGCTCGTACGTGTGCGTCACCCCGGCCGAGGCCGACGCGGCGCTCGACGCGTTCGGCGCGCCGTACGTCGTGAAGGACGACGGGCTCGCGGCCGGCAAGGGCGTCGTCGTCACCGACGACCCGGCCGTGGCCCGCGCCCACGCGCGCGGCTGCGACCGCGTCGTCGTCGAGGAGTACCTGGACGGCCCCGAGGTGTCGCTGTTCGCGGTGACGGACGGCGAGACCGTCGTCCCGCTCCAGCCCGCGCAGGACTTCAAGCGCGCCCA
Source organism: Streptomyces sp. RFCAC02 (assembly GCF_004193175.1). Taxonomy (NCBI): domain Bacteria; kingdom Bacillati; phylum Actinomycetota; class Actinomycetes; order Kitasatosporales; family Streptomycetaceae; genus Streptomyces; species Streptomyces sp. RFCAC02. The sequence goes on along the minus strand of NZ_SAUH01000001.1, from coordinate 2,848,873 downwards.
CGACGGCGACGAGGGGCCGAACACCGGCGGCATGGGCGCGTACTCGCCGCTGCCCTGGGCCGACCCCGGCCTGACCGACGAGGTGCTGCGGACCGTCCTCCAGCCGACCGTGGACGAGATGCGCAAGCGCGGCACGCCGTTCTCCGGCCTGCTGTACGCGGGGCTCGCGCTGACCTCGCGCGGGGTGCGCGTCGTCGAGTTCAACGCCCGCTTCGGCGACCCGGAGACGCAGGTCGTCCTCGCCCGGCTGCGGACGCCGCTCGCCGGGCTGCTGCTGGCCGCGGCCACCGGGACGCTGGCCGACCAGCCGCCGCTGCGCTGGAGCGACGAGGCCGCCGTCACGGTGGTCGTCGCCGCCGAGGGGTACCCGGCGGCGCCGCGCGCGGGTGACCCGATCGAGGGACTCGACGAGGTCGCGGGCGAGGACGGTCCGGAGGCGTACGTCCTGCACGCCGGGACCCGCCGGGACGCCGAGGGCCGCGTCGTCAGCGCGGGCGGCCGGGTGCTGTCCGTGACGGCCAGGGGTGCCGACCTCACGGCCGCCAGGGAGCGTGCCTACCGCGCGGTGGGCCGTATCCGGCTGGCCGGCTCCCACCACCGCACGGACATCGCCGCCCGCGCCGCTGCCGGCTGACCCCCGGGGGACGGTCCGGCCGTATGTCCGGCTCTGCCCAAAGCCCCACCATCGAGTGACGTTCGGCCGACCGGCTGACGGGCCTCCCGTGCCCAACTAGGGTGCGGCGCAGTGTCATTCGCCGTTTCCCGTTCCGTGACCCACCGCGATCGGATCACTGCGCGTTGCGTTGTCGGTGCGCGGTGCGACAGTGGGACACAGGAGCGGGCGGCGTCGGGACAGCGGAGGGCAGGGGCATGGAGCAGCGACATACGCGCACGCGGGGAGCCGGGCACTCCGCGCGGGACCACGCGCTGGCCGTCCTCCGCGCGCGGAACGGCGCGCTCGCCCTCGCGCTGCTGCCGGCCGCCGTCGCGGTCGTCCTCGCGGTGACGGGCGCCGGTTCCCCGGCGCTGCTCACCGGGGTGGCGGCCCTGGCCGCCGCGGTCCTCGCCCTCGGTGCCCTCACCGGCCTGCTCATCGCACGCGCCCGCCCGGCCGTCACCCCCACGATCGAGGTGCCCGCGCACGCCGCGCCCGCCCTCCACCGGCTCATACGCGAGCTGGCCCACCGCATGGACGTGCCCGTGCCCGGCGGCATCGCCCTCGCACCCGACTGCGACAGCTGGCTGGAAGAGCCGCACGGGCCCGCCGCGGCGGCGGCGGACGCGCCCGTGCTGGTCATCGGATCGCCCTTCCTGTGGTGGCTCCGGGTGGACGAGCTGCGCGCCCTCATCGCCCCGGTCGTCGCGGGCACGGGTCCCGCCGCCCACCCCGACATCGCCGCGGCGCGCCGCTGCGTCCGCGCCTGGGACGCCATGGTGGGCGCCGCACCGCCCGGCACCCCGTTCGCGCGGCAGCCGGCCCGCGCCTTCGCCGGGCTGGTCGCGCGGACGCTCCTGCGCCTGTCCGCCGAGCACGCCGCCGGGATGGAGCGGGGCGTCGCCCTCGCCGCCGCCGACCGCGCCCAGGACGTCGAGCCGGCCCTGCGCCAGGCCGCGCAGGAACAGGTGGCCCTCGCCTACGCGGGCTGGGACCGGCTGCTCACCCGGGTCGCGCTCCCGGCCTGGCGCATAGGCCGCTGGCCGCGCCGGCTCGACGCCGGGGTGGTCGCCGCCCTCACCGAACTGTCCCGCCGCGACCGCCTCGCCGAGGGGTACGCCGCCCGGCTCGACGACCGCCCCGCGTGCGACCTGCTGGAGGAGCCCGGCGCGGTGGACGAGGCCGTCTCCCTCCTGGCCGCGCGGCTGTACCACGGCGCCGACACCGAGCACGACCCCGCGCACGCCCCGCACGACGCCGGGCGTGACACCGCGCAGGCCGCGGACCACCCGGGCGGTCACGGGTCCGCCGCCGGGCGCCGCACCTCAGCCCCGGCCACCGTCCGGCGGCCCCGGCACGGCGTCGCCGGCGGCTGGCTCCCCGTCGACTGGGCCGGCTACCCGGAGGAGGTCGTGGACCGCATCTGGCGCGACCGCGCCGCCCGGCTCTTCGACGCCCTGGACGCCGCCGAGACCCCGACGCTCGCCTGCGCCCTCCAGCGCCTCGCCGAGGCCGCGGCCCGCGACGGCACCGACGCCCTCGCCGCCCGGCTCGGCGCCGCGGCGGCCCGCGCGGAGGCCGCCCACGCGTCCCGCGTCCCGCTGCCGGGCGCCGCCGCCCTGCCGGCGCCGCCCCCGTGGCAGGCCCCGGCGGGCCGCGACCTGCTCGCCGAGCACGTCACGGCCGTCGTCTGCTGCGCCGCCGCCGACACGACGGGCGCCGCCCCCGGCCTCGACTGGCTGGACGGCCCGGTCCTCCTGGCCGGCGCCGGCGGCCCCCGGGACAAGGACCTCTCGGCGCCGGTCCGCCGGCTCCTCGACGAGGGCGACCCCGGTCCGCTGCGCGACTGGCTGGCAGGCGCCGGCGTCCGCCCCGACAAGCCCGTCCGCCTCGTCTGAGAGGACGACCGCACCCGCGCCACGCGCGACGACAGCACACGAGGGACGGCAGCACGAGGGGACCGACCACCCGGGGCACACCCCGGACGCACACAAACGAACCGCAGCCACCCGACAGAGGGCGAAACGTCGGCCGAATCCGGCCGATTTCCGTCTCGGGAGGGCTCGACACACTTCACGCTTGGCGCCACTATCAGGCAACCACCTCCGGTCAACCCCGCGAAACCGTCGGTGATCGGGCGCTGCCGGATGTGATGTGCTGATGACGGCACTGACCGGGCGGAGGTGCAGGGAGGGGAGCTTGACAGAAGGTACGGAGCGCATCGGACGCTGGGAGTCCGGCAGCGCGCTCACGCACGCCGCGGCCGATCCTTACGGGCAGGGGCCGCTGCCCTGGCTCCGGGGCAACGGCCACTACCGTCCCAGTGCCCACGCGGTACCGGGCCAGCCCGCGGGCCCGGACACGGCCGACGACGTGAGCTGCCAGATCAAGGGCTTCGTGCCCGACGGCGCGGTGGAGCCGGGCAAGCCGCTCGACTTCCACGTCACGGTGAACCCGCCGCAGGAGTTCACGATCGCCATCTACCGCATCGGCCACGTCGGCCAGGGCGGGGCGCGCCTGCTGATGCACAGCCCCAGCCTCATGGGCACGCAGCAGATGGCCCCGCTGGTCGCGGGCCGCGCCGTGTCGTGCCACCACTGGTGGCTGGCGTGGCGGCACCAGGTGCCCACCGACTGGCGGCCCGGCGCGTACGTCGCCGTCCTCACGACGGCGGACAACCGCTTCAGGTCCCATGTCCCCTTCACCGTTCGCGACGGCCGGTCCGCCGACCTGCTCCTCGTCCTGCCCGACGTCACCTGGCAGGCGTACAACCTCTTCCCCGAGGACGGCCGGCACGGCGCCAGCCTCTACCACGCGTGGGACGAGACGGGCCGGCTGCTGGGCGAGTCCGAGGCGTCCACGACCGTCTGCTTCGACCGCCCCTACGCGGGCGCCGGGCTTCCCCTGCACGCGGGCCACGCCTACGACGTCATCCGCTGGGCCGAGAGCCAGGGCTACGACCTGGCCTACGCCACCGCCCGCGACCTGCACGCCGGCCGCGTCGACCCGGCCCGCTACCGGGGCATCATCTTCCCCGGCCACGACGAGTACTGGTCCGTCCCCATGCGCCGCGCCGCGGAGCGCGCCCGCGACGAGGGCACGTCCCTCGTCTTCCTGTCCGCGAACACCATGTACTGGCAGGTCACCCTGAACCCGCTGCCCGCCGGCGCCCCCGACCGGCTCCTGGCCTGCCGCAAGCGCCAGGGTCCCGGCCGTTCCCTCCTGTGGCGCGAGCAGGGCGACCCCGAGCAGACGCTCCTCGGCATCCAGTACACCGGCACCGTCCCGTACCCCCAGCCCCTCGTCGTGCGCAACGCCGATCACTGGCTGTGGCAGGGCACGGGCGCCGCCGAGGGCGAGGAGATCCCCGACCTGGTCGCCGGCGAGGCCGACCGCTACCACCCGCGCACCCCGCTGCCCGAGTCGGAGAGCCGCGTCCTGCTCGCCCACTCCCCGTACACCGACGCGGCGGGGGCGCGCCGCCACCAGGAGACGTCGCTCTACCAGGCGCCGAGCGGCGCGTGGGTGTTCGCGTCCGGCACCTTCGGCTGGTCCCCGGCGCTCGGGCGGCCCGGCCACATGGAGCACCGCGTGCAGCGCGCCACCGCCAACCTCCTCAACCGCATCTGCAAGCGCGACTGACCCCGCGGCACCGGCCGGCCCCGGTGCCGCGATCCGGGCGAACGCCGCACGTCCGCCCGTACCCGGTCACCGCGGCCCGCCGCCCTGCGCGAGAATGGACCGCGCCGATCACCGCTCAGCAGCCAGGAGGCTCCGTGCCCGGATTCGTCGAGAAGCCCGATCCCGTGGAGGTCCCCGGGCTGGTGCACCTGCACACGGGCAAAGTCCGCGACCTCTACCGCAACGAGGCGGGCGACCTCGTCATGGTCGCCAGCGACCGCGTCTCCACGTTCGACTGGGTCCTGACCACGGAGATCCCCGACAAGGGCCGCATCCTCACGCGGCTGTCGCTGTGGTGGTTCGACCAGCTCGCCGATCTCGTCGACAACCACGTGATCTCCACCGACGTGCCGCCCGGTGCCCCCGCCGACTGGGAGGGCCGCACCACCGTCTGCCGGAACCTCGACATGATCCCCGTCGAGGCCGTCGCCCGCGGCTACCTCACGGGCTCGGGGCTGAAGGAGTACGAGCGGGACAGCACCGTGTGCGGGCTCGCCCTCCCCCCGGGCCTCGTCGACGGCTCGGAGCTGCCGGCGCCCATCTTCACGCCGGCCACCAAGGCGGCCGTCGGCGACCACGACGAGAACGTCAGCTACGAGGAGGTCGCCCGCCGCGTCGGCGCCGAGACGGCAGCCCAGCTCCGCCAGACCACCCTGGCCGTCTACGGGCGGGCGCGGGACATCGCGCGGGACCGCGGGATCATCCTGGCGGACACGAAGTTCGAGTTCGGCCGCCCGGCCGGCGCGGGGGACGACGCGCCGCTCGTGCTGGCCGACGAGGTCCTGACGCAGGACTCGTCGCGCTTCTGGCGGAAGGACGAGTGGCAGCCCGGCCGCCCGCAGCGCGCCTACGACAAGCAGTACCTGCGGGACTGGCTGACGCGCGAGTCCGGCTGGGACCCGGACGGCAGCGTGCCGCCCCCGCCGCTGCCCGAGGAGATCGTGGAGCGCACGCGGACCACGTACACGGAGGCGTTCCGCCTGCTGACGGGGATGCCCTGGGACTGAGCCCGCCGCACGGCGCGCGCCGGACACGGATCCGGCGCGCGCCCACGGGCGTTCACCGCGGGCGCGGTACAACGACGAAGAGGCCGCCTCCCCTCGGGGAGACGGCCTCTTCGGACCGAGCGGACGACGAGATTCGAACTCGCGACCCTCACCTTGGCAAGGTGATGCTCTACCAACTGAGCCACGTCCGCACTGGCGACCACTGTACCCCATCCGGGGAGGGGTACGAGCGGTTGGAGCGGGTGACAGGAATCGCACACTGCGCCTCCCCCTTGGAAAGGGGGTGTTCTACTACTGAACTACACCCGCGCGACCTGGGGTTCCGGCCTTTCGGCCTCGCCCCTTCGGCGTGTTCCAGACTCTAGCCGATCACCCCGGGGTGATGGCAAATCGGCCCCGGGGGCGGTCGGCGGACGCGGCGTCAGGCGTCGGCGTGCGCCTCGTTGAAGGCGTCGTAGACCTTCTTGGGGAGTCGGCCGCGCGCGGGGACGCCGAGGCCGTTCGACTCGGCCCAGGCCCGCACGGCCCTGGGGTCGGGGGCGACCGAGGTGCGGGTGAACGGGCGCCCGGACCGCGCCTGCTTGCGGCCGGCCTCGACGTAGGGGGCGAGGGTGGTGCGGAGCTTCTCGGCGTTGTGGGCGTTGAGGTCGATCTCGTACGTCTTCCCGTCGAGCCCGAAGGCGACCGTCTCCTGCGCCTCCCCGCCGTCGATGTCGTCGGAGAGGGTGACCACTACACGCTGTGCCACGGATATCGGTCCTTCCGGGAGATTCGCGCGGATCGCGACGCGGGTGCCGGGCGCTCCCATAGTTCGCGGGTCTGTTTCTTTAATTTGTACCGCGCGGGGACCGGTAATGCGAAGGGGAATTTCCGATCGCGGGTCCGCCGCAACCGGGACCCTACTTTTTCTTTCCCGTTTACAGGAGGGGTTTGTGGGCTCGATACCTTAACGTGACCAAGAAGCCCGCGGGGAAGCCTGTGGCCCGGCTTGCGCTACTCGCGTAGATTTTTCCGCCCGGTAGGCTGTCGCTGCGTCCAGCGCACGCACCGACAGCACCGCAACACCACCACCGGGAGTACCAGTGGCTCGCGTCGTAGTTGACGTCATGCTCAAGCCGGAGATCCTCGACCCGCAGGGACAGGCGGTCCAGCGCGCCCTGCCACGGCTGGGCTTCGAGGGGGTCACCGACGTCCGCCAGGGGAAGCGTTTCGAACTCGAGGTCGCCGGGCCGGTCGACGAGGCCGCCCTCGAGCGCGTCCGCGAGATGGCCCGCACCTTTCTCGCCAACACCGTGATCGAGGACTTCCGGGTCCGTGTCGAGGAAGAAGAGGCGGTCCGGTGACCACTCGTGTGGGAGTCGTCACATTTCCGGGTTCCCTCGACGACCGGGACGCGCAGCGCGCGGTAAAGCTGGCCGGTGCCGAGCCGGTCGCCCTGTGGCACGGTGATAAAGATCTCCGCCAGGTCGACGCGGTGATCCTGCCCGGTGGATTCAGTTACGGCGACTATCTGCGCTGCGGCGCGATCGCGCGTTTCTCCCCGGTGATGGAAACGGTTGTCGAGCAGGCGCGCGCGGGTCTGCCGGTCCTCGGTATCTGCAACGGGTTCCAGGTCCTGTGCGAGACGCACCTGCTGCCCGGCGCCCTCACCCGCAACGACCACCTCCACTTCATCTGCCGCGATCAGCGCCTGCGCGTGGAGAACGCCGCGACCGCCTGGACCGCCGACTACACGGCCGGCCAGGAGATCACCGTCCCGCTGAAGAACGGCGAGGGCGGCTATGTCGCGGACGAGCGCACCCTGGACGCGCTGGAGGCCGAGGGGCGTGTCGTCTTCCGCTACCTCGGCGGCAACCCCAACGGCTCCCGCCGCGACATCGCCGGCATCACCAACGAGGCGGGCAACGTCGTCGGCCTCATGCCCCACCCCGAGCACGCGGTCGAGGCCCTGACCGGCCCCACCACCGACGGCCTGGGATTCTTCACCTCGGTTCTCAGGAAGCTGGTCGCCTGATGTCCCTGGACACCGTCAAGCACGCCGCCGACACCCCCGACTCCCCGCAGCCCTGGGCCGAACTCGGCCTCAAGCGCGAGGAGTACGACCGCGTCCGGGAGATCCTGGGCCGCCGTCCGACCGGTGCCGAGCTGGCCATGTACTCGGTCATGTGGTCCGAGCACTGCAGCTACAAGTCGAGCAAGCCGCACCTGCGGCAGTTCGGCGAGAAGGCCCCGCACAGCGACGCGCTCCTCGTCGGCATCGGCGAGCAGGCGGGCGTCGTGGACGTCGGCCAGGGGTATGCGGTCACCTTCAAGATCGAGTCGCACAACCACCCGTCGTACGTCGAGCCGTACCAGGGCGCAGCGACGGGCATCGGCGGCATCGTCCGCGACATCATCGCGATGGGCGCCCGGCCGGTCGCCGTGATGGACCCGCTGCGGTTCGGCGCCGCCGATCACCCGGACACGCGCCGCGTGCTGCCGGGTGTCGTCGCCGGCATCGGCGGCTACGGCAACTGCCTTGGCCTGCCCAACATCGGCGGCGAGGTCGTCTTCGACCCCTGCTACCAGGGCAACCCCCTCGTCAACGCCCTGTGCGTCGGCGTCATGCGGCACGAGGACATCCACCTGGCCAAGGCCTCCGGAGCGGGCAACAAGGTCATCCTCTACGGCGCCCGTACCGGCGGTGACGGCATCGGCGGCGCCTCGATCCTGGCCTCCGAGTCGTTCGACGACGCGAAGCCCAGCAAGCGTCCCGCGGTGCAGGTCGGCGACCCGTTCCAGGAGAAGCTGCTCATCGAGTGCACGCTGGAGGTCTTCGCCGAGGGCCTGGTCACCGGCATCCAGGACCTGGGCGCGGCCGGTCTGTCGTGCGCCACGTCCGAGCTGGCGTCCAACGGCTCGGGCGGCATGCGGGTCGACCTCGACACCGTGCCGCTGCGCGACTCCTCGCTGACGCCCGAGGAGATCCTCATGAGCGAGTCGCAGGAGCGCATGTGCGCCGTCGTCGCCCCCGAGCACGTGGACCGCTTCCTGGAGATCTGCGCGAAGTGGGACGTCATCGCCACCGTCATCGGTGAGGTGACGGACGGCGACCGGCTGGAGATCTTCTGGCACGGCGAGCAGATCGTGGACGTCCCGCCGCGCACCGTCGCGCACGAGGGCCCGGTGTACGACCGCCCGCAGGCCCGCCCGGACTGGCTGGACGCGCTGCGTGCCGACGACCCGGCCGCGCTCGCCCGCCCGGCCGACGCGGAGGAACTGCGCGCGCAGGTCCTCACGCTGGTCGGGTCGCCGAACCAGGCGGCCAAGTCGTGGATCACCGCCCAGTACGACCGTTACGTCCTGGGCAACACGGTGCTCGCCCAGCCCGAGGACAGCGGCATGATCCGCGTGGACGAGGAGACGGGCCTCGGCGTGGCGCTCGCCACCGACGGCAACGGCCGCTACGCCAAGCTCGACCCGTACGCGGGCGCGCAGCTCGCGCTGGCCGAGGCGTACCGCAACGTCGCCGCGACCGGCGCGCGCCCCCTCGCGGTCACCGACTGCCTGAACTTCGGCTCGCCCGAGGACCCGGCCGTCATGTGGCAGTTCGCGGAGGCCACCCGCGGCCTCGCGGACGCCTGTCTGACTCTCGGCACGCCCGTGACCGGCGGCAATGTGTCGCTGTACAACCAGACGGGCGACGCGGCGATCCACCCGACGCCGGTCGTCGGTGTCCTCGGTGTGATCGACGACGTGGCGCGGCGCACGCCGATGGCGTTCTCCGAGCAGGGGCAGCTCCTCTATCTGCTGGGTGACACGGCGGATGAGTTCGGCGGGTCGGCCTGGTCCCAGGTCGTGCACGGACACCTGGGCGGGCTGCCGCCCCGGGTGGACCTGGAGCGGGAGCGCCTGCTCGGCGAGATCCTGATCTCCGCCTCGCGCGACGGCATGATCGACGCGGCGCACGACCTGTCGGACGGCGGCCTCGTCCAGGCGGTGACCGAGTCGTGCCTGCGCGGCGGTCAGGGCGCGCGGCTGGTTGTGCCGGACGGTCTCGACGCGTTCACCTTCCTGTTCTCGGAGTCGCAGGGCCGCGCGGTCGTGTCCGTGCCGCGCAGCGAGGAGATCCGGTTCACCGACATGTGCGCGGCGCGCGGGCTGCCCGCGGCACGCATCGGCGTGGTGGACGGGGACGCGGTGGAGGTGCAGGGCGTGTTCACCATCTCCCTCGACGAGATGCGGGCGACGCACGAGCGCACCCTGCCGGAACTGTTCGCCTGACCTGACCTGACCGGCCGGTCGGGTCGTCGCCGGGGCCATCCGCTCTTCGGGGCGGGTGGCCCCGCCGCGTTCCGGTGGCCGCGGCCGCTCAGGCGGGTATGGAGGAAGCGGCGACCCGGTCGAGGAAGCGGCGCTGCGACCGCGTCTCCACAGCCTTGGCGGCGTACACCGTCCGCACCCACGCGATCGCCTCGGCGGGGGGCGTCCCCCGGAGCACGGCAAGCGCGGCCAGGGCGGTGCCGGTGCGTCCGCGCCCGCCGCCGCAGGCGACCTCGACCCGCTCACCGCGCTCCACGCGCGCCAGCGCCTCGCGGAGCCGGGCCATCGCCTCCTCCGGCCGGCGGGGCGCGGAGAAGTCCGGCCAGTCGATGCGCTCGTGCGGCCAGGGCGGGGTCCACGGCCGCAGCCCCACCAGCCGCCGGCCGTAGAGACCGGGGCGATCGAGCGGATGCCCCAGCAGGTACAGGCCGAACTGCGGCGGCGGGTCCGGGATCCGCGCCGCGCGCAGGCCCCGCGCCAGGACCGTGCCGCCCCCGGGAAGCCCGACCGTCCGCGGCGTCGCCCCGCCATCGGCCGTCGTGTCAGCGCTCATCCGTCCTCACCCCTCGTGATGCGTCGCCTTCCTTGTGGCACCACGGTAGGAGTCCGACGGCCGGGCGGACCATGAGGCTGCCCTCAAAGAAAGGCTGCGGAAAACCTCAGTACCCCACTATTTGGGCAGTTGTCTCCCGTTTCGTCCTCTCGGCGGTGGCTACCCGGCGCGGGACACAGGTTCGTACGGCACGCGTACGGACGCCGTGACCTGGGAGGACACGAAGCGCCATGAGCGACACCACCACGAACCAGGCCCGCCAGAAGGCCGCGGACGCGGCGGGCACCGCGCGCGAGGAGGCCCGGGACGTCGCCGGGCGCGGGCGCGAGACGGCCATGTCGGCGGCGCGCGAGTTCGGCGACCGGGTCGCCGACGAGGCGCGCGGCCAGGAGCGGAACGCCACCAGGACCGTGCGCCGGTGGGCCGACGACCTCGCGGCCATGGCGGAGCACGCGCCGCAGGACTCCCCGGCGCGCGGCCTCGTCGACCGGGCCGCCGACACCGGCCGCCGCGCGGCGGACTACGTGGACGAGAACGGCATGTCGGGCGCCGCCGATGAACTGCGCCGGTTCGCCGCACGGCGGCCGGCCGCCTTCCTCGGCGGCGTGGCGCTGGCCGGGTTCGCGCTCGGCCGCCTCGCCAGGGCCGGCAAGGCACAGGCGGGGAGCGACGGCTCCGGCGCGGCAGGTCCTGACGGCGGCCCCGACACCGGCCCGCGCCCCTGACCGGCGCCCCGCGGCGCGTACCCGGATCCAGCGAGGAGGAGCACACACGATGAGCAACTCGGCCGATCACATCCGGAGCGAGATCGAGGCCACCCGTGCCCGGCTCAGCGACGACCTCGACCGCCTCGCCGACCACGTCGGCCCGCGCGGCATGGCAAGGCGCGGCGGGCAGCGGCTCCGCACCACCGCCTACGGTCTGCGGGACCGTGCGTCCGGCGCCGCCGGTTCCATGTCGGGCACGGCCCAGCGGGCCGGCGGCCACGGGCGGGAGGCCGCCCAGGACACCGCCCACCAGATGCGCGACCGCGCGGGCCGCGCCGGCAGCACGGCCCGCGAGACGCCGGGCATGGCCGCCGAGCGGACCCGGGGCAACCCGCTGGCCGCCGGCCTGATCGCCTTCGGCGCCGGCCTCGTGGCCGCGGCCCTGCTGCCGCCGTCGCAGACCGAGCAGGACGCCGCGTCCCGGCTCTCCGACCGCGCCGGCGACTACGCGGGCCCGGTGCGGGACGCCGCCCGCGAGTCCGCCCGCCATCTGCGCAACGACGCCACGGCCACGGGCATGCGCGCCGCCCGCGACATGCAGCGGACGGCGAGCGACGCCGCACGGTCCACGCGGGACCGGGTGCGCCAGGGCGGCCCGCAGGAGCGGCCGAGCCCCGACGGTCACGGTCCCGACGGCGACGGGCCGCGCGACCACGGCGTCTACGGCGACTGGGAGCGGTGAGCCGGCCGGCCGCCGCCGGGCCGCCGAAGGGACCCGGCGGCCTGCCCGCCTCCGCGTGGCGCACGGCGCTCACCCGTACGGTGAAGGCGTTCAAGGCGGCGAACCTCGGTGACCTCGCCGCCGGCCTCACGTACTACGCCGTCCTCGCCATCGCCCCGGCGCTGCTCGCGCTCGTCTCGGTCCTCGGCCTGATCGGCCGTCCGGCGATCGACGCGCTCAAGGACAACGTGGCGACGCTCGCGCCCGGCTCGGCCCGGGACGTGCTGACGACGCTGCTGGACGAGCTGGGCAGCCGCCGCGGTCAGGCCGGTGTCGCGCTGGTGATCGGCGTGGCGCTGGCGCTGTGGTCGGCGTCGGGGTACGTCGCGGCCTTCATGCGGGCGTCGAACACGGTGTACCGGATGCCGGAGGGCCGGCCCGTGTGGAAGACGCTGCCCGTGCGGGTCGGGGTGACGGCGGTCCTGGTCCTCCTGGTCGCGCTGATGTCGGTGGGCGTCGTGTTCACCGGCGCCCTGGCACGTCGCGCCGGACAGGTGCTCGGCCTCGGCGACACGGCCGTGACGGTGTGGAACATCGCCAAATGGCCCGTGCTCGCGATCCTCGCCGTCCTGGCCGTCGCGATTCTGTACCGGTTCGCGCCGAACGTGCGCCACGGCTGGCGCTGGGTGACGCCCGGCAGCCTGTTCGCGGTGCTCGTCTGGGCGGTCGCCTCGGTGGCGTTCGCCGTGTACGTGGCGAACTTCGGCAGCTACAACAAGACCTACGGGAGCCTCGCGACCGTGGTGATCTTCCTGGTGTGGTTGTGGATATCCAACATCGCGCTCCTCCTCGGTCTCGCGTACGACGCCGAACTCGAACGCGCACGCGCCGAACAGGCGGGCCACCCACCGGACGAGGAACCCCACACGGAACCCCGCGACACGCGCGGCTTCTCCTGACCCCACCCGCCCGCGACAGGGCGGACGACGATTCCGCCGGCCCACCACGCCGGCGGAATCGTCGTCCCGTGTCAGGCCGGGAACGGTGACCGCCTTCCGCACGCGCTCGGTGGCGCCTTCATGACCGATGCCCGGTGAGGAACGGTCCCGAGGGAGCCCACCCGTGCCGCGGCGACGCGCGGACGCCTCCGGTGCCTCGCCAGGATCCCGCCGTTCACCCCGGACATCCGCACAGCGGGGAGCGCCGCCAAGGCCTGCCGCAGGCCGGAGCCCCCGGGCCGCCGCCCGCCCGACCGCGCGCGGAGCGGCCGTCACCGAACAAAAAGGGACCGCCCGCCCCCGAGGGGACGAACGGTCCGGTCGGACCGGGCGGCGGCGCTTGTCTCAGTACCCCGCGCGCGTCTCGTAGCGCGGCCCGAGATCCGGCCGGTCCACGCCCTGCAGCTCCGTCACCAGCCGGTGCACGGTCACCAGGTCGTGCAGCGCCACCCGCGTCCGCTCGTCCGGCAGCCCGGCCGTCCGCGCCACCTCCGTCGCGTACACGGCCTCACCCCCGTGCCGGCGCTCCGCCTCGCCCAGCGCGCCGAAGACGCGCGCGTGGTCCGCGCCGTACTCGCGCTCGTCACGGCCGGTGAACGTCCGCCCGGGCGGCGGCAGGGGCGGCTCCGACGCCTCGCGCTCGTCGGCGCGCCACGCCGCCATCTCCCGCTGCTTGCCGCCGAACGGCTCCGAGCCGCCCCGCTGCTTCGACGCGCCGGTCGTCGCCTTGCGCTCACTGGGCCGCTCACCGGCCCGTTCCGCCTCGCGCGCGGCCATCCGCCGCTGCTCCTCGTTGCCCTCGACCTTCTTGCCCATGCCGGGTCACCTCCTCAACGCTGGTACGTACCCGTCAGCGTGCCGCTGGCAAGACCCCGCGCGTCCAGCACGCGGCGTGCCTCGGCCGCCGACACATCGTCCGGCAACGTCACGTCCGCCGGCAGTGCGTACAGGCGGAACTCGTACCGGTGCGCCGGGTCGCCGGGGGGCGGCTGCGGGCCGTCCCAGCCCCGGTCGCCGAACCCGTTCGGGTGCGCCGACCCGCCGTCCGGCAGCTCACCGGCGGCCGTGCCCGCGCTGGTCGGGTCGATGTCCGTGACCAGCCAGTGCAGGAACGTCCCGCCCGGTGCGTCGGGGTCCTCGCACAGCAGTGCCAGTGCACGTGTGCCGGGCGGGGGCCGCGACCAGTCCAGCGGTGGCGACACGTTCCCGCCGCCCCGCGCGTGGCGCTCGGGGACCGGCGCGCGGTCGTCGAACGCGGTGCTTCGCAGTTCCATTGCCGTCATGGGTCCGGGGTACCCGGCGCTTCCCCGGGTGATGCGGCGCCGGCGGGGACGATTCGGCCCCCGACGGGCCTTTCCGCCCGGCCCGTTCCCCTGTCCCGGCGGCGTTCGACGTAAGCTCCGTCGTATGTCCGGTGCCGTCCGGCGCAAGCCTCGCGCCTACCACCCCGACCGGGTCCGTGACGCCGTCCTCGCGCAGGTGGAGGCCGTGCGGCTCGCGGCCCACGAGCTCACGCCAGAACAGCGCGCGAAGGCCCCGCGCCTCCCCGAGCTGCTCGGGCACCTCGCCCGCCAGATCGACGCCCTGCCCCGCCTCCTGGCCGAACCGGCACCGCGCGCGATGCGGCCGCAGCTCGACATCACCGGCTGGGTCCTCGCCACCGTCCACGAGGAGCGGGACGCGGCCCCCGTCGACGCCATCGACGCCGCCGCCGAGGAGGTCGAGGCCGTCCTGGAGACGGGCGTGCGCGAGGACCTCCTCGTGCCGCACCACCTCGGCGCCATGCGGGCCGTGGACCTCACTGTCACCCGAGTGGTGGAACTGGTCCTCCACAGCGACGACCTCACGCGCGCCACCGGGCACCACGTCCAGCTCGACCGTACGGCCCTCGCCATCACGACCCGGGTCCTCGCCGACGCCCTGGCCGCGAAGGCCCCCGGCTCGTCCACGGAGCTGCGCGTGCCGCCGTTCGCCGCCGTGCAGTGCGTCGAGGGGCCCCGGCACACGCGCGGCACCCCGCCGAACGTCGTGGAGGCCGACCCGCTCACCTTCCTGCGCCTGGCCACCGGCCGCACCGCGTGGGACGCCGCCGTGACCGCGGGGCGACTGCGGGCGAGCGGCGAGCGGTCGCGCGCCCTCGCGGCGGAACTGCCCGTGCTCGGCTGACAGCACGCTGTCCCCTATGGGGCATGTCTCACCTTCCGGGGGTTCTCCGCGCCCCCGTCACCTGGCCTAGACTCGGGATCGTGCGTGGTGACGGACGACTCAACCACGACCTCGACCCCGGCGAACGGGCACCCAAGGACGCATGCGGCGTCTTCGGTGTCTGGGCCCCGGGCGAGGAGGTCGCCAAGCTCACCTACTTCGGCCTGTACGCGTTGCAGCACCGTGGCCAGGAGTCCGCGGGCATCGCGGTGAGCGACGGCTCGAAGATTCTGGTGTTCAAGGACATGGGCCTGGTCTCCCAGGTCTTCGACGAGACCTCCCTCGGGTCGCTGCCGGGGCACATCGCCGTCGGCCACACCCGGTACTCGACGACCGGTGCCCCGACCTGGGAGAACGCCCAGCCGACGTTCCAGGCCACCGGCCACGGATCGATCGCCCTCGGGCACAACGGCAACCTCGTCAACACCGCCGAGCTCGCCCGGCTCGCCGCCGCCCTCCCCGGCGGCCGCGGCCCGCGGCACCGCGTGGCGGCGACGAACGACACCGAGCTCGTCACGGTCCTCCTCGCCGGCCAGACCGACCCGGAGACCGGCACGCCGCTGACCGTGGAGGAGGCGGCGCCCCGCGTCCTCCCGCAGGTCAAGGGGGCCTTCAGCTTCGTCTTCATGGACGAGGAGACGCTCTACGCCGCCCGTGACCCGCAGGGCATCAGGCCGCTCGTCCTCGGCCGCCTGGAGCGCGGCTGGGTCGTGGCCTCCGAGACGGCGGCCCTCGACATCGTCGGCGCCTCCGTCGTCCGCGAGGTCGAGCCGGGCGAGCTGATCGCGATCGACGCGAACGGTCTCCGCTCCAGCCGGTTCGCGGAAGCGAAGCCGAAGGGCTGCGTCTTCGAGTACGTCTACCTCGCGCGCCCCGACACCGACATCGCCGGGCGCAACGTCTACCTCTCCCGCGTCGAGATGGGCCGCCGCCTGGCCGCCGAGGCGCCGGCCGACGCCGACCTCGTCATAGCCACGCCCGAGTCCGGCACCCCCGCCGCCATCGGGTACGCCGAGGCCAGCGGCATCCCGTACGGCTCCGGGCTCGTGAAGAACGCGTACGTCGGCCGGACCTTCATCCAGCCGAGCCAGACCATCCGCCAGCTCGGCATCCGCCTCAAGCTGAATCCGCTGAAGGAAGTCATCCGGGGCAAGCGCCTCGTCGTCGTGGACGACTCCATCGTCCGGGGCAACACGCAGCGCGCCCTCGTCCGGATGCTCCGCGAGGCCGGCGCGGCCGAGGTCCACGTCCGGATCAGCTCGCCGCCCATCAAATGGCCGTGCTTCTTCGGCATCGACTTCGCGACCCGCGCCGAGCTGATCGCGAACGGGCTGTCCGTCGAGGAGATCGGCAGCTCGCTCGGCGCCGACTCCCTGGCGTACATCTCCCTCGACGCCATGGTCGAGGCCACGACGATCGCCAAGCCGGACCTGTGCCGCGCCTGCTTCGACGGCGAGTACCCGATCGATCTGCCCGATCCGGCGGTCCTCGGCAAGGACATCCTGGAGCAGCCCGGCACGTCACCGGCCCTCCTCGGCGGCGCCGGCGCGAGCGACGCGCTGCGGCGCCCGTGACGCTCCGCGTGCCCCACCGCACCGCCCCCGCGCAGCAGCCGGGGACCCCCACCAGCAGGAAGATCCGATGAGCACCGACAACGCGCCCGCACCGGGCGGCGTCAGCTATGCCGCGGCAGGCGTCGACATCGAGGCCGGCGAGACCGCCGTCGAGCTGATGAAGAAGTGGGTGGCCAGGACCCAGCGGCCCGAGAGCGTCGGTGGTCTCGGCGGCTTCGCCGGCCTGTTCGACGCGTCCGCGCTCAAGGGGTACCGGCGGCCGCTCCTCGCCTCGGCGACCGACGGCGTCGGCACCAAGGTGGCCATCGCGCAGCGCATGGACGTGCACGACACGATCGGCCACGACCTGGTCGCGATGGTCGTGGACGACCTGGTGGTCTGCGGCGCCGAGCCCCTGTTCATGACGGACTACCTGTGCGTCGGCAAGGTCCACCCCGAGCGGGTCGCGGCCCTGGTCAAGGGCATCGCGGAGGGCTGCGTCCTCGCCGGCTGCGCCCTGGTCGGCGGTGAGACGGCCGAGCACCCGGGCCTCCTCGGCCCCGACGAGTACGACGTGGCGGGCGCCGGCACCGGTGTCGTCGAGGCCGACGCCGTGCTCGGTCCCGAGCGGGTCCGCGCGGGTGACGTGCTGATCGCCCTCGGCGCCTCCGGCCTCCACTCGAACGGGTACTCCCTGGTCCGGCACGTGTTCTTCGACCTGGCCGGCTGGACCCTGGACCGGGAGGTCCCGGAGTTCGGCAGGACCCTGGGGGAGGAGCTGCTGACTCCGACCCGCATCTACGCGCTGGACTGCCTCGCGGCGCTGCGCGCGGCCGAGGTGCACGCGTACGCGCACATCACGGGCGGCGGGCTCGCGAACAACCTGGCCCGCGTCGTCCCCGACGGGCTGCACGCCGTCGTCCGCCGCGACACCTGGACGCCCGCACCCGTGTTCGACGCGGTCGCGCGAGCGGGCGGTGTCGCGCCGGAGGAGCTGGAGCGCACCCTGAACATGGGCGTCGGCATGGTGGCCGTCGTCCCACGGGACGCCGTGGACACGGTGCTCGCCACCTTCGCCGGACGCGGGGTGCCCGCCTGGGTGGCGGGCGAGGTCGTCCCCGCCGGTGACGGGACACCCGGCGGCGGCGCGTCCCTGACCGGCAGCCACCGCGCGTGACGGAGTGGCCCGGCGTGACGGCGGCGGGCAGCACTGAACCCGGTCCGGGAAGGCCCGGACCGGGTCATGCGGTCACCCGAGGGTGGGGTCGTGTGCTTCCGCCGTCACAGGAGCAGCCGAACGCGGAGCCCGGAGCCCGCCGGAGGCCGGCGCGCGTCAAGCGCGGCGCCGCTCCGGGGCGGAGTCGGGCGATGACTCGCCGTCATCGTCGTCGTCCTCGTCGCTGTACATCTCCGCGTACCGCGTGTACACGTCGTCGTCCAGCTCGTCCAGCTCTTCGCTGTCCTCGAACCGTTCGCCGTTCGGCGACCGGTCCTGCTTCGATGCACCCAGCTCTTCGGCCAGACGAGAGAGGTCCGTCCTGCCGCTGTTGTACTTAAGCTGGCGGGCGACCTTCGTCTGCTTGGCCTTGGCCCGGCCGCGCCCCATTGGCTCGACCCCCTCAACGACGGGACCCGACGGCCCCGGTGTGTTGACATCCGTTCATGATCGAGAGCGGGCTCTCGGTCGAGAACCCGGTCCACCGGCCTTCAACCGTACCTGCTTCCGCGGGCCTACGGTACGCCGTCCGCAGGACCGGAGCCGCGAGCATGGCGTCCGATGACCCTCTCTTTGCTGGTCAGCGGCGATTTTACCTTCTTTCTCGACACGTCCCGCACGAGGGTGGTGACATGTCTTACGCGGATGGCGCAGCCGGCGCGCCCGGCGTGCGCCCGGCGGCCGCGATCCGGGCCTGTGCGACCCGGTCCGCGGCCCGCGCTGGGGTGATCCCCTCGGCGGCCGCGCGTTCGAAGATCTCCAGGGCCGTCGCGTGGATCTCCGCCGCCTTTGCCTTCGCACGTGCGAAGTCGAAACCGGCGAGCTCGTCCGCGACCTGGATGACACCGCCCGAGTTCACGGCGTAGTCGGGCGCGTAGAGGATCCCCCGGGCGGCGAGCGCGTCGTCGACACCCGGGTGGGCGAGCTGGTTGTTCGCCGCGCCGCACACCACGCCCGCCGTCAGCAGCGGCACGGTCCTGTCGTCCAGCGCGCCGCCGAGCGCGCAGGGCGCGTAGATGTCGAGCCCGTGCGTCGTGATCAGCGTGTCCGTGTCGGCGACGGCCGTCACCCGGGGGTGCTCGTCGAGGACGCGGCGGACGGCGTCGGCCCGGACATCGGTGACGACGACACGGGCGCCCGCCTCGACGAGGTGCCCGGCCAGCAGCCGGCCCACCTTGCCGACGCCGGCGATCCCGACGGTGCGGCCGGCCAGGCCGGCGTCCCCCCACCGGTGCTGCGCGGCGGCACGCATGCCCTGGAGGACGCCGAAGGCCGTGAGGACGGACGAGTCGCCGGCGCCGCCGTTCGCCGGGGAGCGCCCCGTGGTCCACGGGCAGGCGCGGGCGACGACGTCCATGTCCTCGACATAGGTGCCGACGTCACAGGCGGTGACGTACCGGCCGCCGAGGGACGCGACGAACCGGCCGTACGCGAGGAGCAGCTCCTCCGTCTTGACCCGGCCGGGGTCGCCGATGATGACGGCCTTCCCGCCGCCGTGGGCGAGACCCGCGAGGGCGTTCTTGTAGCTCATGCCGCGCGCGAGGGCGAGCGCGTCGCGGACGGCGGCCTCCTCGGGCCGGGGCGCACCGGGGTAGGCGTGGAACCGGGTGCCGCCCAGCGCGGGACCGAGGGCGGTCGAGTGGATCGCGATGACGGCGCGCAGCCCGGTCGCCGGGTCCTGGCAGAGCACGACCTGCTCGTGGCCGCCCTGGTCGGCGGCGAACAGCGCGGTCATGAGGTCGGGTGCGGAGGGTTCGGCCGGGGCGGGGCCGCCGGGGCGGAGTGCGGAACGTACGTCGGTCACGGTGGTGACTCCTGCGGACGTGTGGCGGGTGCCCTCGTGCGGGTCGGGAGGGCGCTGGCGGGACGAGCCTAA
Source organism: Streptomyces sp. RFCAC02 (assembly GCF_004193175.1). Classification (NCBI taxonomy): domain Bacteria; kingdom Bacillati; phylum Actinomycetota; class Actinomycetes; order Kitasatosporales; family Streptomycetaceae; genus Streptomyces; species Streptomyces sp. RFCAC02. The sequence goes on along the minus strand of NZ_SAUH01000001.1, from coordinate 2,829,399 downwards.
CGGCGGTGCGGGGGCGGCGGATGCGTCGGGGAGCGCGGACTGACACGATCGGGGGAGAGGGGTGCGCGTGGCCGTGCCGCGCGCGGGATCCGGGAGGGGCCGTGACGTCCGTGAGCAAGGTGCCGTACGCCGCGTATCTGCGCGTCTACGAGCCACTGGCCGCGTTCCCCGAGCGGGAGCGCGCGCACTGGGCCGACTACGCCCGGCGCGAGCGCCTGCCCACGGATCAGGACGAGGTGCGCGACGCGCTGCGCGCGCTGGCCGCCGTGCCCGCGCGCGTCGTACCGGCGGGGGAGAGCGGCGACGCGTTCGTCACCGTGGAGGGCGGCGAGCTGCGGGTGTGCCCGTGGCGGACGCGGCTGCGTGCCTGGCGCGCGCTGGACGAGGTGGGGCAGTGGCTGCTGCCGCAGCCGGTGCTCGACGCGGCGCTGCCGCCGGTGGCCCGGCGGCGGGCGGCCGCCGAGTACGCCCGGTGGCGGGAGCGGAACGGCGAGGCGGACCGTGTGTGGATCAGGTCGGCGCTGTGGCACGTTCCGGTGCGGTGGTTCGCGCTGTTCGCGGACGAGGAGCGGGAGTTCAGGCCGGCGGGCGCCACGGGCGGCCCGGTGCTGCGCTACCGGACGCCGATGGTGGAGGCCCGGCGGCGGGTCGCGCGGGCGTTGCGCACGGTTCGACGGGCGGTCCCCGAGGGGCCGTTGGCCGAGGCGCTGACGGATGTGGGGCGCTGGATCGAGGAGTTCCACCCGTTGTCGCTGCTGGAGTTGGACTACGGAGGGCTGGTGTGGGCGGTGCCGGAGGGGGAGTTGGCGCGGGACCGGTCCGCCGCCGACGCGGCGGCGGGGCTCGCGGCGCTCGCGGCGGGCGACCAGGAGGCCGCGAAGCGGTGGTATGACGGTCTCGGCGAGCGCTGGATGGCCGTCAGGGAACGGCAGTTCGCCAACTGATCGAGCGGTGTTCGGGACCAAAGCCCCACGTCAGGGGCCTAAAGGCCCTAAGCGTGATGGAAGGCACGGAAGGAACTCTTGCCTTCAAGCCGCCCCCTCGTGTCAAAATAGGACAAGGAGCCCGCGGGGGTCTCCCGCTGTCCGCGCGTCGATGTGGGTCGAAGGGCGGACAGATCGGTATTGCGCTTCTTGGCGGGGCTGATGGCGAAACATCGCACTGTGACGGATCGTGCAGGGCGAGTGACCGTCCGCTATGGCATGGTCCAGTCGGCTTCCGCCGAGGTTGAACACCTGAGAGGGCAATTCCATCGGTTTGGCCGACCCGGCTGGACGGATGGTGTAGTTGTAGTGCCGAGGACATGCCGTTCGTCCTATAACCGACTCGACTCGCGACTGCCATTTCGGGCAACGCGGGTCAAGGTGCAGAATTTAGAGGAAAGAACCGAGATGGTTCGGTTCTCCCGAGGAGGCCGCTCATGACCGCTCGCACCCCTGATGCCGAGCCGCTGCTGACCCCGGCTGAGGTTGCCACGATGTTCCGCGTCGACCCCAAAACGGTCACACGCTGGGCAAAGGCAGGCAAACTGACGTCCATCCGCACGCTCGGTGGGCACCGTCGCTACCGTGAAGCGGAGGTTCGCGCACTGCTCGCGGGCATCCCGCAGCAGCGCGGCGAGGCCTGAATCGCCCTGTCTTGACCCCTGTACGGCCCGGGCTCCGGGGCCCCCACCCCGGCCTGCTCGGTACGTGATCGCGCCGGACTCCGCCGAGTCCGGCGCGATTTTTCGTGCCCGGGGGCGGGTAGAGGGGTCCTGAGGGGCGCCGGCCGGGGTACCGCGGGGCCGCCCGGCGGGGCGTGCAATTGCACATATCAAATCGAGAGGTTTCGCTGCGGGGTTGGGCGAGCTCAGGGCGCTATCGAATGGCGTGACTCCCGTCACATCCGCGGGCTCTTGCCGTCCATGATGATCTTGGGGTAGTGGGCGGACGCCGCCCGCGCGTCCCCGTCGACGCCCGCGCCGGACCGGCACCCGTCACGCGCGTGGACACGCCCCCACCGGCGCGCTCGCACGAGAGAAGCCCGGCCCCCGTGTGGGGGTCCGGGCTTCGGACGTGTGGTGCTCAACTCCGTGCGGTCCTGACGGGATTTGAACCCGCGGCCTCCACCTTGACAGGGTGGCGAGCACTCCAAACTGCTCCACAGGACCAAGTCGCGAGCGTGACTCTACCCCAGATGGCGGCGGGGGGCCAATCGGGTGCGCGGCCCGCCCCGGCGCCGGTCAGCGGGCCGGGACCAGGGCGTCCACCGCCTTCATGATGCGCTTGTCCGACACCGGGTACGCCGTGCCGAGGGCGTGCGCGAAGTAGCTGACCCGCAGCTCCTCGATCATCCACGGGATCTCCGCCGCCTGCGCCGGCACCGGCCGGCCGGCCGGGAACTGTTCGAGCAGCCACGCGTACTCGTCGCGCATCTCGTGGACCTTCGCCATCCGTGCCGCGTCCCGGTCGGCCTGGTGCGGAAGCTGCTGGAGCCGCCGGTCGACGGCCGTCAGGTACCGCAGCAGATCGGGCAGCCGCCGCGCCCCGTGCTCGGTGACGAATCCCGGCTTCACCAGGTGGTCGAGCTGCTGGCGGACGTCCGTCCGCGCCGGCAGGAGGACCGGGCTCGTGAGGGACCGCAGCCGCCGTTCGCACGCCTGCCACGCCGTCAGGACCTCCCGCACCTGCCCGGTGATCCGCAGCGTGAGGTCGGTGATGTCCGCCCGCACCGCGTCGAACAGCTTGGTGAACCCCTCCTCGTCCCACGCGGGGCCGCCGTGCGCCGCGATCAGCCGGTCGGCCGCCGCCCGCACACAGTCGTCGAACAGCGCCTGCACGCTGCCGTGCGGCGTGGCGGACAGGGCGAGCTTCGCCGCGTTGTCCAGGCGCCGCTGCGCGAACTTCGACGGGTCGGACGGCAGGCCGAGCAGGATGAGGCGCCGCGTGCCCAGGGCCATGGCGCGCGCCTGCTCCCGCTCGGTGTCGAACAGCCGCACCGCGACCGTCGCGCCCTCGTCGACCAGGGCCGGGTACGCCTTCACCGGCTGGCCGCCGCGCCGCGTCTCGAACGTGCGGGGGAGCGCGCCGATGGTCCAGCGCGTCAGCCCCTCGGCGCCCGCGGTGAACGCGCGGTCGAGCGCCGCCCGCGCCCGGGGGCGCAGCCGGTCCCGCAGCTCGTCGAGGTCCTTGCTCTCCGCGTCGCCGGGCACGGGGCGCCGTCGCTCGTCCACCACGCGGAACGTGACGCGCAGGTGGGCGGGGACCTTCGCCTCGTCGAAGTCCTCCGGCGCGACGGGCACCCCGGTCATCCGGGTCAGGCCGCGGGCCAGCGCCGCCCGCAGCGGCTCACCGGTCGGCTCGGGGGTGGCGGCCAGGAAGCGGCGCGCGCAGTCCGGCGCCGGAACACAGTGCCGTCTGATCGGTTTCGGCAGGGATCTGATCAACTCGGTCACCAACTGTTCGCGCAGGCCCGGGATCTGCCAGTCGAAGCCGTCGGCCGTGACCTGGTTGAGGACCTGCAGGGGCACCGCGACCGTCACGCCGTCCGCGTCCGTCCCCGGCTCGAACTGGTACGTCACCCGGAACGACAGCCGGCCCTGCCGCCAGGTGTCCGGGTACTGCTCCTTGGTGACCCGCTCCGCCCGCTCGTTGATGAGCATGGACTTCTCGAAGTTGAGCAGGTCCGGTTCCTCGTGGCGCTTCTTCTTCCACCACGCGTCGAAATGCGCCCCCGACACGACGTCCTCGGGGACGCGCCGGTCGTAGAAGTCGTACAGCGTCTCGTCGTCGACGAGGATGTCGCGCCGCCGTGCCCGCTCCTCCAGCTCGGCGACCTCGTCCAGCAGCTTGCGGTTCTCCGCGAAGAAGCGGTGCGGCGTGCGCCAGTCGCCCTCGACCAGGGCGTGCCGGATGAACAGGTCCCGCGATGTCTCCGGGTCGATCCGGCCGTAGTTGACCTTCCGCTGGGCGACGATCGGGACGCCGTACAGCGTGACCCGCTCGTAGGCCATCACCGCGGCCTGCCGCTGCTCCCAGTGCGGCTCGCTGTACGTCCGCTTCACGAGGTGGCCGGCGAGCGGCTCGATCCAGTCGGGGTCGATCCTGGCGTTCACCCGCGCCCACAGACGTGACGTCTCCACCAGCTCGGCCGACATGACCCAGCGCGGCGGTCTGCGGAACAGCGCCGACCCCGGGAAGACCGCGAATTTGGTGCCCCGCGCGCCCAGGTACTCGTTCTTGTCTGTGTCCTTCAGCCCGATGTGCGACAACAGGCCGGCCAGCAGCGACTGGTGGACGCGCGCCGGATCGGCCGCTTCGCCGTCGCGCGGCGCCGCCGGCTCGATCCCGAGCGTCCGGCCGACCGAGCGGAGCTGCGCGTAGATGTCCTGCCACTCGCGTATCCGCAGGTAGTTGAGGAACTCGGTGCGGCACAGCCGGCGGAACGCGGACGAGGACAGCGCGCGCTGCCGCTCGCGGACGTACGACCACAGGTTGAGGAGGGCGAGGAAGTCCGACTCCTCCGCCGGACCCTCGCGGAACCGCTGGTGCTTCGCGTCCGCCTGCTGCTGTTTGTCGCTCGGCCGCTCGCGCGGGTCCTGGATCGAGAGGGCGGCCGCGATGACCATCACCTCGTGCGCGACACCGTTCCGGTCGGCCTCGATCACCATGCGGGCCAGGCGCGGGTCGACGGGGAGCTGCGCGAGCCGCCGGCCCAGGTCGGTCAGCCGCGCGCCGGCGAGCGCGCCCAGCTCCTCGAGCAGTTGCACGCCCGCCTTGATCGACCGGTGGTCGGGCGCGTCGATGAAGGGGAACCGCTCGATGTCGCCGAGCCCCGCGGCGTTCATCTGGAGGATGACGGACGCCAGGTTGGTGCGCAGGATCTCGGCGTCCGTGAACTCGGGGCGCGAGAGGAAGTCGTCCTCCGAGTACAGCCGGATGCAGATGCCGTCGCTGGTACGCCCGCAGCGGCCCTTGCGCTGGTTCGCGCTGGCCTGGGACACCGGCTCGATCGGCAGCCGCTGCACCTTCGTGCGGTGGCTGTAGCGGGAGATGCGGGCCGTGCCCGGGTCGATGACGTACCGGATGCCGGGGACGGTGAGGGAGGTCTCGGCGACGTTCGTGGCGAGGACGACGCGGCGTCCCGCGTGCGGCTGGAACACGCGCTGCTGCTCGCCGTGCGACAGGCGCGCGAACAGCGGCAGGATCTCGGTGTGCCGGAGCTTCCGCTTCTCCAGGGCGTCCGCCGTGTCGCGGATCTCGCGCTCGCCGGAGAGGAACACCAGGATGTCGCCGGGACCCTCGGCCTGCAGTTCGTCCACCGCGTCGCAGATGGCCGTGACCTGGTCGCGGTCGGCGCCGGCGTCCGCCTCATCGCCGTCCCCGCCGGCGGGCTCCTCGAGCAGCGGCCGGTAGCGCACCTCCACCGGGTACGTGCGCCCGGACACCTCGATGATCGGCGCGTCGCGCCCCTCGCGGTCCCTGAAGTGCCGGGCGAACCGCTCCGGGTCGATCGTCGCCGAGGTGATGACGACCTTCAGGTCGGGGCGGCGGGGGAGGAGCTGGGCCAGGTAGCCGAGGAGGAAGTCGATGTTGAGGCTGCGCTCGTGCGCCTCGTCGATGATGATCGTGTCGTACTGCCGCAGATCGCGGTCGTGCTGCACCTCGGCGAGCAGGATGCCGTCCGTCATCAGCTTGACGAGGGTGTCGTCGCCCGCCTGGTCTGTGAAGCGCACCTTGTAGCCGATGGCCTCGCCGAGCGGCGTGCGCAGTTCGTCGGCCACGCGCTGGGCGACCGTGCGGGCGGCGATGCGGCGCGGCTGCGTGTGACCGATGAGGCCCTTGACGCCGCGGCCGAGCTCCAGGCAGATCTTCGGGAGCTGGGTCGTCTTGCCCGAGCCGGTCTCGCCCGCCACGATCACCACCTGGTGGTCGCGTATCGCCGCCAGGATGTCGTCCTTCTTGCGGCTGACGGGGAGCTGTTCCGGGTAGTCGATGGCGGGCACGGCGGCGCGGCGCCGTGCCACGCGCTGCTCGGCGGCCTCGATCGCGGCGCCGATCTCGGTGAGCACCGCGGCCTGGGCGGCCGGCTTGCGGATGCGGCGCGCGCCGTCGAGGCGGCGGCCGAGGCGCTGCTGGTCGCGGAGAGTGAGTTCGGGCAGCCGCGCGGCCAGCTCGGACAGGGGGGAGGGGTGCGTAGGCATACGCATCCAAGAATCTCACCCGGGGCGGGTGGGCGGCGAGCCGATATCCCACTGCGCGTGTTTCGGCAGAGATGTCCGCATAGGGTGCCTTTGTGGGCAAATGGTGGCGGGTGGTGCGGCGATCCGTGTTCTTCCCCGCGGTCGTGGTGTCACTGATCGTGGCAGCGGCGGCGGCACTGTTCGCCGGGTCGTACACGTATGCGATGGCGGACCCGGCGCCGCGCCGCATCCCGGTCGCGGTGGTCGGCGACCCGCCGTCCGGGGGGAAGGCGGGCCGCTTCGTGGCGGAGCTCGAACGCCGGCTCGACACGTCCCTGCGGCTGCGCCACTACGACAGCCGTCCACAGGCTGTGGACGCCGTCGAGAGCCAGGAGGTCTTCGCCGTCCTCCGCAACCACGGCGGCGACCGCGTCGAACTCGATCTCGTCAGCGCCTCCGGCGCGTCCGTCTCGATGCTCCTCACGCAGAACGCGCCGCCGGCGGCGAAGGCGGCCGGCATCGACCTGCGGGTGAAGGACATCAAGCCGCTCTACGAGGGCGATCCCCGTGGCCTGGCCATCTTCTACATCTCCATCGCCAGCGTGATCATGGGGTTCCTCGGCGCCGTCCAGCTCAGCGTGAACGCGTCCGCCCTGAACCCGGCCGAGCGCATCGCCTTCACCGCCGCGTACGCGCTGCTCGGCGGCCTCGCGATCATCGCCGCCGTGGACTGGTGGCTGGCCGCGCTGCCGCTGCCGTTCTGGCAGACCTGGGGCACGCTCGCGCTGACGATGTTCACCTCCGGGATGGTCTTCACCATGTTCAACGCCCTCATCCGGCGCTGGGCGATCCTCCCGACATGGGGCCTCATGGTGATGCTGGGCAACCCGTCCTCCGGCGGCGCCGTCTCCTGGCCGCTGCTGCCCTCCGTCCTCGGGGCGATCGGACGCTGGCTGCCGCCCGGTGCCGCCGTCAACGCGCTGCACACCGCCGTCTACTTCCGCGGCCACCAGCACGCGCAGCCGTACCTGGTGCTGGCGGGCTGGGCCGTCGTGTCGGCCGCGGTCTTCTGGACATGGCGCCACCGCCACCCCGGCGGCCGCCCGCCCCGCACGCACGCCGGCTGACCGGGAAAACGGAGAGGCCCCGGTGGGATCTCTCCCATCGGGGCCTTTCACGGGTACTGCTTCCGGTGGCTGGGGCCGGGGTCGAACCGGCGACCTTCCGCTTTTCAGGCGGACGCTCGTACCAACTGAGCTACCCAGCCGGAGCGGTCCTGACGGGATTTGAACCCGCGGCCTCCACCTTGACAGGGTGGCGAGCACTCCAAACTGCTCCACAGGACCTTGCATGCGACATGGTGACGCGTACCCCCGACGGGATTCGAACCCGCGCTACCGCCTTGAAAGGGCGGCGTCCTGGGCCACTAGACGACGGGGGCCGGCGGCCCGCCTGGCACCTTCCGATGCCGTCGGGGACGTGAGAAGCATAGGGGATACCGCGAGCGATCGGCAAAACGGTTCGGGAGGCGGGGGCGCGCACCGGTTCGTCCCCGCGCCCCGGGGGAGAATGACGGCGTGCTGGAGATGACGCGCGAGGAGTTCGAGGAGCTGGTCGGCGAGGCGCTGGACCGCGTGCCGCCGGAGCTGACCCGGCTGATGGACAACGTCGCCGTCTTCGTCGAGGACGAGCCGCCCGCCGAGGCGCAGGAACCCGACCTGCTCGGCCTCTACGAGGGCATCCCGCTGACCGAGCGCGGCGAGTGGTACGCCGGTGTGCTCCCCGACCGCATCTCCGTGTTCATGGGGCCGACGCTGCGCCTCGTCGCGCGCGAGGGCGGTGACCGGGAGATGGTGGTCGAGGAGGTCGAGATCACGGTCGTCCACGAGATCGCCCACCACTTCGGGATCGACGACGAACGCCTGCACGCGCTCGGCTACGGCTGAGGCGTGTCCTGGCCCGCAGGGCGGCAGTTGAGCACACGGTGATCCCGCCGCCCGCATCCCATCCGGAGGCCGCAACCGTGCGCAGCCGTGCCCGTCCCGCCGTCGCCTTCCCCCGTGTCGTCGCCGTCTCGGCGGTCGCGCTGGCCGCCGGGCTGCTGGGCGGCTGCATCACCGTCGAGCCCGGCGGGCCGGCTCGCGGGCAGGACACGGCCGGCGCGGGCGATGCGTCGGCCGACGACGGTGCCGGCGCCCCGTCCGGCGGCGCGGACGGCGGGGATGCGGGGACGGCGGGCGGTGGCGCGCAGGGCGGGAGCGGCTCCGGCGGTGGCGACGAACAGTCCGGTGACGCGGAGCACGGGCGCGCGGGGGAGGGGCGTGACGCCACCGAGGAGCGCGCGCGGGACGACGACGAGCCCCGGCGCACGCCCGGCGCCACCCCCGATCCCGCCGGCGCCGGCACCGAGGACCCGGACGCGGACCCGGGGGCGTCCGACGGCGACCCCGAGCCGGACCCCGGGCCCGCGCCGGACGCCCCGGAACCGGCACCCGACCCGGATCCGGAGCCGGACCCGACCACCCCGCCACCCGACCCCGGACCCACCCCCGACGTGCCCCCGGACGAGCCGTCGACCGTGCCGGACGACCCGTCCCCCGGCGGCGGGAGCTGAGCCGGCGCCCGGGTGCGCGCGTGGGGCGAGTGACCCGTTTGCGCATCACCGCGCCGCGTGCGTATGCTTGTAGATCGTTTGATCCCACTTGCCCGGCGCCCCGATGCAGCGCGCCGTGTGGCGCGTTCCTCACCAGCCGTGGCTGACCGCATCCAGGCGGTCCAGAGCACCTACGGAGCACAGGCGCGTGCCGACCCCACAAGACTCCGGAAGGTTCTCATCAGCATGTCCGTCACCACCCCCGAGGCTCTTCTCCCGCTGGAGGACGAGCCGACCCTGACATTCGCCGACCTGGGCCTGCCCCAGGACGTCGTGCGCAAGCTCGCCCAGAACGGCGTCACGACCCCGTTCCCCATCCAGGCCGCCACCATCCCGGACGCGCTGGCCGGCCGGGACATCCTCGGCCGCGGCCGCACCGGTTCCGGCAAGACGCTGAGCTTCGGCCTGCCGACGCTGGCGCGCCTCTCCGGCGGCCGTACCCGCGCGAAGCACCCCCGCGCCGTCATCCTGACGCCCACCCGTGAGCTGGCCATGCAGGTCTCCGACGCGCTGGAGCCGTACGGCGACGTGCTCGGCCTGCGGCTGAAGGTCGTCTGCGGCGGCACCTCCATGGGCAACCAGATCTACGCGCTGGAGCGCGGCGTCGACATCCTCGTCGCCACGCCCGGCCGGCTGCGCGACGTGATCGGCCGCGGCGCCTGCTCGCTGGACGACGTCGAGGTCGCCGTCCTGGACGAGGCCGACCAGATGGCCGACCTGGGCTTCCTGCCCGAGGTCACCGAGCTGCTCGACCAGGTCCCCCCGGGCGGCCAGCGGATGCTGTTCTCGGCGACGCTCGAGCACGAGATCGACACGCTGGTGAAGCGCTACCTGGTGGAGCCCGTCAGCCACGAGGTGGACGCGGCCCAGGGCGCGGTCACGACGATGAGCCACCACGTGCTCATCGTGAAGCCGCGCGACAAGGCGCCGCTGACCGCCGCGATCGCCGGGCGCGAGGGCCGCACCATCGTGTTCGTCCGCACGCAGCTCGGCGCCGACCGGGTGGCGGGCCAGCTCCGCGAGGCGGGCGTCCGGGCGGACGCGCTGCACGGCGGCATGACCCAGGGCGCGCGCACGCGGACCCTGGCGGACTTCAAGGACGGCCGCGCCAGCGTGCTGGTGGCGACCGACGTCGCGGCGCGCGGCATCCACGTCGACGGCATCGACCTGGTGCTGAACGTGGACCCGGCCGCCGACCACAAGGACTACCTGCACCGTTCCGGCCGTACGGCGCGGGCGGGGCGGTCCGGCACGGTCGTCTCGCTGGCGCTGCCGCACCAGCGGCGGACGATCTTCCGGCTGATGGAGGACGCGGGCGTCGACGCCTCGCGGCACGTCATCGGGCGCGGGGACCTCTTCGACGAGGACGTCGTCGACATCATCGGCGCCAGGTCGCTGACCGAGGTGCAGGCCGAGGCGGCGATGGGCGCCGTGCAGCACGCCGAGCGCGAGGTCGCGCGGCTGGCGCGGGAGCTGGAGCGTGCCCGGGAGCGGGCCGGCGAGCTGCGGGACGAGGCCGAGCGGCTGACCGGCCGCGCGGCGCGCGAGCGCGGTGACGACCCGGCCGAGGCCATCGCGGCGTCGGCCGAGGCGATCGCCGCCGCGGTGGCCGAGGCGGAGGCGGAGGCCGAGCGCGAGGCGATCCGTGAGGCGCGGCGTGCCGAGAAGGCGGCCCGTGCGGAGGGCTCGCGTGACGGGGACCGTCGTGAGGGCGGGTTCCGGCGTGATGACCGGGATCGCCGGGACCGTGGTGACCGGGAGCGTCGTCCGTACGGGCGGCGTGAGGATCATGACCGCGGCGGCTTCCGGCGTGAGGGTGACCGTCGTGAGGGCGGGTTCCGGCGTGATGACCGGGATCGCCGGGACCGTGGTGACCGGGAGCGTCGTCCGTACGGGCGGCGTGAGGATCATGACCGCGGCGGCTTCCGGCGTGAGGGTGACCGTCGTGAGGGCGGCTTCCGGCGGGACGACCGTCCGTCGTTCGACCGCCGGGCGGACAAGCCGCGCTGGAAGCGGAACGACTGACCGTATGCCTTCGGGCGCGGCACCGGCCGGGGCTATGCTTCCCCTGCGGGCCGTTAGCTCAATTGGCAGAGCAGAGGACTTTTAATCCTTTGGTTGTGGGTTCGAGTCCCACACGGCCTACGGGCTGAGAGGGGCCTTCCCGCCGCGCGACGCGGCGGGAAGGCCCCTCAGGCGTTGGTGGGGATGTGCGGGACTGTCAGGACGAGCGTCCCGTCGGGCGGGTTCCCCGGTAGGGGGTCTGCTGCCACGCTGTGTTCATGACACGCATGGGGATCCGGGGAACGCGCCGCGCGGCTCTGCTCGTCCGTTCTGTTCTTGTGGTGGCCGCGGTCTCGGTGGCGGTGGTGGGCTGCGGGGGCGGGGATGACGACGGTGACGATGCGGCGGAACTGGAGGACGCCGTCCGCGCGTACACGGAGGCGTTCTTCGCCCCCGACCCGGACGCCGCGTACGACCTGCTCTCCGCACGGTGCAGGGAGACGATCGACGAGGAGGCGTACACCACGACGCTGGAGGACGGCGCGGGCCGGTACGGGGAGTTGACGGTCGAGTCGTTCACGGTGGAGGAGATGGACGGTGGCGCGGCGCGCGTGACGTACGGGGTGGGGGAGCCGGAGATCGATCAGCAGCTCCTCGCGCAGCCGTGGACGCGTGAGGAGGGCGGGTGGCGCTGGGACGCCTGCTGATCCGGGAGCGCGGCCGATTGTCAGTGGTGTCGCTTACGGTTCTCATGTGGTCGCCGTGAGCGAATGATGAGGGGGCGTGGGATGGTGAACGGTCAGGGCGTGCAGCGGTATTACGCCGAGCAGGCGGAGCGGCTGGCCGGGCGGTACGAGGGGCTCGCGTTCGACGAGGTGCACGCGGGGTTCGTCGCGCTGCTGCCGGACGGGCCGGCGCGGGTGGCGGACATCGGGGCCGGCACGGGGCGGGACGCCGCCGCGCTCGCCGACCGGGGGCATGACGTCGTGGCGGTCGAACCGGTGGCCGCGATGCGGGAGTCCGCGGGGCGGCACCGCGATCCGCGGATCACCTGGATCGCGGACGCCCTGCCGGCGCTCGGCCGGGTGGGCGGGGTGTTCGCCTTCGTCCTCGTCTCCGCGGTGTGGATGCACCTCGCGCCGGACGAGCGGTCCCCGGGGATGCGGCGTCTCGCGGCGCTCCTCGCGCCCGGTGGTGTGCTCGCCCTCAGCCTCCGGCACGGACCGCCGCCGGACGGCCGGCGGATGTACGACGTGCCGGCGGAGGAGACGGTGGCGCAGGCCGGGGCGTGCGGGCTGATACCCGTGCTCCGGGCGCGGCGGGAGACCGATCTCCTCGGTCGGGGCGGCGTGCGGTGGAGCGAGCTCGCCTTCCGCGCACCGGCCTGACCGGGCGTCACGCCCGGCGGTCGTGGCGGGAGGGCGCCGGTTCCCCGTGGGCGGCGTTCGGCCGCAGGACGTGGAGTTGTCCGCGGCTTCGCCCTGGACGGTGCGGAGGCCGGCGGCCGTGGCCGGCGGGCCTTCAATCCCGCTCCGCGGTCTTCGCCTTGTCGTGCGCCCGGCCGGCGAGGACGGCGCCGGTGACGGCGGCGGCGATGTGGACGCCGATGCCGAGCGCGGGGCCGCCCGGCATCCCGCGCAGCAGGCCGGCGTCGTCCGGATCGACGAGTTGGCGGACGGCTCCCTGCGCCCCGAGGACGAGGAGGACCATGCCGAGGATCTGAAGGAGTGTGTACTTCATCGAAAGCCCCTTGGTGGCGTTGGCCGGTGCTCGTCGAAGCCGTTGCGCGCCGGCGATCGTTTTTACAATGCGATCGCACTGTAACCAGGTGTGGGGCAGGTTGCAATGCGCTCGCATTGCTACGGAGGTGGAAGAGGTGGCCGATGCCGAGGTACGTGGATCACGAGGAGCGCAGAGGGCGCCTCGTCGACGCGGTCTGGACGCTCGCCGTGCGGGGTGGCCTGGAAGAGGTGACGCTCCGCAGGGTCGCCGCCGAGGCCGGCGTCTCCATGGGGCAGGTGCAGCACTACTACCCGTCGATGCAGTCCCTGATCGGTGACGCGCTCGACCGCGCTGTGCTGGCCGTGAACGCGGACATCGAGAGGGCCGTCCGGGAGGCCGGCGACGCCGGTCCCGAAGCCGTGCTCCGCGCGTGTCTGCGTGCGCTCGTGAGCCCGTCGGACGGGACTCTGCGGCTTCTGCGCTTCTCGCTGGCCGCGGCGGGCCGCGCGGTCTCCGATCCCGCGACCTGCCAGGTGCTGGCACCGGGAGGTGACGAACTGCTGACCTTCACCGCCGGCCTCATCACCGCCGCCCGACGCGACCGTGGTCGCCCGCCGCTGCAGGACGAGCGCACCGAGGCAGACATCTGCTGGTCGCTCGCCACGAGCCTCGGTGTGGATGTCGCCCTGGGGTACCGCACGCACCGGTCGGCCGGAAGCACGCTGGACCACCACATCGACCGGCTCCTCGGCGCGGGCTGAGACCGGCGGACCCGTGGCGAAGCGCGTGCGTGATCCCCAGGCGACCCGTCGTGTCGTGGGCCGGTGGCGCGCCGGTCGTCCGGAGTTCAGGCGGTTCCCCGTGCACCGGCCGGCGGGGGCCGCCGCCGCACGAGGAACGTCGATCCGTTCGACTTCGTCAGCCGGCGCCGGGACGTGCTGCTGGTCCTGTTCATCGTGGTCCGCCTGTGGGCCATGCGGCAGGGCGGCTGGCGCGCGGCGGCGTCGCGGGTGCCAGGGAATGCGCCCTCGCCGGGCACGACCTCATCGCCACCCCGCGTGCCCGGCGCCGCTACCGGCGCCTGATGCCCCGTGAACTCCGGGTTCCCGCCCTGTGGCGGGACGCCGAGCGCGCCCTCGCGTCCGCACGGCAGGCCGCCGCCCCCGCCGGCGGGCGGCCGTACGCCGTCCTCTCCGGCCGGGAGCTGCCCGAGCCGGACGGTGAGCCGTGGTGGCGCGGCCGGCCGTCTTCCGTGTCCGCGACTGGATCTCCGGCGCCTGCACGACGCGACCGTCGGCACGCCGATCGAGGGCGGCGAGGAGCCGGTGCGTCACAACGACTTCCCGTCCCTCGATGTCGCCTTCGTCGGCGCCTCCCCGTCTCCGCGTTCGACTTCGGTCAGGGGCGCCCCCGGCCCCGCGTCCGTGCCGCCGCCTCTGCGGCCCGGCTGTGGTTGCTCGGCGCCGGGATCGCCGTGGGCCGGACGGCCGCTCCCGCGCGCGTTCCCCGACCTCCACGGGCTGCCGGCCGAACACCGTGCGCCGGACGCGTCGCCGGCCCCGAGGCCTGGCCGCACCGGGAGATCGCCCGGCCGCGGGAGCACACCGACGCCATCGACCGCGGCCTCACGCCGGCCCGGCTCAGTCCACCGTTCTCGCCCCGCGCGCCGCCCACACCAGCAGAACGGCCGCGAGCGGCCAGCACCGCGCGAGCGCGCCGAAGGCCGCGCCGCCGTCCCCGGTCAGGTACGGCGTGAGCACCAGGGCCAGTCCACCCGCCGCGACGAGCTGCCCCGCCATGCGCCAGACCAGCAGCGTCACGGTGCCGGCCGCGCCCATCATGCTGCGCAGCAGCAGCCACGGGGGAGTCGGCGGCCGGTACGCCGCCACCAGCGCGCCCGCCACCATCACCGGCACCGCGCCGAGGACGAGCACGAGCACCGGCACGTCCGTGGCCGGCGCGAGCAGAGCGGCCACCGGGAGCCCCGGAAGCAGCAGCACGAGCACCGGCACCACGGCGTGCAGCGCCGCGAGGGCGGAGCGTGAACGGGGCCACCACAGTCGCGCCCGTGCCGGGTCCGCCGCGTCGAGACGGGCCGGCTCCAGCAGGACCCCGGCCCCCATGGCGCCCAGAAACCCCGCGACAGCGGCCAGGAATCCCTGCCCCGCCCCCGCCGTGACGAACACCCCCGCGAGCAGCATCCAGGCCGTCACGACCCGCCGTGGGCGCGACGCCAGCCCCACCACGTCCCGCCACAGCACGGCCGCCCACAGCACACGAGGCGGGCGCAGACGCCGCAGCACGCGCGGTACGTGGGTACCGGTACTCCCCACCCCGTCCGCCACGGCCGTGCGCGCCGCCCGCAGGTCCAGCGACAGGAGCCCGGCGACCGCCTGCCCGGCCGCACGGGAACGCGCCCGCAGCACGGACGCCGGTACGCGTTCCACGGCACGTGTCATGGGCAGCAGCACGGCTCCGGTGCAGCAGACCAGCAGCACTGCCGCGAGGGGCCAGGCGGGGGCGTGGAAGCCCGTGGCGGCCAGACCCGGCTGTGCCGCCCACCCCCAGGGACCGGACCACAGGACGGCGGTACGGAGCGCGCCGGGCAGGAGGACGTCGTTCCCCGGTGCCCCGGAAACGCCGAAGCTCTGCACCGCCGCCGTGCCGAGGAGCAGCGCGCACAGCAGGGCCGGTCCCAGTAGCAGGCGTACAGCCCCCGCTACGTAGGGGAAGCGCTGTACGGCCAGCGCCCCCGCCGTGGAGAGCAGGGCGAGGCAGACGGCGGCCGGCACCCAGGCGAGGACAAGAAGGCCGAGCCCGGCCAGCCGGGAGGCACCCAGGACCAGGGCCACAGCGAGCCCGGCCAGCAGCGCGGCCAGGGCGTTCAGTCCCAGCGACAGCAGAAACCAGGGACGTACCAGGGGACCGCGGGGAACGGGCAGGGGCAGCAGCCAGTCCGCGTCGGCCCGCGGCATGGTCACCGGGCCGCGCCACAGCGCGTCGGCCAGAGGGACGCAGACCGCGGCGAGCGCCAGGGCGGGGGCCGCCCACGGGAGTGCGGCGCCGATCTGCGCGGCGTGGTCGGCGAACGGGCCGCCCCGGTCGATCTGCGCCACCAGCCCGGCGCCGTACAACCCGTACCAGCCGCCCAGCACCATCACGGTCACGTACGCCGTGTACCCGGCCCTGCGGCGGCGTGCCGCGCCGCGCCGGGCGCGCAGCCACGGGCGTATGTCGGGCGGCGCCGAGCCCGTCACGATGCGGCGGGGACGCCGTCGGTGAGGACGAATGTCCGGTCGGCCAGGGCGGCGGCGAGCGGGCGGTGGTGCGTGACGAGCAGCAGGGCCGTACCCGAGGCGACGCGGTCCGTGAGGGCGGCGGCCAGCCGTTCCCGCGCGGCCGGGTCGAGACGGGCCTCGGGCTCGTCCAGGAGCAGCAGGTCGGCGGGGCGCAGGAGCGCGGCGGCGAGCAGGGTCTCCTGGAGCTGCCCCGAGGACAGCTCCGTCGGCAGGGCGTCGGCGCGGCTGGTGAGCCCGTGCGCGGCCAGGGCCTCGGTGACGCGCAGTTCCGCGTCCGGCACGCCGTGGCCGGTGGCGACCAGCTCCAGGTGCTGCCGCACGGTGAGGTCGGGGTAGCAGGCGAGAGCATCGCCCGCGACGGCGACCCGCGCGCGGACCCGGGGGTCGTTCTCGTCCATGGGGCCGCCGTCGAACGTGACGCTGCCCGTCGTGGGCCGGTCCCGTCCCGCGGCGATGCGGAGCAGCGTGGACTTGCCCGATCCGTTGCGGCCCAGCAGCGCCACGCACTCCCCGGGGGCCACGTCGAGGTCGAAGGGGGCGAGCACCTGGCGCTCCCCGCGGACCCGGCTGACTCCGGCCAGACTCAGCAGCGCACCTCGGTGACTGTGTGTTCCGGTGTCGTCGCGGATAGTCATGAAAACTGTGGCTCTGTGTAATGAACCGAGTGCATGGTGCTGAACTCCGGGGGGTGGGGTGTGAGGCGCGGCATATGGCGCCGGTCACCTACGGGTGTCGATCGTAGGCGGGGGCCGGTGGGGGTGGTGCGGGGGCGGGGTGTGGGGGCCGGATGGCCCGTGCCGGTCTTCGGGTCCCGCTCGTAGGTCACCTCGTTGCCGCCTCCGGGAGCCGCCTCCCACCATGGCGATCGTCCGGAACCACCAGGTATGTCCCGATCTGGAACGAGGTGCGTCCCATGACCGCGAACACCACCCCCCGCAAGCTCACCCTCGCCGGCGTCCTGACCGCCGGCACCGCGGCCGCGGCCGTCTCCCTCATCCCCGGCACCGCCCAGGCCGCCCAGAACGACTCCCCCACCGTCGAGCGCGTCGCGGAGCAGACCACCGCCACCGCCTTCACCCCCACCGACACCACCGACACCACCACCCCCGCCAAGCCCCACACCGCCGACACCAAGACCGCCGACACCAAGACGACCGACACCAAGACGGCCGACAGCAAGACGGCCGACAGCAAGACCGTCGAGGACACCGCCTCCAGCGCGGACGTCGGCACCGTCGGCCGCGGCGCCCACTACACCGACGACGGCACCCTCGTCACCATCGACCGCACCGACCAGCCCTCCCCCGAGCCCGCCTCCCAGGACGACATCGAGGACTGGATCAACGAAGCCCTCGACGTCATGAAGAAGAACGACATCCCCGGCACCTACGACGGCATCTACAGCAACCTCATGCGCGAGTCCAGCGGCGACCCCCTCACCATCAACATGTGGGACACCAACGCCCACGAGAACATCCCCTCCAAGGGCCTCCTCCAGGTCATCGACCCCACCTTCGAGCAGTACCACGTCGACGGCACCAGCGAGAACATCTACGACCCCGTCGCCAACATCGCCGCCGCCTGCAACTACGCCGCCGACCGCTACGGCTCCATGGACAACGTCAACAGCGCATACTGACCACCCCCCCAGCACCACCCCACGCGGGCCGGCCACCCCGGCCCGCACCCGCATGTCCGGGATCACCACCCCAGCTCGTCGCACCCCCGGTGCCCGGCCGGCTCGACCTGCAGCGTCGCGTGCGCCACCCCGTGCCGGTGCCGCAGGACGTCCCGCGCGCGGTCGAGCACGGCGTGGGTGTCCGCCTGCTCCCGCGCCACCAGGTGCGCCGTCGCGACCGGCATCCCCGAGGTCAGCGTCCACAGGTGCAGATCGTGCACATCCGTGACGCCCTCGATCCCCGCGAGGTCCTCCGTCACCGCGTCCAGGTCCATGCCCTCCGGGGCGTGCTGCGCCAGCACCGCCAGGACCTGCCGCCCCAGCATCAGGGCGCGGACGACCACGAAGCAGCCGATCGCCACCGCGACCGCCGTGTCCCACGCGGCGTGCCCCGTGGCCGCCACCAGCCAGCCCGCGACCAGCACCCCGACGGACCCCGCGGTGTCGGCCACGACCTCCAGGTACGCGCCCCGCACGTTCAGGCTCTCCGCGGCCCCGGCCCGCAGCAGCACGAGCGCGGCGACGTTCACGGCGAGGCCCACGGCGCCCACCACGAGCATCGGCCCGCTGTCCACCCCGGCGTCACCGCCGTCGCCGATGCGCCCGATCGCCTGCGCCACGATGTACACGGCCACCCCGCACATCAGCAGCACCGCGAGCCCGGACGCGAAGACCTCGGCGCGGTAGGAGCCGTACGTACGGCGTCCCGTCGCGTCCGGCCGGGCCGCGATGCGGGTCGCGACCAGGGCTGCACCCAGGGTCACGACGTCGGCGGCCATGTGGCCCGCGTCGGACAGCAGGGACAGCGAGCCGGCGGCGAGGCCCGCCGCGAGCTCCACCAGGAAGAACGCGGCGATCAGCGCGCAGGCCACCGCGAGCCGCCACCGGTGCCGCCCGCTCGCGGAGAGCGCGGCGGCGCCGTGGTCGTGTCCGTGCCCCATCAGCCGTGCTCCCCGTGCCCGTCGCAACTGTCGGGAGCGGCGTGCCCGATGTGCTCGACGGCGAGGTCGAGCAGCGTCGCGACATGCGTGTCGTCCAGCCGGTAGAACGCGACCCGGCCCGCCCTGCGCGCGGCGACGACGCGGTGGGCGCGCAGCAGCCGCAGGGCGTGGGAGGTCGCGGACTCGCTCAGCCCGGTGACGGCGGCGAGGTCGCGGACGCACAGCTCGCCGTCCCGGAGGGCGACCAGCAACCGGAGCCGGCCCGGGTCGGCCATCAGACCGAACACGTCCGCCGTGTCGGCGATGTCCCGCGCGGACGGCATGCGCGCGGCGACGGCCCTGACCCGCTCGCCGTCCACGACGTCTGAAGAGATGTTCACATGTGAAGAGTGGGGCCGCCCGGGAGCCGCTGTCAAAGGCGGTGACGACAACCGTTCCCCTTGTCGTCACCGCTCGTGCCCGCGGGGGCGCGCTCCGCATAACGACTGACACACCGTCAGAATGCGAGATGCGGCACATCCCCCCGCCGGGATGCCCCGGTTGGCCGTGATGCGCGCCGAATTGCCCGGCGGGTTTTCCCGGTTGCTTGCCGCGAAGGCTTGGAATCACACGCCTCCGTCTATTAACGTTCGATAACGCAGCGCGGTCGTCAGTGCCGTCGCGAGGGCGGCACCGTGCTGCGTCGCCGAATCCGGCGTGCGGAACAACTGCACTCGAAGGAACCGGGGAACCAACCACCTGGGGTGAATCGGACAGCCGCAGGCCACCGCCGTCGGCCGCCCGTAGGAGACCTTCCTGCTCCGAACCCGTCAGCTAACCCGGTAGGCGAGGGGAAGGAAAGGAGAACGCCTCCGTGGCGTCGAACCGGCATGCCTCCGTCGAGGACACCCGCCCCGGGGCGCACCTCCTCGATCCGTACGATCTGCACGACACGGCCGTCCGCCCGGCGCACGGCACGCACGGCATCGCCCACCAGCACAGCGCCTTCGGCGGCTCGTACGGCACCTACGGCAGCCACCCCGACCTCCCCCCGGCGCACCCGACCGACATCGCCGACACGGCCGATGCCCCGGCGTACTTCGGCCCCCTCGCCACCGACGACGAGCCCCGCACCGAGTGGAACCCGAGCGAGGAGACGCTCCTCCCGCTCCGCGGCCGGCACCGTGTGGCGCGCAAGGGCGGCGGCACGATCGCCCGCAGCCGGGCCGTTCTCGGCGTCGGCGTCATCGCCGCGGTCGGCGCCGGCGGCATGGCCTCGGCGAACGACGACGGCGCGGCCGCCGTCCCCGGCGTGGACGCGGCGGCCGACCAGCTCCGCGCGATCCCCGTCGTCGGCGACATGCTGCCCGACCCGGGCGCCGACTCCGCCGCCGATGAGGCGGCGGACGAGGCCGCGGCCGAGCAGGCCCGCGAGGACGCCGGTGCCGCGCTGCGCGCCCGTATCCTCCAGCAGGCCGATCAGCAGGAGACGGCCGTCGACACGCGCACGGCCGCGGCCGCCCTCGACGCGGCCCGCGAGGCCGCCGCCGAGGAGGCCGCCGCCACCGCCGAGGCGGAACGCCAGGCCGCGGAGGAAGCCAGGGAGCGCGAGGAGGAGGAGCGGCGTCTGCGCGAACTCGCCGCCAGCTACACCCTCCCCCTCTCCGACTACCGCCTCAGCTCCGGCTTCGGCCAGTCCGGCACGATGTGGGCCTCCAACCACACCGGCCAGGACTTCGCCGCCTCCACCGGTACCCCCGTGAAGAACATCCACACGGGCACCGTCCAGGAAGCCGCCTGGGCCGGCTCCTACGGCTACCGCGTGATCGTCGAGCTGGAGGACGGCACCGAGCTCTGGTACTGCCACCTGTCCTCGATGAGCGTGTCGGCCGGCCAGTCCCTCACCACGGGCGACCAGATCGGCCTGGTGGGCTCCACCGGAAACTCGACGGGCCCCCACCTCCACGTGGAAGTCCGCCCCGACGGCGGCGACCCGATCGACCCCCTGACCTGGCTGCGCAACCTGGGCCTCTCCGTCTGACGAGGACACGACGCGCCGATGAGTGCTCGGGTGCCCTGCTGCGGGCACCCGATGCCTCCGCTGAAGGCGTGTGCAAGACGACCCCGCCGTACCGAATCAACTGATCGTCTGCCGGTCGTATGATCTCTCGGTCTCGGGTTCTAGGGTGGCGGCATGACCGTTGCTCTGCGTCCCGTCGGTGATCTCCAGGTCTTCCCCCTCTGTCTGGGCGGGAACGTGTTCGGCTGGACGGCGGACGAGTCGGAGTCGTTCGCTGTCCTTGATGCCTACGCGGACGCCGGCGGCAACATCGTGGACACCGCTGATGTCTACTCCGCCTGGGCTGACGGCAATTCGGGCGGTGAGTCGGAGACCCTGATCGGCCGTTGGCTCGCACGCCGCGGCCGGCGCGACGATGTTCTGATCGCGACGAAAGTCGGCAGTCACCCGGACTTCCGCGGTCTGTCCGCGTCCACGGTCAAACGCGCAGCCGAGGCGTCTCTGCGCCGTCTCGGCACGGACCACATCGACCTCTATTACACGCACTCCGACGACGAGTCGGTTGAGGTCCCGGAGATCGTCACAGCACTCGACGCCCTCGTGCGCGAGGGCAAGGTCCGTGCCCTTGGCGCCTCCAATATCTCCGCCACGCGGCTGCGGGCGTCACTGGACTTCGCGTCCCAGGAGCGCATGGCCCGCTATGTGGCGATCCAGCCGCGCTACAACCTGGTCTCGCGCGAGACGTACGAAGGTGATCTCGCGGCCACAGCAGCCGACCACGGTCTGGCGGCTCTGCCGTACTCGGCCCTGGCATCCGGCTTCCTCACCGGCAAATACCGCCCCGACACCACGTGAGCAGCGCCCGCTCCTCCCGCGCGGCCGGACACCTGGCGACGGAACGGGGCCGCCGCGTCCTGGCCGCCCTCGACGACATCGCGACCGCTCACGGAGCAACGCCGACAGCGATCGCACTGGCATGGCTGCGGACCCAACCGACGATCACCTCACCGATCGCGAGCGCGCGCACACCAGAACAGCTCCAGGCACTCCTGGAGTCAACCACGATCACCCTGACCCCCGACGAGTCCACAACCCTGGCCAACGCCTCGTCGCGCCAGTGAAGCTACGAAAGGTGGCTGAGTCATGGCGAACTCGACTACTCGCACTGCCCTCGGTCAGGTGCTGAGCGACATAGCACGGTCCTATGACAGGACCGCTGGAACGAAGAAGGGCATATATGCGCAAGACCTTCTGCGCTCCATATCGGATATGCCGCTTCCTCTTCCGGCTGGCGTACGTGCGGCGGGTTTCGGTGGCAATGGGGCGGCTGCTTTGTCTCCCTGGGTTGGAGTGTTCAACCCAGACATCTCAAATAGCTCTAGTCAAGGACTCTACCTAGCTTACCTCTTCAGTCCGGACCTTAGCGCGGTGACACTGTCGCTTCAGCAGGGAGTGGAAGGCCTGGAGAAGACCCTTAAAAGGGGGGTTAGGTTGCAGCGGCAGCTTCGGGAGAACGCGCTTGCGATCCAGCGAGGAATTCTCGGAGAGGCTCTAGAGGGGTGGGATTCCCAGCTCGTTTTGCAGTCGCGCCCGCAGGATTGGCGGCTGCGTGCCTATGAGGCGGCTAGTGTCGCCGCCAAGCGTTATGACCTGGCTGATCTACCCACTGAGAAGACCTTGGCGGCGGATTTGTGGGCCGCAGTCGATCTACTTGATTCGGCTTCGCGTGTCGAGATTGGCCCTGCGGTACACGAACCGGGGGAAGCATCGCCTACTCGACGCGATCCGACGCCGAATCGCGGGTGGGGTGCTCCCGGGACTATGAATTACTTCAAGCCGAAAAATGACGCGGATTACCTCGCTCGCATCGCGGAACGGACTCTCCGTAAAAAGCGTCGGCATGAGGCCCTCATACGCGAATTTGGCTCCTACGTTTACCTGCGTGGATTCACGCCGATAACCGAGAAAGTTCATCCGCGTGATCTAATCTTGAAGAGGGAGTTCGATAGTTGGCTGATTGAAGCGAAGGTCATCAGGGAGGGCAATGTTACCGTTGCGGTCCGTGAAGCGGTGGCGCAGTTGCTGGAGTATCGACACTTTATTCGGGACGAGAGGAGAGAACCGCGACTGGTCGCTCTTTTCACGGACGAGATAGGTATTTACTCCTCCTATCTAGAACATCTCGGGATCGGCTCCGTCTGGAAGACCACAGGCGGTTGGCTGGGCTCACGGTCGACTGAGAAGTGGGACATCGTCGATCCGCAGCCTCTATACCCGTGAGCGAGCCCTTCAGGAGACCGGCGCCGCTAGAAGATGTTCACCTCGGTGGTGTCTTCGTGTCATGTGGGGCACCCTGTTGTGCGTCGTTCGTCGTGCAGGGTCGGGGGTATGAAGTTCAGGCTGCGGCCCGGCAGTGTCGCGCGTGCTGAGGATCTGTTCACCCCGTGTGTCCGTGAGTGTGCCGCGTATGTGGCCGGTGGTGGCCGGGATGCGGCGCTCGTCGCCGCGATCGGTGCGCTGGTCGTCGAGCACTCCGCCCATGAGCCGTCCGCCGAGCGAGCCTTCGACGCCCTGCTGCGGGCCGGGCAGTGCGCCCTCGACGCCGGGGAGGTGCGGCTCGCGCGGCGTGTCGCCGATTCCGCCGTCGCCCTGCGCAGCCGGTCCAAGGGGGCGTGGCGGCTCCGCGGGGGCGCGCTGGAGGCGGACGGGCGGGAGACCGAGGCCGTCGAGGCGTACGAGCGGTACCAAGACCTCGCCGGTGGCGGGACCGAGGACATCGCCCGCCGCGTCGCGCTGCTGCGGGAGAAGCGCGCCGCGCTCACCGCGGCCGACGCCGTCGTGCCGGACGCGCTGCTGCGCGAGCGGCCGGCCGCCGACGTGCGGGCCGCCCTCACCGCCGAGATGGAACGCCGCCTCGCGGAGACCGGCGCGGCCGACCCCGGCACGCGCCTGCTGGCCGAGGCGTTCGGCACCTACAGCAGGCTCGCCACCGACGGCCGGATGGACGATCCGCTGCTCGGCGGCGGCGCGCCCATAGGAGTCGGCGACTTCCGGGGCCAGGTCGAGGGTCGCAGCGTCGTCGTCGTGGCGAACGGCGAGGGTGTCGCGGCCGGCGGGCTCGGGGCCGAGATCGACCGGTACGACGTGGTCGTGCGCCTCGACTCGTTCCGCACGCACCCCGAGGGCACCGGGAAACGCGCCGACGTCCACGCCGTCTCGCACCGCAGCGACGGCCCCGGGTGGCGCAGGACCGTCACGACGCGCCTGGTCCTCGCCGACAAGCCGTCCGAGTGGCGCACGGCGGTACGGGAGCGGCTCGTGCCCGGCGCGCAGCAGTACGTCGGGGACCGCACGCTCGCACGCCCCGTCCGCGACCCGGCGCTCATGGGCGAGTCCCGGTGGGCCGTGGACGCGAGCACGGCGTTCACGGTCGCGCGGCTGCTCGATTTCCTCGACGTCAGCGAGCGCGTCGACCTGGTCGGCTTCGGCCTGCCGGGGCAACTGCGCCCCGAGGAGGCGCAGTGGATACGCGCGCACGCCCGGCGGACGGACGGCCTCCTGACCTCGCTGCGCTGACCCGCCCCCCGGCCCCGCCGTCCTCCGGCCGCGGCCCGCGACCACCCCGGTCGCCGAGCAGCCACAGGCGGTCGAGCAGGGCGCGTTCCGCGGCGGGGAAGGTGTCGCCGGCGGTGCCCCGGTCGGCGCGCTCGCGCAGCAGCGCCAGCTCGGCCGCCGCGGTCTGGTACGCCGCGACGGCGCGCGCGCCCGCTGCACCGGCGCGTCTGCGGGCCGCGCGCCGCTTGCGCGCCCGCTCGCGCATCGAGCCGAGCGCCGCTGCCTCGCCCGCGCGCAACCACCCGGCCTCCTCGTACAGGGGGAGCGTGCGGCGGACGGTCCGCAGCTGGCGCCGGCGCTCCCGCACCGCGAGGCGGCTCAGCAGCGCGAACACCGGCAGCATCACGAGCGTGTAGACACCGGCGAAGCCGAAGAACGACAGGGCCGTCGACGCGTTCCACACGGCGTGCAGCCCGAACGCGGCGGCGAAGCCCGCCAGCGGTACGCCGAGCCGCCACCGCGACCGGTCGCCGGCGGGCAGGGTGCTCGCCAGCCCGATGGCCGCCCCCGTCAGCGCCGTGAACACGGGGTGCGCGAACGGCGCGACGAGGATGCGCACGAAGAACGTCACCACCGCGGCCGAGTCCGGGCCGCCGGTCGTGCCCGCGAGCCGGTCCTGCGTGACGGCGCTGCCGAGGTACAGCACGTTCTCCGTGAAGGCGAAGCCGGTGGCCGACACCCCGGCGGTCACCAGCCCGGCCAGGACGCCGTGGAACGCCAGCGGCCGGTACCGGAACAGCGCGACGACCACCGCCGCCTTGCCCGCCTCCTCCACCAGGGGCGCGCCCACCGTGAGGTAGAGCATGTCGTCGTGCGCCGGCGCGACGGTCGCCGAGGCGCCGGTCAGCCAGCGCAGCAGCACGCCGTTGGCGATGAGCGTGAGGAACGTCGCCGCGCACGCGCCCCACGCGAAGGCGAACGCGAGGGTGCCGCGCGGTTTGGGCGCGACCGCGTCAAGCCGCGTGAAGACCAGGGCGATGAACGGCAGCGGCAGCGTCGCCAGACCCACCCCGGACAGGAATCCCTCCGCCCCCGCCTCGTGCCGGATCACCAGGGCGACGATCACGGCGCACAGCGCGAGCGCGAGCCCGAGCAGCACCGCGGACGAGGGCGGGGGAGAGGGGAGCGGGGGACGCGCGTGGGGCACGCGGCCGACTCTACGGTCTGCTCGCGCGCCGTCGACAGACCGCGCACGGAACCGGCCGCGCGCCGCCCGTCGCGCCCGGCGCGCGCCGCGCGGGTCAGGGCAGCCGGCGGAAGACGAGGTCGCGCACGACGTGCCCCTTGGCCAGCCCCTGCCGTTCGAAACGGGTCGGCACGCGCCCGGCCGCGCGCGGCGGGGCCCAGCCGCCGTCCGGGGCGGTGTTCTCGAACGACGGGCTGTCGGTCAGCACTTCCAGCATGCGTTCGGCGTACGGTTCCCAGTCGGTCGCGCAGTGCAGCAGGGCGCCGGGGGCCATGCGGGAGGCGGCGAGCTCGGTGAAGTCGGGGCGGATGATGCGCCGTTTGTGGTGCCGCGACTTCGGCCACGGGTCGGGGAAGAAGACGCGCACCCCGGCGAGCGCGCGCGGGGGCAGCATCTCGCGCAGGAGGATGACGGCGTCACCGTTGGCGACGCGCACGTTCGTGAGCCCGCGCTCCTCGGCGAGGCGGAGCAGGTTGCCCTGGCCGGGGGTGTGGACGTCGCAGGCGAGCAGGCCGGTGCCGGGGTTAGCGGCGGCCATCTCCGCGGTCGCCTCGCCCATGCCGAAGCCGATCTCCAGGACGACCGGCGCGCCGTCGAACAGGGCGTCGAGGTCGAGGACCCGCCGCCCGTCGACCTCGATGCCCCAGCGCGGCCACAGGCGCAGCAGCGCGTCGCGCTGGGCGGCGGTGACGCGGCTGCGGCGCGGCTGGAAACTGCGGATGCGGCGGTCGAAGCGGTCCCCGGCCGGGTCGGCGGCGGGGCCGGTGCCCGGCGGGAACATCGCGCCGGCCCGGCGCGGCGGCTCGGGGGTCTGGTCGGTCACAATGCGCCCGATTGTACGGTCGCGCCCCCGCACGCCCCGTACGCGCCGGGCGCGGCCGTACGCGCCGTCGTGCGCCGCTGACGTACCGTCATGAGCGGGTCCCGCGGGGCGGAACCGATACGACACGTATGGTCGTCGGATGATATGACGTGCATCTGCACGGAGACGGGAGAGGCAGGGAGCCGGGGGAATGGCGGACGACGCCGAGGGCCGGATCGGCCTGGTGGCCACAGTGGGGGTACTCCTGTTCGGGCTGCTGACGGTGTTCGTCGTCGTGTTCAGCCGCCAGGACGGCACCGCCGCCGAGTCCCTCGAGGAAGTCGCGGACACCCGCCCCACCGAGACCGCCAACGCGCCCCCCGAGGCCCTGGCCCGCGTCTGGGACGCCCCGGCCGTCGCCCTCGGCGAGGACGCGGACGTCACCGCCGACCCGGCGGGCACCGCCGATCCCGCCACCCGCCTGTGGCTGTCGGAGCGCGCGATCACCCTCGTCTCCCCGGCGGGCGTCACCGCGTACGGCACGATCGACGGCGCCGAGCTGTGGTCCGTGCCGCCGCCCCCGGGAGCCGGCCGGCCCTGCGCCGCCTCCGACGGCGTCAACGACTCCGGCGTGGGCGCCGTTCTCTACACCACCGAGGAAGGCGACTGCGCGCTCCTCGCCGCCCTCGACACCGACACCGGCACGCTCCCCTGGTGGAAGGACCTCACCGACACGGACGGCGAGGACGCGCCGGACACGGACACGGGCACCGGCTCGGACGAGCAGCCGGCCACCCCGGTCGACCCGGCCGCCGTCACCCTGACCGCGGGCGAGCAGACCATCACCGTGAACCTGGACGCCGAGGGCACGGTCGCCGGCTTCCACCGGTTCGACGCCGCCGCCGGCACCGAACTGCCGCTCCCGACACCGCCGCCGGACCAGGCCCCCTGCGCGGAGGGCGCACAGGCCAGGACCGAGGCCGTGGGCCACGCCGGCTCCCGCGTCGTCGAACTCGTCCGCTGCGTCCCCGCCGACGCCGGCACCGGGCGCGACACCGAGGGCGACCCGGGCACCGACCCCGCCGGCACCGACGGCGGCACCGGGACCGCGACCGGCACGGAAACCGCCGGCGACCTCCTCCTCAACGCCTACACCGCCGACACCGGCGAGCTGGAGTGGACCCACCCGGCCGCCGACGGCTCCACCCTCACCTTCTCCGCCCTCCTCGCCGGCGACCCCGTCATCCTCCGCCAGGACGACGAACTCGTCGTCTACGCGGAGACGGGCGAGGAGGCGTGGCGCATGCCCCGTCCGGACCGCCGCCCCGTGGCCGCCGGCGAGATCCTGTGCGTGCTCGGCGGCGGAGGTACGGGGGAGACGGCGGACGACGGCACCCTGCCGGTCACCGGCTACGGGCTGGACTCGGGCACCGTGCTGTGGGAGACCGCGCTCGACGACGCCCCCCAGTTCTTCGGCACGGACGCGAACGGCGGCCTCCTCACCGGCAGCGTGCAGGGCGACGCGCTGTGGCTCGCCACCGTCGACCCGGCGGACGGCACCCCCCGTCCTGGCCCGGTCGTCGAACTCCCGGCCCACCGCGTCGGCGACCGTCAGTACATGGCCCGCGACGAGTACCAGCTCTACCTGCTGTCGACCGTCGAGACGGACGAGGGCCCCGCCCTCAGCCTCAGCGCGTTCGAACGCTAGGACGCCCCCGGCGCGGTCAGCCGCCGCCGTCGGCCCCCCGCCGATCGGCCGCTCGTGCCGCTGTCATGTGCGAGGTCATGCCGGAGAAGCGAGGAGCACGCGAGCCTGCTCCTGCAACTGCCGCACCAGCGGCTCGTGCCCGTACGGCGCGAGACGGTGCAGCAGGTCCCGTACGTAGTCCGTGGTGCGCGCCGACGATATGCGCCCGGCTACCTCCACGGCCCGCGCCCCGACCGCGCACGCCTTGTCCAGGTTGCCCGACTCCAGCTCGGCGACGGCCGCCACCACGAGCCGCAGCCCGTGCGAGCGCACGAACTCCTCCGTCGGCTCGGACAGCGCCTGCTCGGTGAACCGCCGCACCTGCCCCGGGACCTTGAGGTCGATGTAGCACTCGGCGGCGTCGGCGGCGAGCCGGTCGTGCTGGTAGAAGTCGAGCCAGCTCGGGTCGTCGTCGGTGTCGCGGGACCGCTCCAGGAAGCTCTCGGCCGCCGCCAGCGCCTGCCCGCAGCCCTGCGCGTCGTGCGCCTTCGCCAGCGCGCGCGCCTCGACCAGGTGGAAGAAACTCATGGTCCGGGCGGTGGCGAGGGAACGGTTGCGCTCCAGCGCGGCCTGCGCGAGGTCGACCCCCTCCTCGGCGAACCCCCGGTACGTCGCCTGCAGCGACATGGACGCCAGCACGTACCCGCCGAGCGGCGCGTCCGCCGCCGCCCGCGCCAGCCGCAGTGCCTGGATGTAGTACCGCTGCGCGGCCTCCTGCTGCCCGGTGTCGAACGCCATCCAGCCCGCGAGGCGCGTCAGTTCGGCGGTCGCGCGGAAGAGCTGCCGCCCCACCTCGTCCGAGTAGCTGCCCTGGAGGAGCGGCGCGGCATCCGTCCGCAGGCACTCCGGGACCATGGACGAACGCCAGTCCCCGCCGCCGTACTTGGAGTCCCAGCGGCGCGCCTCCTCGGCCGCCTCCCGCAGCTTGGCGACGTCGGAGTGGCCCACGCGTCCGGCCGCCCCCTCGGTGGGCCGCGGCGCCTCGCGCGCCACCGACGCGTCCGCCTGGCTGATGAGCCACCGCGACACGGGCCCCGCGTACGCGCTGACGGCGAACGATCCGGCCAGCGACTGCCAGATGCCCTTGCCCGGCGCGACGTCCAGCCGGTACAGCTCCGTCGCCGCGTCCACCGCGCCCGCGATGTCGCGCGGGAACGACAGGCCCACCTCGGGCGCCGGATCGGTGTCGGCGAGCCCGATCTCGTGCAGCGGGACGGGCCGGCCCAGCTTGCCGCTGATGGCCGCGGCTATGAGATGCGGCGCCGACCCCTGCGGCACCATTCCCTTGGTCACCCAGCGGGCGACGGAGGTCTTGTCGTAGCGCAGCGTCAACCCCCGCTGCGCGCCCAGATCGTTGACCCGGCGGGCGAGACCGGCGTTGCTGATTCCCGCAAGGGCGAGAACCGCGCCCAGCTTCTCGTTCGGCCCGCGTTGTTCTCTGGACATGCGCGCACCCCTGACACACCCAACGGCGGCCCCACGACCAGTGCGGGGCCTCTCCGTACCTCCGCCAACCCAGCGTAGTTCGGCGCCTCCTGACCGTTAAGGGGGTGAATCCCGGTTGGCGTGTTTATGACCGTACGGGCGTGCGAGCGCTGCCCCGTCCAGGGAACGTGCTCCGGCTATGTGGCCGTGCGCCCGGCCGTGCGCTCTGTCCGGCCGCGGGAGGCGGCGCTTCCATGGGCACCGCGTGGGTCGGCCCGCTGCCCTCACGGAACCGGCGGGCCGGGGGTTGCCGCCGCCCCATTCCCCGCGGGTGGCGGACCGGCCCGGGAGGCGGTCGGCGTCTCCCGGGCCCTGAACCGCGGCGTCGCCCGGCAGGGTGCCGATCGGCGCGCACCGGTCACACTTTGGCCGAAAATCGCCCGCCCCCACCGGGGCGCGCGCAGCCCGTCGCGCGCACCGTCGCGCGCCCCCGTCCGTCCGCCACGCGGTGCGAAGGACCCCACCGCCGTGCCCCGTTCGCGTTCGCCGCATGGCAGCATGGGCGCAGGCACCTGCGCGACGGCCCCACGCCCGCGGACGGTCCACGGACCCCCGCGTACGTTCCCGGGAGTGACCGGAGCGCCCAACTCACCGGGGGAGGCGGCGATGCGATGGTTGGTCGGCTGGTGCGGAGCCACGGCCGGCGCCGCCCGTGACATCCAGCCGCTGGGCGCCCATCTGCTGTGGAACGGCCCCGACCCCCTCTGGGCGGTCGGCGACTGGCGCCCCGACGAGATCCGTCTCGTCCAGGCCGACGGCGACACGCACCTCGCCGTCTTCGGCCACTGCGGCGCCGACGACGCCACCCTGCGGCGCTCTCTCGTCTCCGCGCGCGCCGGCGCACTCCGCCAG
Source organism: Streptomyces sp. RFCAC02 (assembly GCF_004193175.1). Lineage (NCBI taxonomy): Bacteria > Bacillati > Actinomycetota > Actinomycetes > Kitasatosporales > Streptomycetaceae > Streptomyces > Streptomyces sp. RFCAC02. Next base: position 2,799,253 of record NZ_SAUH01000001.1, on the reverse strand, counting down.
CTCACGCTCTGGCCCGGCAGTTACACCGCCGTCGCCCGGTTCGGCCGCCGCACCGTCGTCCCGGCCGACCTCGCCGGCGTCCGCCCCGTCTTCCACACCGACTGGGCCGGCGGCTCCGCCTACGCGACGGCCGCCCTGCCCCTCGCCGACCTCACCGAGGCCCAGCTCGACGTACCGCACCTCGCCGCGTTGCTGGCCGCGCCCGAGGCGCCCGAGGCCACCGGCGACGGCACCCCGTACCGCGGTGTCCGCCGCGTGCCGCCGGGCCACGCCCTGATGCTCCGTGAAGGCGGCGTCCGCGACATCGTCGACTACGAGCCGGCCGTCCCCATGGTCGTCGCCGCACCGCCCACCGAACGGGAGGTCGCCGTCGCCGGCGTGCGCGACGCCCTGGTCGAGGCCGTCCGCAGCCGCCTCGCCGCCCCCCGGCACGCCCCCGCCACCGACGGCGGCCCGGTGCCCGGCATGGGACCGGCCGACCGCGGCGGCCGGCACGCCGAGCCCGCGCCCGGCGTCGGCGCCGACCTGTCCGGCGGCAGCGCGTCCGCCACCCTCGCCCTGCTCGCCGCCGGCCTGCCCGGCATGCCCGGCACGGTCTTCGGCACCGGCGCCACCCAGGCCGGCGAACGCCTGCTCGCCGTCACCTTCAACGACCTCACCGCCCCCGCCGCCGGGACGCCGGGCGCCGCCGCCCGCGCCGCCGAACTCGAACGCGCCCGCGCCATCGCCGAGAGCCCCCGCCTCCACCACGTCGTCGTCACGGGCGGCGAGGAGGCCCTGCCCTGGGCCGGCCTCGACACCGGTCCCCTCACCGACGAACCGGGCCCCGCCCTCGTCACCGCGTCCCGCCACCGCCTGCGCCTCCTCGCCGGCAGCGCGGACCACTTCGTCGGCAGCGGCGCGCGCCATGTCCTCGACGCCCACCCGGCCCGCCTCGCCGACCTCCTCATCGACCGCCGCCGCCGTTCCCTCGTACGGCCCGTCACGGCCCTCGCGCGCGCGACGGGCGGCGGGAGCCGTTCCGTCACGGTGCCGCTCACGATCTACCGCGCCGCGCGGCGCCTCGCCCGAACCCCGTACCCGGACGGCCTCACCGGCGCGGCCGTCGCCCTGCGCACACCGGTGGCCGCCGACCCGTTCACCGACGCGACGCACGACGGCGCGCTCGGCGCCTCCCTCGCCGCGCTCGCCTGGTGCCGCCCGGGGCCGGCCGCCCGGTGGCTGACGGGGGAGGCACTGGCGGAAGTATCGATTCGGCTCGAAGCGGTGGCGGCGCGGCCGCGCTCGGCCGCCGGCACGGGCCGGCCCGGTGTCCGCCGCGCCCGCGCCGCCCTGGCCCGCAGCGCCGCCGACCACCGCGTCCTGGAGCAGGCCGCCGAGGTCCGCCACCAGCGGCTGCACGCCCCCTTCTACGACAATCAGGTGGTCCGCGCCTCGCAGGCGCTGCCCGAGTCGCTCCGCGTCCAGCCGGGGGCGCGCGCCGATGTGCTGCGCGCCGTCCTGGAGGGCGCGGGCGTCCGCGCCCTGCCGCCCGGCTGGGGCGCGACGACCCAGGCCGCGACCCACGGCGAGGCCGCACGGCTCGGCCTGCACGCCCACATCGGCACCCTGGTCGACCTCTTCGACGCCCCCCTGCTCGCGGACGCCGGCCTGATCGAGGCCCGTGTCGTCCGCAAGGCCCTGCGCGCGGCCGCCGAGGGCGAGCGCCTCCCGCTCGACGGCCTCGCCGAGCTCGTCTCGACCGAGGTGTGGCTCCGCCGCCTCCTCGCACGCCGCGGCTCCTGCTGGACCGCCGAGGGCCACCGCGACCCCCGCGCGGTGACGAGCGGCGTCAGCCCCTGAGCCCCCGCCCCCACGCGGGGCGCCCGTGGCCCCGGTCCCGGAACGCCGTTCCGACTCGGACATGTCTGACGACACCAGGCGGCCGTGCCCCGCGTACCGGCCGTCCCTGCGACTCGGCGCCGGCGGCCCGCCGTGTCAGCCGCATTCGATGACGCTCTCCGCCCACGCCGCGGGCGCCAGCAGGCCGAGCAGCCCGTGCGGACGCACGGTGAGCCGCATCTCCGCCACCCCGTCGAGCGGCACCTCGACCGGCGCCCCCGGGGCACCGGCGGCGAGCACCGGCGAGCGCCACAGCTCCACGCCGTCCCCGTACACCGCGAACTCGGCCGCCCCGAGCCCGACCGTCCGGTCGTCCAGGCCGGCCACCGCGCGGAAGACGGCGCAGGGCCGGTTCAGGTCGATCGTCACCGAGGACGCCGCGCCGACGGAGACCCCGTGCGCGTACGCCGTGCCGCCGATCGACAGCCCGTCCGACCGCCGCCACACGGGCGTGCTGCCCGCGACGCGCACGGTCGGCGCGTCACCGTCGCCCGTGAGGTCGTACGCGAGGGCACGCAGCTCGTACGGCGTCGGCCCGGGCGCGGGCGGCGGGGGAGTGGGCGACGGGGACGGGTCGGGGGCGGCAGGCTGTGTCGTCTCCTCGTCCGGCCGGGGCGCCGGGGGCGCGTCGGGGGTGTGTTCCGGCGGCTCGGTAGGCTCCGGCGCGGCCGTCTCCTCCGCCGGTTCACGGGTCCGGGACGGCCCGGGCTCCTCGGCCGGCCGGTCCGGCGGCGCGGGGTCCGCCGGCTCCGGCCGGTCCGGAAGCGCCGGCGCCGACGGCAGCGACTCGGGCCGCGCGGCCTCGTCCGGCCCCCGCTGCCCCGCGAGCGCGAACGCCAGGGCGGCGGCCAGCGCGGTCGCCACCACCCCGGAGGCGATCCCCGCCTTCATCGCCCCGCCGATCCCCTGGAGCGCCCCGGCACCGCCCCCGCCGGAGCCGCCCCCCGCGGCGGCCGCGGCACTTCCGGCAGCCGCGGCCGTACCGCCCCCGGCCGCCCCGAGCCAGGCCGCGGCACCGGCCTGCGACCCCGCGGCGAACCACCCGATGAACGCCACCGGCAGCAGCGCGCCCAGCTCCGCGTTCAGCAGCCGCACCTCGCGCGCGGCCGTCGCGCAGTCCACGCACTCCTCCAGGTGCCGGCGCAGCCCCCGCTCCGCCCGCGCCCGCAACCCGCCGCGCGCGTACGCCCCGAGCCGCGCCGCGTACCGCGCGCACTCACCGCCCGCCCGCGCCGAACGGCCCACGTGCTCCTGCAGGAACGCCTGCCGCAGCCCCTCCCGCGCCCGGTGCGCCAGCACCGCCGTCGCGTTCGGCGTCAGCCCGAGCAGCGGCGCGACGTCGCGCGGCGACGCCTCCTCGACGGCCGTGTGCCACAGCACCGTCTGCCACCGCTCCGGAAGGCTGCGGAACGCCCGCACCGCCATCGACGCGTCGGCCTCCCGCATCGCCCGCACGTCCGCCCCCGCGGTCGCCGCGCCCCCCACCGCGCGGCCGGCCTCCGCCTCCACCGCGAACACCGCGAAGTCCTCGACCAACTGCTCACGCCGCGCCGTACGCGCCCAGTCCGCCGCGACCCGCCGCACCGACGCGAGCAGGTACGCCCGCACCGAAGCACGCGGCCCCGCCCCGCCCCGCACGGCCTGCAGCGTCGCCGTGAACACCTCGTTCGTCAGGTCGTCGGCCGTGTCGGCGTCCCGGCAGCACGTCCGCGCGTACCGGCGCACGGACGCCGCATGGCGCCGGTACAGCTCGTCGTACGCCCCCATGTCGCCCGAACGCATCCGTTCGACGAGTGCGAGGTCCCCGGGACCGGCCGCCTCGTGCTCCCGACGCTGCCGCGGCACGGTGGAACCGCCGCCCTTCCCCTCAACGCCCATGCCCCGCCGCCCCCGTCATGTCTGCCAGCAGCGGTCAGGGTGACACGCACACCCACCCGTGCACGCCATACCGCGAGGGAGACCACTCTTCCGGGGGGATTCCACGGCGAACGCCCGCGCGGCCGCTCCCGCGCGGGCTCATCACCGCGCCGCTCAGCGACCGTTCGCCCGCAGCCCCCGCAGCAGGATCCGCAACAGCCGCTCCTCCGCCGCCGACTGCCGCACCGGGTCAGCGACCCGCGGCGGCGACGCGGCTATGACCAGCATCAGGTCCGCCACCGTCACATCCGCCCGCAACTGGCCCGCCGCACGCGTCCGCTCCACGAGCTGGCCGACGGCCGAGAGCAGCTCACTCGTCCCCGCGCCCCGCTGCTGCGGAACGCCCACCACGTCCGCCCCGCCGGCCGCGACCGCCTCCGGCACACCGGCCGACAGCAGCTCCGGCGGCAGCAACCGCCCCGCGCCCCCCGCGGCCGAGTGCTGCACGAACTCCTCCAGCGCGCTCCACGGCTCGTCCGCCGCCGCCAGCGCCTCCCGCGCCCTGGCCGTCAGACGCTCGGTCTCCTCGGCCGCGATGTACCGCACGAGCGCCTCCTTGTTCGGGAAGCGCCGGTACACCGTCCCGACACCGACCCTCGCCCGCCGCGCGACCTCCTCCATCGGGGCGCCGTACCCCAGCTCCCCGAACACATCGCGCGCCGCGCTCAGCACATGCCGCAGATTCCGCTGCGCGTCGACCCGCAGCGGCCCCCCGTCCTCCCGGACCCCCCGGGCCGGCTCCGCCTCACCGGACACATCACCCCACCCGTCCGCCTTCCCGACTGCCCCCACAACCGATCCCCCCGATCCCCCATGACGCCGGCGGCCCGCGCCGCCCTTCCTGTTCCGCTAGCAGGCAACCTAGTTGAGCCCACTGACACCCAGCACCCGAAAGCCCCGCCCCGCCCCCCGCGCCACGCCCCCGAACGGACCACGCCGCGCACACCCTGTGGACAAAACCACGCCCCCGGGTGCCTCATGGACGGGTGACGAAGCGACCCGCGCACATCGTGGTGATCGGCGGCGGTCATGTCGGCCTCTCCACGGCCCACCGCCTCCAGCGCAGGCTGCGCCCCCACCTCAGACGCGGCGACGTCACGATCACCGTCGTCAGCCCGCGGCCGTACATGACGTACCAGCCGCTCCTCCCCGAGGCCGCCGCCGGCTCCCTCTCCCCCCGCCACGTCGTCGTCCCCCTGCGCCGTCTCCTCGCCCGCTGCCGAGTCCTCGCGGGGAGGCCACCGCCGTGGACACCGAACGCCGCACGGTGACCGTCCGACCCCCGGCTCCCCGCCACACCGCCACCCGCCCCGGCGGCGAACCCCCGGCGGACGCCCCCCATGTCCTGCCCTACGACGAACTCGTCCTCGCCCCCGGTTCCATCACCCGCGCCCTCCCCATCCCCGGCCTCGCCGAGAACGGCATCGGCTTCCGCACCGTCGAGGAGGCCATCGGCCTGCGCAACCACGTCCTCGAACAGCTCGACATCGCCGCGTCCACCCGCGACACCGCCGTCCGCGACGCCGCCCTCACCTTCCTCGTCGTCGGCGCCGGCTACGCGGGCGTCGAAGCACTCGCCGAACTCGAGGACATGGCCCGCCACGCCTGCCGCTCCTACCCCTCCCTCCGCCCCGACGAGCAGAAGTGGCTCCTCGTCGAGGCCACCGACCGAGTCCTCCCCGAGGCCGGTCCCGACATGGGCGCCCACGCCCTGCGCGAGCTGCGCCGCCGCAACGTCGACGTACGCCTCACCACCCGCCTCGAATCCTGCACGGGCCGCACCGCCGTCCTCAGCGACGGCACCCGCCATCCCACCCGCACCATCGTGTGGACGGCCGGCGTACGCCCCCACCCCGTCCTCGCCTCCTTCGGTGTCCCCCTGGACGACGAGGGCCGCGTCCGCTGCGCCCCCGACCTCCGCGTCGAGGACACCCCGCACGTCTGGGCCGCCGGCGACGCCGCCGCCGTGCCCGATCCGACCGCCCCCGATCCCGGAACGCGCTGCGCCCCCAACGCCCAGCACGCCGTCCACCAGGCCCGCCGCCTCGCCGACAACATCGCCGCCGTCCTCACCGGCGGCCCCACCGCCGACTACCGCCACCGGCAGACGGGAGCCGTCGCATCGCTCGGGCTGCACCGGGGCATCGCGCGGGTCCGTGGCCGCCGCCTGACGGGCCGCGCCGCCTGGCTCGTCCACCGCGTCTACCACCTCCTGCGCATGCCGACGGGCAACCGGAAGGCGCGCGTCCTCGCCGAATGGACCCTTGCGGGATTGTTCAGACGTGAGATCGTCTCCCTCGGCTCGCTGGAACACCCGCGGGCCGGATTCGAGCTCGCGGCCCGCACCCCCCGCGACCCCGAGGACGCCTGACGGCGCCCCGCCGTGTGACCATGGACGGGCCGCCGGCCGGCGGGGAACCACTGACCAGCACCACAGGACGACGCGGAACGAATCGGAACGGAAGCTGTGAATTTCACGCGCTGGGGACTCCGGCTGCCCGGAACGCAGCGGCGCCACGCCGCCTCCGCCGGACCCGACGCCGCCGGCGTACCCGCGGCCCGTACCGAGCCGCAGGCCCCGCGCCCCGCGGGCGGCCCCGGTGTGGACGCCCACGCGGTCCACGAACTGCTCGGCCAGGTCCCGGCCCCCGTCGCCGTCGTCCACGGCCCGGAGCACCGCGTCGCCTACGTGAACGACGCCTACGCCTCGCTCTTCGGCCCCCGCGCCCCCGGCGCCCCGGCCGGCGAGACACTCCCCGAGCTGGCCGAACTGGGCCTCCTCCCCCTCATGGACCAGGTGCAGCGCAGTGGCACCCCCCGCACGCTGAAGTCCCGCAGGGTCCCGGGTCACACCCGCGACAGCCACTTCACCTTCACGTGCACGCCCGTACGGCTGTCCGTCCCCGGTGTGCGCACCCCGCACCGCGGGGTCCTCGTCTTCGCCGCCGACGTCAC